>CAIRBK010000025.1 GCA_903876795.1 uncultured Verrucomicrobiota bacterium
GGAGTGGCGTGGTGAGGTTTACCGGCGGTTCTTCAGAAAGGCCTTCACCTGGTCATGTGTGCCGCACAGGTGGAACACGAGCGCATCCCCCTCGCGCTGGAAAACGAGACGCAAATCGAGCCCGCAACGGCACTCCATAAAGGGCGGGATGCGGCGAAGGCCCAGACCCGCGTGAAGGTGTGGCTGGCCAAAAGACACGAGGGCGGCCGCCATGACGGCGAGCACCTCGTCATGGCGGGCGGGCGGCACACCTATGAGGAAGCGCGGCGTGGCGAGTTTCTTCACGGGGCGAGATCGGCGGCGGTCGTGATCTCGCGCAGGGTGCCAGAGCGGCGGGCGCGGGCGCTCTCACGTTTCAGGCGGCGGCCGGCCTTCACCTTATCGGCGGCGGTGAGCCCGTATTCGGCGGTAAAATAGTCTTCGTCGGACTCAGTGACCGCAAAGGGCAAGCCGCGCCGGTTGACGAGCTGTGAGAGCGACATCGAAACAAACGCGGCCGAGTCCAGGCCGAGTTTTTTAAGGACGGCATCGCTCTTGCGCTTGAGGTCGCTATCGATGCGGGTGCGTAGTTGGACGGTTGCCATGCCTCAAAAGTGTTCAACCGTGCTCACAGGTCAAACAATAAGCCGAACGGCCGTTAGAGCCGACCTGACGGCGGCTCAACTGGGGGGTTATCCAAGATCGGAGACGGCGGATAGTAGTCGGGGATCGGCGGCGGCGTGCCAACCATTCCCGCGTCGATCCACTCGGCGAGCTTGCGTGATTGCTCCGCCGAGAACCCTTCTGAATTTACTCCCCATGCTCGGGCTTGTTTGAGCGCACGGCGGAGGGCTGCACACTCGCGGGAGAGCGCCTCCGGCGAAGGGGGGTTAGCGGTGATCATTTTTTTATCGATTTCAATTTGTGCAATGCACGCCCTGAGGCGGGCGATGACCTCGGCGGTGTTGCCGCTTAGGTAGTCGCTGAAGCTCGCTTCGAAGTGCTCCTGTAGAAAATGGGCGGTCTGGATTTTCATGGCGCGACTTCGGCGGGGAGTTGGGCGTATTTTCTGGCCACAGCGTTCAGCTTTCGGCCGTTTGCCCGCTTCTCGGCGACCACTTCGTCGAAGCTCTTTCCCCTACGCGCCATGCGCACGAAGCCAAGTTTGAGGTTCGTCACCTCGTTCTCAGGCAGGAAGGTCTCAACGGCCTTCATAAGCGCCAGAAGGTTGTTTGACCGGCTGGCGTCAGCCATAGCCTCCGCCCAATCCACAGCCCATCCCTGATCTCGGCAGAAAAGGTGTGACAGCTCCAAAGGAAAGCCTTCTTGATCGCGCAGCGTCCAGACCCCACCGACCAGTGGAGTGCCGTCGGGGGTGCTGCCTGAAATGTATAAGATGTTTTCATTCATAAAACGAGGCCGTTGGTGATTTCGGCGGGGGTGTGGCGCACGCGGCGGATGGCTTGAAAGGCCCGCTTGTGCAGGAACTCGTACTGGGCCAAATCGCAGGCCTGCATGATGTCGTCGTCGGTGAAGGCGTCAGCCCATTCTTCGGCATCCCCGCTGCGGCAACGGGCGAGGAAAACATCGGTCAACGAGCCCCGCATGACCGGCAGCATGGCGTCGAAGCGGTGCCCGATGAAGAAGAACACCGGGTGACAGTGCCGGATCGCGGTAAAAATCTCCACGTTTTCACGGTCACGGCCGCCGTAGCTCGTGCCTTCATCCCAGACGACGACACAGCCTTTCGGGCCGGTAGTGGCGGCGAGCTTCCAGCGGGAAAAGTTGTCCGTGACCCAAGCGCCAGCCCCCCAATCCGTGCGCTTTTTCTCTTTGCACCACGGGTCAAAAACGATGGCGCGGCGGTTGTGGATACGCCACTGACCGCGCACGTAGCCCGACACGAGGAAACTCTTTCCCGATTCACTCCCGCCCATGAAGGCGGCGCGGATGTTGCGAACAGGCGCGGTGCTCACTTTTTGACCTCAGCAGCTTTTTCGGGTTTGTTCCTGCCGGCCAGCCAGGCGGCGAGGATGCCGACGAAGCCGAGGAAGGCCAACGCGGCCGCAATCCACACCCAGGCGGATGCGGAGAGGCTCACGTAAAAGTTAAGGTCCGACGCGGGGGCCGGGGGGATGATATGGGTGTCCATTTTTTGCGGGGATAAGGGTTAGTATTTCATGCCTTCGGGCGCGTTGATCGGCGCGGCGGGTGCGGCGGCGGGCGAGGGCGGCGGCTCGGCAACCGGCGGAGCCGAGGCGGCGATCTCCACCAGGGGGCTTTCCGGCGCGGCGGCGGTTTTTTTGCGCAAGAGCGCCTTCACACGTTCGAGGACGGTTTCCCGGCGTTTGTCGTCCAGGAGGAACGCCACGAAGGTCAACGCCACGGCGAGCCCGCCGATGACCTTGAGGCCACGGGCGCGGGCGTAGGCGGCGGCGACGGCTTTGATGTTGGCGTGCTCCGCGCCGGTGGCGGTGGCGGCTTTGTGGTCGCCGATCAGGGCACCCGTGACGCCGTAGAGGGCTCGCGCCCCCAGCTCGGCGGTCGCCTCGGGGCTGAGCGCGGGTTCGCCGCCCTCGGCAGTCGCCAAGGGCGCGGCTGTATCGTCCGCAGTCGTCGATGCCGGACCGGCCGCGCGCTCGATGTCGTCAAACGACGGCGCGGGCTCGGGGGAGCCGGCCGGGGAGGGCGACGAGGGCGAGGAATGCGCGGCCGCAGGGGTCGCGGCCGTGCTCCCCGGCGAGCCACAGGTGGATGGCGAAGAGGGCGAGGCAGCATTCGGCTTCCGCCCGCCTTTGGGCATCCAGCGGCCGGTGCGCGGGTTTTGCCGGGGGATGTGGCGGGCGGGGTCGAAAGGGACGCCGTGGCGGTCCGGCGTGCCGGGAGCGATGGGCGAGGCCTTCGCCGGTAGGGTTGTTATCGAGTCGATTTCGTCTGGCATGGTGGGAAATTTTCAGGCGGCGAACTTTTCGGCCGAGCGCCACACGTCGGCGACAGTCAGGGTCCGGGCGTCCAGGGCAACGGTGCCGGAGTATTCGGGCCGCAGATACCAAACACAGGACCCCACTTGGCCTTTGAGCACACAGCCGAAGCTATGGGCAAGCCCGAGGGCGACATGGGCGATTTCCTCGGCGGTGAGGTCGCAGAGGCGGGCGGCTTCGATTTCGTTGGCGGTTTTCATGGACGTTTTTTTAACGGTGTTCCGGGTCGTTTATTTTTAACTCTCCACGCCCGCCGGGGTCATCACTGGCACAGTGTGGTTGGGCCGCTCGTCGGCGGGCGTGGAAAGGGTTTGGGCAAAGGCCGCTTTCTTGGCGGCAAGGGTCGTCTCGCTGGCGACGCGGGCCAGAGGCAGGACGTGGTTTACGCCCCTGACGCTCTCAGTCACAGAGGCACTTCCAAGAAGCGGATTAAAAGCGGTGACGTTCACCGTGCGGACCTCGACGGAACCGGCGACGGCGAACAATGCGAAGCCACGGCAGGGGAGGTATGGCGTTTTTTTGCTCATGTGCGGGGTCAGTTTTTTCCCATTCCGGCGGCAATAGCTGCGTCGGAGGGGGTTGGTTCGGTCGGGTTTTGGTGAGTCCAGGCCTCGGCGTGATCGAAAAGCACGCCCCCGGGGTCCAATCTCGCGCCTCGCGCACGCGTGGCAGTTAAGTGACTGGTGTGAACACTATGTTGGGTCGGGTCGGCGCGGAGCGCCGCCTCCGCCCGCTCAATCAAGGGGCGCACGGCCTCCGCGTATTCACGCACAAACGCGTGTTGACGGAGGGCTGAGTAGTCGCCGTCGAAGTTCCACACGAGCAGCGCAGGGCGGGTGATGCGGTCGAAGTAGGGCGCGGGGCCTAAGCGGGCGCAGACGCGGTTATTGATGCGTCCTTGGGTCCGCGCCTCTTTCTCGGCTGCGGCGACCTTGCGGATGCCGGCCATGCGGCGCTCCTCCCACGGGCGCGGGTTGAATCGGAGGATGGCTATGGCGGCGCTTTGCAGGACGCGGGACTGGGTGCAGATGGCGGTCATCAGCGCGGGCGAGATTTGTCGGCGGACCTTGGCGGCTTTGCAGAGCATCGAGTTCGCCGCGCCCAAAAGGGCGGCGGCTTGGAAGAAAGCGTGTAGGCCGAGCTTCACCATGCGGGCGCGGTAGGCCTCGCGGGCGGCTCGCTCCTCTTGGCTCATGCGGGGGCGGGCGTTCCAGTCGGGGCGGAATTTTAGGGTGAGGTTCCTGTCTTTATCTCGCCAGTTGCGCCCCTTCAGCGCGGAGGTATGGCGAGCGGCGATGGTTTCGCGCAGCTCCCCGAGCGGCTGGACCATGTGCATTCGGCGAAGTTCACGATAAAGCGCCGCGTGTTCGGCGTCCGTGAGTGCCTCGGCGTCGGCGCCTTTGACGGGGTATTTGCAGGCCTCTACGGGGTCGGCTATTTTGCGGCCGTAGTCCCAATGGTAGCCCCAAAGCGACCACATGCGGCGGAGGAATCGCTTGAATCGACGCGGCGATAATTGGTGGTCGAAATGGAGAAATACGTGCGCGTGGATGTGCGCATAGATAACGCCGTTTTCGGTTCCTTTTTCGCGGGGGAATGGACAGGCACGATTGAGCGAGCCCAATTCGTCGGACCGAAACGTAAGGTGACATCCGTGAGTTTTGAGCAGGGGATGCGCGTTAAGATTCGAGATTCGACGATTCATAAACGAGATTCCCGCCCGTATCTCGCCGGTGCGGTCCAATCGGCGGCGTTTCCCAATGGTAAACGTGGCCATTCTCGTTTTGGGGAACTTTTCGACCCACGCCGTGAGGTGTTTAACCATTGGCGCACGGCGCATCTTGGCGACGGCGGGCAGGTAGTTGATTCGGCGGACGGGCGGTACGTCGATGCGTTGCTCACTAATGGGGTCGACGATTGAGGCACGCGGGGCCTTTTTGGGGAGAAACGCCGGGATGCCTTGAGAGGCGAGCGCGAGTGCGAAATTAATCGTCTGGGATTCGATCTTCTTTTGGGCGGCGTCCGCCTTTTCCTTGGCCTCCGCGTCTACTATTTCACCGGCGCGGTTTTTGCAGAAGAAAACGAATTCGGAATCGCGCAGGCGGAGGCCCTCGGCGTCTGATTCGCTGTTCCGTTGGTTGTGCTCTTCGGCTTCGTAAAATTCGGGGAGCGCATCGCAACCGGCCAACTCAACCAGCGCGCCACTCTGAACCATAGCCAAATCGTCCAGGCGGGTCGGGTGCGATGTGTCTGCGTTCTTCGCCTGGATCTGGGCGGCGTCTTGTTTGAGCTGGCTGGATACTTTCCAACGGATGCGCGTCAGTTCGTAGGCGTCGCGGACTTCCGCTTTATGGTCGTTTTCGCGATGCGCAGCGGCGATGCGGGCGGCGAACTCGGGGTTGACCTGGTAGGGGCTCACGCGATGGCATCCGTTATGCCGGCGAGGCGGAACAGCTCGCTCTCCGGGATGTAGTAGCGGCCCAAGAACCCCGGCAGGTGCTTAATGTGCAGAGGGTCCGAAGCCGGAAGCGCGCACCGGAGGCGGACGCCCTTTTCGCAAATGGAAATCCCCATTTCAGCCAACGCGCCCGAGAACTCCGAAGGGGAGTAGTTCCGGGGGCGGACAGGAGCGGCGGACTGCTTGCCGTTCAATTTCTGTGCCGCGGAGGCGTTTTGGCTTAAATAAAACGGCTGGACTGTGTGTTTGGGGTGCATTTTTAATGCATCCATCTGCCCCAGGCTCAATTTCTGCTTAGTCTATAAGTTATTGAAATATAGCGATTTACGGGAAAATCGCACAATAAACATTA
>CAIRBK010000026.1 GCA_903876795.1 uncultured Verrucomicrobiota bacterium
CCCCGCGCAAACCGTCGCCCTCGGCACCACCGTGCCACTCACCGGCGCCGCCACCGACTCCGACGGCCCCCTCGCCCTTGTCAGCCAATGGAGCCAGCAGAGCGGCCCCGGCACCGTCACCTTCGCCAACGCCGCCGACCCAGCCACCACCGCCACCTTCCCGGTCGCCGGCACCTACATCCTCCGCCTGACCTCCACCGACAGCGCCGCCACCTCCACCAGCGAAGTCACCTTCACCGTGCTCACACCTAGAGACGCCTGGCGAAATCAACACTTTAACACCACCGCCAACACCGGCCCCGCCGCCGACCTCGCCGACCCCGACGCCGATGGCCTGCCCAATCTACTCGAGCACTCCTTCGGCACCGATCCAGTGACCAGCGACTCGACACCCTACGCCACCGCGATCGACAACAACCATCTCACCCTCACCTACACCAAGTCCAAAGCCGCCACCGATGTCACCGTTACCGCCGAGGTCAGCGCCGACCTCGTCACCTGGTCCAGCGCCCCCGCCGACGTGGATCCGCAATGGCAACTTGTCGACGGCACTACCACCCAAACCATCACCGTCCGCGACCAAACCGCTTCGTCCGCCGGCTCCCGCCGCTTCCTCCGCCTCAAGGTGTCCACACCCTGATCCGGAACGAGGCCAACCCAATCGCGGAATCCGCTTTGAAAAAGCGCCAAACCCGCAAAGCTGCCCGCGAACGTCCTCATTCTTTTTCTTCCGCCCCCGTCATTGGCCCCGAGCTAAACCCGGTCGGAAACCAGTCTACCGTATCAAGGACCACATCGGCGCACCTGGCTCCTGGTCGTTTCCAGTGCGAGGAGGGTGCGTTCAGATTTCGCTCGGAGGTAGCGGAAGCGCGTAGCGCTTTCGTCCGGGTGCGTTGTCCTTAGCTTTCCTACTGTAACGGTAACGCGGAGCGCTTTCGCCTGCCCCCCCCACCCGCCTCGCCGCTACTCAACGCCGTAGCCAACCCTTCGCATACGCGCGCGTCACCGCCTCCGTCCGGCTCGCCGCGCCCAGCTTCTGCATCAGGGCATTGACGTGGGTTTTGACGGTCGCTTCCGCCACTCCGAGCTGGTCGGCGATTTGTTTGTTGGCCAGGCCTTGGGCGAGCAGTCGCAACACATCCGACTCGCGCGTCGTGGGCTGCTCGCCGTTCAGGCGTTCGGCGAGCTTGGCGCTGACGGCCGCCGGGAAAATCTTCGCCCCGGCATGCACACGCCGCACCGTATCAAGCAGTTCACGACGCGGTATATCCTTCAGCAGGTAGGCGCAGGCCCCGGCCTGTACGCAGCGGTAGATGTCCTCCTCCAAATCGTAGGTCGTCAGCACAATCACCCGCGCTCTCGGATCCTCCCGGCGTATGGCCTGCAAGGTCGCCAGCCCGCCGTGCTCGCCCATTTCCAGATCCAGCAGCGTGACCTGCGGATGGTGCCGCCGCCAGCCTGCCAGCGCCTCTTGCCCGTTGGCACACTCGGCAACCACCCGCAAATCGGGTTGTTGCTCGACCATCGCGGCGATGCCTTCGCGGACAACCGGATGGTCGTCCGCCACCAGCACGGTTATGGCTTCGGAAGTTTTGTGCATCAGGCCGGATTTGAGTTTGGCAAAGGCAGAAAGAGGCAAAGGCGCGTGCCTGCGCCCGACCGAGACTCGTTCAACAGCCGGCCGCCGGCTTCGGCGGCGCGCTCGCGCATCGAGAGCAGACCCAATCCGGGCACCGTGGTTGCCGGATCAAATCCGCGCCCGTCGTCCCACACGCAGGCTGAACACTCCTCACCCCACGCCAGCTCGACGCCGAAATGGCGCGCGCCGGAATGCTTCACCGCGTTGGCCAGCGCCTCCTGGACGAACTTGTGCACGCACCAGTCGCCCGCCGGATTGAGCACACCCGGCCGCCCCTCCTCCTGAACCGAGGTTTCCAAACCCGTGCCGTGCGTGACGGCCGCGAGCATGTGGCGCAGACGCGTGGCCAGCGGCGCCGCGTTCGTCTCGGGTCGCAGGGCGTGCACGCTGCTGCGCGCCTCGGCCAGACTGAAGCGGGCGAGCTCCCTCGCTCGTTCGAGATAATGGACGGTCGCGCCGAGGCTGCCCGTCTCCAACGCGCCCTCCATCGCTCCCAGTTGGGCGAGCACGCCCGTGAACCCCTGCGCGAGCGTGTCATGCAGGTCGCGCGCGATCCGGTTGCGCTCGGCCAATACAGCCGCACCTCTCGCCTGATCGGCCAGCCGGACGACTTTCATCGCCAGGGCGAACTGGTTCGAGAGCGCCCGGATCAGATGCTCCTGCGCCGTCGAAAGCGCCCGCCGGTGACTGAATGCCAGACCCAGCAGGCCCAACGGTTGGTTTCCTACTTTGATCACAAAAGCGCCTACGCGCAGCCGCCCGTTCTTGCGGTGCCACTCGAGGACTCCGGACCAAGCCACCGGATGCGACTCCACCGTCGCGTCCAGGATCATGAGCTCGTCGGTTTCGCAAAGCGCCCGGAATACCGGAGTGATATCCGCGTCAAACGTCCCGTGAATCAGCGCCGGTTCGTCGGCCACGGGGCCGGCGAGCAGTTTTTCGGCCTGCACTCGCAGACTGTGCGTGAGCACATTTGCGGCCGCGTCATAATCGAACCAAGAGGCCACCTCCGCGTCGGCGGACCGGGCAATTTCGATCAGGAGCGCCTCGGGCACTCGGGCGATCTCGGGCTCGCTCGCCAGCCGCGCCAGGGCGCGCGTAAGGGCTTCGTTCTCTGCGGTCAGTTGGGCGGCGCGATCCCGCGCCGCCTGCGCCCGTTCGGTCAGCACCTGCCTCTCCAGCATCTCGGCCCGCGATTCCAGCCTTCGGCGGTAAAGCGCCTGGCCCACCGCCCGCGCGGCATCGGCGATCACCCCTTTCTCCTCGGCGGTGCGGCGGCGCTCCGTCGTGCAATCGTCGCAGCAAAATGCGCCCCAGGAGAACCCGTCGATGACGATGTTGCCCGCCACCAGCAGCCGCGCGCCGAGTTTCTCCTGCACCCGCCGGAACACCTCGTCTTCGATCTCCGAGGTGGCGAACTCCACCGTCGTCGGGCTGAGCATCAAATCGGCGACAAACTTAGGCGCATCGGAAAAAGGCCCGCCGCCAACTGCGCTCCCGCTCTGGGCCGCCACGCCGGGGCGGTGCCACTCGTGCGTCACCCGCCAGAATTCGGTGCCGGGATTGCCGTGAGCATCAAGGTGCTCGATCAACACCGCCCGGTCAAACTCCGCCGCATCGGCCACCAACCCGATGGCCTCGACTGCGGCCACATCGAAATCCTCGCGCGCCGAGAGCAGCGCGCCCGCCTGCGCGGAGGCC
>CAIRBK010000027.1 GCA_903876795.1 uncultured Verrucomicrobiota bacterium
CTGCTCGGCGCTCAAGGTCTTGGCGGAGCCGCGACGGTGAGCGATGCGGTGATGGGGAATTTTTTCGACCGGATTGGCGGCAACCCAGTCCTTCTGAAACGCGAATTTGAAGAAGGTGTGGAGGATACCGCGCCGGTTGTTGATGGTCTTCGGGCCAGCGTTGCCGCGCTGGCAATGGGCGGTGAGTTGCTGCGTGGTCAACTGCGAGACGAGCACGGCAGGGAACCGCTTTTTGAGGACGCCTAGATGGCGGCGGATGTGGTCGAGCTGGGAAATCGAAAGAAGCTTCTGGTCGTGCTCGCGCTGCTTGAAGGCGAGGTAGGTCGTGACGGCATCGGCAAGGCTCTGCTCGCGATCTGGGGCGCGGTAGTTGGCCAAGGCAAAATCGAGGTAGAACGAAAGCGACTTGGGCGCGTCGGCGAGGCGGCGGAAAGCGGCCTCGGCCTCGTGAAGTTGGGCATCGGTCAACCGCGTGGCGGTGGTGCGAATGCCGGTCTCGGCCTGCAGACGTTGGATTTCCAAGGCCTGACGTTCGGCGGAAGCCTCGGCGCGGGTCGGGAAATTCTTGCGGATGCGCTTACCGTCGAGCCAACCGGTGACGCGAAAAACGATCTCCCCTGAGGGATTCGTGAACTCTGAGATGACGAACTGTGCGGCCTGGGCCATGTGAGATTTGCCACGTCAACTGACAAATCTGCTGTCTGCCTTAGCCCGTCAGAGGTAAAAACTGGCGGAGAGGGGGGGATTCGAACCCCCGGAACCCTTGCAGGTTCATCTGATTTCGAGTCAGACGCGATCGACCACTCTGCCACCTCTCCGGCTGTGGACGGGCGAAGTTAGAACCGCGCGGACAAAACGGAAGCCGAAAGTTGGCCGCACTCGCAGGAGATGCGGCCCGGCCGGCCGTTTAACTGTTCTCGTCCTGACCGGTCGCCGGTTCCCCGCGGTTGGCGGGCAGGTGGTGAGGCAGGAAAAAATAATAGCTCATCAACCACCAGCTGCGAGACGACCGGTAAAACAGGATCGGAAAACCGATCGCACCCGCGCCGGCTATGATGGCTGCGACCGTGCCGGAGAGCACGTCGGCCAGGTAGAGCAGCAGCACGGGCAGCAAGAATCCCACCAGAGTCACGCCGTAGTTCAACGACATCGAGCCCAGGAAGAATCCCTCGTCGCGCTCGATCTTGAGTCCGCAGTCGGGGCACTCCGGGTTGAGGGTGAAGAAGGAGTCCTCCTGAAACAGTTTTTGGGCTCCGCAGTTGGGACAGCGGTGGGTGATTCCCCGGGTGAAGATCTGGCCCTTGGTGACGTTCATGCTCGGTGCTATGATCGGGTTACAGGCAGGAAAACAAAAAAGCACGCCGCAAAAACGGCGTGCTTTGGGTAGGGACGAACGTGGCCGCCGGGTTGTCTCAGGCGCCGAGCTGGTAGCGCACGAATCGGCGCACCTGGATGTTCTCGCCGGTCTTGGCGATGGTCTCGGTGATGATTTCCTTGACCGACTTTTCGGGGACCTTGACGAAGGGCTGGTCGAGCAGCGCCACGGTGGCGAAATACTTTTCCAGCTTGCCCTCGACGATCTTCTGCACGGCAGCGGGCGGCTTGCCCTGGACCTGGGCGGCGGCGATATCGCGCTCCTTGGCGATCTCCTCCTCCGGAACTTGGTCGCGGGAAACATAGGTCGGGTTGACGGCGGCGATGTGGAGGCTCAGGTCCTTTACGAAGTTGCGGAAGTCTTCGTTGCGGGCGACGAAGTCGGTCTCGCAATTGACCTCGATGAGGACGCCGACTTTGCCGCCGAGGTGGATGTAGCTGTCGACGACGCCTTCCTTGGCAAGGCGGTCGGCCTTCTTCGCGGCCGAAGCGGCGCCCTTCTTGCGAAGGATCGTGATGGCTTCCTCGACGTTGCCGTTGGTCTCAACAAGCGCGCGCTTGCAGTCCATGAGACCGGCGCCGGTCTGGGCGCGCAGGTCGTTGACTTGGGTGGCGGTGATGGTGGTGCTCATTGGAAGAAACGAGGGATGATTATTCCTTGGGGGCGGCGACTTTCTTGCGGGCCGGGACCTTCTTCTTGGCGGCGGTGGCGGCGACATCGGCCTCGGCCACGTCGATGCCGGAGGGGAGGACGACCTTGGAGAGGTCGATCTCGCCGTCTTCGTTGATGGCGCCGGAGGAGGCGGCCAGCTCGGCCGAGACCGCGCGGAGGTCGGCCTGGCCGCGGGTGTTGCGGCGGCTGTCGCGCTGGGCGAGACCGCTCTGGATGGCGGACACAACCGTGTCGACGATGATGCGGATGGACTTCACGGCGTCGTCGTTGCCCGGGATCGGGTAGGCGAGCTGGGTGGGGTCGGAATTGGTGTCAACGAGGCCGACGCAGGGGATGTTGAGTCGCTTGGCCTCGGCGACGGCGATGGCCTCGTGGTTGGCGTCAACGACGAACACGGCGGAGGGCAGGGCACCCATCTCGACGATGCCGGAGAAATTCTTGTTCATGCGCACCATCTCGCGCTTGATGGCGGATTCTTCCTTGGATGAGAGCTTGGCCAACTCGCCGGAGGCTTCCTGCTGCTGGAATTTTTTGAACTTCGCGATGGATTTCTTGACGGTGGCGAAGTTTGTCAGGGTGCCGCCGAGCCAGCGGTCAACCGCGTAGGGCTGCTGGGTGGCGACGGCCGCCTCGCGGACGATTTCCTGGGCTTGGCGCTTGGTGCCGACAAAGAGCACGTTACCGCCGGAAGCCACGGTCTCCTCGAGGAAGGAGTAGGCCTTCTGCAGAAGCTCGTGGGTCTTGCCGAGGTCGATGATGGTGATGCCCTGGCGATGGTCGAAGACGTAGGGCTTGGAGCGGGGGTTCCAACGACGGGTCTGGTGACCGAAGTGGACGCCGGCATCTAGGAGGTCCTTGGGAGTGACGTTCATGGGAGGTGATCTATGTTATCTGTTGAAACACAGGTCGGCCAATGGGCCGCCTTGCGATCGAGAGATGAGTGTTGTGGTTGATGTTTTCCCGCGCCCGGAGGGGGTGAAGGAATGCGAGAGCACAGAGGGCGTTGCGGGGGCTGGCAAGCGGAGAATCGGATTTTTTTAGAAATGGCCGTTGACAGAGCAGGGTGCGACCGCATGGTCTCGCCCTCCCACTTATTGCAGGGTGGAGCAGCCCGGTAGCTCGTCAGGCTCATAACCTGAAGGTCGTTGGTTCAAATCCAACCCCTGCACCCAATTTCAGCCCTTTTGACCATGTCTAAAGGGCTTTTTTGTGATTTCATGCGTGTCTTCACATCTAAGGGTGATGATTTGGCGGGGTAATGGCGCATTTTCAGCATTTTTAGGCTGAGACTCCCCAAAATCCCGCCCCCCAAAAAAAAATCTTTTCTCCGGGACGACAGGGGGAACTTGAGTGCTTGGCTCAAGTGAGGTTCTGAAATTTCCGGCGGGTCAGGTGTTGGGCGCGGCGGCACCTTCTTTTCAGGTAGGCCTCCGTCGCCACCACCTTGTCCGAGCAGAATTTCCCGGCCTCTCGGCCCCAGCCGGAGATTTTGGACCTCCCTCAATTCACCTTGCCGCAGAGGCGCTCCATGCGAACCGTCTCGGCATGAGTCTATTTGAGATCAAGGCGGAAATTTCTCCCGAGGTGGTCGACGCCATCGAGGATGTGCTGTTGGAACTCGGCGTTGAGGGGTGGAGCTTGCTGCAGGATGTTATCAGCAAGCGGGCTTGGGTTGTCGGGGTTTTCGACGACGAAGCGTCTGCGCAAGTGCGCTGGAGCGAGTTGGTCCCGCTGATCGCTGACATCACGCAGCCTGGGGCCCCGGAGTTCCGAGTATTGGCCGACCAAGATTGGCGCGACAGCTACAAGGCCCACTTTAAAGCCTCTCGTTTTGGCAGGTTGCATTGGGTGCCGGTATGGGAACGCGAGCAGTTCCATCCCGGCTTGGGCGAGGTCGTTATTTGGCTGGATCCGGGTTTGGCTTTTGGCACTGGGAATCATGAAACCACCAGGCTTTGCTGCGAGCGGCTGTTGGCGTTGGCCGAGAAGGCGGGCGACCGGGTGGAGCAGCTCCGTGTGATTGACGCCGGATGCGGCTCGGGGATATTGGCCCTTTCGGCTGCCAAGCTCGGCTTTAAAAAGATTGCCGGCTTCGATAATGACCCCGAAGCCGTGCGGGTGAGCGAGGAAAACGCCGAGTTGAACGGTTTGTCCGGCACGGTGGAGTTTTCCACGAACGACTTGGTGGGCGGCCTAGGTGGTGGTCGCCAGGCCGAGGTGGTCTTGGCCAATATCCAGGCTGACGTGCTGATGCGTTTCGTCGGAGAGCTCACCGCTGCGGTCGCTCCGGGAGGGTCCTTGGTTTTAAGCGGTATCCTTGCGATCGAGTTGGAAAGGGTGCGGGAGGTGTTTGCCGCCGCAGTTCCGACGTGGACAATATCCACTCGCGTCATGGGGGAGTGGAGCGATTTGACCTTGGATTCCCCCCCGGCCCTTAGCCGCTGTCTTTAAGATGTGTTTCTGAAATAACTCATGTCGTCGAACTCTGCGAGTGAGAGGATAAGCAGGTTGGACGGGCGTTGCCATTGACGGCACGATCCTCTGGGTCGCTTCCTCCTCGGCCGCCTTGACCTAGCCCCCTTTCTCGCTCACGCAGAATCCCTTTATAAAACAAACACCCTTGGCAAACACCAGCCGGGATCTTTTTTTTATTGATTAGGCGGTTTTTCGCCGGATTTCACAGGCTAAAACCAGAAAAAACGCGGTATTTGGCCCGTTTTTTGCCCCAAAAGGCATTGGGATACCAAGTGGTTTTTCTCAAAAAAATACCAAAGGCCTCCTGTGAATTATGGAGTGAATTTCGTCATTATTGAGGTTTTTTGGGGCTGTTTGAGGGGGTTTGGCCCCAAAAATCAAAGGTTGCACCGGGCGATGCTTTTCTTTTCAAACTACTGTCTCAGGACGTGAAATCGTCCGATTTTTTAACTCAACCCAGGCACACCTTGGACCTCAAACAGATCAAACAAATCATCGACCTCATGAAGCGCTCCGAACTGACCGAATTCGCGGTCGAGGAAGAAGGCTTTAAGTTGAAGATTCGCCGTGGCGCCAATGGCCTTCCGGTCGTTACTAGCAGTCACGTGTCCAATTCCCCTTTCCCGGCTCACAGTGAAGTCGCGCCGGTGCCGGCCGCCCCAGCCCCGGTTGCCGCACCTGCACCGGCCCCGGCCGTTTCAGGTGATGAGGCGGGCGTCGCCTACATCAAGTCCCCGATGGTGGGAACGTTCTACCGCTCGGCCTCGCCGGAAAGTAAGCCTTATGCCGAAACCGGCACCAAGGTCGTCGAAAACTCCGTGGTCTGCATCATCGAGGCGATGAAGATCATGAATGAGATCCAAGCCGAGGCCAAGGGCACCGTGGTCGAGATCCTCGTGGAAAACGGGCAGCCGGTCGAATACGGTCAGAAGCTCTTCAAGATCAAACAAGGCTGATTTGCCCTTGTTCTTTTATTAAAACCGCTGATCATCAATGATTTATTCGCCTAATTTGGGCGTTTTTCGGTGACTCGGCGGTTTGTTTACCAACCAATTTCCTGATGATCCAAAAAGTCCTCATCGCCAACCGCGGTGAAATCGCCCTCCGCATCGTCCGAGCTTGTCGAGAGCTCGGCATAAAGACCCTTGCGGTTTATTCCGAGGCCGATGTCCAGTCCCTTCACGTTCAGTTGGCCGACGAGGCCATTTGCATTGGCGGGCCTCGCAGCGCCGACAGTTACCTGAGGGCTGATCGAATCATCGCTGCGGCTGAGATCGCCGATGTGGATGCCATCCACCCTGGCTACGGATTTTTGTCCGAGAACGCCAAGTTCGCCCAGCAGTGCGAGTCGTGCAATATCAAGTTCATCGGGCCCAAGTCCAAATCCATCCAGATGATGGGTGACAAGGCCATCGCTAAGGACACCGTGAAAAAGGCCGGCGTGCCCACGGTGCCCGGTTCGGATGGTCCCGTGGAAAACGAGGCCGAGGCGGTCAAAATCGCCCGAAAAATAGGCTATCCGGTCATCATCAAGGCAGTCGCCGGCGGCGGAGGTCGCGGTATGCGTATCGCCCACAACGACATTTCCTTCGCCAAGGAATACCACGTCGCGCGCAATGAGGCCGAAAAAGCCTTCGGCAACGGCTCGGTTTACATCGAGAAATACATCGAGAAGCCCCGCCATATTGAGTTCCAGATTCTGGCAGACAGTCACGGCAAGGTGATCCACCTGGGTGAGCGCGATTGCTCAATCCAACGCCGGCACCAAAAGCTCATCGAGGAGTCGCCATCGCCGTTTCTCACGCCTGATCTGCGCAAGAAAATGGGCAAGTTTGCCGTGAAGGCCGCCGAGGCCGCCGAATACGAAAACGCCGGCACGATCGAGTTCCTCGTGGATGCGAAGGGTAATTTCTATTTTATCGAGATGAACACCCGCATCCAGGTGGAACACCCTGTGACCGAGGAGTGTACCGGCGTGGATCTCATTAAGCAGCAAATTCTTGTGGCCAACGGCGAGAAGCTCGCCTTCGACCAGGGCGACATCACGTTTGGGAAACATGCCATCGAGTGTCGTATCAATGCCGAGGATCCGGCCCGCAATTTCGTTCCGTCGCCCGGCACCATCGGTCTCTATTACGCACCCGGTGGACATGGCGTGCGGGTGGATTCCCATGCGTATTCGGGCTACAATATCCCGCCCTATTACGATTCGATGATCGGCAAGCTCATCTGTTACGGTCGGGATCGGCAGACCGCGATCCAACGCACCTATCGCGCCCTCAGCGAATACCTGATTCGCGGCGTCAAGACCACCATCCCCTTGCATAAGGCGATCATGAGCGATCCCACCTTCATCGAGGGCAAAGCGACCACCGCCTACATGGAGGAATTCTTCGCCCGCACGCCCACGGATTTGTTCTCCTGACCAATGGCAAGCTGCCGGGATCATCCGAGTGTCTCTTGGCCTCGGGTGTTTTTGGAGCCAATACTGTTGGAGACGTCGCCTTTATGAAGTAAAAGGCGCTCAAGCATTTTACTCATCTACATGCAATCCCCCGAGTTCACTCCTTCGCCCCGCTTCGACGACCAGCCGGAGCTTGGTGACATTAAAATCAACCACAACGTTGTGGCCAGCATCGTGCGGCTTGCCGCATTGCAGGTGTCCGGTGTGGCGGGGGTCGGCGGAGGTATCGTGGATGGCATCAGCGAACTCTTCACCAAGCGTCGCGAATCCGATCACCGCGGCGTCAAAGTCAACGAAGCCGATGAAGATACCTACGCCATTGAACTGAGGATAGTTGTGAATTACGGGGCCGAAATTGGAAAGACGGCTTACGAGGTGCAGGTTGCGGTGCGTAAACAGGTCATCGCGATGACTGGCCAAAATGTTTCCAAGGTGGATGTGATTGTTGAGGGCGTGCGACTGCCGGGGGATGCCCGGACTCCCGAGGAAAAGTCAGAGGATCTCTGGCCGGAGGCTCCGGCCACGGACTAAGTTGTGACGTTATCGATCATGCCATCCGCTCTGCTCGAATTCACCGGTAACGCGTATGTGCTCGCTTGGGGCGCAGTGGCTCTGCTGGTGCTTTTATGGATCTTACGCCCGGCAGGCACCCTCAGGCTCTGCATCGGGGAAAAGGGCGAGTTGCGCATTTCTCGTCATGCTCTGCACCGCCTCATCGAGACCTGTTGTGAGCAGCTTCACGGCGTTGCCACGGCCCGTGCCAGCGTGGGGCGACGCGGTGGCAAGTTTACGGTGAGCATCCGCCTGAAGGTCCGCCCAAATGCTAAACTTGATGCTATCCAGGGTTATCTGATTCAGGAGGTGGATGATATTTTCCGCGAGAATCTCGGGGTGGGGGCAGTAGGTCCGGTGGACATCCGAGTGGTTGGCGTGGTGAGGGACCCCGCTAAATTTTAGTTTCCTCCACCGCCTCTTTCCACGACGTGGACGTAACCGTGTCGCCGGAGTTCTATCCGCGATGCGTGGTCGTCCGCCGGCCGTTTCCAAACATGACAACATCATGCTAAGCTTCCAGCACCGGCACGTCGTAGCGCGCGATGAGGCGGTCCCGCGTGGCCACCACCAAACCCTCGACCAACGCCTGGGAAATCAACATGCGGTCAAATGGATCGCCATGCCTGGCAGGCAATGTCGCGGTGTGCGCGGCGTGGGCTACGCTGACCGGCAGTCCCGTGAAGCCGTCGGCCTCCAGATGAGCGACCAGATCACCATCGACCTGGAGCTTGCCCTTGCCGGTTTTGATCGCGATTTCCCAGATGGAGGCCGCGCTGTAGAAAACTTTGTTGGCCGGATTGGTGATGGCCGCGCGGGCGGCGGGTTCGAGACGCTCCGGATCGTCGAGCCACCACAGCAGCACATGGGAATCGGCCAGGATTCTCACTTCGGGTCCTCCGCGACGAGCTGATTGTCGGAACCGCCATCGTGCGCGGGGTAGAGAGGCGAGCTGGTCATCAAGGCATCGACCGCCAGGTCGGGAGCCCAGCAATCGGCGGATTCCTTGATCTTGCCCTTTAACTGGCCGCCCATCCGTGGTTTGCGGGCAACAGTGTAGGGGACGATGCGGACCAAGGGCTTGCCGGCTTTGGCGAGGACAATCTCTTCGCCGGCGGCGGCTTGCTCGACTATCCGGGAGAGATGCGTCTTGGCGGCTTGGATGTTAATCACCTTCATGACGACATCAGACCAGACCAAGTCTGGTCTGATGTCAAGTCACGGGACGGGTTGATTGTACGAAACGACTTTGTGTTCCGCTTTCGGTGTGCGATCAACTCTTGGCCAAGGCGCGGTTGAGGGCGCTGACGACGGCCTTGATGGAGGCACGTTCGATGTTGGTGTCTATGCCCGCGCCGAAGAAGGTGGCGTTGCGCTCGGTCTTGATCTGGATGTAGCTGACCGCGCGGGCCTCGGCTCCGCTGCCGAGCGAGTGCTCGGAGTAGCTTACGAGTTCGAACTTGGGCAGGCCGGCGGAGCGCAGTGCCTGCACGAAGGCGTCGATCGGACCGTTGCCGGCGCCGGCGATGATTTTCTCCTGACCGTAGGCGAGCAAGTCGGCCTGGCAAGTGACGGTGCTGCCCCGCTCGATGGTGCGGAACTCGCGCAGGGCGATCGGGGTGGCACGGTCGATGTATTCGCGGGTGAAGACATCGTGGATTTCCTGTGCGGGGAGCTCGTCGCCGCGGGCGTCGGCGAGGTCGTTGATGATACGGCCGATCTCCTTGTGCATGAGCTTGGGCAGCTGGTAGCCAAACTCGTTTTCGAGCACATAGGCCACGCCGCCTTTGCCCGATTGGGAGTTGATGCGGATGATGGCCTTGTAGCTGCGGCCGATGTCGGCCGGATCGATGGGGATGTAGATCACGTCCCACGGCCGGTCGGGCTTCTGGTGCGGCCACGACTTCTTGATGGCGTCCTGATGTGAGCCGCTGAAGGCGGTGAACACCAGTTCGCCTGCGTAGGGGTGACGAGGATGCACCTCCATGCGCGTGCAACGCTCGTAGACCTCGCGGACGCCGTTGATGTCGCCGAAATCCAGCCGGGGATCGATGCCGTGCGTGTAGAGGTTCAGGGCGACGGTGACGATGTCGAGGTTGCCGGTGCGTTCGCCGTTGCCGAAGAGCGTGCCCTCGACGCGGTCGGCGCCGGCGAGCATGGCGAGCTCGGTGGCGGCCACGCCGGTGCCGCGGTCGTTATGCGTATGCAACGACACGATGGTCTGATCGCGACGCGTGAGGTGGCGGCACATCCACTCGATCTGGTCGGCGTGGACATTGGGCGTGGCATACTCGACGGTGGCGGGCAGGTTGAGGATGATCTTGTTGTCGGCGGTGGGCTGCCAGACCTCGGTGACGGCCTCGCAGATCTCGAGTGCGAACTCCAACTCGGTGCTGGTGAAACTCTCGGGCGAATACTCCAGTCGCAGCCGCGTGCCGGCATCGATGAGCGCCTGACCATGCTGCTTCAGCAACGACACGCCCTTCACGGCGATGGCCACGATGTCGGCCTTGGTGGCGCCGAACACGTATTCGCGCTGTTTGGGCGAGGTGGAGTTGTAGAGGTGAAAGATGACGTTTTTCGCGCCCTTCAGGGCCTCGAGCGAACGCGTGATGAGTTCCTCGCGGCACTGACAGAGGACCTGGATCGAGACGTCGTCCGGGATGAGATTTTCTTCGATGAGCCGGCGGCAGAAATCGAATTCTATCTGGGAGGCGGAAGGGAAGCCGACCTCGATTTCCTTGAAGCCGATCTTCACGAGCAGGGCGAAGAACTCGAGTTTCTCCTCGACGCTCATGGGCTGGGCGAGGGACTGGTTGCCATCGCGCAGGTCAACGCTGCACCAGATCGGTGCGTGCGTGTGGACGCGGCCGGGCCACTGGCGGTTGGGCAGATCGACGGGAGGAAAGGGGAGGTATTTCGTGACGGGAGCGGATTGCATGGGCGGAGCCAAAAAACGGACGTTGGAAGCGGGGGCGACTCGCGACCGGCTCGGCCGGGCGGGAGGCGCGGGACCTGGACTACGGACGCACGATCAGCCGAACACGCGGCCCTCACGGATCGTGCGTCTAGCTAAGTCGAAGCGCCTGGCGGATGGTTCGCATCAAATGTCTTCACATAGCCGCCGCCCTTACTCGAAGTCAAGGAACGCGTTGGCGGCCTTTGGCCCGGGGCGAGTGCGGGGGTCAAAACATCCGGATGAACGACCGCGGTCCGACGTCGATGAAGGCGTCCGGCTCCCCTCCGCTGGGGAGTGTGCGCAACAGGCGCCCCTGGGTGTCGAAAAAGCCGACCGCCGGTTCGCCGGGCAGGACGGCGACGATCTCGCCCGCAGCCGAATCGTAGGCCAAGGAACCGGGGGAGACGGCGCGCTCCAGGGAGATTTCCTCCAGACGCTTTCCCCGGGTATCGTAGAAGACGACGCGGGCGTCGCCGGACAGGATGAGGATGTGGTTCCGTTTTTGATCATAAGCCACGCCCGTCGGAGGACTCGACAAGTCCTCGAGAGGGATCGACCGCACGAGGCGTCCGTAAAGCGTGGTTTCGACCACTTGCGGCACGTCGGGGTGGGCGAAAAACAGATGGCGGTCGCGTGAACGGATAGCCAGGTCGCCACCGCCCGGCGGCAGGCCTTCGACGGTGAAACGGCGTTTGATCTTCCGTGCGGGGCGGTCGATGACCTGGACAAAATTGCCGGGGGCGACGCGCAAAAACAGGTGGTCTGTGAACGGATCATACGCGATGCCGCTGAGCGCGTCCTGCGTCTTCAGGTAAGCGGGCACCTCGATGTTTGTCGCGCCGTCCGGCGGCAGATCGATGACCGTTTCCCGGGTGCGCGAGGCGACGTAGGTGTGGTTGGGGCCGGGGGTGGCGCAACCGGCGAGTAACGATGCAAAAATCGAGGCCCAAATGGCTGACCGGATTGCGTGAGAGGGCATCGGCCGGGCTCCGGTTGGTCAGGCCTTCTTGACGAAGCAGGCCTTTAGCGCGATGGCGACGCCGTCGATCTTGCAGTCGATTTCATGGTCGCCCTCGACGAGCCGGATGTTTTTGGCCTTGGAGCCGGCCTTGAGGACCTGGGAGCCGCTTCCCAGCTTCAGGTCTTTGATGAGAGTGATGGCGTCGCCGTCGGCGAGGGCGTTGCCATGCGCGTCCTTGACGACCCGGGCGGCCTCGGGCGCCTCCTCCTTGGGCCATTCATGACCGCAGGTGGAGCATTCCCAGCGGTCGGGAAAGCCGAGCACATCTTCGAGGGTGCAGGCAGGGCAGGGCGGTTTGGTCATTGGAGCGGGAGGCGGCGACCAGATTTGGAGTTTCGGCCCAGCCCGCAAATGCGAAGTGCGCAGGCCTCACCCTTAAAAAAGGTTCTTAAGCCGATGAGCGGGCCCGGGACTGATTTTGGGGTTTAGTTGGCGCGGATTTCGGGTTTGGTGAAACGACATATGGCCTGGAGCACCGTGCACTGGAAAAGCGACATCCTCGGCAAACAGACGACCGCGCAGGTCCTCCTGCCCGCGAGCGGCAAACCACCGTTCGCGGTGCTTTATTTGCTGCACGGCTTGAGCGACGACTCGACGACCTGGATGCGGCATTCCCGCATCGAGTGGTATGCGCGCGACCAGCCGATCATCGTGGTGATGCCGGACGGCTACCGCAGTTTCTACACCAACCACGCCCAGGGGCCGGCCTATGCGAAACACATCGGTGAAGAACTCCCCGCGTTCATCGAGCGCTCGTTTCAAGCTAAGGCCGGGCGCGGTGCGCGCGCCATCGGCGGGTTGTCGATGGGCGGCTACGGCGCGTTGCGCATCGGGCTCGGTTACGCCGACCGTTTTTGCTCGGTGAACAGCCACTCGGGCGCGGTGGGGTGGGGCAATCTTGCGGGCCAGACCGACTACTGGGCCGAGGGCCGGCGCCGGGGCTTGGACGACGCCTTCTTGCACGAGATGAAGCGGATTTTCGGCGATTCACCGACGGGCACCGGGCATGACCTGCTGTGGCTGGCCCGGCGCGCCAAAAAAGCCCGGCAACTGCCCCGGCTCCTGGTCGATTGCGGCACCGAGGATTTCCTGTTGGAGGACAACCGGCGGTTTCACGCCGATCTGACTGCGGCGAGGATTCCGCACACCTATCGGGAATTCCCCGGTGCGCACACCTGGGATTACTGGGACACGCACATTCAGGAGGCGCTGGTGTTTCACGTGAAGAACCTCGGGTTGTCGAAGCGGTAGGCGGTTTGGCCGGATAGCGCCGGGCCGGTGAGGCATTCCGGAGTTTTGCCGGGACGGCCTGAGCGGGCCTTGCTTTGGACTTTGACCGAAGGCGCAAAAAAGGGCGGACCGGTGGAGGGTCCGCCCTTGCGGGGTGAGCTGTATCGATTTTTGATTACAGGCGGCCGGCGTAGATGCCGGTGGAGCCGAGCTCTTCCTCGATGCGGAGGAGCTGGTTGTATTTGGCGACGCGGTCGGTGCGGGAGGCGGAGCCGGTCTTGATCTGGCCGCAGTTGGTGGCGACGGCGATGTCGGCGATGGTGACGTCCTCGGTCTCGCCGGAGCGGTGGGAGAGGACCGCCGTGTAGTTGCTCTTGTGGGCGAGCTCGACGGCGTCGAGGGTCTCGGTGAGGGAGCCGATCTGGTTGACCTTGACGAGGATCGAGTTGGCGGTGCCGGTCTCGATGCCCTTCTTGAGGAACTCGACGTTGGTGACGAAGAGATCGTCGCCGACGAGCTGGATCTTGTCGCCTAGGGCGGTGGTAAGATTCTTCCAGGTGGTCCAGTCATTCTCTGCGCAGCCGTCCTCGATGGAGTCGATCGGGTATTTGGCGCAGAGTTCGGTGTAGTAGGCGACGAACTCGTCGCCGGTGAAGGTGCGGCCGTCGGACTTCTTGAATACGTATTTGCCGGTCTTCTTGTCGTAGAACTCGGAGGCGGCGACGTCGAGGGCGAGGGTGATGTCCTTGCCGAGTTTGTAGCCGGCGCCCTTCACGGCCTCGGCGATGGCGTCGAGGGCGTCGGTGGTGGAGGCGAGCTTGGGGGCGAAACCGCCTTCGTCGCCGACGGCGGTGGCGAGGCCCTTGGCCTTGAGGACCTTCTTGAGGTTGTGGAACACCTCGGCGCCGGCGCGAAGGGCTTCGGAGAAGGTGTCGAAGTTGATCGGGCGGATCATGAACTCCTGGAAATCGATGGGAGCGTCGGAATGGGCGCCGCCGTTCATGATGTTCATCATGGGGACGGGGAGGACCTTGGCGTTGGGGCCGCCGATGTATTTGTAGAGGGGCTGGCCGAGGGCGTTGGCGGCGGCGTGGGCGGTGGCGAGGGAGACGCCGAGGATGGCGTTGGCGCCGAGCTTCGACTTGTTCTTGGTGCCGTCGAGCTTGAGCATGGCGTGGTCGATGCCGACCTGGTCGAGCGCGTCGAAACCGACCAGCGCGGGGGCGATGACGCCCTTGACGTTGCCGACGGCGGCGAGGACGCCCTTGCCGAGGAAGCGGGTCTTGCCGTTCACGCCCTTGGGGAGCGACTTGGCGGTGACGTCGACGTCGCGCAGTTCATGGGCCTCGTGTTCGCCCGTGGAGGCGCCGGAGGGAACGGCGGCGCGGCCGATGACGCCGGAGGCTAGTTTGACGTCGACTTCGACGGTCGGGTTGCCGCGGGAGTCGATGATTTCGCGGGCGGTGATGGCACTGATCGTGGTGTTACTCATGTTGGGAAAGGAATCTTCAGTGAAGCGAACGCCGCGTGCGAGGGAAGCCGAAAGACTGCGCATGGGTTGGCTTTGGATACGCGCCGGTGGTGCGGAATGGCAGTCGGCCGCGCCTGCTGGCCGTTTACCGGGCTTTCCACACGGCGATCAGCGCTGGGGCAGGGCAGGTCTGAAAAGGCTTTCGGAGGCACGGGCGTTGGCCTTCAATGACGGATCATGGAGACGCCCGCCGCCCAGCACTTGGTCATTTTCGGAGCCGGTTACGTCGGTGCCGAGACGGCCCGGCAGGCCTTGGCGCGGGGGTGGCGGGTCACCGCGTTGACGCGGAATCCCGAGAAGGCCCGCGCGTTGGCGGCGGCGGGAGCCGATGCGGTGATCGCGGATCTGGCCGACGAGTCTTGGCACTCGATGCTGCCGCTCGGCGCCGATCTGGCGCTTAATTGCGTGAGTTCCGGGGGCGGAGGGCCGGAAAGCTACCGCCACAGCTACCTCGAAGGCATGAAATCGGTGGTCAAATGGGCCGGCCGCACGCAAGTCGGGACGATCATCTACACCGGGAGCACCTCGGTTTATCCGCAGGGAGACGGTGCGCGGGTCGATGAAACCGCCTCGATCGAGGCCTCGCGGGCGGCGGGGAATCCGCTGGTGGAAGCCGAGGACCGGCTGCGGGCGTGGTCCGGCCGGGCCTTTGTGCTGAGGCTGGCCGGCATCTACGGACCCGGGCGGCATTACCTGCTCGATCAGTTGCGCGCCGGCGGCGGGGAAATCGCCGGGCTGGGCGACCACCGCCTCAATCTCATTCATCGCGACGACATCGTGGGCGCGGTTTGGGCGGCGTTTGCGGCGCCCGCCGGCGTGGCGGGCGGGGTCTTTAACGTCGCCGACGACGGTGCCGCGCCCAAGGTCGAGGTGGCTCATTTTCTCGCGGGAAAACTCGGCTTGCCCGTGCCGCGTTTCACCGGCGAGCCCGCGCAGGGACGCCGTCGGATCACGCCCGACCGGGTGATCGCCAACGACAAGATCAAGCGGGATCTCGGCTGGCGCCCGCTTTACCCGACATATCGCGAAGGCTATGCGGCGATACTTGGGGCTTGAAGATTTACGGCGGTTGCTAGGCACTAAACGTTTCGCAGAAACCAACCTTTATCCCACTCATCCCATCATGGCCGGCGTAGGCAAACTCCTCAAACAAGCCCAGAAAATGCAGCGCTCCATCGAGTCTCTCCAGACCCAGATGGCCGCCAAGGAAATCGATGTCACCGCCGGCGGCGGTGCCGTGAAGATCAAGATCAACGGTGCGGGCCAGTTCCTCGCGCTCTCCCTCGATCCCGAGTTCCTCAAGGAGGACGCCAAGCTCGTCTCCGAGACCGTGCTGGCCGCCGTCCAGGACGCCGCCAAGCAGGCCAAGGAGTTCAACGACTCCGAAATGCAGAAAGTCACCTCGGCCTTCCAGATGCCGGGGATGTTCTAAGCCGGATTCACCGGCTGTGCAGGAGCGGTTTTATTCCGCGATGGAGTGCGTGAGGTTCACGAATCGCGGCGCAAAGCCGCTCCTGCCACCCGACAGCTCGCTTCGCCATGACCCCCGCCTTCGAACGCCTCCAGCAGCAACTCAAGCAACTGCCGGGCGTGGGGTATCGTTCGGCCGAGCGCATCGCGCTGCACCTGCTGGTCGGCAAGCCCGCCGCGTTGCCTCGCCTGGTCGAGGTGCTGGAGGAGGCGGCCCGGGGCGTGCGCCGCTGCGTGCGGTGCGGCAACCTCGCCGAGGGCGAGCACTGCGCGATCTGCGCCGACGAGCGCCGGGACCAGGCCGTCGTATGCGTGGTTGAAAACGTGCCCGACCTGGTGGCGCTGGAACGGTCCGGCGCCTACCGCGGGGTGTATCATGTGTTGCACGGCAAACTCTCGCCGATCCACGGGGTCGGCCCGGGGGACTTGAACTTCGCCGCGCTGCTGGCCCGCGTGCAGACCGGCGAGGTGCGCGAGTTGATTCTGGCTCTGTCCAACGACGTCGAGGGCGAGGCGACCTGCCATTACCTCACCGGGCAACTGCCGGCGGGGGCGGGCATCCAGGTGACGCGCATCGGCTTCGGCCTGCCCAGCGGCGGCGGCGTGCTCTATGCGGATTCTGTGACGCTGAAGAGCGCTCTGGAGGGCCGCCGCGAATATTCGTGATTGCGAGCCGGGCGCGGGCGGGTTTGATCGGCGGCTGTCAGGTTGGCGCGCGGGTATAGTATATCGGCTATTATGTGTGCTTCCCAAGCATGAGAGGAGGGTTCGACTCCCTCTACCCGCACCAACTGTAATTCACCGACTCATGTAAGTCGGCACCAGGGTGGCAGCAAATCACGGGTAAGGCTGCGTGAGCCTGACCATGTTCAAGGGGAAACCCGTCATTGGCTGTTCTTGAATCGATCAGATCATTTCCCTCCCGGGCTCACGCTCTTCATGTGAATTAGCTGGCACCGCTCGCGAGGATGACTCCGCATCATGGGAGGGCTCTTGCTGCCAATGGGAAGCCGCTCGCACCTTGGCTGAAAGGCACGGGCCATCCGCCGCCGTCGCGAAAAACGCCCGGCTTGCGCTGCTGCTTCCCGCCCTTGCGCGCGCCTGCCCCCCGCCGCCATGCATCCACGGCCCTCCGCGCGCGTTTTAAGCCACCGCCAAATTCGACCAAAGCATGCGCCTTGCCTAGGCACGCAAAAACTTCACGCTGCCAGTTGATTACCCAGGAATGTCCACGAAGTTTTTCACCAACGAGGAAGGGCGCACACTTATCGAAAAAATCGAAGGTGTATTCTCGCACAAAAAAATTCACTTCCTTGATGTCCTTGTCGGTTTTTTCCGCGCCTCCGGCTATTTCCGCGTCCGCCCCTTCGTTCAAAAGTCCGGCAAAATCCGAATCCTTGTTGGCATCAATATCGATCGCCTTGTCCAAGAGGCATGGGACAAGGGCCTTCAATTCGGGGCCAATCCCGCCGCCTCACGCGAGCAGTTTCTCTCGGCGCTCACCAGCGATATCCAGAAATCTGCTTACAGCCGTCCCGTAGAGGAAGGCATGATCGGCCTTGTTGACGACATCGCCGCCGAGAAGATCGAGATTCGCATCCACCCGTCTCAGACCATCCACGCAAAGGTCTATATCTTCCGCGAAGAGACCAAGCATGCTCACGGTTACGGTGCGGTAATTACCGGTTCATCCAATCTTACAGACAATGGTCTCGAACGAAACTTCGAGTTCAACGTCGAGCTACGCGACGACCACGACATCGACTTCGCTACCGAGACCTTCAACCGGCTCTGGGACGAAGGAGTCCCTGTTCGCCCGGAACACGTCCAGGAAGTCAAACGCCAAACTTTCCTCAACGACTCTTTCACCCCGCACGAACTCTTCATCAAGTTCCTCGCCGAGTATTTCGGGGCCGCCATCCACTACGATCCCAGCGTCCTCGAAGACCTGCCCTCCGGCTTCAAAAAACTTTCGTATCAAGCCGACGCCGTCAGTGACGGCTACGCCAAGCTTCAGCGGCACGGCGGCTTCTTCCTCTCCGACGTGGTCGGTCTTGGCAAGACGCTCGTGGCGACTCTCATCGCCAAGCGCTTTTACTACACCAACGGCTTTATCACCAGCCACCACTCCTCGACGCTCTTTGTCGTGCCGCCCGCATTGGTGGAAAATTGGGAAGAAACCATCCGCCAGATAGACCTGAAAAACACCCGGATCATCACCACCGGCAGCCTCCACAAGATTCGCCATCCCGAGGACTACGACCTCATTGTCGTGGACGAGGCCCACAAGTTCCGCACCGACACCGCCGGCATGTATCAGGAGCTTCAGCGCATCTGCAAATCTCCCACCCGGCGTCGAGACGAACTGGGCCGTTCCTACGAAAAGAAGGTCATCCTCATCTCTGCAACGCCGCTCAACAACCGTCCAAGCGACATCGCCAACCTCGTTTATCTCTTTCAGGACAGCAAAGACTCGACGCTGGAGACGGCCAACCTTCAACGGTTCTTCGCTCCGCTCATCAAGGAATACGACCTGCTCAAGCACGATCCTGACCCCGTTGCCGTGCGCGAGGGCGTCCGGTCGATTTACGACCTCATCCGCACCCACGTCATCCAGCCGCTCACCGTGCGCCGCACCCGGCAGGACTTGTGGGCGCATCCCGCCTATCGCGACGACTTGATCGCCCAGGGCATTGCCTTTCCCAAGGTGCAGACGCCCGAGAAGATTCTCTACCGCCTCCCGCCTGCGCTCGACGATCTCTACGACCGCACGATCAACCTGCTCACCGATCCGGCCAAAGGTCTCACCTACAACCGATATCGGGCCATCGCGCACCTCAAGCCCGACAAAAAAGCCCGCTACCAACAGGCCGACCGCATCTCCGCCCAGCTCGCCTTCATCATGCAGACGATGCTCGTGAAGCGTCTCGACAGCAGCTTTTACGCATTCCGTCGATCCCTTGCCCGCTTCGCCGCGGCCACCCGGCAGATGGTCGGCATGTTCGACCGGGGAAAAATCTACATCGCCCCCAATCTCCCCGTCACCGAATACCTCGCCGATGACCGAGAGGAAGAGCTGATTACCCTCATCGCCGAGGCCTCCGAGACCGATCCCACCATCCAGATTTGCGAACCCGCCGACTTCGACGCCGCGTTCATCGAAGGCCTGCGTCACGACGCCCGGATTCTCGACAACCTCGTCTCCGCCTGGACCGATGTCAGCGGCGATCCGAAACTCGATGAATTCATCTCACGCCTAAAGCGCGGCCTTTTCGACAAAAAGCTCAACCCAGCAAAAAAACTCATCGTTTTTTCCGAATCCGCCGAGACCACCGACTACCTCGTCCGCGCCCTCGCCAACGCCGGCTTCGACCGCACCCTTGCTGTCACCGGCGAGAACCGCTACGAGGCTCTCCCCGTGGTCAAAGCCAACTTCGACGCCCGCGTCCCGGAGAAAGATCGCGCCAACTCCTACGACATTCTTATTTCCACCGAGGTGCTCGCCGAAGGCATTAACCTTCACCGCGCCAACATCGTCGTTAACTACGACACGCCGTGGAACTCCACCCGGCTCATGCAGCGCATCGGCCGCGTCAATCGCATCGGTTCACCTCACACGGCCATTCACGTCTTTAACTTTTTCCCAACCTCTCAGGTCGAGAGCGATATCGAGCTGGAAAAGAAGGCCAAGATGAAGCTCCACGCCTTCCACGTCGCTATGGGCGAGGACAGTCAAATTTACTCCGACGAGGAAGACCCCGAGACTTTCGGCCTCTTCGAGAAAACCGTTCAGGAAGAGGTGGACGAACGCCTTGCTCTGCTCATGGAGCTGCGTGCCTTCAAAAACGACCACCCCGACCGCTTTAAGCAGATTAAAAACCTCCCGCAGCGTGCCCGCACCGGTCGCGCCAACTCCGATCTCGCCCGCTCCACCCTCGCCTTTATCCGCAGCCACCGGCGCGACGCCTTCATCCATGTAGCCGCCGACACCACGCACTCGGAACTCACCTTCGTCGAGGCCGCCCGCCGCTTCCGCGCCGAGCCGTCCGAAAAATCGCTCCCGCTCCACGATCTTCACCACGATCAGGTGCAAGCCGCCATCGGCCTCTTTCATGACATGCTCCAGCAGGACCTGGCCCGCGATCAGAAGGTCGATCCCAAGCTCGGTCCCAACGAGAAAAAGGCCCTGCAACTTCTCTCCGCCCTCCGTCAGATGCCCGTATCCTCCGAGAAGGAACAGGCCCTCCTCGAGTCCGCCCAGCACGCCATTCGCGTCGGCAAGTTCCAACAACTCCACCGCGATCTCAACAAGCTCCAAAAAGCGGTGAAGGACACGCCCGTCGCGCCGTCCATCCTTCTCGAACGCGTCGTCGTCATCCTCTCCAAATATCCCATTACCCCCGACGCCCAGCCCGCCCCGTCGCCCGCGCCCGCCGAGCCCGCGTCCGTCAACACCGCTCGCCTGCCCGAGATCATCATTTCCGAGTCCTTTGTTTAACCCGCTTCGCCGGCCGCAGCCCCATGTATCTCATCTACCTCGACGAATCAGGCAACAGCGGGCGCAATCTCGCCGACCCGCAGCAGCCTGTATTTGTGCTCGGTGCCCTCGTCGTGGAGGAATCCCGTTGGAAACCGCTCGAATCCGACCTCGAGCGAGCCCTTGCCGCCCACCTGAAATTCCCCAAAGCCGAGTCGTTCGAAATTCACGCCACCGATCTGCGCAACGGCACCGGCCAGTTTGAAGGCGTGCCGCTGGCTGAGCGGCTCGCCTTGCGTGATGCCCTGCTCGACATCGCCCATGCCCATCGCCTGCCCTTTGTTTACCGTGCCATCACCAAAAAACGCTATACCCGCTGGCTTGAGCAAACCTACGGCAGCGGAGTCTTCTTCAATCCCCACCTCGCCGCCTTTCCCCTCGTTGCACAGGTGGTCAACCACTACCTTCACTCGCTCGGCCCCACCGAGCTTGGCATCCTCATCATGGACGAGAACCGCGAAGTCGCCACGAGCATCGAACGCTCGGTTCGCCTGCTTCGCACCGATCCAGGTTCGTTAAATCTCAATCGCATCATCGAAAAGGGATTCTTTGTTGATTCGCGAAAAAGCATCGTTCTCCAGCTAGCCGACCTCTGCGTTTATCAAGCCCGGAAGCACGAGGAGGCCAAAATGGGCCTGCCGGCCAAGCCCATTGACTCCAAGGGCATCGCGAAAATGTCGCGACTCGTTCACCAAGGCCCGGAATCTTTTGCCGACGTGCTGCGTTGGATTTCGCAACACCACAAAATCACCTAAAAAAGGAGCGGCGAGGATCCCGGGGGGATCGGGTCGCTGAGAAGCGGCCACTCTCGTCGCTTTTCAAAACTCACCCGCCTTTTTTCCCTTTTCAAGTCCCTTTCCATCTTTCGTCTCCCTTTGATCAAACCGCTGGCGTTCCTCCCCTGATGCTCACTCCGCCCGATCTCCGCGACGCCCTCCGCCTACCTTACGCTCGAGCCACTTGGACGGGCGAAGCCGGTCTGCTTCGCCGGCTCCTCCCTCTCACCCAGGCCGATTTCCGGCAAAAACCCGCCGTCATCGAGCACTCCGGCGAGGTCGCCCGCACCATCCTCCAGCTCGGCGTCCTCACCCTCGCGGATGGCAAACGCCTCGGCGTTTTCGAGGTCGAGCTCTCCGCCACCTCCACCCAGATCGCCCGCAACCGCGTCGGCCTGCGCGAACTCGCCCGCCGGCTGATCGACGAGGCCACCATCCACGGCGCGCTCGCCTTCTATTTCCATCCCGCCGTCGGCGAATACCGTTTCAGCTTCATCTCCCGCCAGTCCCGCCTTGATGCCGACGGCACCATTTCCGCCTCCGAGACCCACCCCAAGCGCTTCACCTACGTCCTCGGCGAGGGCGAGGCCTGCACCACGGCCGCCCAGCGCTTTCTCACTCTCTCCGGCAAAGCCGCCACCGTTGCCGATCTCACCGACGCCTTTTCCGTCGAAAAACTCTCCGTCGAATTTTTCAACGAATACAAGGAGCGCTACAACGCCTTCCGTCTTCACCTTCAGTCGCTCCCCGATATCGCCCGCCGCCGTGCTTTCGGCGACGATGACAAACAGGACAAGCACCTGCGCGACTTCGCCAAAAAGCTCCTCGGCCGTCTCGTCTTCCTCCACTTTCTTCAGAAGAAGGGCTGGATGGGCGCTCCCGCCGGGCGCACCGACTGGACCGGCGGCGACCCGCGTTTCTTTGCCAACTTTTTCGGCGCCTTCCCCCGGCCCGAAAAGTTCTACTCCACCGGTCTCTCCGTCCTCTTTTTCCAGACCCTCAACACGCGCCGTCCCGGCGATCTCTTCGCCCTCACCGGCACCCGTGTGCCCTACCTCAATGGCGGCCTCTTCGACGACGATCCCGCGCCCACCCAACGCCTCGATTTTCCGCCCGCGCTCTTCCGCGACCTCTTCGACTTTTTCGAGCGTTTCAATTTCACCATCGATGAAAACGCCCCCGACGACCAGGAGGTCGGCATCGATCCCGAGATGCTCGGCCGCATCTTCGAGGACCTGATCTCCGAAAACGAGGAGCGCGCCCAGAACAAGGCCCTCGGCGCCTACTACACCCCGCGCGAGGTCGTGCACTACATGTGCCAACACGCCCTCTACCGCTACCTGCGCGGGCAGTTGCTGGCCGACAGCCTCCCGGAAACCGCCCCCGAGGCCGAGGCTCTGCGCCAGCTCGTTTACACCTACGAACGCGGCCAGCCCGACACCTTTTTACGCAAATACCTCGTGCGCGACGGTGCCAAGATCGAGGCCGCCCTCGACCGCGTCAAAATCTGCGACCCCGCCATCGGCTCCGGCGCCTTCCCCATCGGCCTGCTTCAGGTCGTCTTTGCCATCAAAAGCACGCTCGACCTCACCCTCGACCGCGCGCAGGCCAAGCGCGATCTCATCCAAAACTGCATCCACGGGGTCGATCTCGATTCCGGCGCGGTGGATGTCGCCCGCCTCCGCTTTTGGCTCTCGCTTGTCGTGGACGAGGAGGAACCCACGCCGCTGCCCAACCTCGACTACAAGATCATGCAGGGCAACGCCCTCTTGGAGTGGTTTGAAGACATCGCTCTCGACGAACTCACCGGGGCCAAGCCCCGTGCCGCGCTGCCGGGGCAGATGGACCTGCTCACCGCGTCGGGCGACACCGCCAGCCTCGACGCCGCGCCCAGCGCCGACGATTCCGCCCAATTCTCCCAGCTCCTGCGCGACTACTTCTCCATCGAGGGCAAGGACAAGAAAAACGCCCTCCACGCCCGGATCGACCGGCGCGTGCTGGAGTTCATCGACGCTCGGATCGCCCTCGTGCAGGAAGAGCTGGATACCGAGCGCCTCCAATACATCGCGGAGTCCCGCCGACTTCGCCGCGAGGCTGGGCGTCGCCAAGGCGGCGGCACCCGCGCCGAAGCCGAGATCGAGGACTTCCTCGCCAAGGATTCGCGCTACACCAAAGCCCAGCGCCGCATCGCCGAACTCAACGAAAAGATCGCCGCCAACGAGCAGCGCAAAACCCGGCTCCACCAGCTCCACGAGACCGCGGAACGTCCGTTCTTCCTCTGGCATTTTTATTTTCAGGACGTTTTTGCCCAGGGCGGTTTCGACATCGTCATCGCCAACCCGCCCTACATCCGCGCCGACCACCCCTCCCAAGTCCAGCAACGCAAGGACGTGCTCGCCTGCGGCAAATACCACACGCTCTGGGAAAAGTGGGACCTCTTCGTCGCCTTTATCGAGCAGAGCTTCCGCCTGCTCAAGCCGGGCGGCGTCATGGCCCAGATCGTCTCCGACGGCTACAGCCACGCCAAATACGCCCAGAAATCCCAAAACTGGTTCCTGCAAAACGCGCGTATCGTGCGCCTCGATTTTGTGGGCGAACTCAAGCTCTTCGCCGCCGGCGTGCGCAACATCATCTTCTTCGTCGAAAAAGCCGACGGCACCCGCTGGCGCCCCGAACGCCGCCTTCACCGTGAACGCCCGGACCGCCAGCCCGAGGAGCCAATCATCGGAAACGTCACGCTGCTGCCGACCGACGAACAGCGAAACCTGACTCATCGCACGTTCTTCCCTGAGGATGCCGTGGACAAGAGTTTCTCGGCGGCGACGATGCCACTGGAGGCGATCTGCTACATCAGCGTCGGCATCGTTGCACATGCCGATGAAAAACGCGCCAAGGGCGCGTTTGAACTGGCCGACCTCGTTTCCGAAACGCGTGATGCCAACCACCCCAAGAAATTTGTTGAAGGTAAGCACCTAGGAAAATGGGCACCACGAACCCACAAATGGCTAGAATGGGGCACCGAGCGAGCACCGGAACTTTTCCGCCGTCCCACGTTTCCCGAACTCCATGACGCGCCTGAAAAACTCTTCATCCTTCGTGTCGCTGGTGACGATCTAAAGTCATGCTTCGACGACCAGCAATTGGTCACTAATCACACCACCGTCATTGCCGTTCCTTGGCACTCGCTCAAAGGCGTTATCAACCGTTCGATTCGCAAAAGCGCCCGCTACGCCAGCGAGCCCAAGTCGGATGAACTGCCCTCCCGCGAAGCCTGCGAAGCCACCAGCGAACGTTTCTCGACCAAGTTTATTCTCGCCTGCCTGAACTCCACCCAAGCCCGCGAGTTCCTGCGTGCCAACCGTCGCAGCAACACCGACCTCTACCCCGACGACTGGAAGCAGCTCCCCATCCCCGACGTCCCGCCGGAGCAGCAAGCCCCCATCGTCGCCTTGGTGGAGAAAATCCTGACCGCCAAGCGCGCCAAGCCCGACGCCGACGTCTCCGTCCTCGAAGCCGAGGTGGACCGCCTCGTCACGGCCCTCTACGGCATCGGCGAAGGCCAGGGCGCGCCCCCCGTCCGCGTCGAACGCGCCACCGCCGACGCCAAGTCCCTCCTCCGCGACCACGTTCTCGCCGACCTCGCCCGCCGCAGCCCCTACATCCCGCTCGCCGCCATCCGCACCGAACTCAAGGCCCGCAAACTCGCCCTCGAACCCGACACCCTCCAACGCTACCTCCACGAATTCGTCGAGGCCGGCAACCTCCACGACGCCGGTCGCGGCTGGTATTCCACCTTGGCCGAGCCGCTTGTTTTGGATCGCAGCCACATCGCCCCGGTCGTCGATCTCATCGAAAAGGCCTTCCCGCTGCTCACCTTCGCGGTCTGGTCCACCCAGCAGATCAACCCCTGGATGCACCACATGCTGGGGAAATTCGTGACCTTTGTTTACGTGGAGAAAGAAGGCCTCGACCCTGTCTGGGAACTCCTGCGCGACCACGGCTACGACGCCTATCGCAACCCCGGTAAACGCGAGTCCAAGACTTTTACCGTCCGCGAAAACACCGTGGTCGTTCGCCCCGGCAGCCTTTCCCAAGCCCCCCTCGATAGTCATTATGCCACCCCCGAAAAAGTTCTGGTCGATCTGGTGATGGAGAACGAATCACTAGGGCTGCTGGGTCCCTCCGAATTCGCCGCAGTTTTTTCAGGCATAAAGCAGGCTGGGCGCTTGGATATGCCGAACATCACCAGATACTCACTTCTCAAAGAAATCCAAGATAAGGTCTTAAGCCTTGTGAATCCGGTTTTGTCAGAAATCGACGTTTCCTGACAAAACCGGATTTTCACAATTCAAAAGATTGCCGAATGATCCATCCCGATTGTTTCCAACGGCCTTGGCTCACCGAACAGGGAGCCGTCTTGCGGGTGCAGCCCAACAATCTGCATTTGCTGGAACACTGCATCCACGCCTTGGAATTGGTCGGGCGACTCTCGGATGCCGGTTTGGACTTCGTTTTCAAAGGCGGCACCAGCCTTGTGTTGCTGCTCAACCCCATCCGACGTCTCTCCATCGACGTGGACATCGCCACGCCCGAGCCCATCGAGCGCATCAAGGCCGTGCTGGATCAAGTGGCGATCAATCGCCCGCCTTTTCTGCGTTACGAACACCAGGAACGCCGCGACCGGGACGCCCCGCCCATACGACATTTCAAAATCCACTTCCCGTCTGCCGCTGGGCAACAAGCCGAGTCCTACGTCCTGCTCGATGTCATAACCACAGCGCACAGCTACCCGGTGACGGAACGCCGGAGCTTGGCCGGCACCTCGTTCATCCGACTTGAAGCAGACAGCCAAGTCGTCCTCCCCACTGTAGATTGCATCTTGGGCGATAAACTCGCGGCCTTCGCACCGAGAACCATCGGCGTGCTTTTCGACCCGCTTGACCGGAACGGGAACCCTCGCGAACGCGATCCCCTCCAAATCGTCAAACAGCTCTTCGATGTCGGCGAGTTGTTCGCCGAGGCCGCCAATTTGAATCACGCCGCCCAGACCTACCGCGCCACCTTTGAAGCGCAAAACCGCTATCGGGGCGGCAATCATACCCTGGAATCTTGCCTGGCCGATACCATCGACGCCGCCAAAGCCCTGTGTCTTATGCCGTCGGATCAAACGGCAGACCACACCCCGCACCAGAAAATCCTGCGTGCGGGGCAACGCGGCCTGGGCACACATCTGCTTACTGAACCCTTCACGCTGGATCGTCACGCCCGCGTCGCCGCCGCCCGCGCCGCGTTGCTCGTCACGCTCATCAAGCATGGGCTGACCGACGACGTCCCCCGCGACATCGTGCGCAGCGTGCCGCCACCGGCCGAGTTCCGATTCATCAATCTAACCGGTGAAAACGAAGCCATGGACGACATGCTCCGCCGCACCGCCCCCGAAGCGCTCTACCTCTGGTCGCTCATCGAAGAAGCCGAAGGCGAGGCGCACAACCTGCTATTATAAAGAAACTTAATAAAACACACCCTGGGTGTCGAAGAGCAACGCCTCCGCACCGAAGGCCCGCAAGCCATGTAGAAAGGCGATTTCGATCCGGCGACCTTGATTATTGATTTCGCCAAGCGCCTCCTCGCCTTCCGGGATAAAGTTGCAGCCCTCGAAACGGAGTGGGCCAAACCCGAAGCCATGCACGATGAAGCGAGCCCGGAGGTGCCAGAGGTCGTGAGCAAACCGCCGGTTAACAAGCTATGCGCAGCGCCAAAATCATGCACGCCACGGTTGCCCGTTTGAGACGGGCGGGGTTGTCCGGCGACGAACCGGCATCAGGTTACGCATCGGCTTGGATGGCCGGGCGGTTGCGCCAGCGGTGCATGACGCGTTGAAGCATGGCGTCGGGAGAGAGGCCGTGCGCGGCCCGGAGGATATCCTGGCTCGACCCGTGCTCGACAAACGTATCCGGCCAGCCGATGCGTTCGACAGCGGCCGGGCTGCAGGCCGCCTGCAGCGCCTCCACCACGGCGGCGCCGAAACCGCCGGTCAGCACATGGTCCTCCATCGTGACGATCAACCGCACGCCGCCCGCGTGTTCCAGCAGCAGGGAGCGGTCGAGCGGTTTGACGAAGCGGGCGTTGACGACGCCGACCGAGAGCGATTCTTCCGCCTCGATGCGGGCGGCCAGCTTGAGCGCATCATGGACCATCACGCCGAGCGCCCAAATCATGATGTCGGCGCCCGGTTTCAGCAGTTCTGCCCGGCCCACGGGAAGAGCGGCGGGTCGGGGCTTGATGGCCACGCCGACGGCGGCGCCGCGCGGGTAACGGATGAAGCCCGGGCCGTCGAGCTGGAGGCTGGTGTGCATCATGTCCACCAGTTCGTCCTCGTCCTTGGGCTGCATGATCACGGTGTTGGGCACGGGGCGCAGGTAGGCGAGGTCGAAGAGCCCGTGATGGGTGGGGCCGTCGGCGGGGGAAAGGCCGGCGCGGTCAATGCAGAAGGTCACCGGCAGTTTTTGCAGGGCGACGTCGTGGATGATCGGGTCGTAACCGCGCTGCAGGAACGTCGAGTAGATCGCGACCACCGGGCGTATGCCCTTGGTGGCGAGGCCGGCCGCGAAAATGACCGCGTGCTCCTCGGCGATGCCCACGTCGAAGAATTGCCGCGGGCACTCCGCGGCCAGGTGGGAGAGTCCGGTGCCGCTGGGCATGGCTCCGGTGATGCCGACGATGGACGCGTCGGCCTTGGCGAAGCGCACCAAGGCCCTGCCCATCACGTCCTGGTAGTTGGGTGCCGCCGGTGTCACCGGCTTGTTCGCGGGTTTTACGCTCTCCCCGGTGCTGGGATCGTAGGGGCTGGCGCCGTGAAATTTCTCGGGATGGGCCAGGGCGGCGTCGAGGCCTTTGCCCTTCTTGGTGAGGACATGGAGGATCACCGGCGTCTCGCATTGCTTGGCGAATTCGAGGTTTTTGACGAGTTCGTCGAGGTTGTGACCGTCGATAGGGCCGAGGTAGCGCAGGCCGAACTTTTCAAAAAGGGAGGACTCGACAAAGAAGTCTTTGGTCTCGCGTTTCCACTTCACCCAGAGGCGGTGCATGTCGTGGCCGCCGGGCAGGCCGGTGAAGAACTTCTCCAGTTCGTGGTGGACCTTGTTGTAGGTCGGGTTGGTGGAGAGGCGGTTGAGGTATTTGGAGATGGCGCCGACGTTTTTCGCGATGGACCACTCGTTGTCGTTGAGGATGACGACGAGGCGCTTGGTGGAGCTGACCACGTTGTTGAGCGCCTCGAGGGTGATGCCGCAGGTGAACGCGGCGTCGCCACAGAGGGCGACAACATGCTCGTGGCCGCCGCGCAGGTCGCGGGCGGTGGCCATGCCCAGCGCGGCGGAGAGGGCGGTGCCGGCGTGGCCCGCGCCGAAGGCGTCGTGGGGGCTCTCGGCGCGGTAGAGGAAGCCGCTGGCGCCGTCGGTTTGGCGGAGTTTGCGGAAAAATTCGCCCCCGCGGCCGGTGAGCAATTTGTGCACGTAGCCCTGGTGGGAGACGTCGAAGACAAATTGATCCTGCGGTGTGGTGAACACGCGGTGGAGCGCCAGCGTAAGCTCGACCACGCCGAGGTTGGGGCCGACGTGGCCGCCGTTGCGCGACGTGACTGTTATGATCTCCGAGCGGATTTCGGCGGCCAGCTGGGGGAGCTTGTCGGCGGGGAGAGCCTTTAAGTCGTCGGGACTGCGGATGCCGTCCAGCAGGCGTTGCGGCTGGGAGGACGGGACGGCGGCGGAGGTGTTCATCAACGAAAAGAGAGGCGCAGGGAGCCGGGCGTTTGTGGTCGGTCTGCCGATCAGGCGCCGCGGTTGGTCTCGAAAGGCAGCAAGGATGCCGGGCCGTCTTTCTGCTTTTTGAGCTGTTCGATTTTGAGTTCGGCCTCCTTGAGCCGGGCCTCGCAGGTTTTTAGCAAAGCGTTGCCCTCCTCGAATTTGGCGAGGAGATCGGCCAGCGGAACGTCTCCCGATTCCATGGATTCCACAATGGATTCGAGACGGGCGAGGGCATCTTCAAAGGAAGGCGGCTGCTTGGTTTTGTCGCTCACAACCGCCCAACGTTGGGGGTGGCGGATGGGTTTTCAACCAAACTTTGGTCAAGCCGCGTTCTCGGCTCCCGCCGGACTGACTTTACGCCCGGAAACGCTCCGGGAAAGGCCTTCCGTCCAAGCAACAAATAACCCATTGTGTTAGTTGTGCCCGGGACTTGCGGGGGGAAGCATGGGAAAATGGAGTTGGCGCGGGCGGGGAAACGGATGGAGTCGGTGGCATGGTTTTTACTGTCGTGGTCGCATTGGTCATCGCCAAGTTGCTGGCGGAATTGGCATTGGAGGCGTTGAATCGCGCGGAAGTCCGCCGTCATTCCGACCGGGCTCCCGCCGCGGTCGCGGCCATCATGGACGCCGACACCTACCGGAAGTCGGTGGACTACACGCTGGCGAAGAATCGTTTCGGCATGTGGTCGATGATCTTCGACGCGGGCGTGCTCCTGATCGCGCTGACGAGCGATGTGCTGCCGATATTGTTCGGCGATGTGGCCGCGTGGTCGCCGGCGGGCAAGTGGGACGACGCGTTGTTCATCCTGTTCGCGGGGGTGTTGCTCAGCCTGCCGGGTCTGCCGTTCGAGTGGTGGAGCCAGTTCGGGCTGGAGCAACGGTTCGGGTTCAACAAGGCCACCCCCGCGTTGTGGGTGAGCGACAAGCTCAAGGGGCTCGCCCTGGTGTTCGTGATCGGGTTCCCGCTGCTGTGGGCGCTGCTCTCGCTGGTCGATCGGGTGGGCGAGACGTGGTGGCTGTGGGGCTTCGGCCTGATGTTTGGGTTCCAGTTGTTGATGATGGTGCTCTACCCGAAGCTGATCATGCCGCTCTTCAACAAACTCACGCCGCTGGCCGAGGGGGAGCTGCGCACGCGACTCATGGCGTTGGCCGACCGCACCGGTTTCAAGGCCTCCACCATCGAGGTGATGGACGGGAGCAAGCGTTCGGGGCATTCCAACGCGTTTTTCACGGGGTTCGGCCGCTTCCGGCGGATCGTGCTCTTCGACACGCTGATCGCGCAGCTCACGCCGGAGGAACTGGAGGCGGTGCTGGCGCACGAAGTCGGCCATTATCGCCGAGGGCACATCCCCAAAACCCTCGCGCTCTCGGCGGCGATCCAGCTGGGCGCGTTTGCGAGCATCGCCTGGCTCTCCCGCAGCGACTGGTTCAACCCGGCATTCCGGTTTCCGGCCGGGGAGCTGGCGCCGGCGTTTCTCCTGTTCGGCCTGCTGAGCGGGGCGGTGATGTTCTGGTTCTCCCCGCTGGGCAACCTGCTGTCGCGAAAGCACGAATACGAGGCCGACGCTTTCGCCCGCGACGCGGCGGGCGGGGCGGGGCCGCTGGTGGCCGCGTTGCGCAAGCTGGCGCAGAAAAACCTGAGCAATCTCACGCCGCACCCGTGGTTCAGCGGCTTCCACTATTCGCACCCGACCCTGGTCGAGCGCGAGGCGGCGCTGGCGAAGACGGGTTGACATGAAGAGCCGCCGCGCACGGCTGGGGTTGGTGCTGGTGTGCCTGTGGGCGGCGGCCCGCGCCGAGCCGCTCACGGTCGCGACCTACAACGTGGAAAACTACACCCTGGCGGACCGCACCGTGGAGGGCGTCTATCGGAAGGCCTACCCCAAGCCCGAGTCGGAAAAATCGGCGCTGCGGGCGGTGATCCGCCAGATCAACGCCGACGTGCTCGCCTTGCAGGAGATCGGCGGCGAGCCGTTTCTGGCCGAGTTGCAACGCGACCTGAGAAGCGACGGACTGGACTACGCCCACACTGCGGTGCTGACGGCGGTCGATCCTGACCGCAAGATCGCGGTGTTGTCCAGGCGGGGGTTGTCGCGGGTGGTGCGTCACGACGATCTGGGTTTCAAGTATTTCGGGGAGACCGACCGGGTGAAGCGCGGGCTGCTCGAAGTGCGGGTGGCGGCGGCGGGAGGCGAGGTGACGATTTTTGTGGTCCATCTGAAGAGCCGCTACACCGAGCGCGCCGACGATCCGGCTGCGGCGCTGCAACGCGCGGGCGAGGCGACGGCGGTGCGCGACCGGGTGCTGGCGCAATTTCCCGAGCCCGCGACGGCGCAGTTCATGATTCTGGGGGATTTCAACGACGGGCGCTCCAGCCGGCCGCTGCGGGCGATGTTGTCGCGAGGGAGTACGACGATCACCGAGTGGTTGCCGGCGGCCGACAGTCGCGGGGAGGTGTGGTCGCATTTTTTCCGGCGGGACGATTCCTACTCGCGGGTGGATCACGTTTTGGTTTCTCCCGGGCTGCTTCCGCGCGTGCGCGGAGCGGCGGCGCGGATTCACGACAGTGCCGAAGTCGCCTCCGCCAGCGATCATCGCCCCCTGGTGGTGGTCATTGATTGAGCCGTGTGTCGGGGTGATGCGGGCGCAAAAAAGGCCGGTCCTTTGTGGACCGGCCCGAGCGGGAACGCGGGGAAGGTTACTTGACTGTTACGGGGACGGTGACCTCGCCGGAGCCGAAGCCCTTGAGGAAGAGGCTGCCGGAGCCGGGCTTGCCGCCGGTGACGTTGATCGTGGCGCTAGTGCTGCCGGCGGGGATGACGACCTCGGGCATGATCACGCTCTCGGGCGCGTCGGTGGTGACATCCAGGAGCAGACCGCCGGTGGGGGCGGGGTTGGACAGCGTGAAGGTGATCGACTGGGTCTGACCCCGGGTGAGGGCGAGCTCGGTCGGGCTGACGCTCAGGGCGGTGGCATCGACGCGGAAGGTGCCGATGGGGGAAGTGCCGTTGGCGCCGGTCAACTCGACCTTGTAGTTACGGCCGGACTCGACGGCGGGGACGAAGAAGCTGATCGAGTTGGGCGAGTCGTAAACGGTGCGGGCGGTGGTGCCGTCGAACGTGACGGTATCCTGCGCGGTGAAGCCGCGGCCGAGCACGCTGATGCGGGCGCCGACGGGACCGCGATTGGTTTCCAAGGAGAGGACGTAGCGGCCGACGATCTTGGTGCGGACCACGTCGATGAACTCCTCGGTGTCGCGGGCGAAGCCCTGCTGGAGGTATTTGTAATTCACGAGGAAGTAGTAGGCCAGTTCGGAGCGGCCGGCGGGGAGTTGGTAGTCAAACTCGTAGATGTCGTTGCCGAGCGCGCTCTTCTTCATCGGGAAGCTCTGGCCGTCGATGATGATGCGGACGACGAGGCTGCCGGGGACGACGTCGGGGGCCTTGGGCTTCACGCGGGTCGAGATCGTGTAGATCTGCGAGGGGTTTTCGGGGAGCACGGCCGGTGTGAGATTCGTGATGCCGGTGGCGCAACCGGTCAGGAAAACAAGGCCAAGCGCGGCGCAGAACGAAAGGGCGATGCTTTTGACGCGGGTAAAGCGGTGTGGGTGCATTGGGAATTTTTCTGATTTAAAAGTCGGTGGATTGGCAACAGAAACGGCGAATCTTGGCAATGAGCGAAATAAGCACTTCGGCGGAAACGAGCGATCAACCCGGCCCGCTGGGTTTGTATGTTCACGTGCCGTTCTGTTCCTCGACGTGCGATTTTTGCGCGTTTTACCAAACGGCGCCGACGGCGGACGGGATCGGGCGTTACCTGCAAGGCATCGCCGACGAGGCCGGGCAGGTGGACTGGCGGGGGCGCCGGGTGGACACCGTGTTTTGGGGCGGGGGCACCCCCGGGCTGCTGTCGCCCAAGGCCATCGGTTCGCTGGGGGCCATCGCCGGCGCGCGGCTGGGCGGGGGGGGAGGCGAGTGGACGGTCGAAATTGCGCCGGCCTCCGTGACCGAGGCGCGGTTGGAGGCGCTCAGGGAAATCGGTGTCACGCGCATCTCGATGGGGGCGCAGTCCTTCCAGCCGGCGTTGCTCGACGGGCTGGGCCGGCAGCATACGCGGGAGCAGATTTTCCGGGCCTACGAACGCATCCGCGCGGCGGGGTTTGCGAGCGTGAACATCGACATGATGTTCGCGCTGCCAGGGCAGGACGAGACGGCCTGGTTGGCCGATCTGGGCGAGGCGCTGGCGTTGGCGCCGGATCACCTTTCGACTTATTGCCTCACGTTCGAGGAGGATACGAAACTGTGGGTGAAGTTGTCCAAGGGCCGGGTGAAGCTCGACGTCGAGCATGAGGCCCGGCTCTACGAGACCACCTGGGCGCGGCTGGAGTCGGCCGGTTATGCGCAATACGAGGTGTCCAATTTCGCCCGTCCGGGCCATGAGTGCCGGCACAACCTGAACACCTGGCGCATGCACGAGTGGGTCGGTCTGGGCCCCTCGGCGGCCTCGCAGCACGCGGGCTGGCGGGGAGGCAACGTGGCCGATCTGGAACAATGGCACGCCGGCCTCGCGCGGGGCGAGCGCGTGACCGAGGACCGGGTGCGGCTCACGCCGGCGCTGCTGGCGGAGGACGCGCTCATCTTCGGCGTGCGCATGAACGCCGGGGTGGACCTGCGGGCGTTGCGCCTGCGGTTTCCCAAGGCACCGTGGGCCGCGGTCGAAACCGAGGTCGCCCGGCTGGTCGAGGCGGGTGTGGCCGGGATGGACGGCGCGGTGTTGACCTTGACGCCTCGCGGCCGGTTGATCGCCGACGCGGTCGGGGCCGAGTTGATGGAGGCGTTTTCCGAGGCCCCCGTGTCCTGACGGGGCGGGCATGCTTCTTGCCAAGCGGTGCGGTTACGCCCAAAGCCTTTTGATCCCATGAAACACCCCCTGCGCTTTTTTACCCTCCTGGCCATGGCGGCCGCCCTCTGCGCAGCCGTCGGCTGTAATTCCCTCTCCAAGAAAAAGGACTACGATCCGACGGTGGCGCGGTTTCTGATCGAGGCCAACGAGCGCGACGCCTTCGCCACCGTGACACTGCCGATCAGCGGCGTGCAGATCGCGGTCAACAACAAGCCGATCGTCTCGGAGTTCGATTTCACCGGGGTGGAGCTGGCGAAAGCGGAACTCGGCCAGTTTCTGGTGTTTTATCTCACCACCGACGCCGCGCGCGACATCTACCGCGTGACGGGCAGCAACCAGGGCAGGCGGCTGGTCTTGTTTATCAACGGTCAGCCGGTCGGCGCGCGTGTCATCGACGGGGCGTTCAACACCGGATCGATTGCCGTGTATCCGGAACTGCCGGACGAGGTGCTGCCGAAACTGGTCAAGAACCTGAACGGCACGTCGGCTGACCTGCAGAAGAAGATCGCCAAAGAGAAATCCTGAGTGAACCGGTTCGGCATCCTCCGCATCCTTCTCGGGTTCGCCCCGGCCGTGTCGCCGGCCGCGTCGCGCCTGGAGCTGACCTGGCCCACGCCGAACACGGCGTATCTGGAGGGCAGGCCGATCGAGGACTATGTCCAGCCCACGGCCTCGGGCGAACCGACGTCGGGTTTGATGGGCTGTGTGCGCAGCGGCGGCGGGCAGTATCATGAAGGGCTCGACTTGAAGCCGGTGAGGCGCGACGCGCGCGGCGAGGCGGCGGACGATGTTTTCGCCGCGATGGCCGGAATCGTGCGCCACATCAACCTGCGGGCCGGGGAGAGCAGTTACGGACGCTACATCGTGATCGAGCACCCCGAAGTGGAGCCGGCTGTTTACTCGCTTTACGCGCACCTGAGCACGGCGGCTCCCGGGCTCAAGACGGGCGACCGGGTGAAGGCCGGCCAGATCATCGCCACCATGGGGCGGTCGGCGGGAGGTTACACGATTCCGCGGGAGCGGGCGCATCTGCATTTCGAGATCGGGCTGATGTCCACGCGCCAGTTCCAGTCATGGTATGCCTGGAAGAAATTCGGCAGTCCCAACGAGCAGGGGCTCTACAACGGGATGAACCTGATGGGCATCGACGCGCTGGATTTCTTCAACCAGTTCCGCGCGCGCCGGGTGAACGGGTTCGCCGATTATTTCGCGCGGTTGCCGGCGGTGACGCGCGTGCGCGTCGCCACGAGGGTGACGCCGGATTTTATCCAGCGGTATCCGGCCTTGATGACCGAGGAAGCGCCGATGGCCGGCGCGGCCGGCTGGGAGGTCAAGGTGAACGCCACCGGGCTGCCGTTTGCCTGGACGCCGCTCAAGGCCACCGACTTGATCGGCTACCGTCCGAACGAGGTGCGGCTCTTCGACGTGGATGCGGCGGCTTTGAAGCGGTTTCGCTGCAAGTCCATCGCCGTGTTGAGCAAGGGGAACTACGTCCCGGGCAAGGATCTCGACACGATGCTGGAGCAGGTGTTCGGGTTGCGTTGAGCCGGTGCGGCTCGGGGCGGGGACGGCTTTATGCCGCGCATGAGGGGGTCCTGCGCCTTTGGCGCGTGTTGATGCCGGAATCGCGAGCAAGCTCGCTCCTGCATGTCCCGCCAAGCCCTGGAGCGCGGTCTATCGCCTGCTCCAGTCCAACATGCGCTGGATGGGAGCGAGGGCGGCGGTGCGGGTCGGCTCGGGCACGTCGATCACGGGCGAGAGGTTTTTGAGCGCGTCGCGCACCTTCTCGATGGTGTTCATCTTCATGAAACGGCAGTCGTTGCAGGCGCAGCTGTCGGTGGGGCCGGCGATGAAGGTCTTGTGGGGAACCTCCTTGCGCAGGCGGTGGAGCATGCCGCTCTCGGTCACGACGATGATCTCGTTGGCGGGGGTTTCCTTGGCGAATTTCACCATGAGCTCGGTCGAGCACACCTCGTCGGCGAGGTCGCGCACGGCCTGCACGCACTCGGGGTGGGCGACGACGGGCGCGCCGGGGAACTTGGCGCGGACCTTTTCGATGGCCTGCGTGGTGAACATGACGTGGGCGTAGCAACTGCCCGGCCAGAGGTGCATCCGGCGGCCCGTCTGTTGCGAGACCCACTGGCCGAGGTTCTGGTCGGGGACGAAGAGGATGTCTTTGCCGGCGGGGATCTGGTTGACGATTTTGACCGCGTTGCCGCTGGTGCAGATGACGTCGCTGAGGGCCTTCACGCCGGCGGAGCAATTGATGTAGGCGACGACGTAGACGTCGGGGTGGGCGGCTTTGTAGGCGGCGAGACGCTCGGCGGGGCAGGAGTCGGAGAGGGAGCAGCCGGCGTCGATGTCGGGCAGGAGCACGGTGCGGGCGGGGTTAACGATCTTGGCGGTCTCGGCCATGAAGTGGACGCCGCAGAAGAGGATCACGTCGGCCTGGGCGGCCTGCGCCTGGTAGGAGAGCCCGAGGGAGTCGCCCACGTAGTCGGCCACCTGCTGGATCGCCTCGATCTGGTAGTTGTGGGCGAGGATGACGGCATTGCGCTCGCGCTTGAGGGCGAGGATCTCCTGCTGGATCGGCGTGAGCGCGGGCGCGGCGGCGCGGGGCTTGAGGACGAGCGGTTCGTAGTCGAGGACGGGCATGGGAAAGGGAGGGAGGGACGTCCGCCGGCGCTCGCGGCCAACAGTGCCGAAGAGCGGGGCGGAGGGCTCAGCCGCGGGGCTTGAGCTTGGCGAGAAGTTCCTTGAAGCCGGTGGCGGTTTTGAGGCTGGCGAGGTCCGGGTCCTGCGACATCCAATCGTAGTCGGTGTAGCCGAGTGCGAAGGCGGCGTGGAGTTCGCGGAGGGCGTCGGTCTTGCGCTTGGAGAGGGCGAGGCTGCAGGCGAGGTTGTAGCGGGCGGTGGCGTTCGTCGGCTGGAGCTTCACGAGCTTGCGGTCCATCTTGAGACCGTCGGCGATGCGGCCGGTCTTGGTGTAGAGCCCGCCGAGCAGCTCGATCACGTCATCGTAGCCGGGCTGGCGGCGCAGCACGGATTCGTAGAAGGCGATGTCGAACGCCGGGTCTTCTTTGCGGGACATGGCCGGTTACGGGTGGTTTTTGCAGACGCCGGTTTGTTTGAAGGCGTTGCAATGGGCGCTGACCTGCAGGCGCTGGGAGACGGGGGTGAGGCCGAGTTTGGTCGAGACGGTGCTGCCATACCACTCCATGAACGGGGCGCTGATCTCGAAGATCTTGTCGCAATCCACGCAGATTACCTGGGCGACTTGGGCGTTGTTGGCGGAGTTGGGCAGGTAGTATTTGATGTTGGTGCCGATATCGACCTCACGCAGCAGGGCGCTCTCGGTCATGATGGGCAGCGTGCGGTAAACGGTGGCGCGCGAGACGGAGTCGTCGATGGCGCGGGCGTGATCGAGCAACTCCTCGGCGGTGAAGTGTTCCTTGCGAGCCAACGCCGCCTCGAAGATGGCCAGTCGCTGGTTGGTCATGCGGAGACCTTTGCCTGCAAGGTAGGTTTTGAATTTTTCGCGGGCCGCTGCGTTGCTCACGGGCGAAATGTCGATAACGGGGGAAGGCGTGTCAACTGGTTCGTCGGACGCGCGCCCGGCGGACGGGGCGCGGTTCATGGCTGGCGCACATGGCCCTCTTCATCGACCGCGTCCGGGAAGTAGTGTTTGGCGCAGGTCGGGCAATAGGTGTGGGTAAACTCGGCGTTCGTGTGGTTGCGGACGTAGGTCTCGACTTGCTGCCATTGGCCATTTTCGGAATGGATTTTTTTACACTGGCAGCAGATCGGTAGCAGGCCCTTGAGCACCTTTACGTCGAGGAGCGCCTCTTGCAGCTCCTGGTTCATCCTGAGGAGTTTCATGATGTCGGAGTGGCGGGATATGGCGATGACGAGGGCGCGGTTGATCTCCCCGGCTTCGGGCGGTTTGACGAGGTAGGCGCCCGCGCCGCAATCGGCGGCTTTTGCCAGCATGTCCTGCTCCGCATGGGCGGTGAGCATGACGATGGGCGTGGGGCAGTGGTCCTGGATCATCTCGGAGGCCTCGAAACCGTCCATCTCGGGCATGGAGATGTCCATGAGCACGACGTCGGGGTGCAACTCCTGGGTGAGGCGCAACGCGTTGCGGCCGTCGATGGCCTTGGCCACGACGCGGTGACCGGCGGCGACGACTTCCTGGGCGATCAGGTGGGCGATGAGCGGTTCATCGTCCGCGATGAGAATTCTGAGCGAGGCGTGGTTATGCATGGTGGCGGGGATTGTGGTTGGCGGGTGGGGAAGGTGGTCGGGCATCAGGTGCGATGACGCTCCTCGAGGCGGAGCGTCATCTCCACGCGGGCGCCTCGGTCGTTGAGCAGGAGCAGGTTTCCGCGCAGGCTTTGTTCGACGAGGAGTCGCATGAGCTTTAGGCCGACATTGCCGCGTTGTCCGGCCAGGACCTCGGGGGCAAAGCCCGCGCCGTTGTCGGTGTAAGCGATGCACACGGTGTCGCCGGAAATCGTTTCGATCGTGCAATGGACCGCGGGCGAAGTCCGGGTGCAGCCATATTTGACGGTGTTGGTGGCGAGTTCGTTGAAAACCATGGCGAGGGCCGAGGCCTGTCGCGGGGAGATGCGTTCCGCGGAGGGTGAGATATCCAGGGCCGGGACGACGGGAGCCGCGCTCATGGCCGCTCCGATCACGCCCCGGGCCAGTTGGTCGATGCGGACGGGTGACCATTGCGCGTCGTAGAGCATCCGGTGGACAAACATGAGCCCGCGCAGGCGTTGGGTCAGGCGGTCGAGCACGGGTGAGGCGGCGGCCCGGCGGTCTTCGGCGAGGTGTTCCTGTTCGTGCGAGATGAGGCCAAGCAGGGATGCGAGGTTGTTGGTCACGCGGTGATTCACCTCTCGCAGGAGGTGGGCCCTGGTCTGCGCGTCGGCCTGGGCCTGGGCCAGCAGGCGATGGTGTTCGCTCATGTCGCGGGCGGCCGCGAAAAGCCCGCTCACCGCGCCCGCCGCGTTGTGATAGACGCTGGCGTGAAAATTCACCGGCACGAGGGCGCCGCCCTTGTGCCGAATGGTCAGCGGATAATCGAGTACCCACTCCCGAGCATAGGCCTCCTGGTAGCCCCGGCGGGCGGCCTCCGGGTCGGTGAAATAATCGGCGAAGGCCGACCCGATCAGGCGGTAGCGAGGCCAGCCCAGCGCGTGTTCGGTGGCGGAGTTGACGTCGGTGATGAGACCTTCGCGACTGATGGTGAAGAGGGGGTCCAGGCTGGCCTCGAGCAGGCGTCGGGCGTAGGCACTGGCGTCGCGGATCGTCGCATCGCGCGTCGCCAGCACGTCGAGCATGGCGTTCAAATCTTTCCCGAGCAGGCCGACTTCGTCGCGCCCGAGTTCGGGGGCGCGGACGTTTTGGGCGCCCGCCCTTACGCTGGCCAGAACGTTGCGGAGGGAATCGATTTGCCGGGTGAGCAGTTGCGCCATCATACCGGCGATCAGCGCGCCGACGCAGATGGCCACGAGGGCGTAAATCAATCCGTGCCTTGTCTCCTCGGCCACGGCGTCGTTGACGGATTGCAGGCTTAGCCCGAGTCGCACCCAGCCCACGTTCCGTCCGGCCAGTCGCACCGGCGAGCATACGTCCACGCCATCGGAGGTCAGGCGGCCGAACCCGGCGGGGTCGTCAGGCAGGTCCTGCACGTATTGTCCGATGCGACTTCGGTCCGTGTGGGCCAGCACCTTTCCCGAGGGGTCGATGAGCATCGCATACAGCAGGTCGGCCTGGCGTTTTTCGACGTCCACCAATTCTTGCATGCCGGCCAAGTCGCGCGCCGACAGCCAGCCGGCCGCCGATACCGCAAGCGTGGCGCCGATCGTGCCGGCGTGTTCGAGGTGTTGGTTGTGCAGCACGCGCGTATTGCGTCTGGTGAAGTCGTACACGAAGAGTCCGATCAACAGGGCGAGCACGCCCACGATGCCCACCATGAGGCGGGTTTTGAGTCGGTTGAAGAGCAGGGGAATCCAGTCTAGTTTCATGGCGCTCCCTTCCCGTCTTTCACCGGCCGGACTTCGGCCTCGAAGCGGGCGACAAACGCGCGCGCCGGTTCGTAATCGGCGTCCGTGGCGGGGTAAAAGTCGTTGGTGTTGATATCGGCCAGCAGCCGCCGTCCGGGTTCGGTTTCCGAGAGAGCACCTAGCTCCTCCGCGACGCGTTTTGCCAAGTTATCCGGCACCCGGCGGTGGGCCATGACGGCGTTGTTGATCAGCGGAGGGGTTTCCCAGGCCACCTCCAATTCGGCCGCTTCCAAGGGATACTCCGCCTGGAAATTGAGCCAGGGTGGAGGCCAGGTCACGCCGGCCGCCGCCTCCCCGAGGTAAGCGTGCATGATGGCCGAGTGTTGGGAGCCGACGAAGCGGTTCCGGAGGTCGTGCAACACGTCGAGGCCGTGCTCGTGCATCATCCATTGCGGCATGATGCAGGCCGCCAGGGCGGTCGGCGACGGATAGGCGACAACCTGCCCGCGTAGTTGGGCGAGATCGCGAAGCCCGCGGTCGCGGCGGGTGATGATGAGCCCGCGGAAGTCCTCCCGCCGGCCCGCCATCGCGATCACCCGGTAGCCTTGTTCCATCGCCTGCAGCGCCTGCCATGGGTTGGGCAGCAGGAAGTCGGGCAATTGCGCGGCGATTTTTTCCTCATAGGCGGCATAATCTCGGGATGGTTCCGCCAGAAGGCGGTCCGTTGGGGCCGGTAGTCGGAGGGTGTCCAGCAGCGGTTGATACGTTCGCGCCAGTTTCGCCGGGTTGTGGAGCGGGTGAATGGCGAAGGACCAGTCGTGCGTCAGATTGAGCGATTGATTCGGCGAGGTGCCGTAGGTCACTCCGGTTGCCTGCGGTGACGAGTCGCGGAGGAGCCACCCTGCCGCCAGGAATGCCAGCAACAGTGCCAGGGCGTGTTTCTGGAATAACCCAGGCCGTCGAACACTGCGAGTGAGAGGGTAGGCAGGCTGGGCCGGCGTTGCCATCGACGGCACGACCCGCCGGGTCGCCTCTGTCTCGGTCGCCTGGGCCGAGCCCGCTTCTCCTCTCACGCCGACCCGATTTTTTTCCGAAACACGCCCTAAGGCAGTCGCTTCCCGGACGATTTTTTTGCCCCTTGTCTTCATGCGTTGCCGGCCGGTGAAGACCTGCCTGCAACCTGGCACTTCACCCACCTGGGCGCAGGCGCTAAAGCAACCGGGCGTTTAACTATGAGGACGCCTAACCGCGGTCAGTGTTTTGCGTAAGCGGGCTCTGGCGGGCGGTTCGGGCGAGATGCGCGAAAAAAAAGCCCGGCCGCTGTCGGCGGCCGGGCTTTGGGGGAGGGCGGAGCAACGCGGGATCAGACCAGCAGCAGCGCGGGGGTTTCGAGGACGGACTTGAGGGCGCCGAGGAACTGCGCGCCGACGGCACCGTCTACCACGCGGTGATCGGCCGAGAGGGTGAGCGTCAATGTCTGGCCGACGACGATCTGGCCGTTTTTGACGACCGGCTTGGTCACGGTGGTGCCGACGCCGAGGATGGCGGCGTTGGGCGGGTTGATGATCGGGAGGAACTTGGGGATGCCCATCATGCCGAGGTTGGAGACGCAGAAGGTGCCGCCGGTGAATTCGGCGGGCTGGAGTTTCTTGTCCTTGGCCTTCTTGCCGAGACTCTTGGCCTCGGTGCTGATCTGGAAGACGGATTTTTCGTGGGCGTTGAAGACGACCGGGGTGATGAGGCCGTCGGGCAGGGCGACCGCGAAGGACACGTTGGCTGCGGCGTGGTAGCGGATCTCGGTGCCGTGCCAGGAGGCGTTGACGTCGGGGACCTTGCGGAGGGCCTCGGCGCTGGCCTTGAGGATGAAGTCGTTGACGGAGAGTTTCACGCCGGCGTCGGCGAGGCCCTTGTTGAGCTGTTCGCGGAGGGCGAGGAGGGGCTCGGCGTCCACCTCGATTTCGAGGTAGAAATGCGGGATGGTGGTCTTCGATTCCAGGAGGCGCTTGGCGATGACCCCGCGCATGGTGGAAACGGGGACGGCGCGCTCGATTTGGACGGGGCCCTTGGCGCCGATGGCGCCGCCGGTGAACGTCGCTCCACCGCCGGACTTGGCGGCGGGTTTGGGGTTTTTCGCGGCGGCTTCGATGTCGGCGCGCACGATGCGACCGCCGGGGCCGGAGCCGGTGACAGTGGAGGGGTCCACGCCCTTTTCGTCGGCGAGCTTTTTGGCGAGAGGGGAGATCTTGATGCGTTCACCGACGGCGCGGGACTGCTCGCTTACGCTCGCCGCCACGGGAGCGGGGGCGTGGGTCGGGGCGGTGACGACCGGTGCGGGGGCGGGGGCCTTGGGTTCTTCCTTGGAGGCAGGTGCTGCGGCCGGTGCGGCGGGTTGGCCGGCGGGGGCCTCGACCACTTCGCCGGGCTTGCCGACCGCGCAAAGAGGGGCGCCGATGGCGACCTGGGAGCCGGCGGGGGAGAAGATTTTCAGGAGCGTGCCGTCGAAGAAGCACTCGAGCTCCATGGTCGCCTTGTCGGTCTCGACCTCGGCGAGCATGTCGCCGGACTTTACGGAGTCGCCTTCTTTTTTGAGCCATTTGACCAGCGTGCCCACCGTCATGGTGTCGCTGAGTTTCGGCATTTCGATGATATTGGCCATGTGGGAAATTGTTGGCGTGAAGCGGGTGGATGGGTGCTCAGGCGAGCGCGGCGAGCGCGGCCTTGAGGACGCGCTGGGGGTTGGGGAGTTGCTCGACCTCGACGGGCGGGCTGTAGATGGCGGGGGCGTCGATGGTGGCGAGGCGATGGATGGGGCCGTCGAGTTCGTCGAAGGCTTCGCGCTGGATCAAGTAGGCGAGCTGGGAGCCGACGCTGGCGAACGGCTTCTGCTCCTCGACGACGAGGACGCGGTGGGTCTTTTTCACCGAGGCGAGCACGGTGTCGAAGTCGAGGGGGCGGATCGTGCGCAGGTCAACCACCTCGACGGAGATGTCGTGTTCCTTTTCGAGAATGGCGGCGGCGGCGAGCGAGTGGAGGACGCAGCGCCCGTAGGTGACGATGGTGAGGTCGGAGCCCTGGCGCTTCACGTCGGCGACGCCGAGCGGGATGAGCAACTCGGGATCGTCGGAGACCTCGCCCTTCTCGCCGTAGAGGATGGTGTTTTCGAGAAAGAAGCAGGGGTCGTTGTCGCGGATGGCGGACTTGAGGAGGCCCTTGGCGTCGGCGGCGGTGGCGGGGACGATCACCTTCACGCCCGGATGGTTGGCGAGGACGTTCTCGGGGGTGTGCGAGTGGGTGGCGCCGACGTTGGTGCCGCCGTTGGCCGGGCCGCGGATGACGATGGGGCAATTGATGAGTCCGCCGGACATATAGCGGACGTTGGCGGCGTTGTTGAGGATCTGGTCGAAGGCGACCGAGTAGAACGACCAGAACATGAGTTCCATCACGGGGCGGATGCCGAGCATGGAGGCGCCCACGCCCATGCCGATGAAGCCGGCTTCGGAGATGGGGGTGTCCACGATGCGGTCGGGGCCGAATTTTTCGAGCAGGCCTTCGGAGACCTTGTAGGCGCCGTGGAACTGGGCGACTTCTTCGCCCATGAGGACGACGTTTTCGTCGCGGGCGATTTCCTCTGCGAGGGCGGCGCGGATGGCTTCGCGGTAAGTGATGACGGGCATGGGATGATTACAAATTACGAGTTACGGGTTGCCGCAGGGTGCTCTCAGTCGAAGAACAGTCGGCCCTTGGAGGCGCGCTGGGCGGGGTTGTCGGTCTCCCAGTAAACGTCCTTCTGGATATCCTCGGCGGTGGGGAAGGGGCTGGCTTCGGCGAAGTCGGCGGCGAGGTCGGCCTCGGCCTTGGCTTCGGCGTCGATCTGCTCGATCCGCGCCTCGGTGAGGACACCCTCGGCCAGGAGTGCGTTTTGGAAGAGCTGGATCGGGTCCTTGGTGCGGCGGTATTCCTCGATTTCTTCGCGGGTGCGGTAGGTCTTGTCGGGGTCGGCGACGGAGTGGCCGCGATACCGATAGGTATCGATCTCGACCACGGACGGCTGGTTTTTTTCGCGGGCGAGGGTGAGGAATTTGTCCATGGTGGCGCGCACCTCGTAGATGTCATGGCCGAAGCAGGTGCCCCAGTTCATGCCGTAGGCTTCGGCGCGTTGGGCGAGGCCGGGGCCGGCCGAGGAGCGCGCCTGGCTGGTGCCCATGGAGTAGCCGTTGTTTTCGACGACGAAGATGACCGGGAGATTCCAGAGGGCGGCGAGGTTGTAGGCCTCGTGCACGGCACCCTGGTTGACGGCACCGTCGCCCATGAAGGCCATGGCGGCACCCTTGAGCTTCTTGTATTTGACCGCGTAGGCGAGGCCGGTGCCGAGCGGGATCTGGCCGCCGACGATGCCGTGGCCGCCCCAGTAGTTGAGTGAAGGGGCGAAGTAGTGCATGGAGCCGCCCTTGCCCTTGGAACAGCCGGTGATTTTGCCGTAGAGTTCGGCCATCAGGGCCTTGGTGTCCATGCCCACGGCGATGGCATGGCCGTGGTCCCGGTAGGCGGTGATCACATGGTCGTTTTTGCCCATCAGGGAGCAGCAACCGACAGCCACGGCCTCCTGCCCGATATAAAGGTGGAGGAAGCCGCCGATTTTCTTGGCCTGATAGGCGCGCAGCGAGCGTTCCTCGAAGCGGCGGATGCGCACCATCTTGCGATGGAGCTCGATCCTCTCTTCCTTGGAGAGCAGGGCGTTGATCGGCGCTTGGGCGTTTTGGGCGGGGCAGGAGACGTTGGCTTCCTCGGTCGGCCCGGCGGTGGAGACTGCTTTTTTGCTCACGGATGGAGTCGTTTAGGGTGTTAAAAGGGAAAGTCTTTGGGAGAGAGTTAAGAAATCAAGAGTTGTTTGGCGTGTAAGCAGAACCGTCGCCAACTTTTCGGTCGGGCGTGATTTGTTCGATAGTAATCTTGAGCGGGTGCCCGGGATGGCAGTCGGCGCGCAAGGCGACGAAGTGTTGCCGATGCCGGTCGTAGAGGGGCCAAAGCGCGCTGCGATCGGTTTCCGGCAGATGAAGCCCGTCGATCTGTTCGCGGGAGAAAAACGCGAACCGGCCTTCGGGCATGGGCGGCGGGAGGCGGTCGATGGGGCGTTTGCATTCAAACAAAAACAAGAGCCAGTGCGCGCCGCCCTCGTAGGCCTTTTCCGAGATCATGGCGAAGAGGTGCAGGTCTTCGGTGCCGACGATCAGGCCGGTCTCCTCGGCGGTTTCGCGTGCGGCGCACTCGAAGGGCGACTCTCCGGCGGCGGTTTCGAGTTTCCCGCCGATGGGGCTCCAGGAACCGAGATTGGGCGGTTTGGCCCGCAGGAGAAGTAGGTGTTCACCCCTGTCGTTTTTGATGAATACGAGAACCGCGATTTTGTGAGGTAAAGAAGAGCTCATGGCGTGGTGAAGAGCGGCGTATTTGGAAAAATGTTATGCCATGTTTCAATTTGAGCGTGACGGAGCCGGTGTCATCGACAATGTGTGGATGCTTACTCCCCCTCTTAGCATGAAACCCCTGATCTGTCGTGCCCTGCTGTGTGTATTTGTCGTGGCCTTGTCGGTTTTGACGCCGGTTTCGGCCCAGCCCGCGCCTCTTCCTCCCATCGAGGTTTCCAATGTAAAGTTCAACACCGTGCGCGCCGGTGCCGGCGCCTGGTATGAGACCGAGGTCGAGTTGCAGCCGCGCGGCGGCGTGGGCGCCGACAACCGCATGTTCCTTAACCGCGTCAAGGTGACGCTGAACCTCGGCGTCTTCAGCGTGAAAGCGCCCGCCGGTTCCAAAATCCCCGACTCTTATTACCGTGCCAGCGCCGAGGCCGTTGCGGTCGAGACTTCCGGCGGCAAGGCGGTTTTCCGCTTCTATCTCCCTCCCGAGATCGTGAAACGCGATCAGATCACCGGCGACCAGAAGTTCTACCTGGTGGAGCTTTTCGTCGATGGTAAGCCCCTTCCCTTGACCAAAAATCATTTCCCCATCGCGACGTTCCCAAAGCCCGAGATCGTGGAGAGTTTCCGGGGAAAGGTCGCCGCCGAGTCCGGTGCGAACGACGGCATCCTCCTGCCCCAGTATCTGACACCTTTCGCCAACGCCGGCTCGCCCCCCGCTCCCTCGTTTATCCGACTGGAGAACAACCGCTGAGCGCCGCTTACAGATTGAGCTTGCGGCGTTTCGGCGCTTCTGAAATCGACTTCCCAAACCCCTATGTCATCCTCCCGCGTTCTCGCTGTTGACAGCGGTGCCGGTCACGTTTCCTGCGGCGTCTTTGACTCCGCGAAAAACGGCCGGCTCGTGCTTGAGCAATTTGCCCTGGAATCCTTTAATCCCGATGCGGCCATCGAATCGCAGTGGAGCGATCTCGTGGCCCAATCGCTTGCCGCCGCCGCCAAGCGGGCCGGTGCCTCGGGTGCGGCGATCCTCTCGGTGCCCGGGCACCACACGTTGACGAAGTTCGTCAAGACGCCCGCCATCGACAAGACCAAGCGCGACAAGGTTCTCCAGTTCGAGGCCCAGCAAAACATCCCTTATCCGCTCTCCGAGGTGGTTTGGGATTACCAGGTGATCAACGACGACGGTCTGGATCTCGAGGTGATGCTCGCGGCCGTGAAGCTCGATGTCGCCGAGGCCCTTTGTCATTCGGTGCGCACCCTCGGGGTTTCGCCGGTGGCCGTGGCCCCCTCCACGCTGGCGCTCTACCGGGCGTTCAAATACAACTATCCCGAGGTCGCGGGTTCGGTCTTGGTCGTAAATATCGGCGCACGTTCGACCAATTTGCTCTTTATCGACGGCGCGCGCTTTTTCATCCGCACGATCTCGCTGGCCGGCAACAGCGTCACCCAGTCGGTCGCCGACGAGCTCAAGCAGGATTTTTCCCACGCCGAGGGCCTCAAGCTCCAGGTTTTGGGCGGCACGAGCGATTTGCCCGAAGCGTCCCCGGCCCGCACCTGTGTGCAGAACGCCGCGCAGGCCTTCATCGGTCGCCTCCACATGGAGATCACCCGCTCCACGGTCAATTACCGCCGCCAGAGCGGCGCGGAGCAGCCCGCCGTCATCTATTTAACAGGTGGCGGCTCCCTGGTCCCGGGGCTCGCCGCGACGTTGGCCGACAAGCTCAAGACCCGGGTGGAGCTCTTCGATCCCTTGCGCAACGTGGAGGTCTCCACCGGCGCTTCCCAGGCCCGTGATTATTCCGCCGTGCTGGCCGACCTGGTCGGCTTGGCGGTCGGCTCCGCCGCCGGCGAAAAGGCCTTCACGCTGTTGCCCCCGGCGATCGGCCGCGAGCTGGCCTTCCGCAGGCAGCAGCCTTTCTACGTCGGCGCCGCCGCTCTTCTTGTGGCCGCCTTGGCGCTGCCTATTTACCACTTCAACCAGCGTGCGGCCCTTGCCACCGACCAGGCGCGCCGACTGGAGACGACCCTCCAGCCCTTGCGCGCCTTGCAAGCCGCCGACGCCGCCAATTTGGAGCGGATCGAGTCCATTAAAAAAGAGATCGCCGCCATCCAGAACCTGGTCGAATCCAAGTCCAACTGGATCAATTTCTTCAACGATCTTCAGCAGCGCCTCGTGAAAGTTGAGGACGTATGGATGGAGAAGCTGCAGGTGCTGCGTCCCGCCGCCGGCGAGTCGGCCGGCCGTTCCGCAGGCGGTGCGTTTGGCGCGGCCGCGACGCCCGCCGGCTCCGAGGCTCCCGTTCCGGTCCTTCGGCTCAACCTCAGCGGTCGTCTCCTGGACAAAAACAACCCGACCTCGCGCGTGAGCCAGGATTCGTTCGAGCGCGTCAAGTCGCTGCTCAAGAGCTTCGCCGACTCCCAATTCATCTCCTCCGTCGAGAAGGAAACGTTCAACCCCAACCAGCCTGGCATTCTGAGCTTCGACTTCATTTTGGTCGTCGATCCCAAGAAACCGCTCTGACCCACGCCCCATGGCCAGTTTCAAGTCACACCCCGTTTTTTACTCCCTTATCCTCGCCCTCGGCCTTTCGGCCGCCGGTGCCGGCTGGGGCATTTATGATCGCAGCGTCGCCGCCATGAAAAGCGCCGCCGTTCTCGCCAAGAAGCAGGCCGAGTTGAGGTCGCTCCAGGCGACCAATCCCGCGCCCAGCGAGGAAAGCAAGGCCGCCGTCGAGGCCGACTTGCGACGCACCGAGGCCGCGCTGGCCACGATGCGCGAGGAGCTCAAAGGCCGCGGCCCCGAGGCCGAACGGTTGCGCTCCGCCAAGGTTCCGACCGAGCCGACCGATCTGTTCTTCAACATCGCCACCTTTGTGGAAAAAATGCGCGAGTCGGCCCAGTCCGCCGGCATCAAGCTCAAAGCCGACGAACGCTTCGGTTTCACCACTTACGCCAGCGCCGGTCCCGACCGGGATTTGATCCCCCAGGTGTTTCGTCAGCGCCAGATCGCCGAATACCTCCTGGATGCGCTGTTCGCGGCCCGGCCGTCCGAGTTGGTCTCCCTTCAGCGCGAGTGCCCGCTCACCAAGGCCGACTTGGCTGCGGTCGCATCCGGACAGCCGCCGGCCCCCGTGCCGGCCGCCACCTCCACCAACACCGATCTCTTCGAGATCGATTCCCGCATCACCGCCCGCGTCCCGGGTTTTGTCAACGCCTCGGCTTTCCGCATCTCCTTCGTTGGCGAAACCGAGGCCTTGCGTGCATTGTTGAACAAGCTGGCCGGCTTTGAGCTGCCTCTGGTCGTCCGCAGCGTGGAGGTCGAGCCCGTGGTCAAGACCAAGGTTCCGACTGCCGCCGCCACCAACTCCCTCAACAGCATCTTCGGCACCGTTGACAAGGCCGCCACGGCCGAACCTGAACAGCCCAAGCCCCTTGTTGAGAAGGTTTTATCAAAATTTACGGTCACGGTCGAGTTGATCGACCTGTTTGAAGCCCCCACGAACGAAGCCACCCCGACCCCCTGATATGGCCGCCAAATCCCAAGACAAAGTCCTGTTCGGCGCAGCCTCCGTGCTGCTGCTCGCTTCCCTTGGCTGGACCGTCCTGCAAACCTCCAAGCTCGGAGCCCTGCGCGAGTCGGCCAACACGGGCCTCACGCCCACTCCCTATACGCCGGCGGGCATCGATGCACCCAAGGTGTCCACCCAGACCTGGCCCGTCGCCCCTTCGCAGACGCGCGGTGCCGAGTGGGTCTACGACGTGTTCACCCCTCCGGAGATCTACTACAACGCCGCCACCAAGCAATTCAGCGTTACCCCGCCGAGCACGGCGCCGGTCGCGGCCGCCCCGGAGGTTCCCTTTGGTGTGGAACTGGTGCAGGTGAAACAAGACGTCTTCCGCCTTCAATTGGTCGGCTACATCGGTGGCGAGGGCGATTACCGCGGCACCTTTGAAAACGCTCTCACCGGCGAGACCATCATCGGCCGCGCCGGGAAGAAAATTCCCGACCTCGACCTCACCATCAGGAGTTTCGAGGTGAAGCGCAACCGCACCCGGAGCGCCGAGAGCATGGACATCATCACCATCGAGGCCGTCGCCGTGGTGCTGGATAACAAGACCGGTGAAACCTACAGCCTCTCCAACAAGAGCCGTCTCATCAAGGGCACGCCCTTCGCCTTGCTGAAGACCGACGGTGCCTCCGAGCCCGCGCCTTACAAAGCCGGCGCCAAGCTTACGGTCGGAGCGGCCACCTACACCGTGCTTAACGTCGTCGCCGAGCCCGCTTCGGTCGAGATCACCAAGGAGTCGCCCGATCTCAAGGAACCGCTCACGAAGACCTTGACTCCGGGCTCGCCGCCTGAAGCAGTGCCCGCCCCCTCCTCCCCGGCCCCGACGCCCACGCCGACCCCGTCCTCCAGCCCGTTTCCCTTTTGATTTTTCCTCCCTCCCTTTCCGTATTCCTTAGTTCCATACCCAGATACCTCGCGCATCTCTAATGAAAAAGCTAAAGCTCCCCAAATCCGTTGTTGTTTCCTTGGCTGCCCCGGCCCTCTTGGCGCTGGCGGTGCCCGCCAGTCACCTCATGGCCCAGGGCCAGACCGAGACGAAGATCCGTCTCATGGCCGAAGCCCTGCGCGCCCGTGACAGCGGAGACCTCGAAACGGCGAAGAAGAACCTGGAGGAACTCCTCGCCTTGGCCCCCAACGACGCCACCGTCCAGCGCCTGCTCTCCAGTGTGGAAGCCTCCCTCGCCGTTCCGACCCCCGCCGCCGAAGCCGCCCCTGCACCTGCGGCCCCCGCCGAGTCTGCTCCCGTTGACGTCAACTACCCGCCTAAGCCCGCCGCCAAGGTCAAGACCCCCGAGGAGATCGCCGCCGACACCGCCGACACCCTCGCCAAGGAGGAAAATCAACGCATCAAGGGCCTGATTTCCGAGGCCAAGTCCAAGAGCAAAGAGGCCCGCAAGCTCGCCAAGGACGGCCGCTTCGACGAGGCCTCCGCCGTGCTCGACGGCGCCATCAACTCCCTCCCGGCCAACCCGGCCACCACCGGCGTCATCGCCGACCTCCAGGCCGAGAAGAGCGGTCTGATCCTCGAGAAGGCCCAGTATGCACTCAAGCAGGGCGACACCGAGGGCGCCCGCACCGCCTTGGAAGCCTACGCCGCCGCCTCCTCCGACTCCAAGAAAGCCGACAAGGTCGCCCGCGAGATCGACAAGGCCGAACTCAACCCCGGCCTTCAGCCGATCGACAAGGCCAGCCCCAATTTCGTCAAGGACCAGAAGGAGATCGCCAAGCTCGTCGCCAAGGGCCGCAGCCAATATCTCGCCGGTGATGTCGAGGGCGCCCAGGAATCCTTCCGACTCGTGGAGTCGATCGATTCCGGCAACCCCGAGGCCAAATCCTTCCTGGCTCGCATCGCCACCGAGAAGGCCAAGATCGGCGAGTTGAACCGCATAAAAGCCCGCGCCCAACTCATCGAGGAGGTCAACAATGCCTGGCAGCGCCCCGGCGTGTATGTGGACCGCTCCGAGACCGGTGATCCGCGCCAAGCCGGCGCCACCCCGCTCGCCCAGAAGCTCAACAACATCCAGATCCCCAGCGTCAATTTCCAGGGCGTCGAGCTGAGCAAGGTCGTCAGCACCCTCTCCGCCGTTCCCGAGGAGTATGACAAGAGCGAGGGTTCCAAGGGCGTGAACATCGTGTTGCTCGACCCGAGCAACAAGAACCCGAGCGTGAGCATCACCCTGCGCAACCTTTCCCTGAAGCGCATCCTCGACCTGATCGTGGACTCGACGGGTTACCAGTATGAGGTCCAGGCCGACACCATCGTGGTGCGCCCGGGCGGCGAAACCTCGACCTTGGAAAACGCTTTCTTCCCGGTCACCAAGGCCACGGTCATCCGTATGACCGGCATCGGCGCGGCCTCCGCCGCTCCGGCGGCCTCCGCCGATCCCTTTGCCGCGCCTTCTGCCGCCCCGAGCGGCGGCGGCGGCGGTGGTGGTGAGTCGGGTGCTCTCCAGGCCTTCCTTGAACAGGCCGGCGTCAAGTTCAGCACCACGCCCGGCTCCAGCCTCGTTTACGACGGCTCCGCCATCATCGTCAACCAGAGCGCCCGCAACATCGAGCGCATCCGCAACATCCTGAACCGCTACAACGACGTCCGCCAGGTCGAGATCGAAGCCAAGTTCATGGAAGTCCAGGAAGGCGCGCTGGATGAACTCGGGATTAACTGGTCCGCCAGCCAGAGGAATAGCAATGTGACCCAGGGGGGAGTGACCGGGAGGTCCGGGCAGACCAGCAATCGCCAGCTCAGCCAAGCATTCAATAATTCGGCCACTTCAACCAATGGGCAGATAGTTTCGACGGGGGATCCTACCGTGGATATCATCAATAGGCCCCCCTCTATTCCCGGTGCGGCCACGTTGGGCTCTACCGCCACCAACCTGTTCTCGGGTGCGGCCATTTTCGGTGATTTTAATGTTTCTGCAGTCATCCGTGCGCTTTCTCAGAAGAGCGGCACCGATCTCCTCAGCTCTCCCAAGGTTACGGTGCTCTCGGGCAATCCCGCCAATATCGTGGTGGCTCAGGAAATGCGCTATCCGCAGAGTTATGGCGAGACCCAGAGCACGGTGAGCAGCGGCAACGGTGGCGGAGCGGCCATCAGCGTGACCGCCGGCACTCCTCAGGAGTTCACCATGCGGAATGTGGGTGTGGAATTGAAAGTTACGCCCACCGTTGAAGAGGATGATTACAGCATCAGCCTCGATCTGAACCCCAAGGTGACCGAGTTCGAGGGCTTCGTTGAATACGGTGGCCAGAGCGTGGCGTTGGTCTCCTCCGGAATCGCTAGCTCAACCACCGTGAGCGTGCCCTCCGGCTTCTACCAGCCGATCTTCTCGACCCGCGAGGTGACGACCAAGGTCACCGTCTGGGATGGTGCGACGGTGGTCATGGGCGGTCTCACCCGTGAAGAGGTCAAGAAGACCAGCGACAAGGTGCCGGTGCTCGGCGACATCCCGCTCGTCGGCCGCATGTTCCGCTCCAAGGGCGAGTCGTCCAGCAAGCGCAACTTGCTGATCTTCGTCACCGCCAACCTCGTCAGCCCCGGTGGTTCGCCCAAGAAGCAGCAGCTCCGGAGCGTGGCTCCGGCCTCGACCTTCCAGAATCCCACGGTGGTGACCCCGGGCAGTGCCGAGTCCCGCGTGCGCAAGTAAGCAACGCCCGCTGCGTCCCAACCCCTCACGCCGCCCCCTTTGCCGGGGGGCGGCGTTTTTATGCTGGTGGATGCACGAGCCAGAGGTCGGATTATCAAGCGCGAAGAGCCCTTTTACCAATGGTTGCGTGAATTAAGACTACCCGGACGAAACGGCTCCGCCGTGCCGCTACGGATTCCCAAAGGGGCGGAATCGCGGAGCGATTTCGGTTGGGAGATCGTTTAGCCTAAAAGCATTCAGCCACTGGTAGATGGCTCACCACGAAACGATCCCCGTATGGCAGCGTCCGACCCCGGACGCTCCCCGCTCAACCCAAACGCCCGGGTACGGGCGTTGCCACACTGCTTTGTCACCACACTGAGGTGGTTGCCAAACTGGGAAAGTGGCCACAGCTCAAGGAAGGAGCCTGCTTGCAGACGATGATATGGGACCGCCTTGCAAGGTTTGCGGACCATCGGGGGAACTTTTTGCGCCTTTGCCTTTGCCACGGGCGCGGGCGTGGCCCTTCGTTTTTCCTCATGTCCAAATGGCTCCTCATCGACGGTTTTAATCTCGCCTACCGTTGTTTCCATGCGGTGCCTGAGCTTACGCGTGCCGACGGTTTCCCCACCAACGCGCTGCACGGCTGGGTGAAGTCCCTCTGGAAGCTGGAAGACCAGGAGAAACCAGCGGGCACACTGGTGTTTTTCGACCTCGACGGTTCCCATGAGCGTCAGGCGTTGCTGCCCGAATACAAGGCGCAACGCGAAGAGATGCCCGAGGCCCTCCGCCGCCAAATCGAGCCCATCAAGGCCCTCACGCGCGCGATGGGCTACATCGGCGTCGAGCAGACCGGTGTCGAGAGCGACGACGTGCTGGCGTCGCAAGCCGTCGCGCTCGCCAGGGCCGGCCACGAGGTGTTGATCGTGAGTTCCGACAAGGACTTCGCGCAGATCGTGGACGACCGCATCAAGATCCTGCTGCCACCGCCGTCGGCCAATCCCAAGCTCGGTTGGCGGTTCCGCGACACGGCCGGTGTGGTGGAAAAGTTCGGCGTGCCCCCCGGGCAGATCGCCGCTTATCTGGCGTTGGTCGGTGATGCGTCAGACAACATCCCCGGCATCTCCGGCGTGGGGCCAAAAACCGCGGTGAAGTGGCTTCAGCTCCATGGCCACATCGAAGGCGTGATCGCCCATGCGGACGAGTTGACGCCGGAGCGATTCCGCGAGGCGGTGCGCGACCGGGCCGCCGACCTGCGACGCAACCTGAAGCTGACGACGCTCAACCTCGCGCTGCCCACCGTCGCGGCGGAGCCGCCGCGGCCGGATTCGGCGCAGGTGTTCCGGCTCTTGGAGGAGTTTGGAATGAAGTCGAGTCTGGCCGAGGCGCGCACGCGTTACGGGCAGCCGGAGTTTTTGTTTTGAGCGGTCATGGATGATGTGGGCAAACCCCGGGAAGCGGCGGCGTGTCGCGGGCGTGCGCTGCGCGCCCGGGCCGGCCTGTGGGTGTGGCTGTGCGGGTGGCTGCTGGCGGCGGGGTTCGTCGGCTGGCACGCCGTGGCGGTCGAGCGCTACCTCGACCGGGTGACGGCGACGAGTTTCACGAGCGAGCCGGTGGACACGCCGCTTCGGCGCGTCCCGCAGGCGGTCGCGCCCGACGGGCAAGTGTGGGTGCGTCACGCGCTCGGGCTGGCCGAGACCGGGGCATGGCGGCTGCGCTCGACCGACATCGACAACGCACCGGAAGGGCGGCCGGTTTATTGGAATTCGGGCTGGGCGCTCTGGCTGGAAGCCTGCGGCCGCGTCCGGCGGGCGTTCACCGCCGAGCCGTTGCCCGCCGCCCTGGAGGCGGCCTCGCTTTGGGCCAACCTGCCGCTGTTTCTGCTCGTGATGACGTTGGCCTCGGGCTGGACGTGGCTGCGTTGGGGCGGCCGGGCCGGTGCGTTTATGGCGGTGGGGCTGGCCGGGCACCGGAGTTTCTACGAAGGGTTTTATCCGGCATACTGCGACCATCACGGCCTGATCAGCGCGTGCCTGCTGGGTTTGGTGTTGGGCGCGGTCTTAGCGGGCGGGGGCTGGTGGCGCCGATGCGAGGACGGCGGGGAGGGGGTGGCCCTGCCCCGGTCGGAGCCCGAGGTGATGCGTGCCGCGACGATCTCGGCCGCGTGTGGTGCGCTGGGGCTGTGGGTGAGCGCGGCCTCCGCAGTCCCGGTAATCGCGGTGATCGGCCTGGCGGTGATCGGGGGCGGGTTGATGTGGAGGCCTGCTGAAAACGGCACTGCGGTCTGCGCGGCGGCGGCCTGGCGACGCTGGGGGCGGGTCGGAGGGCTGGTGAGCTCGGGCCTTTATCTCCTGGAAAACGCGCCGGATCGACTCGCCTGGCGGCTTGAGGCCAATCATCCCCTCTACAGCCTGGCGTGGTGGGCGGCGGGCGAGATCATGGCGGCGGTGTTGATTTGGAAAACCGAGCGGCGGCCGGTGCGCTGGCTGGCGCAGCGCACGGCGGGCTGGTTGGGGGCGGTGCTGGCGGCGCCCGCAGTGATCGCTGCGAGGGGTGCGGAGGTTTTTGCCCCGCTCGATCCTTTTCTCGGGAGAATTCACGCCTCGATCCATGAATTTGAGCCGCTGGCCCGCGCCGTCGCCCGCGCCGGTTGGCCGGCTTATGGGGATCAGGTTTTCATCGCCGGCGTGTTGTTGGTGCTCGCGACCCTTTGGCTCGCGGCAAGGGGCGTGCGCGAGGAACGGATGATCGTGGTTTTGGCGGGTGCCGTGGCGCTGGCCGCAACCGCGCAAGGCATGTGGCAAAACCGCTGGCTGCTTACCGCTGGCGGAGCCCAGGTGGTGTTTGCTCTGGTGCTGGTGCTAGCGCTGGCGGGCCGGCTCCGCTCAGGTTGGCGGGGGCCGGCGGTTGCGGCCGCGGCCGCTGCGATGTTTTTACCCGGACCCTGGAAACTCGCGCGGGAGAGGGAACACGTCGAAACGGTGCGCGACGTGCAGATGGGCGAGACGATGCAACTGCTCTACCGCGACATCGCGGCGGCGCTGCTCAAGGCGGGAGCCGACGGTCGCTCGGTCGTCCTGGCCAGTCCCAACGCCTCCGTCGGGGTGGGCTACTACGGACGTTTGCGGACGGCCGGCACCTTGTATTGGGAAAACCGTGACGGGTTGCGGACGGCGGCGGAAATCCTCGGGTCGGCGGACGACGCCGAGGCGGCCGCGCGCGTCCACACGGCGGGGATCACCCATGTCGTCATGGTGTCGAGTTATGATTTCCTGGCGGAATACGCCTACGCCTCGGACGGGGTGCAACGTTTGCCCGGCGGTGCGGCGGAAGGATTTGGCGGCCGATTGCTTCATGGCCGGCGGGTGCCGCCGTGGTTGCGGCCCCTGGATTATCGCGTGCCGGCCCCGCTGGCGCCGCTCGGGTTCAAGGTGGACTTGTATGCCGTCGATTTCGAGGCGCCGCCCGCGCTCGCCCACGAACGCATCGGCATCCATCAATGGCAACGGGGCGAGCGCGCGTTGGCGGAGAAGAGTTTTCTTGCGTCCTTGGCGGCGGATTCGGACCGGGCGGAGGCGTGGTTGCGCATGGGACGCGTGTTGTTGGAGCAGGGGCGGCTGGCCGAGGCCGCCAACTTCATACGGGCCGGCATAGCGCGCACGCCGGACGCAGAGCGAGAGCGCCGGATCAAGGCGGCGGCGGCGTGGTTTGGAGACCAAGGCGAGGCCGGCCGCGCCTATGCGGAGTCGCTGCTCGGGATGACGGGGCGCTGACCCTGGAAATCCCGGCTGTCATCATAAGATTGTCCGGGTCCAAAGGAGGTGAACCGTCGGCCCTGCGGGCATCGCCTGCAAGCAGGCTCCTACGCGGAAGTGTGGCAACGATCATCCCCCGGTGTTTGGGGCGGGAGAACGCGTCCGGGGACGGACGCGGCCACACGGGGATATTTCAGTTTGCCGGAGACGTGCTAGTTTTGGTTCGAGTCTTCCTCGGGGCCGAAAATATAGCCGACGCCGTGCACGGTGCGGAATGAATCGAGACTGAGACCGTTGCGTTTGAAGAGCTCGCGGATCTTGACGATGTATTGGTCGAGCGAGCGGCTCTTGACATCCGCGTGGATGCCCCAGACCGAGTGGATGAGGGCCTTGCGGGTGATGACCGAGCCGCGGTTTTCGTGGATGTAGGCGAGGATGCCGAGTTCCTTCCGGCCGATTTTTTCGGTGACGTCGCCGGGGAAGACGATCTCCAGGCGGATCGGCACGACCTGCGCGCCGCAAAGCTCGAAGGGAGCGTCCACCACGCGCACGTTTTTGGTGAGGTTGAGATCGGTGGTCGACTCGGCCCGGCGCAACACGGCGCGGATGCGCGCCACCAGTTCGGGAAAACCAAACGGCTTGGTGATGTAGTCGTCGCCGCCGAGTTCCAGCCCGCGCACCTTGTTCACCTCGAGCGCATTGCCCGTCAGAAAAATGGTGGGGATGTGAATGTCGTTCGCCTTGAGCTCTTCCAGCAACGCGAACCCGGATTGGTCGGGCAGGTTCACATCGAGCAGGAGGAGATTGGCGAAGTTCTTTTTGAGAAATCGCAAGGCCAGCGCGCAGCGGTTGTAAACCTGGGTTTGCATGCCGGCTTCCTCGAGGTGCATGCAGATGAGTTTAGCCAGTTCCGCTTCGTCTTCGATAATCAGAACAAGAGGCTTGGGTTCGGCGCGCATTGGTGAGTGGAGGATGAGTGTAGGAGCATGCCAGCAGGGGTGTTTTTTACAATTAACCCCGTGTTGTCAAAGTAAAGGGAGGCTTCGCGCATGAACGGCTCCGGGTGCAGGCTGCGGCCGTGAAATATGGGTGTCGGGCACGAATTAAACTTGAATGGCCTTTGGGCCGCGTGTCCCTTGACCGCGTGTCTGCAAACGCTCCCCTGCTCATGCTCGGGTTGCCCAAGGGCAGCCTTGAGGAATCCACCAAGAACCTGTTCGCCAAGGCGGGCTGGAAAATCACCACGAGTTCACGCTCCTACAAGCCGTCGATCGACGACCCGGAACTCGACGGTCGCTTCGTGCGCGCCCAAGAGGTGAGCCGCTACGTCGAGCATGGGTTCTTCGACTGCGGCCTCACCGGTTATGACTGGGTGCAGGAAAACAACTCCGATGTCGTGGAAGTGTGCGACCTGGTCTACAGCCGCGCCTCCACGCTCAAGTCCCGGTGGGTGCTCTGCGTGCCCGAGACCTCCCCGATCAAGACCGTGGCCGACCTCGCCGGCAAACGCGTGGCCACCGAGCTCATGAACACCACCAAGCGCTACTTCGCCGAAAAAGGCGTCGATGCCGAGGTCGAGTTCTCCTGGGGTGCCACCGAGGTCAAGGTCCCCGATCTGGTCGATGCCATCGTGGACATCACCGAGACCGGCTCTTCGCTGCGGGCCAACAAGCTCCGCATCGTGGACACCCTCCTTTACACCAACACCAAGCTCATCGCCAACAAGGCCAGCTGGGCCGATCCCGCCAAGCGCAGGAAGATCGAGACCATCGCGCTGCTCCTGCGCGGCGCCCTCGAGGCCGGCAGCAAGGTGGGCCTGAAGCTCAACTTGCCCAAGACCTCGCTCGAGGCGCTAGTCAAGGCCCTGCCCGCCCTGCGCAATCCCACGATCTCCCCGCTCAGTTCGCCCGAGTGGATCGCCGTCGAGACCATCATCGACGAGAGCGTCGTGCGCGAGATCATCCCCCAGCTCAAGGAGCTCGGGGCCGAAGGCATCGTCGAGTATCCCCTCAACAAGGTCGTTTACTGATACGCGCCGCGCGCCCCCTCCGTCATGCCGCAACCCAAGACCGTCACGCTCGGCCTGCTGCAGCACGCCTGCTCGGCCGAGCCCAAGGCCAATCTCAAGAAAACCCTGTCGCTGCTCGACCAGGCCGCGAAAAAGGGCGCCCAGATCATCTGCACGCAGGAGATGGTGACCTCGCAGTATTTCTGCCAGAGCGAGGAGCACCGGTTTTTTGATCTCGCCGAGCCCATTCCCGGACCCTCGACCGCCGCCTTCCAGAAAGCCGCCAGGAAGCACGGCGTGGTCGTGATTGCCTCGCTCTTCGAGAAACGCGCTTCCGGCCTCTACCACAACACCGCCGCCATCATCGACGCCGACGGCTCGTTGCTGGGCATCTACCGGAAGATGCACATCCCGGACGACCCGTTGTTCTACGAAAAGTTCTACTTCACGCCGGGCGACACCGGCTTCAAGGCCTGGGACACCAAGTTCGGCAAGATCGGCGTGCTCATCTGCTGGGACCAGTGGTATCCCGAGGCCGCCCGCCTCACCGCGATGCAAGGCGCCGAGATCTTGTTCTACCCGACCGCGATCGGCTGGCATCCGAAGGAAAAGGCCGAATACGGCACAAACCAGCACGGCGCCTGGGAAACCATCCAGCGCTCTCACGCCGTGGCCAACGGCTGCTACGTCGCCGCGGTCAACCGCGTCGGCCACGAGATCATCGACGGCGTGGGCGGCGACGGCCTCGAGTTCTGGGGCCAGAGCTTTGTCGCCGGCACCAGCGGTCAAATCATCGCCAAGGCCGGCATCGACCGGGAGGAGGTTCTCATCGTTCCGGTCGAGCTGGGCAAGGTGGACGTGACCCGCACCCACTGGCCGTTCTTGCGCGACCGCCGCATCGACGCCTACGGCAACCTCACGAAGCGCTTTATCGACTGATTTCCGAATGTGGGAGCCGGCCTGCAGGCGATGAAAGACCAGCCCCGACGCGTGTCTCTCGGATCGCCCGCAAGCAGGCTCCTACCTTTCGATCCTTCTCCACATGGCCAAAGCCAAATCTCCCACGCCCGCCTCGCTCGGTTTCCGCATGCCCGCCGAATGGGCGCCGCAGACCGCCGTGTGGCTTTCCTGGCCTCACAAGCGCGCGTCGTGGCCCGGCCTGTTCCGCCCGATCCCCTACGTCTTCGCCAAGATCGTCGCGCAGATCAGCCGCTTCGAGGAGGTGCGCATCAACATCGCCGCCCCGCTCCAGAAACGCGCCTGGTCGCTCATCACCAAGGCCGGTGCCGACCTCGCCAAGGTCACCTTTTACGACCACCCGACCAACGACGCCTGGTGCCGCGACCACGGACCGATCTTTGTCAAAAACCAGAAGACCGGCGAGCTGGCCGTGACCGACTGGGTGCACACCGCCTGGGGCGGCAAATACCCTCCCTACGATCTCGACAACACCATCCCGCCGCTCGTCGCCAGGAAACTCAAACTGCGCCGCTTTGAAAACAACATGGTCCTCGAAGGCGGCTCCATCGAGGTCAACGGCGAGGGCCTGCTCCTCACCAGCGAGCAATGCCTGCTCAATAAAAACCGCAACCCCCACCTCACCCGCGAGCAGATCGAGCAAAACCTCCGGGACTACCTCGGGGTCACCCAGGTGCTTTGGGTGGGCGACGGCATCATCGGCGACGACACCGACGGCCACATCGACGACATCACGCGCTTCTACAAACCCGACGGCTTCATCACGGCGGTCGAGTCCAACAAGCGCGACCCGAATCACCGCATCCTCGCCGAAAACCTGGAGCGCCTGAAAGCCTTCCGCACGCCCAAGGGTGGGAAGTTCGACCTCGTCGAGCTCCCCATGCCGAAGCCTTTCGCCTTCCAGGGCCAGCAAGTGCCGGCCAGCTACGCGAATTTCCTCATTATCAACGGCGCGGTGCTCGTCCCCAATTTCCGCCAGAAGAAACGCGACGCCGAGGCCAACGCCGTCATCGCGTCATGTTTCCCCGGCCGCGAAATCATTCCGATCGATTGCTACGAGCTGATTTGGGGGCTGGGCACGCTGCACTGCATTTCCCAGCAGCAGCCGGCCTGAGCCGGTCCACCTCGGCTTTTGACTGGGCCGACTCAATCGCCCGCCAGCGAGCGGCCGGCCGGGAGCCGGATTTTCAACCGTGAAGACCCCGAAGGCGCACCAAGCAACGAGCCCCCTGTAGCCGCATCCGTCCCCGGCCGCGCGGTTCGATGCCTCAAAGCAAACGCCCGTGGACGGACCCGGCCACACCGCTGGCAAAGGCGCGGCACCGCTTTGCGGAGCATCGACCGAGGGTGTATTTCTAAAATCAATGGGGTCGGCGTGAGAGGAGCAGCAGGCTCGGCCAAGGCGGCCGAGACGGATGCGACGCGGCGGCTCGCGCCGTCGAGGGCAACGCTGGCCCAGCCTGCTTTTCCTCTCACTCGCAGAGTTCGACGACCTGAGTTATTTCAGAAACATACCCTAAACTCCCATGAAACAGACCGTCTTTATCACCGGTGCCTCCAGCGGCATCGGCAAATCCGCCGCCAAGTATTTCTCCTCCCAGGGCTGGCAGGTCGCCGCCACCCTCCGCCAACCCGAAAAGGAAACCGAGTTGGCCAAGCTGCCGGGCGTTAAACTCTACCCGCTCGACGTCACCCGTGACGAAACCGTCCACGCCGCCCTCGCCGCCGCCCGCCGCGATTTCGGGCGCATCGACGTGGTCGTCAACAACGCCGGCTTCGGCGCCGATGGCGTCTTCGAAGCGATGGACGACGCCTTTATCCAGCGTCAGTTTGAGACCAACGTCTTCGGCCTCATGCGCGTCACCCGCGCCGCCATCAAACTCATGCGCGAACAGGGCGGCGGCACCATCGTCCAAATCGCCAGCGTCGGTGGCCAGGTCGCCTTCCCGCTTTACAGCATTTACCACGCGACCAAGTGGGCCGTCGAAGGCTTCACCGAGTCGATCCAGTTCGAACTCGCCCCGCTCAACATCCGCGTGAAGATCATCGAGCCCGGCGCGATAAAGACCGAGTTCTACGGCACCAGCCGCGCCATGGTGAAACCCACCGACACCCGCGTTTACGACGCCTTCGTCGAAAAATGCGAACGCGTGAACCAAAGCGCGGGCGCCACCGGGGCCGATCCAATCGTTGTCGCCAAGACCATTTTCCACGCCGCGACCGACGGGTCCGCCAAACTGCGCTACCCGATCGCCTACCCCGCCAACGTGCTCCTCCCGCTCAAGCGCTTCCTCCCCGCCTGGCTCTACTTCTGGTTCGTCCGCGCGAATTATAAGATCTGAGCTGACGCAGCGTCTCCCCCGGCGTGTGTTTCTGAAACAACCCCGCGTAGCAGCGTCCATCCCCGGACGCTCCCTCCTTAACCCAAACGCCCGGGGACGGGCGTTGCCACACACGGCGATGGTCGCCGCAACTCCAGGTACGAGCCTGCTTGAAGTCGATGTTCGGCACCGCCTTGCGGACCATCGCCCGGGGGTGTGTTTCTGGAATAAATCGGGTCGGCGTGAGAGAAGAAGCGGGCTCGGCGAAGGCGGCCGAGACGGATGCGACGCGGCGGCTCGCGCCGTCGAGGGCAACGCCGGCCCAGCCTGCTTTTCCTCTCACTCGCAGAGTTCGACGACCTGAGTTATTTCAGAAACACACCCTATTCCGCAACCACCGCCTGCCATGCCAAGCTAACGATTCTCCGGTCCGGCCCCCATCTTCGCGAACCTGTGTTGTCTTGATACTCGTCAATCGCGGCCCGGACAAAATCAATAACCGCCAAAGAGGGCCGAGGTGATACACAGATACATTCTGATTTTGAGTTGGTCGTCTCGATTTCGCCGTAATGTATCTATGTAACAACCTGACCCCTTTGGCTCGTGAACTGCGGGCACAAATCGAAAAAAACGCCGGGAGCAGACGCGGCGACCGCAGGGTTCTGCGCCGTTATGTTCCCGGTGGCCGTGCGCTAGGCTTCCGTCGGCTCTATGGCCCGGCGCCTTGATCTTAGAAACTTGAGCAGGCATAGCGCGGCAAGGCCTGAGAGGTATCCCGGGCTGTGTGCGCCACCTCCGCCACCTCCCCCGCCTCCGCCGGAGGCCGGAGGGGAGCTGGGCGTGGTGGGGGTGGGTGGCGTGGTTGGGGTGGATGGCGTGGTTGGGGTGGATGGCGTGGAGGGCGTGGTTGGGGGTGGTGTCTCGCTGGCAAAACTGATGGTGGCCGTATTGCTGGTGACGGAGCCGTTGGCGTTGGTCACGACCACCGTGTAATCGCCTGCATCGGAAGCTGCGGCGGCTGACTTGGTATAAGTGGGGCGATTGGCTCCGGTGATGTTTACCCCGGCTTTCATCCATTGAAATGTGAGAGACTGTAGGCCGACTGCCTGAACGTAGAGCGATAACTTTCCGCCCGGGGATAGGGTGGCTCCAAGGGGCTGGCTTAAAATTTGCGGCGTGGCGGGAAGACTGCGGCTAAGCGCGACCAGCGCGCCATACTCTCGTATCCATCGGGCGTTGTCCGCCGCTTTGGGGTCCCCTTCGGGTTTTCCCAGGGGGTTTCCTTGATACGACACGTCCGGATTACTGAAGTAGGGCAGGCGGTTTAGGATCGCGTAAGACATGACATCTCCCGTGTCTATGCCGCTTGGGAAGAAACGGTATCCGTAATAATATAACTTCGGGTTGTCCGGCGCGCCGGCCTGGGCGCGGTCGTGGTCGCAGCCGAGGTTATGCCCCATCTCGTGGGTGAGCGTCATGTAGGTCCGGTTATACAGCATCACCGCCTTGTAATAATTTCTGGTGGCATCGACTGCATTGGGACTCGTGCGCCAGGTGAGGTGGCTCCGGTTGGTTGGACAGGGGGAGCGTGAAAGTTAGTTATGCAGAGGGTTCGGGGATTGGGAGGATAAAAAGATTTATAGGGAGGGGTGCAGGGGAGGGAGCGAAGCTCCCTCC
>CAIRBK010000028.1 GCA_903876795.1 uncultured Verrucomicrobiota bacterium
GCGCTCGAAATCCTTTTCCTCCTTCTCGCCGTAGATCGGTTGGGCGAGTCCCCAGACCTCGAAGTCGTAGATGGAGCGGACGATCATCTCGCCGCCGCCGAGGAGGCGGAAGAAGGGCGAGCCGTCGTCCACTTTGTAGCGCTCGATCCAGCTCTGGAAGTCCTGGTATTCGCGGCCGGGCTTTTGAATAAAGGTGGAGACGCCGATGCGCATCGTCATCTCGCCGCGCTTGTCGAGTTCTTGGATGACCTCGTAGTCCTCGGGGAAATTTTGATAACCGCCGCCGCAGTCGAGCGAGCTGGTGACGCCGAGGCGGTTCATCTCGCGCATGAAGTGGCGGGTGGAGATCAGCTGTTGTTCGCGGTCGAGCTTCGGGCCTTGGTAAAGGGTATCGTAGAGGACGAGGGCGGAGGGCGTCGCGAGGAGGAGGCCGGTGGGGTTGCCCGAACCATCGCGCTGGATGGTGCCGCCGGGCCAGCGGTTGTTTGGCGTATCCTTGGTGATGCCAAGGGCGCGGAGGGCGGCGCGGTTTAGATAGGCCTCGGAATAGACGAAGAGGAGAAAGACGGGCGTGTCGGGCGCGAGGGCGTTGAGCTCATTGAGGGTCGGTTTGCGTTTTTCGGCGAATTGGGCGTGGGACCAACCGCCGACAACGCGCACCCATTGGCCGGGCGGCGTGCGGCGGACCTGATCGCGAATCATGGCGAGACCTTCGGCGAGACTGGGGATGCCGTCCCAACGAAGTTCGAGGGCGTAGTTGAGACCGAGGCGGACGGTGTGGGTGTGGGAATCCGTGAGACCGGGGACGACGCGGCGTCCGCGCAGATCGATGACCGGCGTGTCCGGTTTTCGGAGACGGAGAATCTCTTCGTCGGTGCCGACGGCGACGAAGCGGCCGTTTTCCACGGCGAAGGCGGTGGCGTCGGCGCGGGTGGGGTCCATGGTCGTGACCTTGCCGTTGGTATAGAGCGTGAAGGGGCCGGGTGTGCCGCCGGGGGCGGGAGGGATAGCGGAGGACATGGGAGTTTGGGCGAGGAGGTTGGGTGCGAGGGCGTTTTTTCCGAGGAGGGCGGTGGCACCGCCGAGGGCGGCGGTGCGGAGGAAGGTGCGGCGATTGGAGGGAGGCATGGCGGGAGTGGCGTGTGGTGGCGGTGGATCAGGCGTCGATCCGAAGGGAGGCGTTTCGGACTTCGAGCGTCTGGGGCGGGATGACACGGTCGCGGAGTTGGACGGGGACGAGAGTGGCGACGAGGGGCGAGCCCGAGCGGAGCAGGGCGGCGTGTTTGTCGGTGACTTCGAGTTGGGTGACGCAGTGGCGGTCGAGGCCGAGTTCGAGGCCGGGGATGGGCAGGTAGGTGTAGGTGCCTACGAAGCGCGGGTCGGCCGGGCCGGAGGGCGCGGGTTCGCCGGGCGCGCGGAGATAGATGCGCACGCAGTAGGGATGGATGGGGAGCTGCTTGCGGTCGAACTGGAGAATCACGCGGGCGCGGGGCGCGCCGAGGGCGGCGAGGAGTTCCTTGCGGGTAGAGTCGCCGAAGGTGACGGGGGTGCGGACGACTTCGCCGGCGGGAACGAAGTCGTCGCGGACTTTTTCGGCGGAGTCGCGGTAGGCCGGGAGGGCGCGGACGTTGAGGTTGAAGGCGAGGGAATCGAAGCGGTAGCCGCAGGCTTCGGGGTCGAGCAGGTCGCCTACGCGGATGACGAAGGGATGGCCGTCGGGACCGTAGAAGAAGAAGCGTTTTTCGAGTAAACGCGGATCGGAGGGGTTCGGGTGGTTCGACGGGTCGGCGGTGCGCCAGGCGGCCCAGAGTCGGTCAATCTGGCCGTGGTGGGTGTGGAAGATGGGGTCGTAGCCGGCGCCGGAGAATGAGGCGATGTTGCCGCCCATCCAGTTGTGGGTGTTGTTATGGCAACCTTGCTCCATGCAGCCCTCGATCTGCGGGGCGGCGGGATCGACGCGGGGGTGGCCGCCGAAGCTGTTCCAAGTGGGAGCGCGGAGGACGGGGCCGACGGCGAGCAGATCCCAAGGGATGATGTCGGCGGGCTGCATGATGCGCGTGGGGTCGGAGAGCGGGTTGTCCGGGCCTCCGGCATAGGCGACGGGGATTTGGGGCGACGTCGTCCAATCCCAGTAAGGCAGGGCGAGCTGAGGTTCGGCCACGGTTTCCTGGAGGAGTTGCTCAAGTGCGATGAGATAGCCGCGGTGCCAGGGGAGGAAAAACCAGCCGTAGTGGACCTGGTCCTCGTAGGTGTTGGTGCCGCAAAAGGCGGAGTGAAGCTGGGCGTAGGCATACCAGCCGCGCGGGTCGAGGGGGTTGGCGGCGGAGCGCTCGCGGAGGATGCGGATGCCGTCGCGAAGGAGGGTCAGCTCGGCGGCGGAGAGATCGGCGACGTTGCGGCGGGTGACGACGCGGCGAGAGGCGAGCCAGTCGCGGGTGCGTGCGGCGTTGTCGTCGAGGACGGGAGGCGAGCTTTGGGCGGCGAGCGGCAGGGCGCGGGAGAGAGCGAAGGCGGCGGAGCCGAATGCACCGGCGGCGATGGTCTGGCGGAGGAAGGCGCGGCGGGAAGAGGCTTGCATCGCTGGCACTGTAGCAAACACGGCAGGCGGCCGGCATCGGGCATGAAGTGGAAGGCGCACCGCCCGGAAGGGTGGAGCGGCGGCTCAATCGTTCGGGGGAGAGGCGGGGGGTTGCCAGCGGGTGATCTTTGATTTGGGTTTTGCGGACGGCACTCTCGGTTTTTCGTGGATCGCGCCCTACGCGTGTTTCGTCCGACGACCGTGCTGGACCGGTTTTTATGTCGCCTGATTCCCAACAACCCAACGGCCCGGCGCGGACCGTCTCTGCCGAGCAACTGGCGACGGAGCGATTGCTGCGCGCGGCAGTCGAGGCCTTGCGCGAATTGCTCGCGGCGGATCTGGAAGCGGGTCTGAGAGGAGCGCTGCGGGCGCTTGCCGAGGGGACGGGCTTGGACCGGGTTTACGCGGTGCGTTACGACCACGCGGCGCGCGCGGGTTTTTTGGTGGCCGAGCACGCCTCGCCGTTGATCGCTTCGGCGACGGAAGCGATGTCCGCGGGGCCGTATGGCTACGCCGAATTTGAAGTAGTGTGGCGGCCGCTGATGGCGGGAGAAGTTTATACGTCGTCGGTCGCGGCCAAGACCGGGGCGACCGCCGAGTTGAACCGGGCGGCGGGCGTCAAGAGCGACCTGTTGGTGCCGGTGTTTGTCGGCGGAGTTTTTTGGGGCGCGCTCGGCTTCGATGACTGCACGACGGAACGCGTTTACTGCGAAGCGAAGATTCAGGTGCTCCGCGCCGCCGCAGCGGCTTTGGCGGCGGCGATCAAGCACGACGAAACGGTGCGCGCGGCGTTGGCCGAGCGCGAGGCGAGGGCGGCCGAATTGGCCGACCTCAACCGCGAGCTCGAACGGAGCAACCGGCTGCTCGCGGCCTCCGCGCAGGCGGGCGCGCTGCTCTCGGCGCGCGAGGATTTCGATGTGGCCGCAGTCGAGGCCATCGGGTTGGTGGCCGATGCGGCGGAGTTTGACCGGGCGGTGTTGATCGAGCACCTCGACGCGCACGGCAATCCCGGCACCGAATTCTGGCGGGTGACGCACGAGTGGCACCGCCCTGGCGTGGCGGCCCAGAGCGGGAGTGAAGTTGGCGGCGGACGTTTTTCCGATGCGCCAAAGTTTGTCGCCGATTTGCTGCTCAGCCCGACGACGGTGGAGTTCGCCACCTCGGAAATCGAAGACGAGGTGTTCCGGCGGGTGCAGGAGAAACTCGGCGCACGGCTGCTGGTGGCGGGCAACATCGTCATCGACGGGTTCTCCTGGGGCGCATTTTGCTGCGACGATTGCACGACGGAGCGCCGCCGCACCGCCGAGGAGA
>CAIRBK010000029.1 GCA_903876795.1 uncultured Verrucomicrobiota bacterium
ACCGAAAACGGCTACGGCGCGATCGAGGAGCCCGACGCCAACGGCGAGATCCTCGACCTCCACCGCCGCGATTTCCTCCGCCAATACCTGCTCGAACTCCGCCGCGCCATCGCCGACGGAGTGCCGGTCAAAGGCTACTTCTGCTGGTCTTTCATGGACAACTTCGAGTGGCAGGACGGCTACAGCATCCGCTTCGGCCTCGTCCACACCGAATACGCCACCCAAAAGCGCACCCCCAAGCTCAGCGCCAAGTGGTATTCCCGCGTCATCACCGAAAACCGCGTCGTCTGACCCCTCCCTCGGCCACCCGCCCGCTGCGCGCCCGTGAATCCGGCCCTCCCCTTGCCCGCCGCGTGCGTCTTCATCAACGCCCATCGCCCCCCGTCGACGCTTTCGCCATCCTCCACTCGGCGAACGCCGATTCCCGCCACCGTCGCCACACCCGTGCCGCCTCGCCGCTCCCCTCTCCCGCTCCAAGCCTGTTCGCTCAACCGCCCCAAACGGACCATCCTCAAATTCACCAGCCACCCAACCGCCGGTCTTAACCAAACCTGATACCGCCTGCGTCATACCTCCCGGCATACGGACGATACCACTGACCGGCTTTTTTAGTCTTATCGTCCGTAATCATGACTCGACGCCGTAAACTAATACCGGTTATCGATCGAGCTGGTTGAGCCGCGCACTTCGCACCTCACGACTGCCTCGCCGCGAAGGCCGCCCTCGTCGCCCGCGCCTGCATCGCCCGCCAGCGGCCCGGCGTCGTGCCGTGCACCTGTGCAAAGGCCCGGATAAACGGCTCCGCCCCCGCAAACCCGCACCGCTCGGCGATGGTCTTGATCGGCTCCGTCGTCGCCCGCAGCCAGCCCATCGCCAACTCCAGCCGCCAGCGCCGCAGGTAGGCGTGCGGGCTGCGCCCATACTCCGCCGCAAACCGCGCCCGGAACCGAGTGTAACTCATCCCCGCCCGCCGCGCCTCCTCCGGCAGCGACCACGCCCGCGCCGGATCGCGCCGCCAGTCCGCCACGACCGCCGCGAGCCCGCCGGCTTCGTCCGCCTGCGCCGTACGCTGCGCCCACGGTCCTGTCGCCACCCATTTTTCAAGCGCGAGTTTACTCAGGTCCAGCTCCCGCCCGTCGCGCCGCTCCAGCGCCGTCCGCGCCGCCGCGAACACCGCCCGCGCCGCCTGCTCCTCCGCAGCCGACATCGCCCAAAACCGCGACTGTCCGTCCCACCAGCCTAGCCGGATCCACTCGCGCACCCGCTCGCCTTCCAGCGTCCAATAAAACTCCTCCCACCGGTCCTCCGCCCGGGCCGGTCCGTAGTCCTGAACCACACCCGGCTGGGTAAAAAACACACCCGCTCCGCGCACCTCGACCCGTTCGCCAGTCTCGCCGTCGCGAAAGGTTCCGCGCGTGCCCGCCGTGACCAGGCTGATCGCAAACAAGTCCCGCACGCCCGCCACCCGCACCGGCTTCCGTTCAAACCATCCCAGCGTCAGGTAACGCAACGACTCAAGCCGCGAATCACCGGCCAGCTCGGCCCACAACCGCTGCAGCAAGGGAGCGGACACTTCGGTCAATTTTTTGGTCACTTTGGTCATTTCTACTCCCTTTTCAATGGGTTCGAGCCGAAGAAACATCAACCGCGTCTTTGCCCCCATGCCCAACCCCATCCGTTTCCACCTCATCGCCAACGCCCACCTAGACCCCGTCTGGCTCTGGGACTGGCGCGAGGGCTTCAACGAAGCCATCAACACCACGCGGTCCATGCTCGACCTGCTCGACGAGGACCCCGACCTCACCGTCGTGCGTGGCGAATCCGCCCTTTACGAGTTCGTCGAGCGCGAGGCCCCCGATCTGTTCGCCCGCGTGCGTGCCGCCGTCGCCGCCGGTCGCTGGGAACTCGTCGGCGGCACCTACATCCAGGCCGATCACAACCTGCCCGCCACCGAGAGCCTGCTGCGCCAGTTCCGCGTCGGGCAGGAGTATTTCGAGTCCCGTTTCGGTCGCCGCACCGCCGTCGCCTGGGCGCCCGACGCCTTCGGCCACAGCGCCGGCCTGCCCGCGATTTTCGCCGCCTCGGGCATCCGTTACTTCGCGCATTGCCGGCCCTTCGCCTCCGAGCTGCCGCTCTCCCGCCACACCTACTGGTGGGAAAGCCCGTCCGGCGAACGCGTGCTCGCCTACCGCTCGCCGGTGGACTGGTATTGCCACGACCGCGATTCGTTGCCCGGCCGGCTCGACGCCTACCTCGCCGCCGCCGAGTCCAGCGGCCTGCGCAACATCGCCGTCTTCTACGGCGTCGGCAACCACGGCGGCGGCCCCACCCGCCGCATCCTCGCCGACCTGCGCGCCTGGACCGCCGCCCACCCCGAGGTCTCGGTCGAACACTCCGGCCTGCAACGCTACTTCCACGCCATCGAGGCCGAGCTCGCGGCCGATCCCGCCCTCACGCTGCCCGTCGTGCGCGGCGAACTCGGCCACTGCCTGCGCGGCTGCTACGCGGCCACTTCGCGCATCAAACACGCCTACCGCCGCGCCGAGCACCAGTTCCTCCGCGCCGCCCGCGTGCGCGAACTCGCCGCTTCCGCCGGAGCCGATCTCGCGCCGAACGCCGCCGAAACCGCCGCCCTCGCCGAGGCCGAGCGCGGGTTGTTGTTCAACGCCTTTCACGACATCCTCCCCGGCTCCAGCATCGAGCGCGCCTACGACGATCAACTCGCCCAGCTCGGCGGCGTCTTCCACACCGCGCAACGCGCCGAGTTCGCCGCCCTCAACGCCCTCGCCCGCCGCATCGACACCGCGGTGCCCGCCCCGGCCGCGCCCGACCTTCCGACCGCCGTGCCGTTCCTCGTGCTCAACCCGCACGGCCACGCCTTCGCCGGCCCGGTCGAATTCGAGGCCCAACTCGACTGGCGGCCCATCCCCGGCTACCGCGACGAACGCACCGCCCTCGTCCCCATCGAGGTGCGCGGACCCGACGGACAACCCGTCCCGTTCCAGCGACTCACCGCCGAAAACCGCTCCATGACCGACTGCGTCTGGCGCGTGCGCGTGGCCGTGCCGGTCGCGTTGCCCGCCCGCAGTTGGCAAGTCCTCACTGTCGGCTTCGCCCCGCAACCCGCCCGCGTCACCCGCGCCACCGCCGTCCTCGCCGCGCCCGATCAACTCGCCAACGAACACCTCCGCCTCACCGCCCGCATCGGCGACGATCACCTCCACCTCACCGACGCCGCTGGTCGTCCGCTGCTCGCCGCCGCCGGGCTCCAGATTAAACTCTTCGACGATCCCTACGGCTCCTGGGGCGGCATGAAGGAGGAGCCCGACTCGTGGCACCTCACCGCCGTGCGCGAAACCTTCCGCATCAGCCACGTCACCGTGTTGGAAAACGGCCCCGAACTCGTCCGCCTCTGGGTGCGTTTCGCGGGCGCCCGCTCGCGCGTCGATTTCACCTTCACGCTCGCCGCCGGTCGCAAGGTCCTCGATACCGCCGTGCGCGTCTTCATCGACGACCGCAGCGCCCGGCTCAAGCTCCTGCTGCCCGGCTTCGACCGCGCCACCTTTGAAGTGCCCGGCGGCGAATGTCTGCGCACCAAACCGGGCGAGTATCCGGGCATCGGTTACGCCTGGGCCGAGACTGCCAGCGTTCCTACCGAACTCGGCGGACTTGCCGGACTCGGCGTGGCCACCGACGCGGTTTACGGTTTCAGCCTCGGCGACGACTCCCTTGGCCTTTCCTTGGCCCGCGCCAGCCGCTACGCCGACGACCTGCCCACGCCGGCCGACGCCTTGCCCCACCTGCCCGCCTCCGACAGCGGCGAATTCCGCCTGGGCCTCCTGCTCACGCCCGACCGCGCCGCCCTCCCCGCCCACGCCCTCCACCTCCAACAACCCATCCTCGTGCAAAGCGTCCCGCCCGCGTCCGGCACTTGAAAGCCAACGAAAACTTGAGGCGTCGCCCAACTGTGATACTGTGAAACCGTGAAAAACATTACCGTTTCCATCGACGACCACACTTATCGTCAGGCTCGCATCATTGCCGCCCAGCGCGATGCCTCCGTCTCCGCCCTCGTTAAGCAGTTTCTCGTCAGCTTGGGCTCAGAAACACCCGCACCCTGCGATCTCCGCAAGGAACAGGAAACTCTCCTCGATGCCCTCTGGCAGAGCCACCCTGGCTTCACGTCCGCCGAAAATCTCTCCCGCGAAGCCGTTCACGAGCGCTCATGACGTTCCTCGACACCAACATCCTCCTCTACGCCATCAGTCCCGGTGCCCCCGAGCGCGCCAAGGCGGAAAAGGCGCGGGAGATTCTCCGGCGCGACGACCTCAGCCTGTCGGTCCAAGTGCTCCAGGAATTCTACGTCCAGTCCACCCGGCCCACCCGTTCGCAGCCGCTGTCCCATGCCGAAGCCACGGCTTTGATCAAGGTCTGGCTGCGCTTCCACGTGGTGGAGCTTTCCGTGCCGCTCATGCAGGACGCCCTGCGCCTCAAGCAACGCTACCAAACCTCCTACTGGGACGCCGCCATCCTCGCCGCCGCCGCCCAGGCAGGCTGCACCGAACTCCTTTCCGAAGACCTCAACCCCGGCCAGACCTACGACAACGTGCGCGTCCTGAATCCTTTTACATAAATCCCTCCTTTAAACCATGCCACACCCCCTGCCCAAACTCCCCCGCCTCCTCTACGGCGGCGACTACAACCCCGAACAATGGCCCCGAGAGGTCTGGCGCGAAGACGCCCGCCTCATGCGCGAAGCCGGCGTCAACCTCGTCTCCCTCGGCATCTTCGCCTGGGCCGCGCTCCAGCCCGCCCGCGACCGCTGGGACTTCGCCTGGCTCGACGAGGTCATGGACCTGCTCCACGCCCACGGCATCGCCGTCAATCTCGGCACCGCCACCGCCAGCCCTCCGGCATGGCTGGTGAAGCTGCACCCGGAGATGCTCCCGGTGTTGGCGGATGGCTCGGTGCTCGGGCACGGCGGGCGGCAGCATTACGCGCCGTGGTCATCGGCTTACCGGAAGTATGCGGCGATTCTGGTTCGCGCGATTGCCACTCGTTACGGCCGCCACCCCGCGTTGGTTTCGTGGCATATCAATAACGAGCTGTCGTGCCACGTGAAGGAGAGCTTTGACCCCGAAACGAACAGCCTCTGGCGGGCGTGGGTGGAGACGCGTTACGGCACTCCTGCGGCGGTGAACTCTGCCTGGAACACCGCATTCTGGGGACAACGCTACGAGAGTTTTGCTGAAATCAACGCCCCGCGCCTCGCTCCCACTACGTTGAACCCCGGCATGGTGCTGGACTGGCGACGGTTCTCCGCTGCGGCGTTCACGAATTTGGTGCGCATGGAGAAAGCCATTCTGCGGGAAATCACTCCCCACATTCCCGTGAACACGAACTTTCTTATCGATTTTCTGGGCATCGATCACCGCGCTATCGCCGCCGAGCTCGACTACGTTAGCTGGGATAGCTATCCTGACCCGTCAGAGGGTCTTAAAGCCGTTCAAAGCAACGCGCTGCACCATGACTTGATGCGTTCGCTCAAACCGGGGGTGCCGCACGTGCTCATGGAACAAGCCACGGGCGCGGTAAACTGGCGGGCCTTCAACCAACCCCGCACCTCGCCGCAGACCCGCGCCTTCAGCCACCAAGCCGTGGCGCGTGGCGCGGATGGCGTGCTCTTCTTCCAATGGCGACAAAGCGCGGCGGGCGGGGAGCAATACCACTCCGGCATGCTTCCCATTCAGGGCCTCACCGTCGGCGGACACGAGCACCGCGTCTGGACCCTCACCAAGCAGCTCGGCGCGGACCTTGGTGAACTGGAGGCCGTGGCGGGCTCCACCATCATAGCCGAAGTGGCGTTGCTATTTGATTACGAATCCCTCTGGGCATTCAATGCCAGCAGCCGTCCCACAACCTTCAGCCCGCAGGTGGAAGCGGAACGCGTTCATGCCGCGCTCTGGCGGCGCAACGTAGCCGTGGATGTGCGCCACCCGGAGGATGATCTCTCCGGCTACCGCGTCCTGATCGCCTCCGCCCAACAGCTTATCTCGCACCAAGGCATCTCGAATCTACGCAAGTTCGTCCAGCGCGGCGGGCACCTGCTGTTCACCCCATTCTGCGCGGTCACAGATGAGACCATGCGCATTCACAACGGCGGCGTTCCCGGCGGGCTTACGGACATTTTTGGCTATGCCGTGGAGGACTGGTGGCCCGTGGCACCGAGCCACGTGGGGCACATCGCGAGCACAAGCAATCATGCCTCAACCAAGCCCACTCCGCTAACTTGGAGTCACTTCGCTGAAGCTGGCTACGCCACCACCGCCGAGGTGCTCGCTTTGTTTGCCGACGGCGACCTCGCTGGCCGCCCCGCGCTCACCCGTCAGCGGCACACTGTGTTTTTGTCCTCCTCCGGCTCGGCTAGCCAGCCAATCGCTCACGGCTCCGCATGGTATCTCGCCGCGCAGCTCGACACGGCAGGGCTAGATACCGTCATAGGCCAACTCCTCACCGAAGCAAACGTTCACGGCGTTGCCGAAACGCCCGAGGGCGTCGAGGCCACCGAACGCGTGGCCGCCGATGGACGCCGCTTCACCCTTACCGTCAATCACCTGACAGGGGAAACTTCCACGTCGATCACACCCAAAGATAATCCGGCCAAAAAGATTGAGCCGCAGTCAGTCCACCCATGAACCCAACCTTCACCCCGCTCCAACAGGAAGCCATCGCCGAGTTCACCGCCTTCTTCCGCGCCTGGCCCGGTGGACGCCGCGCCATCACGATCGGCGGCTCCACCGGCAAAGGCCTCGCCGATGCCCGCTCCGACTTCGACTTCCGCATCTTCCACGAGGAAGACCTGCCCTGGCCCGACCGCGACCCCGAGCTCTGGAAACCCCTCTGGCCGCTCCTCGAAAGCTGGAAGGCGCGCGGCGTCACCGTGGACGGCGTCTGGCCCCGCCGCATCGCCGACCTCGACGCCCAGCTCCAGCGCTGGATCGACGGTCACCTCGACGTTGAACCCAAGGAATGGAGCATCTGGGGCTACCACCTGCCGACCGATATTTTCAACCAATACATCATCGAGGACGACGCCGGCATCATCGCCCGCTGGCGCGGCTGGCTCACGCCCTTCCCGCCCAAACTCAAGGCCGCCATCCTGGCCAAGCACGGCGGCTCGCTTCGGTATTGGCACTCCGACTACCACTACGAAAACAAGGTCGCCCGCCGCGACCCCGTCTTCCTCGCCGGCCTCTCAGCCCGCCTCGTCCACGACGTGATGCAGGTGCTCTTCGCGCTAAACGAAACCTACTTCCCCGGCGACGGTGCGAATCTCTCCCACGCCGAAAAGTTTACCCTCCGCCCGACCGACCTCACCCCGCGCGTCAGCGCCATCCTTTACCCCGCCCCCGGCGACGACATCTTCGTCCGCCAGCACGCCGCCCTCCGCGCCCTAATCGACGATACCCTCGCCCTTCTGCCGCATCCCTAATCCATGCCCTTCTCCACCCTCACCACCGCCGCCGGCCCGATCCTCGGCACCCAGCTCTTCATCAACCGCGAAGACTCGCCCGACCAGGTCCGCGGCTGGCTGCGCCAGATCGCCGCCGCCCGCCTCAAGGTCGTTCGGCTCTTCGTTTACTGGGACATGGTCAACCCCGCTCCCGACGTGTGGCAGTGGGACGCCTTTGACGCCGCCTTCGACGAAGCCGCCGCCCTCGGCCTCGGCATCGTGCCCACGCCCTTCGCCCAATGCCCCCCCGGCTGGATGCGCCTCACCACCAACAACCAGTCCGTCGGCGACCTCGAAGACCCCGCGCTCTGGTCCGCCGCTCGCGATTACCTCCGCCGCTGCGTCGAACGCTGGCGCGACCACCCCGCCCTCGATTCCTGGATCGTCTGGAACGAGGCCTCAATGAACGTCCCGCGCACCCCCGCCACGCTCGGCCTTTTCCGCGCCTGGCTCGCCCGCCGCTACGGCCACGACATCGCCCGCTATAACCGCCAATACTACCGCCAGTTCACCGCTTTCGAGCAGATCGACTTCGAGCCCACCTCCCAACTCTCCCCCATCCCCTCGCGCACCGAGGCCGCCGACTGGCTCGACTACACCATCGACCACCTCACCGAGAAAATCCGCGTCCTCACCGCCGACATCCGCGCCCTCGACCCGCGCCACCCGGTTCACGTCAACCCCCACCTCATCCTCGAAGCCCGCAGCTACGGCTGCGCCCAGTCCATCTGGTCCGAGGCCCGCGTCGTCGATTTCCTTGGCTGCTCCATCCACCCCGTCTGGCACTGCACCCGTTTCCCGCTCGCCCGCCGCGACCGCGCCGTGGCCATGATCAACGACCTCATCCGCAGCGCCACGCCCGCGCCCGACGCCTACTATTGGGTCTCCGAACTCCAAGGCGGCCCCGCCCTCTTCAGCGGTTTCGAGGCCAACACCCCCACGCCCGCCGACCTCCACGCCTGGCTCTGGGAATCCGTCGCCGCCGGAGCCAAGGCCGTCGTCTTCTGGTGCTTTAACCAACGCACCTCCGGCGGCGAAGGCGGCGAATGGAACCTGCTCGACCAACGCGGCCGCCCCTCCCGCCGACTCCACGCCGCCACCCGCGTCGCCGAACAAATCGCCCTCCACGCCCCGCTCCTCGCCGCCGCCCGCCCGCCGCGCACCTTGGTTAAAATCCTCCACTCCGAAGCCTCCTGGCGCCTCGCCTCCCTCGAAGGCTCCGGCAGCGACGTGACCAACCCGCGCAACACCGAAGCCGCCGCCGACGCCACCGCCGGCGCCTACGAACTGCTCACCGCCCTCGGCCACGAGGTCGGTTTCATCGACGAATACGCCCTCGCCGCCGGCGGCCCCCGCCTCGACGAAACACGCGTGCTCGTGCTGCCCGGCTGCACCGCCCTCGCCGCCGAGACTGTCGCCTCCCTCGCCGCCTTCACCGCCCGCGGCGGCTTCGTCATCGCCGACGGCCTCGCCGGCTGGAAAGACCCTGCCGCCTGGGTCAACGCCCACGCCGAGCCCCTCGCCGCCCTCTTCGGCGCCGACCTCGCCGACATCGAGGCCCACCCCGGCACCTTGCCGCTCACCTTCGCCGCCGCCGCCCTTCCCGCTCCCTTCGACGGCTGGCTGGTCCGCGCCAGCTTCGATCCCCGCCCTGGCGCAACCGTGCTCGCCCGCTGGGACGACGACACCGCCGCCATCGTGCGTTCGCCGCACGCCCTGCGCATCGGCACAAACTTCTTTCAACGCCACTTCGCCTTCCCCACGGACGCCGCCCGCGACTGGCTCGCCACGCAACTCGGCGACCTCGCCCCCGAACCGTTCACGTTGCTCGCCCCGCCCCCCGGCCTCCGCCTGCGCCGCCTCGCCCACACCGAAGGCGACCTCGCTGTCATCATCAACTCCGGCCCCGCCACCACCGCCCGCATTCGCATCCGCACCACCGGAGAAATCCGCACCCTCCCCATCCCCGCCACCGACGCCGCCGTCCTCCTCGCATGAACTGCCAGACCAATCCCCAGTCTACCGCCTGGCAGCTCGGCCCCTTCACCCGCAACGGCGGCACCCTGCTCGCCGCCCGCCCCGACCTGCGTTTCCGTTGCCCCGTGAGCGGCCAGGACGTTGCTTGGGCGGCCAAGGACGTCTTCAACCCCGGTGCCGTCGTCCACGAGGGCCGCGTTCACCTGCTCGTTCGCGCCGAAGACGAGGTCGGCCGCTACGCCGGCGTCTCCCGCATCGGCCTCGCCATAAGCAACGACGGACTCCATTTCGACCTCGAACCGGAGCCCGTCCTCTTCCCCGACAACGACGCGTGGCAGGCTTGGGAATGGCCCGGCGGTTGTGAAGACCCGCGCGTAGTCGAATCGCCCGACGGCGGCTTTGTCTGCCTCTACACCGCGTTCAACGGCACCCACGGCGGCCTCTTCGTCGCCACTTCGCCCGACCTCCGCCGCTGGACCAAACACGGCCCGGCCTTCGGCGGCACCGCCCACGCCAAAAACTGGGCCAAGAGCGGTTTCATCGTCATCGAGATGCGCGACTGACACCTGTCGCCTGCCGACGGCCCGCTCTCAACGAGGATGTAGCGCTGCGTGTCGATCACTTCGCTCGGCGTGGTCCAGCCCGCCGGAAATCCCGCGGCCGCAAGAGCGTCTGCGTCGGAGGCTGACGCAGACGTGCCACTCAGCTCGCAATCAGCCATTCGGCCGTATACACCTCATCCGCAATGCGATAATCATGTGTTTTTGGCGATGATACCCTTCCCGACCGCATCAATTCGCTGAATTTCTCGGAATGTAGATCGCTTGGTGGGCTCCTTGAGGATTCTCAACCGTCAAGTCCTGCTCCAGAGTGGTTTCCTCGCCAGGAGCGAGCGCGGCCAGTGCGCCGACGTGCTCAATCTCGGCCGCCGTGCCTCGGTGATAAAGCGTGAGATTCCGTCCGCCGTCGGGAATGATTCCTTCGGGCAGGGGCGAACGGGAGACCAGCCGCGAGCCATCGGGGCGTTCATACAACACCCAGCCACCGCGTGATCGGGAACCAATTTTAAGGGTATCGTCGGCGGGTCCGGCCAAGCGCAATCCGATCTGGCCGTGATCCAGGATCAGACGTCGCCCGGCAGGTCCCGCCTGATCGATCCCCGTCATCAAATAAGCGGTCGGCGCAGAGTCAGGCCGGGCGTCTTCGGCGGAGGCCAGCGTCCTGCCAGCGCCGTCAAAGTTGACGAGAGCGATGGCCCAGGGAGCTACCGTTTGCGTCCGTGCGCTTTGATTACGGATGGTGTGTGTGATCTTCAACCGGGCACGGTGCGGATCCAGTTCGACCGTCCAGTGCAGAGACAGTCCCGACGAATGATCCGGTGCCGCGCGCGCTTCGAGACGGAGCGGACCGGAGCGTTCGATCTGCGCGGGTTGGTACGAGAGGGCGTTTAACGCGGGGTTTTCTCCCGAAGGGATCATCACCCAGGTGCGCAGGCCCCAGTCGCCACGCTTCTGGCGAGGGCGCAACCAATCAACTTCGCCCGGGCGGCGCAGAGCGGTAAGGCGTAGGTAGGGCCGCGAGGTCACGGTGACCTCGATAGCACCGTTGCTCAGGGTCTCGCCTTGCAGCCATTCGTCGCGCAGTTGTTCCGGGGTTTTTAAGTTTACGGGTTCAGAAAGAGGTGTTTCCCGAATCAAAACCAGGTGCGGCACGCCATAGTCGGAACCCTCCCGGCCGTCGTGCGGAGGTATCTCCACGGTGCCAGCCGGAAACGCGCGCTCAAACAAGCGATCCACCACCAGGTCGTTGTTGTCGTTGATCCAAGTGAGATGAAGGTTGGTCGGCTGCCAGCCCGGGAGCGAAGGCCGGCCTCGGTCAAATACCGAAAGATAAACCCAAACCGGACGGTCCGCGCGCAGAGTGCCGCCGAGTCCGGGCTTCCGGCCATCGCCGCGCGGGAAAACCACCGCCATCGTATCCTTTGCGTCCATGCCAGGCAGTTCGCGGACGTCACCCCGCCAGGCGGGCTTAAAACTACGGGGTATGCCGGGCGCAAACGGCATCACCCTGGTCTCCGCCGGTGCCTGCAGCGGGACGACATCCAAGGCCCGACCAGGCGAAGCGAAGACCAGCAGCAGCAGCCCAAAGGCGAGCGATTTTCCGCTTAAGCGTAAGGGAATAAATCCAAAGCGTATGTGAAGATAGGCCATGTGTGCCACCGGGAAGAATCACTTGGCGTCGGACTTAACCGCAACCGCGCCCGGCGCGGTGAAGAGCAGGAGGGTGCCGTAGCCAAACAGCGAATTGGCCATTGGTTCGAATACCGTATATTCGCTTATGTTGGGCGAGATCTCATCGAAGTAGCACTCGGTGCCCGGCCAGTCCTCAATCGCCGGATACACCCCGGCCCGTCGCACGGGATCAGAATAACGAGTGACGATGGAGCGATTGGTAGGAGTGCCGTAAACCGGGATGCCGTCGGGCACGTCGAGGCCGCGATTGGGGCCGTCTTTGTGGTGAGGGCGCACCTGGCGCTGACCAATGCCTTTGATATAACTGATATTCATCGGATTGGCCCCGAGTTGATAGTGGGCGGCCTTGGCAATCGCTTCGACGTAACGGCGGTCGCCGGTGAGAAAGGCCGCGTATGCAAGCGAGACCGGCTGGAAACCGTGAGACAAAGTTCGGGCGAAATCGGTCTGGATGAGGGAGTCGGTGGCGGTCTTGGCTTGGCGGGCGAGCAATTGATCGGCGTGGGCCAGCAAGAGACTGCGGGCTGTCTGCAAAAGCGCGGTGTCACGTGGCTGCGCAGTGGTAGCGTAGATAAACAGGCCGCCGCCTTCGTCCTCAATGCGTCCGATCACCGGCGGAAGGGTCGCGGCAAAGGCCGTCTGCCAGCGTTTCTCGCCGGTAAGGTCATAGAGGGCGGCGTAAGCGAAGTTTTTCAGGCCGCGCACGCTGGAATCCTTGGTGAGATAGATCGTTGCCGCCTGCGGATTGGCCTCGAGCCACGCGATGGCACTCAGCGCGGCGGCGCGGTAGGTGGCGGCTTTTTTCGGATCGTATTTGGCCAGCACCTTGGCGAGGCGGGCGGCGGTGCCGGCGAAGTGCAGATTAGATTCCGGGCTGGGCGGAGTCGCGGCGGTGGGGACGCTGTTCAGCCAGCTCGTCTCGCCATACTTTGGGTGCTCAATGCTTTCGATGGCGGCAGGGACGCCGCCGTCGGACTGCTGGATGCGCAGGAACAGATCGGTGCACCAGAGCGCTTCGTCGAGGATGTCGGGGATGGTATTGCCGCTCTCGGGTAGGTTGAGCGTGTGTCGTTCAAAGAAGGCAGGCGCCTGGGAATACAGGTCGATCATCAGATTCACCGGCCAGAGGTGGCGCTGGTTGTAGATATCGCGGTCAAAATCGGCCGCATCGTGCCAGCCGCCGATCGCGTTGGGCACGGTTTTGTTCAGGAGAATGGAGTTCTGGATGCGGACAAAAACCTCGGTCTGTTTACCCTCTTTATCATTCGGTGTGCCGTAAAAACGAGCCGGATCGGTTGCGTAGGTGACCACGCCGTCATCGGGATGGAAATTGCGTGGCCGCGAATAGCTGGAGTAAGGCGGCCCCAGCTCGATGCTGGCGCGTTGGTGGTAGTAACCTTTCAGGGTTACGTCGAACACATGCTCCCAGCGATCAGGAGCGATCACGAAGGGCACCGAGACGCCAAGACCAGAGACACGCACGCGGTAGGTGCCGGGCTTGGTGAAAGCGGAAAAATCAAGCGCGTAAACCGAGGCTTTGCTATTGGCTATGGGGCGCTGGTCGCCGTTGGGCGCGTCTTGCAGGAATTCGACTTGGCCGGGTTTCGCACGCAGCGCGGGCTGCCCCTTGAAGACAGTGCGCCCATCCGCATCAATCAGCTCGAAGGCCGTTACCTCCGGGTAATCCAGCCCGCCGCCGTCGCCGAGCCAGGCGGAAAAAAATGCGGTCTTCGCAGTCGCGGGGTGGTAGCCGTTTTGGTTGATTTGAATGGCCTCGGTAGTCGTGCGGCGGTCGTCAAAAGCCAGGGTTACTTCGGCGAGTTCCGTCCCAGGGTTGCCCGGCTCCGTCGCGAAACGCAGCCGATAGGTGGAGCCCGATTTCAGGGGTGCGGGCAGGGTCAGGAAAATCTCGTGGCGGTGGGTATAGTCCTTGTCCGGGAAACCGACGTTGGGAAGTTTAGCGGCGCGAAACGGGCGGGTTTTGCGCCAGACTTTGACGGGGGAAAGGGAGGTTTTGTAGCTCGGATCGTCGGTCGAACTCAGCACATAACTGCCAACCCGCGCCGCCCAGGTTTCGTCTAGAGCCGTGCCGACGAGCTGATCAAAGAGAAGGATGTGGTCTTTTTTCGGACCGAGCAGATGGCCGAAAGGCTGTCCACCGCGCATGACGACCGAGAAAAGGTTGGTCTGGCCGGACGCCTCCATTTGCGGAGTCACATAGGGTTTCACTCCTGAGGCCTCGGCCAGCGCCAACGGTATCCGGTAGCCGCCCAAGGCCACCGTATCCCCATCCATTGCTTGATACGGTTCGATCAGACCGGGCAACACCGCCTGGGCGTCGATTGTGAGTGCCAAAATGTCGGGTTTTACCAAATACACCGCTCTCACCAACGGAGCAGTCAAAGCGGGCCGGTCGCTGGCGTTGAGGATTTTGGTGGCCGAGGAGACTGCCGGTTCCGGTGTTGCGCAAAAGGCGGTCAGCGGCGCGAAGCAACCAAGCAGAACAAATGAAAGGCACAGGGCGCGACGGTGCGAGGGGGGACTAATGCGGTTTGGATTGGAGATCATTGCCAGATCGACGTAAAAAAGCGTCGTTTTAGGGGTTAACTGTTCGGGGTGACACCGCTTTAGTGCAATCACACTGGATCGCGTTCAAATCGACCGGAACTAGACACGTTGAGTAATTTATGCTTTGTCCGTTTGCGCCGCTTTTTAGAGCCGTGCGTAACCCCACACCCAACCCACTATGGGTAAGATAAAACACCGCACCTCCATGCAGGATATCGCCGACCGACTCGGCCTGCATCGCGCGACCATATCGCTGGCTCTCCGAGATGATCCATCGATCCCGGAGGTCACACGCCAGCGGGTCAAAGACCAGGCGGCGGCTCTCGGCTATATCAAAAATCCCTATGTGAGCGCCTGGATGCAACAGGTGCGATCCTTGGAATCAGCCCATATGGGAGCCTCCCTGGCGCTGCTCAAATGCGAATACGGTCCTAGCGAGACCCGCGCAGTTATTTACAACCTCTTACTCGATGCGGCGCGCCATCAGGCCAAGAGTCTGGGCTTTAGCATAACCGAACTTACGATACCGCCAAACGAAACCTCGACCGCGTCCATTCAACGCATACTCCGCGCCCGGGGTATTAGCGGGGTGTTGATCTTTGATCCCCTCGCCCTGCTTAACCGCCGGCAAATCGATTTTCTTGAGCGGGACTTTGCGACCGTGGTGCTGCTCCGCTGCGGCGTCGTCGGTCTATACAACTGCGTCACCGTCGATTTGGCCCATAACATGATCGTGTTACTGGACGCTCTGGAGCACCGCGGTTTTCGCAGGATAGGACTGGTCCTGCCCGCCAAAACCACCAAACCGGGGATAAATCGCCTGGTCGTTCCACAGTATCTGTATTGGCAATACAACCGGCCGGTGAATGCCTGTCTTCCACTGCTCCCCTGCGTGGATGATTACAGGGACGAAGATTTGCGCCAATGGCTGGAGCTCCATCGCCCCGATGTCGTGATTGTATGCCGCCCCCCCAATCTTGAGCAGCTTCGCAAGATTGGAATAAAAGCACCGGCAGACTTGAGCGTGGCCCTTATGGGCACTGAGATAGAAACCGAATACAGCGGCATATGTAACAATATAGGCGAAGTTGGTAAGACGGCGGTTTCGTTCCTGGCCCAGGAAATCAACCTTAACCATTTCGGCCTCCCGCGCGCACCTGTCAGCGTATTTATCCCCGGCAGATGGGCGGACGGTGCTACGGTTTGCCCCGTGGAAAACGGGAAACCACAAACAACGTTTTAGGCGAAACCGGGAAAAATCCAGTCAGACGCGACCAGGGCGGCAAACCAACTGGCGGCGAGACGTCGGTTGGCGGGCTCGGCCAGATGGCTTGCTTTACTACTCAGACAGGTTTTCACGGCCCGAGTACCACCTGCAGGCGCAAGAAGCGTCGCGGTGCACCGACCGGGAAATCATCCGTTACCGTCACATTCCCGCCCACGGCGGTATCCCCGCCTGGATTGGCCGGACCCACCTTGGCCCAAGCGACCAAGTCCGATGATCCCCAAACTTGATAAGTCATCTCGCTGGCCGGGCGGGCGCGTTTAAACGTGAGCCTAAGATTGCCGTCTCCAGCCAGCGATGCGGAGATGGCGGCGACCGCCTCCGCAACTTTGGGATCCAGATCAAGCGCATACTCCAATAAATTAGATAAGCCGTCACCGTCCGGATCGGCGGAGGATGCGGCGCTGCCAGAGTCCTCAAAAGTCCCCAACCGCATCCCTCGCCATTGATCAAACGCGGAAAAGGCGAGGCTGACGGAGGCCGACACAAAGGCCGAGGGCGCCAGGGAACTGGAGGTGCGAATGCGGTATGTGTAAGAGGAGCCCAGGACAACCCCTTCGTGGGAATAAGTCGTGGCAGCCGTGCCCAGGCTGGCCAGATCGTTCCATGATAAGCCGTCGTCGGTGCTGTATTGAATAAAGTAGCCGGTTCCATCACCGGGAGCGGCAGTCCAGGCAAGGGCTATGCGAAAGGGGGAAGGAAGCGCGGTGGCGGAAAAGCCGGAAGGTGAGGAGGCGGGAGTCGGCGAGCTGACGCTGTCGGTGGCGGCCAGAGCGGAGTAAATGGCTACCGGCCCTGCCATGGCCTCAATGGTAAATTCATTCAATTCGGGCATGATATCATCGAGATAAATTTCCGTGCCTGGCCAGTTTCCTTTAGCCGACTCGACGGTGGTATCGGGGGCAGAGTTGTCGTAGGTCAAAGCCGGGTAGAGTCCCGCAGAATTTACCCGCGACAAGGCTTGGATGGAGACATTCCGAGTGGTCGGAACCCCATAAACGGGAATACCCGCCGGCACGGCCAAACCCCGGAAAATTGCGTCTTTATTATGGGGTTTCACCGTGCGGCTGCCCAATCCCGTGGTATAACTGAGGTTTCGCGGGTTCGCCCCGAGCATAAAATGGGCGTTTCGCGCCAGAGCGGTGCGGAACTTGGCTTCGCCGGTAAGGAACCAGGCGTAGGCCAAACCCGTGCCCTGGTTGCCATGCGCGTAAATCCGAGCCCACGTATCGTTCACCAAGGAATATGTGGAGGTTTGCAATTGTCTCGTGATTAGTGAGTTTGCAAAGTTGATCAGTGCATTGCGAGAATTCGTGCGTAAAGTGGCGCTGTCGGGGCGGGTGCCGCTACGCGTACTGGTCGCATATTGAAACAGCCCGCCGCCATCACCCGGAGCAACCAATCCGCCGATGCTTGTAGGACGAGTCGCGGCAAAGAGGTCTTCCCATTTCGCTTCACCGGTAAGGTCGAACAAAGCGGCGTAAGCGAAATTCCGCAGTTTATCGAACTCACTCGTCGAAAGGTAAAGGAGCGAGGCCGAACTATTCGCGGGGGCTTCGGCCCATGCGACGGCGGCCAACGCGGCCTGACGGTAGGCCAGGGCCCGGGCGCTGGAGTAGTTTTGAAGCGCGAGAGAGATGCGGGCGGCGGTGCCGGCAAAATCATAGGCGGACTCGAGGCTGGGTGGAGTCGCCGCCGTGGGCACGGAATTGAGCCAGCTCGCTTCTCCGGCCCGGGGATGCTCGATGCTCTCCAAGGCGCTGGGCACACCGCCGTCCGGTTGTTGGATACGCAGGAACAGATCGGTGCACCATAGGGCTTCGTCGAGTATGTCGGGCAGGGTGTTATCCGTCTCGGGTATGGGCAGTCGCAACTGCTCGAAATAGGCCGGATTGGCCTTGAGCATATCCAACATGATATTCACCGCCCAAAAATGTCCCTGCGGGTAGAGTGAACGGTCAAAATCAGCGGCGTCGTGCCACCCGCCCCACGCCCCCGGAACCGTTTTGCTCAGATCGATGCTTTGCTGGATGCGATCAAACAAGGAGTCCTGAACCGTTACACCACTCGGCACGATGGCATTCAAAAATTGGCCGGGATTGGTGGCATAGATCACGTTGCCATCGTCCGGGTGAAAGGTGCGAGGCCGCGAGTAGTTGGCGGTGCTGAGAGCTGCGCCGCTGCGCTGAGTATAAAAGCCGTTTAGATGCGCCTTCAAGGCCTCTTCCCACACCCCGCTTCGCACGGAAAAAACCGAGGATACGCCAAGTCCGGGTATGCGTATGCGATAATTCCCGGGGCTTGTGAAACTGGTGAAGTCCAGCGCATATACGAACGTCTTACTATTGCCGATTTTTCTGGTGATACCGCCCCCGCCGTTCTGGGCAAACTCCTCTTGATCGGGAGCGGCGCGCTGCACCCCATTGCCTGTAAACACGGTCGCGTCGGTCTCGTTGATTAAATCGAAAGTCCCGAAGGAGGGATACTCAAGCGACCCGCCGTCACCCAGCCATGCCGAAAGAAAAGCCACCTTGGCGCTTCCAGTTTCATAACCCAGCGTGTTTACCTGCAAAACCGGGGTCGTAAACTTCCGATCATCGAATATGAAAACCGATTTACCCAAGGCGGTTCCACGTGCGCCATTAATGGGAAACGAACTCAAAGTATAGGTTTTACCGGCCGTGAGCGCGACCGGGAAACGCAGGAAAAGTTCGTGGCAAAATGTATAATTGATAGTGGATTCATTGAGTGTGGCCCGCCTGAGCGGGCGCGACTTCCGATAGATCACGGTTGGATTGCGCGGGGTTGCATAGGCGGGATCTTCGGTCGAAGTAAGTTGGAAACTGGACGGCATGGTGGCCCAAGTGGTATCAAGCGGGGCTCCCGCAATCCTATCAAATCGCAACAGGCTGTCCCGGGCCGGCCCCCCGAGGTAACCTATACTAGTCCCCGCCCGTTTGACCAAACGATGGAGTCTGGGCGTGGCGCCGGGTGAGGCCAGGTAGTCGGCGACTCCGGCGGCGGCGGCAAGCGAGGGCGGTATGACATAACCGGTCAAAGAAACCGTATCTCCGGCCGTCGTGGCATAGGGCTCAAGCAGACCGGGGATCACGGCCTCGTCATCGACGTTCAGACCAATGACCGTGTAGGCGCTCGATCCAGCGTTGTTGGCCACGGGGTAGATGGATCGGATGATCGGCTCGGCCACTGCCGGGTAATCATTGAGATTAAAGGCCCGCAACGTGGAATCAATCGAGGCAAAGTTGTCCACCGCCTTTACGCCGCCTCCCGTTTGCCGACCCAAAGAAAAGCCGTGGCGCAGACCGGCGGCGTTTTCGAGCGAATCCAGACTGGTAATGTTCCCAACATTCAAAGCCGCGCCTACGAGAACAGGCGACGAGGTGCCCGCGCCACCGAGCGAGAACAACTCGCCGGTTATGCTAAACGCCCCGGTGCTTTGGCGTCGTATGGTCGCACGCAGACGATACCAGTCGTTATTAATCAAGCTAAGCCCGACGCTGCCCGTGGTGGTGCTGCTGGTGCTTTCACGATACACTACGACCAGTTTGGAAGTGTTTACCCCGCCGGCCGGGTTGTCCGCATCCAGCCCGAAAGAAAGGAAACGATCACTGCCCGAAAATAAAGTGCTTGTGGTGCCAGAAGATACGCCAACCCGGACGAGTCCCGCCGAGCCGGCGCCGGACGACTCGCCGACGCGGGCTTGGAAATCGATTTGAAGCGTCACCGCGCCGCCGCCGGAGGTCAGTTCCTTGTAGCTTTTCTTTAGATAGGCGGCTCGCGCGGTATTGTGGGCCAGGATGGCCCCGCTTGCCTTGTATAAACCTGGACTGCTCGTATCAGGAATAAAAGTTCCGGCGGTGCCCGACCAACTGAGCGAGCCGGAGGAGACGTCGAATGCTCCGCTGAATTCGGATAGGCCGGCATCGAATGCATTCACCTCCTGGGCTACCGCGGTAGGTATAATGAATACGAGCGCACCGATAAAGGCGGAGGCGAAACATCCAGAAAAGAATCGACTCATAAAAATTACTATACCCCAAAACTTTCCCATGAAGATTCCATCGCGGCTGATCCCTGTAATGGCATGAGCATAGTCAACAACTCGATTCAGCTGAATGCGACCGAGAACAGTTCATTTGATTCTATGTCGGCGAAGATTAATAGTATCTGATTCAGCTTCGAATCATGGAGTTACTATTGTCGAGGTGAGCGCGAAACAAACACGTCGAAGTTGTCCACTCCATGCACGCCGCCACCAAAGATTTTCCCATCGGAAAATCCAACATAGTGGCCCGGCGCATTCAGCAATGTTATCAGTTTTTCTCCCGATCCCAATGGGATGGTCACCGGGTCGACGGTCCGCCGAAGGATGGGCGGAGCCTCGTCTTTACGGTCATTTAACTGGGAGAGGGCTGCGGATACGATGAACGTCGATGAGCCCGCTCGCCTGATATTCGCATCCAACGAATACCACGCACCATTTTGCAAAAGAACCGGCTGGCCCACACGGGTCTCGCGCGAAGGTTTGTCTCCGATGGCCGGATCTCGGTAACGAATCACCAAAATCGATTGATTGTCTTTGGCATTGGCGTCAGCGACATCCAAACCGACGGCGAGAAAGACGAGGTTACCGGATTGCAGGGTGCTTTTAGTCTCATTCGAGATGCCGAGACTGATAAGACTGGCCGCACCGGACCCATCTTTAGCTTCCCCCACCCGCGCCTTGAAAGCGACGGAGAGAAACAACTCGCCTCCGGTTTGGGTCAAGATATCCAGTCGCCTCTTCCAATACGTGCCGCGCACTCCTCCGCCTGACATGGCTTTAATATGGCCTGTGTTCGCGACTCCACCGTCCTGCGACCATGTTGATTGAAGACCCAGGGCGGAATCCAATTGCAGCTCAATATCCGCTTGGCCTCGATCAAAACTGTAGTTGAAGGCGTTAGTGGACTGTTGTGCGCCAAGAGGAGAGACCGCCAGCGAAACGAAAGCCGTCATTCGGGCAAGACAGGCTGCCAGGCGGCGTACAGGGTTGAACTGCAGTTTATGAATCATGTTGAGCTGAAATTAATTTATGGGGACTCCTAAATTTAGCATATCATTGATTAACAATGGGATAAATTGTGCATAGGCTGTATCTCAATGAGCCTGAATCAATATACATTCTTTGGGGATCACGCAGCGCTGGAGTCGTTGACCCAGCACGGAGACCGGTTGGTGGAGTTGGCCAAACATATTCGCTGGGAGCCCTTGGTG
>CAIRBK010000030.1 GCA_903876795.1 uncultured Verrucomicrobiota bacterium
GACCCACGCCTTCCCGCACTCAAACCACGTGAAATCATGATATTAAACACCTGTTAACCCACGCTTTTTGCGAGTGCACTCACGCTGGCCTCAGCAGGATGATTTAAAATCACATCTGGAAATGAAATTAGGACCTCCCTCAAACCAAACGGCGAACCCGCCCACTACATGGGCTATCTCGTTCTCCAATCGGAAAACGACAAAGTCTTCGACGTCATCGACGGCCAGCAGCGCCTCACCACCCTAAGTCTGATTGTTTTAGCGGTCCTAAAAAACCTTCGCCGCTTGGTCGAGACCGGCAAAGACGCCGAGGCCAACAAACAACGCCAAGAGCAAATCCGACAAACCTACATAGGTTACCTCGACCCCGTCACCCTCGTCCCGCGCTGCAAGCTCAGCCTCAACCGCAACAACGATAACTACTACCAAACTTACCTTGTTCCTCTTGAGGCCCTGCCCGTTCGCGGCTTCCGCGCGTCCGAGCATTCCCTGCGCAAGGCCTTCGAGTGGTTTGATCGCCGCATTGCCGAGGAATACGTCAAAAACAACCCTAACCCAGGCGTCGCCTTGGCCACCTTTGTAGAAGGCATGAGCGACAAGCTCTTCTTCACTGTCATCACCGTCACCAACGAGCTCAATGCTTACAAAGTTTTCGAGACCCTAAACGCACGCGGGGTGCGTCTCTCTTCGACCGATTTGCTCAAAAACTACCTCTTCTCCTTGCTCCACCGCGAGGGACAACATGAGCACGAGATTAAGAACTTGGAAAACCGTTGGGAAGCCATGGTCGGCCGCCTCGGCAGCGAGAGTTTTCCGGATTTTCTCCGGGTTCACTGGAACAGCCGCAACGCCTTCGTGCGCCAGACCGAACTATTCAAAACCATCCGCAACCGCATGTCCTCGCGCGAGGCCGTCTTCGATCTCATCCGTCGCATGGAGCAGGATGTCGAAACCTACGTCGCTCTCACCCAGCCCGAAACCTCCGATTGGTCGCCCGAGGCCAAACAGTATGTCAAAGAGCTAAGAATGTTTAGCGTGCGCCAGCCCTTCCCCCTGCTTCTTAGCGCCAAGCGCACCCTCCCCGAGGGTTTTGTCTCCCTCCTCCGCGCCTGTTCCGTTGTATCCTTCCGTTACAACGTGATCGGTAGCCAGCCAGCCAACGAGCAAGAACGCGTCTATAATTCGGTCGCCACAAAGGTGGCCTCCGGCGAGCTAAACACCGCCTCGGCCATTATCGCAGGACTCTCAACCATCTACCCCAACGACAAATTCTTTAAAGAAGCGTTCTCCGAAAAATCCATTCGCACCACCCAGTCCCGCAATAAACGCATCGTTCGTTATATCCTCTGCGCCCTGGAGTATAAACTCACCCAAACCGACCTCGATTTCGATAGCATCGCGTTTAATATCGAACACGTCCTCCCGGAAAATCCCGGCGCGGGCTGGGACGCCTTTTCCGAAAACGAACTCGAAGCGCTCACCTATCGGCTGGGCAACCTCGCCCTGCTCGCCAACGGCACCAATAAAGACATCGGCAACGCCCCCTTCGCCGCCAAAAAACCCGCCTACGCTACCAGCACCTTTGCCGCCACCCGCAAACTCGCCGAGGAAAACGACGACTGGACCCCGGAGCGCCTCGCCGCCCGGCAAAACTGGATGGCGAACCAAGCCACCTCCATCTGGCGCATCGACCAACTTTCCTGATCACCGTGTCCGCCAAGAAAACCAAACTCGAACTGACTTGGATTGGAAAAGAGAACCGGCCTCGGCTGGAGCCGCGCATCCTCATCCCCGACGACTCCAAATCCTACCACGCCAAGCATCGCGTTTCGGAGAATGATATTTTTGATAATCGACTCATTTTCGGCGATAACCACCTCGCGCTAAAAGCGCTGGAACACGAGTTCGTTGGCAAAGTTAAATGCGTCTTTATTGATCCGCCCTACAACACCGGCAGCGCATTTGCCCAGTATGACGATGGTATTGAGCACTCTTTGTGGCTGTCTCTAATACGGCCTCGCATAGAACTAATTCACCGTCTGCTAAAGCCCAGCGCCTACACCGCGTCCGCCGATAGCCCACCGTTGAACTTCCGCCATTCCCCGGCCGACAAGAGCAACATGGCGAAGTATCTCTTCGGCGGTTTCACCAAGTGCCTCTATCCCGTGCAGAAATTCCAATCCGACTCCGAGCGGAAGCTCGCAGTCATCTTGGAGCGCGAGGCAGTCAAATGGTTCAAGCCCGCGAAGGGACAGTTCCAGATCCAGAAATAAGCCTGCTTAACCCGTCGATGGGGGACTACGTGATCGCGAGATACGCAAAAGAACCACAGGAGGTGGCCGGTATTATAATTAACATAGGTTCGGTTCCTGCGCTGGTGAAGTTGCGGTCGATGAACGGCTCGGCAATTGTTAGTCCTCGCTTCTACAGCGAGGCCTGCACGCTGTTGGCGAACTATTACTCATCAACACCCGTCGATATAAAGTTGAAGATTAAGCTGGCATCAATGATTGCTAATATAAAGTCGCCCAGTGCCTCGTGCTTGGCGTTCGCGGATACAATCACCGCAGACATACCGCGAGTCGCCGCTCCGGTCTTATCGCAAAAATCATTTCATTCCGACTTAATCGATTTAATTGAATATGGCTACAACCGAGAGATATTCAATGAAGAATCTTCCGATGCCGAAGGCTTCCTTTTCGAGCTGGCAGGAAAAAGACTGAGTATTGATGATCAGCGATCCCTTTCTGCGGTGCTCGACCTACAGCCAATTGGAAATAAGGAAGAACTTATTACTGCCTTCCGAGCGTCGGTTGTATCCATGCTTTCAGGTGAAATCGACTCACTTGTTGAAGATCGTGGAGTGATTGAGGACGTGATCGATTCCGAGAATCTTGGAGACGCACGTAAAGATGTTCGTCGATTCGTAGACGGATTTTTCGACGACTACTATATCGAGTTCACTCAATCCGATGTGGAAGAAGTCGCAGACTCGTGCGACGTTAGCGGAATCATTTCACGTAACCGTGAGGCGCACGAAGAATGGTCTCGAACAAGGAATGAGCCGAGGATAAATCTGGCTGTTCACGACGACGCCTTTATCGACGAGTTGTTCCGCTCCGACTTTCCTCCTATTTGATTGGGTAGTCATATCTCCAACGACCACACCATTTATCCATGGCCACCAAAATCCCCGTCAACCTCTCGATAGACTACCTCAAGTCAATCACGGTAACGAGCCGTCCTCTTTTGGCGTTGTCGGAGGTGATTTGGAATGGGCTCGATGCGGATGCGCAGCGCGTATCCATACGTTTTGATCGCAACAAGCTGGACACGGTGGAGGCCATTCGGGTGATCGATGATGGTTCTGGCATCGACTACGATCATGCAGGAGTCTTGTTCGGCACGCTCGGTGACAGTTGGAAGAAGACCAAGAATCGAACGACCGGCGGCCGTGGCTTGCACGGCAAGAACGGCAAGGGTCGTTTCCGCGCGTTCAGTTTGGGTAGTCGCATCACTTGGGCGACGATTTCCCATCGCGAGGGCACTGTCCTGATCTCATATCGCATCGCAGGCACAACAACGGCGTTAAAGGATTTCGACGTGAGCGATCCGGTGCCCATGAAAAATGGGGCCAAGCCAGGCACGGAAGTGTTGATCGAAAACCTGCACAAGGAGTTTGGCTCACTTACTCACTCTGATGCGGCTCTCGATGTTACGCGGGAATTCGCGAGCTATTTGGCGAAACATCCCAACGTGGTCATCGACTACGATGGCGTGGTTCTCGACCCACGCAGTGTGCAGATTTGCGCTGCTGATTTACCTTGTGCCGAGGTGACGCTTTCCAACGGCACGACGACAACGCCCATGGTGCGGGTAGTCGAATGGAAGACCAAGGTCGAACGCAGCCTTCATCTTTGCGACGAGACAGGCGTGTCGTTTCATGAGGTGAAACTGGGAACAGGAGTGCGCGCACCGGGGTTCAATTTCACGGCCTATCTTCTTTGCGACGTCATTCGCGAAATGGATAAGGACAACAAACTCATACTTGAAGATCTCCATCCTGACATCGAAGCACTCGTCGATACCGCGAAAAAGACGCTGAAGGGGTATTTTCGGAAGCGAGAAGCCGAAGACCTTTCCAAGGCGGTCGCCCGCTGGAAAGCGGAGAAAATTTACCCCTACGAGGAAAAACCCGATCTGACTCCCGTCGAAGAGGCGGAGCGCCAGGTGTTCGATATCGTGGCGATCAACGTTCAGGAATACTTGCCAGATTTCGAAGAATCCGCGCAGTCGTCGAAACGCTTCACGTTTCGCCTCCTTTCTCAGGCCATAAAAGACAATCCTGAGTCGCTGCAAAAAATCATCGGCGAGGTATTGGCCCTCAAAACAGATGCGCAAAACGATTTGGCGGAATTGCTCGAACGAACGCCGCTAGCTGCGATCATTCACGCGGCAAAAATCGTCACTAACAGGCTCGATTTCGTGAAGGGCATAGAGGATCTGCTCTTCGACAAGGACACCAAGAAGGTGCTGCTTGAGCGAGATCAGCTCCACAAAATCCTCGAAAACGAAGCGTGGATTTTCAGCGAAGAGTTCGCTCTGGCGGGCAGCGAAAAGACACTCGAAGAGGTTTTGAATCTTCACCTCGATAAGTTGGGGAAGCGAGAAGATGATCCCGATCCCGTCGAAGTGGGCGACGGCAAGCGTGGTCGGGTGGATCTTATGTTTCACAAGGCAGTGCAGCCCCGGACAGGAGAATTTGATTACATGGTCGTGGAGTTGAAACGGCCGTCGCAGAAGATTAATGACGAGGTCCTGGCCCAGGTAAAAAAATACGCCTACGCAGTTGCCCGCGATCCACGGTTTCACGGTGTTCCGATTCGCTGGACCTTCGTGGCGGTCTCAAACGAGTTGGACGACTTTGCCCAGCGGGAGGCCAATCAGCGAAACCGTCCCAGGGGGCTAGTCTCGGATGATTCTGAATTTCATATCCGTGTTTGGGCCAAGACGTGGTCTGAAATCTTCAATGATGCTCGGTCGAGGCTGCGCTTTTTCAAGGATCAGCTCGCCTATGAGGCCGACCGCGACAGCGCGCGGGCTTACCTCAAGGCCAAGCACGACAAGTTTCTGCCAACGCCCGAGCAGGTGGAGGCTGTGGGGAAACAAACGGAAAAGAATGACGCCCAGGAGACTTCTACCGCGAAAACTGCACCAACCTCGTGACGTCGTAGGGTCTGGCGGACTGTGAGGCAAATGAGGCGAATGGCAGGCTTTGTCTCTGCGGTGTCGTTTGGAATTCCCTCATTGAGCATCTTTGTTGGCCTTCTCCAAATACGAGAGTTGAGAGCGGAAACGCTAATTTGACTCTCCGAAGTTCGGATTTCCAAGGTCGTCGGGCAGCCAATGAGTGAAGCCCGGCCCCGGGCCAAAAGGATGCCCGCGACCCGGCAGCGTTCCGGTTGGCGGCCCAGGCAGGCGCGCAGTGGATGCGGCGCCTCGGATTTTTGCTAGGCGCGGCGGGAGTATGCCTTGATGGCGCCGGCGGGCGACACGGGCGGCGGGGACTCGGGACGGGAGGGCGCCAGGCTGCAACGCAGGAGCAACTGCTCGTTTTCACGATCCAGGTGGAGTATCTGCAACGAACGCTGGCGGGCGCGCTCGAGGAGTTCCCCGCCATGATCGTCGGCGGCGCGAGGATGGGCGCGCAGCTCGGCCAGGCTGGCGTCGAGGCGGGCCGAGAGGGCCTGCTTGCGTTCACGCCAGGCGGCGTCCGGGGGATGACGGAGTTGTTTGAGAATGCGGTTTTCCTCCAGGCAGAGCTGGTGGAGCTCGTCACACAGGGCCAGGTGGCGGGCGAGGATTTCGGGGAGACTCATGGGTGCGTGATCGCGAGGGGAGGCGTTGCCGGACGCAAGGCTTGGATTTGCTCGCGGGTGGCGACGGCCCAGGAAAGTTGGGAGGAGCGCCAGGTCGCCATGCGCACGATGTCGGCCAGATCGGCCGGCGGGGGATCGCCGGCGAGTTTCACGATCTGCGCATAGGTGGCGATGGCTTCGGTGGGTTGCTCAAGACGCTCCTGGCAGAGGCCGAGTTGGTAGAGCACGGGCAGGCGCCAGGCCGGGGTCGTATCGAGCCCGTCGAGCGCGCGATAGACCAGCAGGGCGGAGGTGAATTCGCCCTGTTGGTAGAGCTGGTTGGCGAGCTGGTTGCCGGTGCGGCGCTGCCAGGCCCGCCAGTTGCCGGACTGGTCGGCGCGGGCCCGCTCGTAGTGGAGGAGATCTAGGGTCACTCGCAGCGATTCGTCGCGGCGGCCGTTTTCACCAAGCACTTGGGCTAGGAGGAAACGGGCCTCGGGGCTGTGGGGATCGTCGGGGTCCTGTCCGATGAAGACGGTGAGCGCGGCAATGGCGGAGGTGTGCTCGCCGGCGCGCAGGAGGCATACGGCGGCCTTGAAGCGGGCTCGGGCGCGGTCGGCGGGCGCGAGGTCAAGCAGGTCGAGGCGCTTGAAGAAGCGGGCAGCCTCGGTGTAGTTGCCGTCGGCGAGATGGGTCTCGGCGATCTCAAACTGGGCGGTGCGCACGATGCGCCGGTAGCGCTCGGTCTCCGCCTCGGGCAGCTTGAGCGTGGAGTGGATGACGGAATAAAAGCGGGCGATGGCGAGCTTGGGGCTGCCCAGATCGCGCAAGGTCCGGCCCGACTCCAGGAGCGCCGCAGGGATCTCAAGGAAGTCCGGGTGGTTTTTGATCAGGTGCTCGTAGGTGGCGGCGGCCTTCACCCCGTCGCCGGAGAGACGGTAGGCGCGGGCGATCCCGAGAAGGGCGCGGGCGCTTTCGGTTTCGTCGTCGGTGGCGCGGGCGACTTGCCGGTAGGCGAGGAGGGCCGAGGCGCCGTCGCCGGAGGCGAGTTTGGCCTCGCCGATCCGCATCAGGCTCGCGCGCTCCTCTGCGGCGACATCGGCTGTGGCCGCAGCCGCTGGGGCCGGCTTGGTGGCGGGCGTTTCCTTGGCCTCGTGTGCGGCGGGAGTCGCAGGCGGGTGCGCGTCGGCGTGACCGGCGGCCTCCGGCGCCTCGATGGAGGCGACGGAGGGTCGGAGCAGGGCAACGAACAGGAGGAGCGGGAGGGCGGCGTGGGACTTCATTTCAACTCATAGGTGGCGCGGCTGACGGGTGCCTCGGGAGGCATGAAAAACGGCAGGATCTCGTCGATGCGCACCCCGGCTTTGGGCGCATAAACATCCGGCAGGATTTCGACGCCTCCCGGGATGGCCGGAAGTGCGGGCGTCGCGGGCGGCGTGTTGACCGAGGTGGCGGGCGGTGGATGCGCGGGCGGGGCGATCACCTCGGTGCCGGTTTTGGCTTCGAGGGGTTCGATCTCCGGATCGAGTTTGGCCGACGCCGCATCGGTGGGTCGCACCGGTGGTGGCGGCACCACGGGCACCGGGGCGAAGCGGAGGGCCTGCGGAGAGGCTTGCACCAGGTAGGGAAGCGAGGCTTCGGAACGCGTGGAGGCTTGATTGGCCGCCAGGATCGTTACCAGGATGCAGGCCGCCGGAGTGCCGAGTCGCTTGGCTCCGGTGCGGATGCGCACCGATCCGGATGGACGCGGAAATTGGGCGGACATGGGAGGGTGGTTCGGTGTTATGTGGGCACAGTTCCATCCTGATTTGGGTTCGATGAGGTATATCGGCACTGCGGGGGGAAAACTTTAGGATGTTTCCGGGGTTTTCCATTCAGACATCTCAAGGGCCTCCCGCCGGCGTCGACACGCCGCAGGGCCGGGGCAGCTCCTGCGGTGGTCCGCTGCGCCGAATCGACATCAATAGAGAGCCTCCAACCAGGAGCTTGGCGGAGGCCCGCGGGCATCGACCGACGGTACAAGCCGAGGCCTAGCCCAGCCCGCCGTAGCTGGTGCTCGGATGAGCCGGCAGGCTGAGTCCGCACTGGTGGCAAAGATCGCGAGTCGCCTCCGAGATGTCACCACTGAGCTTGATGATGTCCATGGACGGAAGGCCGGCCTCGGCAAACGTGGTGTCCGAGATGGGCCAAGCATCGCTGACGACGCCGAGTCCGAAATCGGTGCCGGCGACCAAGGCGGCCGTCAGGTGCAGCATGGCGCTCCAGCGGCGGATTTCCGGCCGTCCGACACGATCCAGGTCGTGCTGATGCGCGATGACCGCCCCGAAAATCGGGTTCAAGCCCCAAAGGGACAGCAACATGGCACCGGCTTCGGCGTGGGTGCAGCCAAAGGTTTCCCGCTCCCAGAGAATGACGGCATGGATGTCGGGCAGGTCGGCGCTGCCGGCCGGGATTTCGTGGTGCAAGGCCACGCGCTGGATCAAGATGCGCCCGAGGTTGTGGAGCAGGCCGATGGTGTAGCCGCTCTTGGGGTCCAGATCGGCTTGGGTCGCCAGGATTTCCATGCCGACGGCCATCGCGATCGAGTTGAGAAACAACCGTTCTGCGGAGATGCCGTAGAGCGGGAGGTTTTGTTCGCAGAGCCTGGCGGAGACCGTGGCACAGGTGGCACGATAAGCGGCGGCGATGCCGAGCCACGCAAGGGCCTGATCGATGCTGGTCACGGTTTCGCCGCGGGTGGCGCTGGCGGTGTTGGCCATGCGAAACAGGCGGGTGGAGATGGCGACGTCGCTGGTCATCAACTTGACTACCTGGTTGATGTCCACGTCGGGCTGCTTGAGGGCGTTGTGAAGCGCGTCGATGAGTTTGGCCGAGGACGGCAGGCGAACCGAGGCCTCCTTTAGCGATCGCGGGGTGATGATCGTAGACATGGCTCAGTTAGGGTGTGGTTGCGATGCGGGAGTAGCCGAGGGCATTGCGGGTGATCTCGATGAGCTGCACGGACTTGATGCCGAGGGCCTCAAGCCGCTCCTTGCGCAAATGGATGCCCTGCTGCTTGGCGTGAAGGGCGACGCGGTTGCTTTCGGCAAGGGTCTCGGCGGTTTGCAGAACCAGGGCGAGCGGGGATTCAGCGGGGCAGGCGAGTTGGTCGGAAGATTTTTCAATGCTCTCGCTGATCAACGCCGGGAACGCCCATTTGCGGGTGATAAAACAAGACACTTCGATGTGGTTGACGCCAAAAGTGCGTTTTTCCCAGTCGAGCAGGGAGGTGGCGTCCTGCCACTCAAGGTGGTCCACATGCACGAGGCTTTGTTCGGCCCATTTGTTTAGCGACAAGATGCCGAGAGGGCGCATCAGGCCGGAGAGGTAGGCGAGGTTCGAGTCCATGCCGACCTCCTTGGCCAGAAGCTGGCTAGCCGCTGCGGTAAACAGCACGCTGCGGTTAAATTGATCGCCGGTGATCCCATAGGCGCGGAGCCGGTTGGGCGCCAAACCTTGCATGGTGGCCGTGGCGACGAGGCGGGCGATCTCGCGCATACCGACGCGCTGCAGGGCCTCTTCGATGGTTTTGCACGCACTGTTTTTGTTGAAAAAGAAAGCTGAATTCGCGGTGCGGACCACGCGGGCCGAGAGCATGACGTCCCTGCGAAGGATGGCGGCCAACTCCGTTATCGTCGTCCTGGGGTTGGAGATCGCCACGTTGAGCAATGCAAGGACCTGTCCGGTGGCACTTATGGACTCGGTGATGGCTAACAAACAATCGGGATCGTTGGTGAGGTGAGTGCCCGTGCGAGGGCGGATGGTTTCAATCGACATAGGTTGGATAGTTCGGCCCCACGGATCGTCGCCTTCAGCCAAAACTTAAACGCGTTTAAATCTTTTCCCTTTCTTGGATAAAGATTCCCGATTTCGCTTGGGATCAAATACCTACAAGACTCCGGTAAAAACCCCAAAAAAGCCCGCGACCCAGGGGAGGGCGCGGGCCGGGTGATCCAGGCAAAGCGACGTCGATCAGACGGCCGCCGGGGTCTTGCTGAAACTCTGGCGGGCGATATCGATGGTTTCGTGGAATTGCCAGCCGCGGGTGTCTTCGTAACCCTTGCACTCGGCCACCAGCGTGCCTCCGCCGACCAGGGTGAATTGCAGGGCGACTTCACGGCAGGTTTGCATGGCGGTAAGCAGGAGCTTGATGAGCGACATGTCGAGGCGTTTGACCTCGTGGAGATCGAAGACGGCCTTGTTGATGCCGCTGTTGACGGCATCGGCAACCTTGCCCTTGAGGTAGGTGGAGACTTCGTTGACCACACCGGGGGTGCAGGCCTCGGGGAGTTTCATGATGAACATTTCGCCGTCGCACAGGAAGTAGCGTTCCGAAGTGTCCAGATTCATGGCCTTGGCGATCTTCGACTCCAGCTCGGGCATATCGAGGGGCTTGGTGACGAGTCCGGTAAATCCGACCTGCTGGGCCTGTTGCTGGGCGGCGGTATCGGTCTTCACGACCAGGCCGAAGATGGGCGTGTATTTGGTCTTAAGGTTGGTGCGAAGGACGCGGAAAAGCGTGCAGGCGGCGTCATCGGGCAACGAAAGCGAAATCATCATGAGATCAACGGGGCTGCGCCCGGTGAAATCGATCGCCTCGCCGGTCGTGGTCACGCCCTGCACCTGCCAGGGGGTGTGCTTGAGGCCGTCCTGTATCTGGGCGAGGATGGCGGGCTTGTCCTCGACCACGAGAATGGTCGCGGGATCGAAGATGGACTTGGCCTTGGCCGGGGCGTCGGTGATGGGCTTGAGATCGATGATGCGTCCGACCTTTTGGACGAGCAGGTCCTCCTTGAAGGGCTTCACGATGTAGTCGCGCACGCCGATCTTGGCGATTTTGAGGACGTTGTCCTTGCCGCCCTCGGCCGTGAGCATAATCACGGGAATGGCCTTGAGCGCGGGATCGGACTTGAGCTTGGTGAGCATTTCCACGCCGTCCATGACGGGCATGGTGACGTCGAGCAGAATCAGGTCGGGATTCTCCTTGGTGGCGAGGGCGAGGCCCTCGACGCCGTTGCTGGCCTCCAGAATCTCGCAATCGTAGTTCTTAAAGGCCTTTTTGATGATGATGCGGACGGTCTTAGAATCGTCCACGGACAGGATTTTATAGCGCATGGTGGGCGAGAGTGGGCGGGTTATTCTCCGGGAGGCTGCATGAGCAGGTCAGCGATGAGGGGCTGGCCCGCGATCTCGAAGCGGTAAACGCGACGGGTGGCCGAACTGATCGGCTCGATGCTGAAGTTGGTGCCGCGCAGGATGGACGGGATGGTGAGTTTGCAGGGGAAGCCGCGATCGGAGAGTTGGTTCTTAAAGGTGCCGACGGTCATGTTGGTGAGTTCGCCGATGGCGTCGTTCACCGCCTCGTCCCCGAGATCGGCGACCTCGGCGGCACTCATCCCGAGCAGATTGGCGGCGCATTGCTCGGCGAATTTCACGTCAAGATAGAGGTAAATGAGTCCGTTGAGGGACCCGATGAAACCGACGGTGCCGACCACATGGGCGTGATCGAGCGCCAAGCTGTCGAGCGGGTTGGGGGCGGTGACGGCTTGGTAGATGGCGGGTTGTCCCAGCATCGTGCTGAAGACTTCTTTCACCGCTTTGGTGATGGTTTCCTCGAAAACGGCATCGGGTATGTCTTGGGTCGCGGGCATGGGACGGGTGAGGTTTTAATAGTTGGAGATAAAAAAAAGGGGGGGGGTATCCGGCGAGGTTCAGGCGGAAGCGGCGCGCATGTGCTCCGGGATTTTTTCTTGGGAGGGAGGCGGCTCCGGCATGGCCTCGGCCACGGCGTCGGCGGCGGCCTGCCAATCAAACGGCGAGGCGCCGCAAAAGAACGTGCGCTCATGGGAGGTCGCCCCGGCGGGGCCGGACCAGTGGGTCTGGAGGCTGAAGCGGTTGTTGCCGAGGGCGCTGGCCTGAAGGTTAAGCGTGAAGCCGGCGCGTTCGTGCCAGCACACGGCCGCACCGGTGAGGTAGTTGGCCCGGCGTTTCCATCCGCCGGCGCACTCGGGCTTGAGCATGGCCAGCGTGGTCTCTACCTGATTGAAGAAAGACAGGAGTCGCATAAGCGGGGGAATGGCGACTATATCGGTGCGAACAGCCGGCAATTTAGGGCCAAGGGTGAAATTCATCAAAATTTCCCGCTTTCCGCCGGGAGAGCGGTGCCCTTATGGTGGCCCCTTGGAAATTTCCGCCCCCGCCCATGTCTCTTGAAAAAATTTTGGTGATAGACGACGAGCCCCTCGTTCGCCGCTCCATGGAGGACATTTTGAAAGCGAGGCGGTTGCAGTCGGCCAGCGCGGGCACGCTGGCAGCGGCGGAGGTCCTGCTGGGCAAGGAGACGTTCGACCTGGTGATGCTCGATGTGCGCCTGCCCGACGGCGACGGCCAGCGGTTCCTTGAGCAGGTGATGGCGCTGCCCTCGCACCCGCTTGTGGTGATGATGACGGGCCACGGCTCGATCGAGAGCGCGGTGGGCTGCATGCGCGCCGGGGCCTTCGACTACATCCTCAAGCCCTTCCTGCCGGCGCAAATCGACATGATCCTGCGCAAGGCCGACAACTACAGCCAGCTCATCAAGGTCAACCGCTACTTCAGCGAACGCAGCGGCGGGGACGGCGAGCCGATGCTCGGGCGCAGCCCGGCGATGCTGCGCGTGCGCCAGATGGTCGAGCGCGTCGCCCCGACGGACGCCACCGTGCTCGTCACCGGTGAAAACGGTTCCGGCAAGGAAATGGTCGCGCAGGAGATCTATCGCAACTCGCCGCGCCGGGCCGAGCCCTACATCAAAGTCAACTGCGCGGCTCTCTCCGAGCAGTTGATCGAGAGCGAGCTCTTCGGGCACGAGAAGGGAGCCTTCACCGGTGCGATCGAGCGCCGCGAGGGCCGCTTCGAGCTGGCCAACCGCGGCACCCTCCTGCTCGACGAGGTGAGCGAGCTGCCGCTCAATCTCCAGGCGAAACTGCTGCGCGTGCTCCAGGAGCGCGAGTTCGAGCGCGTCGGCGGCACCAAGACCATCAAGGTCAACGTGCGCATCCTCGCCACCTCGAACCGCGACCTGAACCACTTCATGGACCGGGGCCTGTTCCGCTCCGATCTCTACTATCGGCTCAACGTCTTCCCCATCTCGGTGCCGCCGTTGCGCGAGCGCCCGGACGACATCGACGTGTTCTCGGAAAACTTCCTGCGCCGTTTCTCGCGCAAGCACGGTCTGCGCCTGCCCGGATTCACCGACCACGCCGTCGCCGCGCTGCGCGCCTACCCGTGGCCGGGCAACGTGCGCGAACTCCAAAACACGATCGAGCGCGCGGTGATTCTCTCCGAGGATCATCGCCCGGTGACGACCGCCGCGCTCAACCTGCCGACGCTCGCCCGGTTTGAGCCAGGCCGGGCGGTGGCCCACCCCGGCCTGGAGACGGCCCGCCCGGCTCCGCCGTTTACATCCCCGCCGGCCTCGGAGTCGGCCGCCCCTCCCCCACCCCCGCCCCCTCCGCCCGAGCCCCCGGCCGAGATCGAGCCGGAACTGCCGTTCGACGTGCTCGCCGCGCCCGATGAGCCAGCCCCGGCTACCGAAACGACCGACACCTCGCCCGCACCCGCGCCCGCCCCGGCCGAGATACGCCCGCTCAGCGAAATCGAAAAAAAGGCCATTTTGGATACACTCATCGCCACGCAGGGCAACCGCACGCGGGCGGCCGAGCTCCTGGGCATCTCGATCCGCACGTTGCGCAACAAGCTCAACGAATACCGGATCGACGAGGGCTTGCCGAACGATTGAGCCCGGAAGCGGACCCGGACGGGCCCACGAACCCGCAGGCCCGCCCAGAATCAATCCCCGTGTAGCCGCGTCCGTCCCCGGACGCGCAGCCCCTCAAACAAACGCCCGGGGACGGGCGTTGCCACACTACCAGCGTGGGCACACCTCCAGGAACTTGTCCGCAGGGGACGGTCCGCTTTTCCCGGGCGCGGAGGCACGGCACCAGCGCGTTCGAGGCACCGGATTACCCTCACGGTGAGCCCTAGGCCGACTTCAGGTAGCCGTGGCGCACGGCCTTGACGCGCTGCGAGGTCTCGTTGATCGAGGCCAGCTCGGCGAGATCGCGGACCCGGGCCGCCTCGATACGTTCGGACAGGCGGCCAAACCGGCGGCGCAACGCCTCGGCGCGGGGAGCGAGTTCGGCATGATCGCCGGCTTTTTCCTCGGCCAGGCGCCGGAGGACCGCCAGCTCCCGCTCCAGGACCGACGAAAGCCCCTGCCAGTCCTCGTGGCCGACGGCGCCCTCCTCCTCGTGGGAGAAAGACTCGACGCAGGCCAGGAGGCGGAGCGTGAGGGGACTGGGTCCGGCGGCGGGCATGGCGGGTAAAGGATCAGGCGACGCGGGGCTCGTTGGAGCGGAGCATCTCGGCCCAGGAATCGCGCAGGGTGCGCACAAGGCGCTCCACCTCGATCAGGGGGGCCTCGTCCTTGCGCAGGTTGGCCTCGAAGAGGCGGCGCAGGTGGTAGTCGTAGAGGCGGTCGAGGTTGGCGGCGACCTCGCCACCGGCATCCAGGTTGAGATTGGCGCGAAGCTCGCTGATGACCGCCTGGGCGCGCAGAAGGGCTGTATTGATGGTTTCTATACGGCGGGGAGCGTCCTCCGGGAGGGCAAAGGCCGCGCGGCCCTGCGCCATGAAGCGCAGTGCCCCGTCATACATGAGAAGGACTAGCTGGCCGGGACTGGCGGTGAGGATCGACTGCGTCTGGTAGGCGCGGGCCCCGGGATAGGCCGTGGTCATGGTTTAGTCCTCCTGGTTGCTCAGATCGGGCGAGCGGACGATCATCGCGGCGATGCGATCGATCACCGCCCCGGAGGGATAGGAAGGGTCGGTGGCCAGCGCGGCGGCGCGCTCGACGACTTCGGCCCGCACGGCCGGAGTCTGGGCGAGGGCGGCCTTGAGTTGGGTGGCATTCTCGGTGGACAGGGTGTCGCCGGAGGCGGGCCCCGAAGGGGCGGTGGAGCGAGGCCCGCGCGGGCGCAGCGAATCGCCGAGCGGGGCGGGCGTGGAACCGACGTTGTTGGTATGGGTGATCATGGCGTTTTGTCTGTTGACACGGTCAGCCCTGGATCTCGGTTAAGGGAACGCCGTAGGTTTTTTGTACTTACACAAGGCCTATCGGCACAGTCTTCAAAAAGATTAAGGCCCGATTTTCAATAAATCGCCGCCCCGGGCTCCCGCCTGAAAACTGCGTCAACTCGTCGCAAAATCCGTTCATTTTGTGTGGTTTGAACTGGTTCACTTCACAGCCGCTTTGACCTGAATGGCGGGGGAGAGGGGTTATTCGGGCTTGGCGGAGGTCGCGGGAGAGGGCACGGGCTGGGGCGGCGGGGCGACGCGGGGCGGCAGGAGCGCGGCCACGGCCTGGAAGGCGTAACCGGCGAACAAGGACGGGCTTTGCAGGATACCGCCGGTGGGGTCGCCGACGCCGGAGTAGTTGGCGCGGGCGTGGTGGCGGGCGGCGCGGGCGGTGGGGCCGGAATTGGCGTCAAACACCTCGTCGACCATCCAGAGGGTTTCGCCGGTGGAGAGGTCCACCAACCGGGCGCGGAACGAGAGGGCCAGGGGCGGGTAGGCGGTGCAGTGGTTGAGGTCGAGGAAGAGCACCGCCTGGGCGTCGGTCTCGCGGACGATGCGCTGGAGGAGATAGGGCGGCAGGAGGCTGGAGCCGCCGAGGGTCTCGCGGGTGGTCCAGGTGGCGAGCTGGGCGCGGTCGATCGCGAGCCATTCGGCGCGCTGGCTGCGGTCGAGGGTGCGGCGCCAGAGGTTGTCGTAGCTGGAAACAAAGTTCGGCGGCAGGCGCCCCGTGGTGTCGTGCGCGGGGAGGACCGCCACGCGCCGGATGGACTCGGGCCAGGCGGCGGGGCCGCGGACGTTGCCGGGCACATAGACGGGGCCTTGGTCGGTAAAGCGGGATTCGATGGAGGCGCAGCCGCCCAGGCCGAGCGCCAGGCCGGCCAGAATCACAAGAAGGGGGCGGTGACTGCAGACCGTCATGGTTAGTTGTTGTTCTTGTTGGAGAAGGTGTTGGTGAGCTGGCTTTGCATCTGCTTGATCTTGGACTGGGCGGTTTCCATGGCGGTGAAACCGGCCTCCAGCTGGGCGCGGCGCTGGACCAGGCGGCGCTCGAGGGCGGCGATCTGGTCGGTGAGGGAGGTGTTGCCGGTGGTGAGGTTGGTTTTCTGGGTGTCGAGGAGGCCCTTGGAACCGAGTTCGTTGCCGATGTAGGTGTCGATCAGCGTGCCGAGCCGGGCAAAGATGCCGGTGGAGGACTGGCGGAAGAGGGCGGAGACCTCGTCGGGGCGGTTGCGCAGGGCGGCGTCGAGGGTGGCGGAGTTTTTTACGGTCAGGTTGGCGTCGAGGCCGGTAAAATCGATGCCGATCTGGCCCAGTTGCGACAGGGTGCTGCTGAGGCCGGGGACGTTGGAAAAGACGGCTTTGCGGAGCTGGCTGGCCCAGCTCTGGACCTCGCGATTGTCACTGAGGACGGAGGTGGAGACCTTGCCCTTGCTGGAGGTGATCTTGGACTGGAGGTCGATGTAGGACTGGACCGAGTTAAAACTGGTGATGAAGGAATCGATCAACGAGCGGGCGGAGCCGGTGTCGCTGGAGACGCCGACGGTCGCCGAACCGTCGGCGGCGGAGACGTCGAGGGAGATGCCGGTGATGCCGTGGACATCTGCGGTGAGGGTGTTGCCCGTGCTGGTGAGGGTGGCCCCTCCGTTGACGGTGAACTGGGCGTTGAGACCGCGGCTGAGGCTGGCGCCGGAGGTGAGGCCGAGCGCCCCCATGAGGCCGCCGGAGGTTTCGCTGATGCTGAAGCCGAGATCGCCGGTGGCCTTGTTTTGCAAGGTGACTTTGTCGGAGGACGGATCGTAGGCGGCGGTGACACCGGCGGTCGAGGCGTTGATGCGGGAGACGACGCCGGCAAGGGTGTCGGTGCCGGTGTTGTAGGCGATGGTGACGCCGTTGAGGACAAAGCTGCCGTTGCCGGAGCCATCCACGGCGGTGATGGGGGTGGCGAGGCGGGCGTTGGCCAGGGTGGCGGTGGTGGAGGCGGAGCCGAGCGCGCCCCCGCTGGTCACGGAACCGGAGTTGTTGTTGGAGAGCCGGCTGACGGCGAGGAAGTTGGAGGTGTCGGTGGCCGAGCCGAGGACGATGGGCGAGGCGCTGGTGAGCGTGATCTTGTCGGTGCCGGAGTTGTAGGCGGCGGTGACGGCATTGCCGGTGGCGGTGGAGATTTTGTCGAAGAGGTCCTGGAGCGAATCGGTGAGGGCGACGGTCACGCGGGAGCCGTTGACGGTGAAGACCCCGGCGGTAAGCGCGGTGGCCGAGCCGAAGCTGGCGAGGGTGACGCCGGAGACGTCGTTGGAGGCCGCGATGGGACTGCCGATGTCGGAGCCGCTGGTGAGCTTCGACGCGGTTGCTCGCTGGGTGACGGCAAAGGTGTAGGAACCGGCGGACGCGGTGGTCGCGGCGGTGGCGGACCACCCGGTGCCGCCCGAGACGGTGGCCTTGCGGGCGTCGAAGACGCCGTCCTTGTTGAGGGCGGTGATCGAGTCGCGCAGCTTACCGAGCATGGTGTCGAGGCCGGAAAGCGCGTCGATCTTGTCGTTGTTGTCGCTGATCTCGTTGGTCATCCGCGTGGCCGGTGCGCGCTCGATGGAGATCATCTGGTCCACGAAGGTTTTCCAGTCGAAGCCGGAGACGAGGCCGGAGAGTTGGATCGCTGCCATGACGGATAAGGGCTGGAGGGTGGAACGGGGCCGGGTGGGAGGGGCGCAACGAGGCGTTTATCTTAACGTCACTTTCCGGGCGGGCTTTAGTGATTTTTTGGTCGCCGGCGTCAGCGGGCGACCAGTTCGAGCATGGTCCAGGGGAGGCGTTCGAAGGCTCCGGCGAGGTAGCGGGCGAAGAGGGCGCCGCCGCCGGCCAGCATGAGCATGCCCAGCAGGGAGCGCATCGCGTAGCTCATGATGAAGACATTCATCTTGGGCACGGCGCGGCCGAGGATGGCGAAGGCAAAGGTGATCACGAAGTTCAGCGCGATGAAGGGGGCGGCCATGCGCAGGGCGAGATCCAGGAGGCGGGCGACCGCGCTCACGAGCGTCTCGGCCATGGCCGGGCTGAGCCCGCCCGCCCCCGGCGGCGCGATCACAAAGCTGTGCGCGAAGGCGGACAGCACCCCCTCGTGCGCGTGCATCGCGAAAAAAATGAGTCCGCCGAAGAACGCCATGAACGCGGGCAACGGTTCCTGGGAGGGTATGGGCACGTCGAAGCCGGGGGCGGCCATCAGGCCGATTTCGTTGGCGATGAGGCGGCCGGCCAATTCGGCCGCGGAGAGCACGGTGCGGATGAGCAGGCCCATCGCCAGGCCGAGCAGCAACTCGTGGAACGCCGCCGAGGCCAGCGCCACCATCGTGGGCATGGGCGGCGGCGCGGCGACCGGCGTGACCGAGGCGACCAGACCACCGATGAGAAACGAGAGCGCCGCCCGCAGCATCGGCGGAAGCGGGTGACCGCCCGGCACCGGCAGAGCCAGCACGATGCCCACTGCCCGCAGCGAGCCCATGACCATCAGCAGTATCGGCTCCCAGGGCATGGCGGCTCGCTAGTGCCCGAGCGTGCCGATGCGCGAAAGACTCTGCACGGCAAACTCGCCGAGCAGGCGCAGCGTCCAGGGCGCGAGCAGGATCATCACCCCGGCCACGGCGATCAACTTGGGGACGAAGGTCAGCGTCTGCTCCTGGATGCTCGTCACCGATTGCGCGAGGCTGGTGATGAGACCGACGAAGAGGATCACCCCGACAAAGGGCGACATCACATAGAGGACGAACATCACCAGGCTCTTGAAGATGTCGATGGCGGCTTCGGCGTTCATTGCTGGAAACTGGTGACGAGGCTTTGCACGACCAGGTGCCAGCCGTCCACCAGGACAAAGAGGAGGAGCTTGAAAGGGAGCGAGATGATCGCCGGGGGCATCATCATCATGCCGAGCGCCATGAGGATGGCGGAGACGAGCAGATCGATCACCAGGAAGGGCAGGAAGATGAGGAAGCCCATCTGGAAGGCGGTCTGAAGCTCGCTGATCACGTAGGCGGGCACGACGACGCGCAGGGGCACGTCTTCCACCTTGGTGGGCGGGAAACGCGCGAGCTGGAGGAAGAACTCGAGGTCGCGGGTGCGCGTTTGCTTGAGCATGAATTCCTTGAGCGGCTGGGCGGCCGCTTCGAGGGAGTCGGCGGTGCCGCGTTTGCCCTCCATGTAGGGCTTGAGGCCGGCCTCGTAGGAGCGTTCGAGGGTGGGGCCCATGATGAAGAGCGTGAGGAAGAGCGCGAGGCCGGTGACGATCTGGTTGGCCGGTGCGCTGGGCACGCCGATCGCGGTGCGGACAAAGCCGAGCACGATCACGATGCGGGTGAAGGAGGTCATGAGCAGCACCAGCGAGGGGGCGATGCTCAGGAGCGTCATGACGATGACGATCTGCAGGCCGACGCTGGCGGAGCCGGACTGGCCGCCGCCTTCGAGGTCCACGGCCAGACGCCAGGGGGTGGCTGCGGCGGGGGCGGCGGCGGTCGCGGCCTCCTGGGCGGACAGGAAGGCGGGGAAGGCGAGCAGGAGCAGCGCGGCGAGGGCGAACCACGCGGCGCCCGCGCGAGGCGGTCTCGATCCGGGTTCAGCGGCGGGGTTCATCGGCGTCTTCGCGGGGGTCGAGGGGGGAGAGCATTTGTATCCCGCCGGCGGCTACACCGAGCAGGAAGCGGCGGCCGTCGCAGGAGGCGACCACCAGGAACTGGCGGTTGCCGAGAGGGCGGGTGTCCTCGATCTGGATCGTGCCGCGGCGGCCGGAGGCGGCGGGGCGGCCGCGACGCCACCACCAGAGGCCGCCGGCGGCGGCGCCGGCCAGGGCGACGAAGAGGAGGGTGCCGGCGGCCGAGGCCGGGGGCGCGGGGCGGGGCGAGGCGGGGTCGTTCGCGGCGGGGGCGCCGCCGGGGTAGAGCAGGGTGTCGCCGCTGCGGGCGGCGGGGGAAGAGGGTTCGGCGGCGATCATCGGCTGCGCCATCTCCAAAATGGCGCAGCCGACTACCACTGTCAGCCAGCGGGTCACGCTGGAAGGTGTGAAAAGGGGGGAGCTCACGAGGACGCGGAGGTGTTGGCGGGGCCGACGAGCTCGGTGATTTTGATGCCGAAATTCTCGTCCACGACGACCACTTCACCGTAGGCGACGAGCTTGTCGTTGACGTAGAGGCCCACCGGTTCGGAGGCGCGGTGTTGGAGCTGGATGACGGAGCCGGCGGTGAGGGCGAGGACTTCGCGCATGGAGAGCTGGCAGGAGCCGAGTTGAACGGTGACTTTCACCTTCACGTCGAGAACGAGATCGAGGGTGGCGTTTTCCATGGGGTTTCAGGGGCGGCCTTGTTCGGCCGGGGTGATTTTGCGGTTGATCTTCACGGCGACGAGGTCGCGTTCGACGCCGACGGTGCCGATAAATTTGTGGGTGCCGCTGAGCAGCAGGCGCGTCTGGTCGAGGATGTCCATCGGGAGCTCGAGGACGTCGCCGACGCGCAGGGAGGATATTTCGCGCAGGGACATCTCGGTGAGGTTCCACTCGGCGCGCACGGGGATCTGCACGTTTTCGTAGATGTCGCGCCACTGGGCGTTGGCCGGAGGCGCGGAGGGGGCGGTGTCCTTCTGGCGGCGCTGCTGGAGGGACTTCACCAGGGGCTCGATGGTGTAGTAGGGCAGGCCGATCTGGATCTGTTCGGAGCAGTCTCCGAAGCTGACCTCGATGGCGAGGGCGAGCACGACGGCGTCGCGGGGGGAGGTCTGGAGGAAGCGGCCGTTGTTTTCGTGGCCGATGAGCTGGGGGTGGAGCTCGCGGTCCTCGCGCCACTGGGAGCACCACTCTTCCAGGATGATCTTGAGCACGTCTTCGAGGAGGGCGACTTCGATCTCGGTGAGGTAGCGCTCGGCCTTGACGGAGTGGCCGCGGCCGCCGAGGAGGCGGTCCACGAAGGTGAGGGCGAGGCGGGGGTTGACGTCGAGCACGCCGACGCCGAGGAGGGGGTCGGCCTTGAAGAGGCAGATGTGGGTGGGGGTGGAGAGACCCTCGGTGAACTTGGCGTAGGTCTGCGTCTGGAGGCGGGCCATCTTGAGCGAGCACTCCATGCGCAGGAACATGGAGAGGCGGGCCGAGAGGTAGCGGATGAAGTCCTCGTGGAGGATGCGCAGGCGGCGGAGCTCGACCTCGGTGAGGAAGGCGGGGTTGCGGAAGTCGTAGGGCTCGACGCGGGCGGCGGAGGCGTCGGCGGCGCGGGTGCCGTCGGCGCGGATGAGCGGGGGAGCGGTCTCGGCGGTGGCGGCGGCGAGCAGCTGGTCGATCTCGCTCTGGTCGAGAATGCCTCCGGAACTGTCTGTCGGGTCGGCCATGTCGGGTTACTGGACCACGAATTCGGAGAAGAAGAGACCCTCGGCGATGCGTTCGCCGAGCACCTGGTTGTAGGCGGCGAGGAGCCGCTCGCGGAGGATGTTCTTGGAGCCGGACTCCTCGAGGTCGGCGAGGGTGAGGGAGGAGAGCACGGCGAGGGTGACGTCGACCAGCTGGGCGCGGGAACCCTCGAAACGGGCGTGGAGGTTGGGCTTCGAGCCGGTGACGAGGAAGGTGACCTTGAGGTAGCGGGTGCCCATCGTGCCGGAGAGGTTGACCACGATGTTCTCGAACTTGTAGCCCTCTTCGGCGCCGCCCTTCTCACCGCCCTTTTCGCCGCCTTTGCCGCCGTGGCCGGAGGACTTCTCGGCTTTTTCGGATTTCTCGGCCTTGGCGGGGGCGGCCTCATGGGACTCGCCGGAGGCGGCCTCATGGACGGCGGAGCGGAGCTTGGGGATGAGCACGAATTGGGCGACCGCCCAGGTGGCGGCGGGGGCCGCCACGATGGCGATGATCGCGGGGAGCAGCGCCTTGATGCCGCCGCCGGCGGGTGCGGCCGGGGCGGCGCCCTTCTCGGGAGCGGCGGCGGGGGCGGATTCTGGTTTTTTTTCGGCCATGACCGGGAATCGCTTAGCGCTTCAGGTTGACGACTTCCTCGAGGACGGAGTCGGAGACGGTGACGATGCGCGAGCTGGCCTGGAAGCTGCGCTGGGTCGTGATCATGTTGGCGAACTGCTCGGTGAGATCGACGTTGGACAGTTCCAGCGTGCCGGCCTCGACGGTGCCCAGGCCGTTGGTGCCGGGGTTGTTTTCACCGGTGTTGACGAGGGCCACGCCACCGACGGGGCCGGCCGCGACGAAGCCGTTGTAGAGGTTGTCGCCCGCCTTCTGGAGGGCGGAAGGGTCGCGGAAGTTCTGCAGGAGGAGCTTGTTGGTGGTGGCCGAGGTGCCGTCGGAGTAGAACTCGATCAGGTTGCCCTGGCGGTCGAAGGAAAAGGATTGGAGCTGGGTGCCGGTGGGCGGGGTGCCGAGGACGATGTCGCCCACGGTGGCGGGGGCGGCCAGGGCGGTGCCGCCGGTGAGACCTTGCACGCGGTAGCCTTTGGAGGTGACGAGGTAGCCCTGGTCGTCCATGCGGAAGTCGCCGGCGCGGGTGGCGTATTCGCTGCTGTCCACAATGTTTTTGACGCGGAAAAAGCCGTTGCCGGAGACGCCGAGGTCGGTGCTGACGCCGGTGGTGCTGAGCGCGCCCTGGTTCATGTTGGCGTTGATGGAGCCGAGGCCGACGCCGGTGCCCACCTGGATGGCGGAGAGGTTGGAACTGGTGGCGGTGGACGGGGCGGAGCTGCGCAGGGTGTTGCTGAAGCTCTCCTGGAAGCTGGCGTTGGAGGCCTTGTAGCCGGTGGTGTTTACGTTGGCGATGTTGTTGCCGATGACTTCGAGGCCCTTGGTGAAGGCGCGCATCGCGCTGACGCCGGAGGTGAGTGTGCCGATGAGTGACATATCAATGAGGTGGGTTGTGGGTTATCGGGATCAGGCTTTGGTTTGAGTGGCGGGAACGACGACGGCCGGGGCCACGCGAACGACTTGGGAGAGGGGATAGTAGAGGCCGCCGACGCCGACCTTGACGGTGCCGTCGGACGAATCGACGGCATCCACCACGCCGGCGACGGAGCCGTTCTTGGTGTCCAGGGTGACTTGGCGGCCGAGCATGCCGGCGGCGGATTGCAGGGAGAAATCGGTGCGGATGGCGGCCATGTCCTTGGCCATCTGCGAGGACTGCTCGAGGGCGGAGAACTGGGCCATCTGGGCCATAAAGGAGGTGTCCTCCATGGGTTTCATGGGGTCCTGTTTGGTGAGCTGCACGGTGATGAGCTTGAGGAAATCCTCCTGCCCGAGGGTCTTCTTGGGAACGCGACCGGAAGACGCGGCATCCTGATAGGAGGAGAGCGCGGAGCCGGACTGGGTGTTGGTGATGGTCATGGCGGTTCAGGCGAGGATGCTGAGGTGGTGCGACGTGTCGGAGTTGCGGGCGTCGCGGGCGGGGGCGGGCGTGGACAGATCGGCGGAGCGGGTCTGGGTGACCGACCAGCGGGGGGCGACCTCGCGCTCGGCGGTTTCGCGGCGCGGGGTTTCGCGACCGAGGTCGAAGGAACCGGAGCCGCCCTTGGGGTCGGTCGCGGCGGCTTCATTCAACTGGGCCCCGGCGGCGGGCGCGGAGAAAACAGGATCGGCCCAACGATGCCGGGAGCCTTGATCGCCCCGGGAGAAATCATCCCAAGCCGCCGACAAGGCGGCGTGGATCTCGGGCGAATCGCTGCGGAAATCGGTGTGTACCCGGCCGCCGCGCATGGCGACGTGAACATCGACCCGGTGGGAATCGTCGAGATCAATGCGGACGGTGACGCGCTCGGCGGGATGGGCCGCGAGGTGATCGGCGACCTCGTTGACGCGCTCGACCATGCGCACCGCCTCGGTCGCCAGCGAGGCCGGAGACAGGCTCGGAGCGGGCGTCGCGACCGGCGTCGCCACGGGGGTGGCGGGAGCGGCGGGGGCGGCGTAGGAAGGATTGGGCGTCATGGCGGATGATTGATAAGCTCGTCCAATGCCAGCGGAATAAGCGGTCTTTTTATTATCCTCCTTATCAACAGCTTGAATGCTGTTTTTATTTTTTTCACCGAGGGTAAAATCGGGTTTTTCAGGGGTCTCCGCGCCTAGGGAGGCAATTTGTGCCGAGGGGTTGTTGATCGCGGCGGCGGCCGGAGAAGTGGCCGGTGTGGCGGCTTGGGTCGGGATGGAGGCCTGCGTTGCAACTGGGAGCGCAACCGGAGTCGGGACCGATGCGGGGGCGGCCGGCGCGACCGTGTCGATACCGACCGGCGGGGCGGCGGGGATCGGCGCGGTCGGGGGGGCGGCAAGCGGAAGGGCGGCGCCGGGGGTCTTGGCGGCGACCGGCATGGCGGCGGCGTAGGCGAGGGCTTCACGGGCGGCCTGCCGCAGGGGCGGGCGTTCCACGAGGGATCGGGAAAGGCCGGGGGCGGCGTCAGAAGCCGAAGCGGTGGCCGGCTCGGCGGATGCGGGATTTTCCTCAATGGAGGCGGGCTGGACGTGGCCAAGCGCGGGCTCAGCGGCGAGCGGTTGTGGCGGGGGCGGAGGAGGCGGCGTCAGGCCGGCGGTCAACACGGGGTCTTGGGCGGAACAGGAGTCTTCGAGGGGGGCGCGGGCCGGGGGCGGGCGATCATCGGGCTGCACGCGATCGCGGGCGGGGGCAGCCTCGGCCTCGGCCGCGGCGGGCGCGGACGGTGGTGTCTCCGCCAAGGCGTCGGCGGCGCGGGCGGCAGGAAGGGAGACCTTGGACGGCGTGGGCTGGGCCAGGAGGCGGCGACCGAGCGAGGGATCGGCCGGGGCCGGCGTGCCCGCAGGATCGGCGGCCGCAGGGAGTTGGGTGCCGGCCGGGAGGCAGCTCTCGGCCGGTGCCAGGGTGGGCAATGAGGATGGCGCGGGGGCGGCGGTGCCGGTGGCGGGCGCGGCGGCGGCGAGGACGGCGTCAAAAGCGACATCCCGGGTCGGCTCGGCGGTGTTCGCGGAGTCGGCGGAGACGGCTGGGAAAGCGGCGGCGGGGGCGGACGGGGCGGCGGGAACCACGGGCAAGGATGCGATCATGCGGGCAGGCCTTCATGGCGGTTCAATCGCGCCGTCCTTGGCGCGAGAATGGAGTTGCGGGATGGGAAAGATCAGGCCGACGGCTTGGCCGGCAGCAGGAGGCGGAGTCGCTGGGAGATCTCGGCGGCGCGCTTGAGGTTGACGTTGTCGGGACCGGGCGAGCGGCTGAACTCTTCGAGGATGGCCGAGGAGACCTCGGGCTTCATGAGGGAGAGGAGTTTGGCGACCATGAGGTCGTCCATCTGGCCAAAGATGGCCACGGCGGAGGCGGGCGTGAGGCGGCTGTAGGTGACGGCGAGGGACTTGAGGTTTTTCAACTCCTGGGCCTGCACTTCGACGAGCCGGTTGCCGATCTCGGCGCGCAGAGACTCGATCTGGCGGCGGATCTGTTCGAGCTCGCGGGCTTCGTCGGTCAGGCGTTTCTCGCGGGCGGCGACCTCGGCTTCGCGGCGGGCGATGGCGGCGCGCTGCTCGGTGAGTTCCTTGGCGAGGTTTTCGACCTCGGGGGTCCAGAAATCCCAGGGTTTTTCCGGGCGCTTGGCCTCGATCTGCTCTGCGCGGTGAACGGCGGCGGCGGAGACGAGCGCACCCGATTCCTTCCAAAGAAGGGCGAGCACCGGACCGGCGGAGAGCAGGATGGCGGCGGCGATGTAAACAGGGGGGGAGGCGAGCGCTTTCATGCAAGGGGGTTGATGCGGGCGGCGGCGATGCCGGCGAGTTCGTCGAGCAGGGACTGCTCGGCCTTGTCGGCGGCTTCGCGGTGGGCCTGGCGGGCGCGCTCTTCGAGGCGCTGCATGACCTGGAGACGGCGGCGGGCGGAGAGCCATTCTTCGCGGGCGCGGTCGCGGGCGACACCGGCTTCGTTGAACACGCGGGTGGCCTCGGCCTCGGCACGCTCGGCCTGGCGGAGGGCGGCCAGGCCGGAGGCCTGCTCGGCGGGACGGAACCGGCCGTCAAGCGCCCCGGTGAGCGCGGTCGAGATGTCCTCGCGCCAGCGCGAGGCGGTGGCGAGCGCCAGTTGCGTCTGGGCGACCTTCTGCTGGGCGAGGCCGAAGCGTTCGCGGGCGCGGCGCTCGGCGACATCGCGGAGGGCGCGGACGGATTCGAGGCGGAAGCGGAAGCGTTTCATGGGGTGCCGAGGAGTTGGTTGAGACGGGTGAAGGCGTCGGCCCGGGGGGTGACCTCGGTGACCGCCTGGCGGAGGAAGGCCTTGAGGCCGTCGTTGAGGGCGACGGCGCGGTCGAGGGCGGCGCTGGCGCCCTTCTGGTAGGCGCCGACGGTGATGAGGTCCTCGTTGCGTTTGTAGAGGGCGAGGTGCTCGCGGGCGCGGGCGGCGAGCTCGACCTCGGCGGGCTGGCAGATGTCGCGGGTGAGGCGGCTGACGCTTTCAAGCACGTCGATGGCGGGGTAGTGGTTGGCGTGGGCGAGGGAGCGGGAAAGCACCAGGTGTCCGTCGAGGATGCCGCGCACGGTGTCGGCCACGGGTTCGTTCATGTCGTCGCCCTCGACGAGCACGGTGTAGAGGGCGGTGATGGCGCCGGATTCGCCGGCGCCGGCGCGTTCGAGCAGGCGGGGGAGGAGCGCGAAGACCGAGGGGGTGTAGCCGCGGGTGGCCGGGGGCTCGCCGATGGCCAGGCCGATCTCGCGCTGGGCCATGGCGAAGCGGGTGACGGAGTCCATGAGCAGCAGGACGTTTTTCCCGGCGTCGCGGTAGCCCTCGGCGATCGAGGTCGCGGTGGTGGCGGCGCGCAGGCGGAGCGGGGCGGGCGTGTCGGAGGTGGCGACGACCACGACCGAGCGGGCCAGGCCCTCGGCGCCGAGGTCCTTTTCGAGGAACTCGCGCACCTCGCGGCCGCGTTCGCCGACCAGGGCGATCACGACGACATCGGCCTGGGCGGCGCGGGCGATCATGCCGAGGAGGGTGGATTTGCCCACGCCGGAGCCGGCGAAGAGGCCGAGGCGCTGGCCGCGGCCGAAGGGGGTGAACACGTCGAGGGCGCGCACGCCGGTGGGGAAGGTGTCGTGGATGCGCTGGCGGCGGAGGGGATGGGGGGGCTTGGCCGAAGCGGAGGCGGAGCGGTGCAGCGGCACGGGGCCGAGTGAATCGAAGGGGCGGCCGAGGGCGTCGAGCACGCGGCCCAGCAGCGCGGGACCGGGGACGGGCATGGGCGGGCGGTCGCAGGCGGTCACGTGGCAGCCGGCGTGCAGGCCGGAGGTCTCGCCGAGGGGCATGAGCAGCACGCGCTCGCCGCGGAAGCCGACGACCTCGGCCATGACCTCGAAATCGTCGCGGTCGGAGCTGAGCAGGCAAAGCTCGCCGAGGCCGACGTTGGGGCCCTCGGATTCGATGACCAGGCCGGTGACGGCGGCGACGCGGCCCATGCGGCGGAGCGCGGGGGCGTGGCGCACCTGGGAGCGGAGGGTCTGGACAAAATCGGTGACGTCGTTGTTCATGCGCCGAGCAGTTCGTGGCGGAGGCCCTCGATCTTGGAGTGGGCGCGGGCGTCGGTGACGCCGAAGCGGCTGCGCACGAGGCAGTCGCCGGGGTTGAGGGTGTCGTCGATGGTGACGCGCAGGTTGGTGAAATGGGCGCGCCAGGAAGGCACGAGCCGTTCCAGGGCGGCGGCGTCGCGGGGGCCGACGACGAGTTCGAGGCCGTCGCGCTCGGGGTAGAGCTGGTCGAGGGCCTCGCGGCAGAGTTTTTCCACGAGTTCGGGCGGGGGAACGAATTCGGCGAGGAGGCGGCGGCCGAGTTCGACGGTGAGCTCGGGCAGGGCGCGGCGCACCTGGACGGAGAGCGCGTCGTGGGCCTCGACGAGGCGCTGGAACACGCCGGCCTGGAGCTGCTGCATCTCGGCGCGGAGTTCGACGATCTGCTGGTTGGAGAAATCGCGGGCGGCGTCGCCGCCCTCCTGGTAGCCGGCGGCGCGGGCGGCGAGGAGCTCGGCGGCCGTGTGCTGGCGCACCGCGCCGACGACGGGTTGCACGGCGACGAGGGGGCGGTCGAACGCGAGGATGTGGTGGTGGACGGCCATGGCGGGCGGGTATCAGGCGACCATCGCGGATTCGCCGTCGCCGAGGGTGATGGCGCCCTCCTCCTCGAGGCGGCGGACGACCTGGATGATGGCGTCCTGCGCGACCTCGACGTCCTTGAGGCGGACGGGGCCGAGCATCGAGATCTCGTCGCGCAGGGATTCGGCGGCGCGCTTGGAAATGGAGGCGTAGATGCTTTCGCGGAGGGATTCGGTGGCCGACTTCATGGCGGTCGCCAGGTGCGACGAATCCACTTCGCGCAGCACGCGTTGGAGATCGGCGGGCGGGAGGCGGCGAATATCCTCAAAGCTGAACATCTTGCGGCGCACGGAGGAGCCCAGGGTGGCGTTGCGTTCCTCGATGCGGGCGAGGAGGTTCTTGGAACTCTCCTTGTCGAGGAGGTTGAGCAAGTCGGCGACGGCGCGCACGCCGCCGGTGACCTGGTAGGACTGGGCGGTCTTGCCGCCGACGTGGCGGGATAGGTTGCGCACGATCTTGCCGACGAGATCGCGGGGGGTGCTCTCGATGGTGCCGAGGCGTTCGACGACGTCCTCGCGCTGCTCGGCGGGGAGCATCATGAAGACCTCGGCCGACTTGGCCGCGCCGAGCTGGGAAAGCAGGTAGGCGATGGTCTGGGGCTGTTCGTCCTTGAGGAGGTTGTGGATCTGGCGGCCCTCCATCTCGGCGATCTCGGCCATGATGCCGGAGGAGGAGGCGGGGGCGGGCTCGGCGCCGACCTTGCTGAGGAGCAGGCCGGCCTTGTATTCGCCGCGGGCGAGTTCGAGGGTGCGGCGGGCGTAGTCGAGGCCGCCGAGGGTGCAGCCGAGGCTTTCGCCGATGAGGGGGGTGAACTCCTCGATGGCGGCGGTGCGCAGGGCGTCGGAGACGACGGTGAGCTGGCCCATCTCGCGGCAGACGGCCTCGAGGTCGGTGTCGTCGAAATGCTTGAGCAGGTCGGCGGCGACCTCGGGGCCCACGATGATGAGGAAGACCGCGAGTTTCTGCACCCGGGTGAGCTTGGCGTAGTCGAGTTCGGCCATGGAGGGGGGGCGGTGTTTAGTTGCGCTTGGTGGCGACCCAGTCGCGCAGGGCGGTGCCGACGTTGGCGGGTTTCTGGCGGATGAGCTCGTTGAGCAGATCGGGGGTGATCGCGCCGGGGCCGGTGGCGTTGCGACCGGGGAGGCCGCCGGTGGCGACCGGGGAGAGCAGCTCGACGGGCACGGGCTCGGGGCGCTGGCGGCCGAGCATGCGGAAGAAGATCAGGAAGGCGCCGAGGGCGACGGCCACGGCGACGTAGCGGGAGGCGGTCTCGATCCAGCCCTGCACGCGGGTCTCCTTGGTGAGGGATTCGATGCGTTCATCGACGACCGGGGGCTGGAACGGGGTCTCCTGGATGCTGACGAGCTCCTCGAGGTTTTGGCCGGCGGCGGGCTTGAGGCCGAGGGCGTTGATGACGATGCGGCGCAGGCCGTCGAGCTCCGCGGCGGTGCGGGGGGCCGAGGGTTGGCCTTCGGCGGGGGCGCGGGCGGCGATGAACACGGCGGCGGTGAGCGACTTGATGCCGCCGGGGTTGCGCTTCACGTTGGAGGTCCTGCGGTTGATCTCGTAGCTGACGCTCTGGTTCTTGCGGTTCTGGGCGTTGGTGACGGCGGTGCGGTCGGCTTCGGCGGCGGGGGCGCCGGGGACGGCCGGGGTGTTGGCGGTGACACCGGTGGTGCCGCTGCGGCGGGCCTCGGTGGAGGTGTTGTTGTCCTCGGTGTTGGTCTGGGAACGGATGACGGCGCTCTCGGGGTCGAAGCGCTCCTCGGTGAGGGTGGCGGTCTCGTTGTCGATGTCGGCCGAGACGCGCACGATGGCCTGGCCGACGCCGAGCACGGGGGTGAGCATGCCCTCGACCTTGCGGGCAAAGTAGTCCTCCACCTGCTGGCGGTAGCGGATGAAGCTGGAGGCGCTGCCGAGGAGCGGGTCTTCCTTGAGCTCGGAGGAGAGCACGCGGCCGCGCTGGTCAACGACGGCGACTTCGTCGGGGGAGAGGCCCTGCACGGCGTTGGCCACGAGGTGGCGGATGGAGTTGACGGCCTCGGATTCGAGGCGGCCGTTGACCTCGATGAAGACGGAGGCGGTGGGCTTGATGCCCTGGTCGGTGAGCAGGAGGCGGTTTTCGGGCTGCACGATCATGACGCGGGCGGAGGCGACGCCGTCGAGGTGGGCGATCGTGCGGGCGAGTTCGCCCTGGATGGCGCGGTTGTAATTGGTGCGCTGGACGAAGTCGCTCAGGCCGAACTGGCCCTTGTCAAAAATCTCGAAGCCCACGCCCTCGCCGCCGGGCAGGCCCTTGCCGGCCAACTCCATGCGCAGGCGGTGTACCTGGTCGGCGGGCACGTAAACCGAGCCGCCGCCGACGCCGACGCGGTGCTTGACGCCCTGGGCCTGGAGCGCGGCGACGATGGCGGAGGCGTCCTTCTCGGCGAGACGGCCGTAGAGCAGCTGGTAGTCGGGCTGGCGCGACCACATCACGAGTCCGGAGATGACGCCGATGACGGCGAGCGCGGCGACGATCAGCGAAACGCGTTGGTTGAGGCCGAGCTGGCCCCAAAGGGCGACCATGGACTGGGCGAAAGGTTTCATCGTGGGGAAGCGGGCGGGGTGGCGGGGAAAGGGGCGGGGTTAGGCGAAAGGTAGCGGCCGGGTGCGGCGATCACACCGGCATGCGCATGAGTTCCTGGTAGCCCTCGACGACTTTGTTGCGCACCTCGACCATGAGGCCGAAGGAGATGGAGGCCTCCTGCATGGCGATCACGCTCTGGTGGAGGTTGGGGTTGTCGCCGAGGAGGACGGAGCGGGTGATCTGGGAGGCGTTGGCCTGCTTCTGTTCGACGTCGCCGACGAGTTTTTCAAAGATGTCGCCGAAGCCGCCGCCGGCCGGCGGGACGCCCGCCGGGCCCTTGGGGGCGAAGGTCTCGCGGGCGGGCGCGAGATCGAGGGGCGGCCGGATGGCGGGGGAACCGACGGAAAGGGTGGAGCCGATGATTGCCATGGGGTAGCGCGGGGTTGCTGCGGTTACTTGCCGATTTCGAGGGTCTTCAAGGCCATCTGGCGGGCATTCTTGGCGACGGAGAGGTTGGCCTCGTAGGCGCGGGAGGCGGTGATGAGATCGACCATCTCGAAGGCGAGGTTGACGTTGGGCAGCGTCACCATGCCCTGGGCGTCGGCGTCGGGATGGCCGGCGTCGTTGACTCGCTGGCCCGGGGTCGGGTCGATGCCGACGCCGGCGACACGCACCGTCGAGAGACCGCCGCCGGCGGCCCGGCCGGCGGCCCCCTGCGTGCGGAGCAGCTCGCTCTCGAAATTGACGACGCGGCGCTGATAGGCCTTGCCGTCGGGGCCGCGGGTGGTGCGGGCGTTGGCGATGTTTTGCGCGATGACGTCCAGGCGCGTGCGCTGGGCGCCGAGGGCGCCGTTGGTGGCTTCGATTCCGGTGAGAAGGTCCATGGCGGGCAACGGGGTTAGGAAGCGTGGCCGGAGATGGCCATCTTGAGCTGCTTGATGTGTCGGCTCACCAGGTCGGTGAGAAACTCGTGATCCACGCGGTTGCGGCTCATCTCCATGAGCTCGGTCTCGATCTCGACGCTGTTGCCGTCGGGCCGCACCGCGCGCACCGAAGGATCTTCGGCCAGACGGGGCCGGAGCGACTCCAACGCCCCGGGCGCGGGCCGGGAACCGGATGCAAACTGGGCCTTCAGCGCGCGGCTGAAATCGGCGGAGACATCGAGACGGCGATAACCGGGGGTCTCGGCGTTGGCGATGTTGGCCGAGATCGCCTCCTGGCGCATCACCGACGCGTCGAGCAGCTTGCGGGCAAGCTGGTAATTGACGGAATTGGCGACGGGTTCGATCATCGCCCTGTATTAAGCAATGCCGGTGCCAGCGCCGTAACCGGAATCCCATCCCGTTCTAATACATGATTTTAAAAAAATAATCGATTCGGGACCTATCCACCGCCGAATCGGAGCGGGCGGGATGGGCAAAAAATTCCCCCCGGCCTTTTCCCGTGATTTTGGGGCGGGGCGTTCATTTTTCCGACGGAGGGTCGATAACTCCAAGGCACCGCCATGCGCCCCCACGACTATCAGTTCATTCGCGACATCGTTTACCGTCACAGCCGGATCAACCTCGGCGAAGACAAACAGGAACTGGTGAGCGCCCGCCTCGGCAAGCGCCTCCGCGCCACCGGCAAGGCCTCCATCGGCGAGTATTGCGACCTGCTGCGCTCTCCGTCCGGCTCCGACGAACTGGGCAACCTCATCGACGTCATCTCCACCAACCACACGTATTTTTTCCGCGAAGAGGGCCACTTCTCCGCCCTGCGCGACATCATCCTGCCCGACCTGGTGCGCCGCCGCACCACCGAATCCTGGGCCGCCCTCCGCCTCTGGAGCGCGGCCTGTTCCAGCGGCGAGGAACCCTACTCGGTCGCCATCGCCCTCGACGAATACTTCAACGCGCACCCTCCCTCCTGGCCCCGCCAGATCGAGGCCACCGACATCTCCAGCCGCATCCTCGCCAAGGCCGAGGCGGGCATCTACCCGGCCGAGACCGTCTCCCGCCTCCCCGCCGCCATGGCCAAGACCTATTTCCAGACCGGCTACGGCGAGCAGACCGGCCTCTTCCGCGTCAAACCCGCCATCCGCGACATCGTCCGCTTCCGCCGTCTCAACCTCCTGGAGGGCCAGCCGCCGTTCACCGAGCCTTTCCAAATCATCCTTTGCCGCAACGTCATGATCTACTTCGACCGCCCCACCCAGGAGGAGCTGGTCAACCGCCTCAAGGCCCGCCTCGTCCCCGGCGGCTACCTGCTCGTCGGCCACTCCGAGAGCCTCACCGGCATCAATCATGGCCTCAAACTGATCCGCCCGGCCACCTACCAGAAACCGCTCCGCTGATCCGTCCATGTCCCCGCCCCGCCCCATCAAGGTCCTCGTTGTGGACGACTCCGCCGTCGTTCGACGCCTCGTCACCGAGGCCCTCAACGCCGACCCCGATGTCACCGTGGTGGGCACCGCCTCCGACCCTTTCATCGCCAAGGACCGCATCCTCCAGCTCAACCCCGACGTCCTCACCCTCGACCTCGAAATGCCCCGCATGGACGGGCTCACCTTCCTCGGCATCCTCATGCGCGAGCACCCCATCCCGGCCATCATCATGAGCTCCCTCACCACCGAGGGCTCCCAACAGGCCCTCGAGGCCCTCCGCCTCGGCGCGGTGGACGTCCTCGCCAAGCCCGGCGGTTCCTACAGCTTCGGCGACCTCGGCCCCCGCCTCATCGAGGCCGTCAAAACCGCCTCCCGCGCCCGTCTCCGCCGCCTCCCCGCCGCGACCGTCCAGGCCCCCGCACCCGCCGCGATCTCCGCAACCTCCCCCGCCCTCGCAACCTCCCCCGCGGCCTCCGCGACCGCCTCCCCTTTCCGGCTCGCCGCCTCGGCACCGGCCCCCCGCCGCGTCTACACGCCCCCCCCGCCTCCCGTGCGCCCGCCCTCCGCCTACCGCGGCGACCCGCGCCGACTCATCGTGCTCGGCGCCTCCACCGGCGGCACCGAGGCCCTCCGCGAGGTCCTCACCGCCCTCCCCGCCGACCTCCCCCCCATCGCCGTCGTCCAGCACATCCCGCCCCACTTCTCCAAGGCCTTCGCCGACCGCCTCAACCAACTCTGCGCCTTCCACGTCCGCGAAGCCGTCCACGGCGAAGCCCTCCCGCCCGGCACCGCCCTCGTCGCCCCGGGCAACCACCACATGCTCCTGCGCTGGACCGGCGCCGGCTACCGCGTCGAACTCAACTCCGGCCCCCAGGTCTGGCACCAGCGCCCCGCCGTCGACATCCTCTTCAAATCCGTCCCCGACAACCTCTGCCCCCACGTCATCGGCGGTGTCCTCACCGGCATGGGCAAGGACGGCGCCGAGGGCCTTGTGCGCCTGCGCCGCTCCGGCGCCGCCACCTTCGCCCAGGACGAGGCCACCAGCGTTGTCTACGGCATGCCCCGCGAAGCCTGGGAACAGGGCGGCGCCGCCGTGCAACTCCCCCTCGAAGCCATCGCCGCCCACATCACCCGGCTCGCCCACGCCTCCCCCGCCTGACCATGCACCCACCCGACGCCAACACCCCCCGCACCGTGCTCGTCGTTGACGACGAACCGCGCGTCCTCGCCGGTCTCAAAGAAGTACTCGAACGCCTGCAACTCCACGTCTTCACCACCGCCGATCCCCGCCGCGCCATCGACATGCTCCACGAGCGCGCCTTCGGCGTCATCATCTCCGACCACCTCATGCCCGCCATGTCCGGCATGGATTTCCTCGTCGAGTGCCAGCGCCTCCAGCCCCACGCCACCCGCATCCTCGTCACCGCCGTCCTCTCCCTGCCCACCCTCGTCGAGGCCATCAACAAGGGCGAGATCTACCGCTTCCTCGCCAAACCCTGGCTCCGCGAAGAGCTCATCGCCACCGTCCGCAACGCCGTCAACCGCTACGAACTGCTCACCCAAAACCACCGCCTCCTCTCCGAGTCCTCCGTCCTCAACCAGAAACTCACCCAGGCCAACGTCGCCCTCGCCGAACAGATCACCGCACTCGAACGCCAGCGCACCGCCCTCGACGACGCCAACCAGGAACTCAGCCGCCGTTACGGCCACTCCCTGGAACTGTGCACCCGCATCCTCGCCACCTACGACCCCTACCTCGCCGGCCAGACCCGCGCCATCGCCAGCATTGCCGTCCAGATGGCCCTCTCCGAACACTTCACCGCCGAGGAACGCGAAATCCTCAAGACCAGCGCCTGGCTCTGCGACCTCGGCCTCATCGGCGTCTCCCGCGAAGTCTACCGCGCCTTCCGCCGGGACCCGTCCCGGCTCAGCGAACGCGAACTCGCCGGCATCCACAACCACCCCGTCTACAGCCAGACACTCGCCACCCACCTCGACAGCCGCCACCTCGTCGGCGAGACCATCCGCGCCCACCACGAACGCTTCGACGGCGCCGGCTTCCCCGACGGCCTCTCCGGCCAGTCCATCCCCTGGACCGCCCGCTGCCTCGCCGTCGCCGTCACCTTCGTCGAATCCAGCCTCCCCACCGACCAGGCCCTCGACGAGATCGCCGCCCAATCCGGCAACGCCCTCGACCCCGAGGCCGTGCGCCTCTTTCGCACCACCACCCGCCTCCAACCCCTGCCCCGCAGCGTCCGCGAAATCATGCTCGAAGACCTCCAGCCCGGCATGGTCCTGGCCGGCGGCATCTACAGCCCCCACGGCCTGCTCCTCGTCAGCGAGGGCCAGCCCCTCAACCCCGCCATGATCGCCAAAATCCGCAACCACAACCTCGTGACACCGATCAGCCAGCGCCTGCTCGTCTACTCCTGACTCCCTCCCGCACATGGCCGGCTCACCCACCATCGCCAGTCTCTTCGCACAACGCATCGTCGTCGGCGTCGCCGAATTCGCCGTCGCCAACCAGTCCCAGGTCACCATCAGCACCTACGCCCTCGGCTCCTGCATCGGCCTGGTCGCCTACGACCCCGCCGCCAAGGCCGGAGGCCTCCTCCACCTGATGCTCCCCGACTCCACCCTCTCCCCCGACAAAGCCGCCGCCCAGCCCGCCATGTTTGCCGACACCGGCATCCCCGCCTTCTTCAACAGCCTCGGCGGCGTCCGCGCCCAACGCTCCCGCACCAACCTCTTCATGGCCGGCGGCGCCTCCGTCCTCTCCGGCCCCGACAGCTTCAAAATCGGCGAACGCAACGCCGTCGCCGTCCGCAAGATGCTCACCGTCTACGGCTGCCGCCTCATCGGCGCCGAGGTCGGCGGCACCGTCAACCGCACCCTCCACCTCGACGTAAGCTCCGGCCAGCTCACCATCAAGCTCCCCGACCGCGTCCTCACCGCCTCCCTCGCCTGAGCCACCCTGCCATGAAGCCGCCCTCACGATCCGCCTGGGCCTGGACCGCCCTCGTTTTCCTCGCCTTCGTGGCCACCCGCGCGCCGGCCCAGACCACCCCCGCCCTCCTGGCCGATGAGTCCTTCACCTACGCCAACGGCTCCATTGTCGGAACAACCGGCGGCTCCGGCTGGAACGGCGCATGGATCAACCCCTACTCGCAATCCCCGCTTGCCGTGAGCGGCAACCGGTTGATCCACGACGGCGCCTCCACCATCGAAGCCGCCGGACGCGCCCTCTCCCTCCGCCTCTCGTCCGCCACCGCCTCCGAAGCCTACATTCTCTTTGACGCGCAATTCTCCACCCAGTCTGGCGGCGGCACCCCCAATCTCCGCCTCATCGACACCTCTGCGGGCAACGCCGTCACCGGCGGCTTGGGCAACAACGGCCACAGCCAGACCTACGGCATTCTGGGCGCAAACCTCGCCCAAGGTGCCAACACCTCGGTGTCCCTGGCCACCGCCGCCCGCATCCTCTTCAAAATCGACTATGTTAACAACCAATCGAGCCTCTGGGTGAGCACGGGAGCCGCCTGGGACGTGGCGGCGCTGCCCACCAGCGGAGCCGACGCCACCTTTGCCGCCGCCCCCCAGTTTGACCGCCTTGATCTCTACGTGCGCAACCTGAGCAATTTCGACAACCTGCGCGTCTACACGACAGCCATTCCCGAGCCCGCCAACGCCGCCGCCCTGGCCGGCCTGGCGATCCTTACGCTCACCCTCACCCGCCGAAAGCCCACCCGCCACCCCGTGTAGCCCCGTCCGCCCCCGGCCGTGCGGTTCGGGAGTGTCCGCCCGCCCCCATCGGCACAACTACCCCATTGTGTTAGTTTTTCCGTCGTCGACCGGCTCCTACCCCGCCGCCGCGGGCCCCAACACGCCAAGGCCCGCTCC
>CAIRBK010000031.1 GCA_903876795.1 uncultured Verrucomicrobiota bacterium
GAACTGCTCGGCCGCTCGAGCGCCGTCGCCTTTCCGACCAATGGCGAAAAGCTCGGCGTAGAGGTGGTAGCGCAGCGAGGTGGTGAGCTCGGCGGGGGGGATCGACTCGATGATGCGCAGGTTGCGGCCGTTGCGCGCGGCGGGCGGACGGGGGCCGGGATCGTGGGTGATGACGCCAGCCGCGCAGCTTGCGGTGCGCCACGTCGTGCCGGCCACGAGGGGCTCGAGACATTCATGCACGGGCTGCGTCCAGTGGGCGATGCCGCGTCTCACCACGCGCTCGCGGGGGTTGTCGAGCAGGCCGACATCAGGCACGGCGTAGGGGGTGATGAGCATGTCGAAGCGCTCGCCCTGCTCCTCGACGGTGCGGCGGATGGCCTGCGCGGCGGCGGGCGTGAGGCGGTCGTCGGTGTCGGCCCACATGACCCAGTCCCCGCTGGCAAGGCTCCACGCTTGATTGCGCGCGGCGGCGAAGTCATCGACGTGCGGCCAGTCGGCGTGCGCGGGTGCGTTGAGGTAGTCGCCAGTGATGCAGCCGCGACCCGCGGCGATGGCGAGGCTTTCATCCGGCAGCTGCTGGCCGATGGCGCGGATAACGATGATCTCGTCGGCGAGCTGGGAGAAGTCGTCGAGGAAACGGTTCATCATCGGCGCGCCGACGTTGCCGGTGATGATGCAGAGGGAGATTTTCATTATGACGCAGGTGGATTGATGCTTCGGATTGCGTCCGCTAACTCTGATATTGATGAGCTGATGTCCCTTAGTGCCTCTGAAACGCTGCACTTCAAACCATCACCAGCTAAAGCCATTGCCACACATTCCAGTCCGTCGGGGCCGCCTTTTCCCCCGCTGGCAATTCTTCCAATTGCATAAATCAACGACTCGATTTGATCTTTGTTCATGGCTGCTTCCTTGGCATCCGCGTGGCCGCGTATTGGGCAACAGCACCCGAATTCATTACCTTCTGCACGGCTTCATCCTTTTTCGGCGTGGTCGGGAAGGTGGTTGGAAACGCATCAGGCAGACCGTGGATGAAATGCACATCGAAAGAGGGCTCATCGAACTGCAAGGCGTAGTGCAGAGCGCGGAGGAAGACCTCTTGATCTACTGGCAGATCACGAAAATCCATTTCGGGGGCGGTTAGATTGTCCTTTTCCGTCTTTTTCCCATAGACGGCAGCCGCGGCGCAGAGCTTGGCAAAAAGCAAGCAAAACATCTTGTGCACATCCTGATGATGGGAACGGGGATTATTTAGCTCTAAGTAAGCATCCAGAGTAGCGTCGTCTGAAATTATTGGTTTGTTTTGGTTTGGTGTCATGGGTGCAAAAGGAAAGCCCGGCCGGGCTAGCGGTCGGGCTTTCGGGTTCTTTTGATCCCCACTGGGAGGGGACCGGAGAAACTCCGCCCCCGCGCAGCTAGCCTTGCGCGGAGGACGTTGAAGATGGAGTTACGGCTTGGTGGCGAGGGCGAGGTTGAGGGTGATCGCTTGAGTCATGCCGAAGAGCATCTCGAGGTTGATGTGATGCTTGCCGCTGCCCGGATTATAGTGGCGGCGGTAGGTGAAGGTGAAGCCGGTCGCGGGATCGGTGAGCTCTTCGTAGCCGGCCAGCATGCTGAGGTCCTGCGGGCGCTTGAGGCGCATGGCCACAGCGATAGCGTCAGGCGACTGCGCCCAGGCAATCAGCGAGATGCCGTTGAGCGGGATCTGGTTGAGCGCGTAGACGTCGAAGCCCATGGCGCGCGGCACGCGGCCTTCGCGGATGGCTTCGGTGCCGCCGTAGTTCAGCGCGGCGTTGAATGCCGTGTTGCCGAGCAGCGCGGTGTCTTCGATTTCGACCGGGATAAAGAGCGAGCGGCGATCGACCGAGGCGTCCCGCTGCTCAAGCACCAGCTTGAGCGCGCGGATCTGGGTCAACGTCCAGCTGGCCGTGGCGAGGGTCGTGACAATGGCGCCGAAGTTGACCGACGTGATCAGCGACGTGATGCGCCCGAAGACGCGATTGAACAACGCCGATCCGGCCTGCACGGCGAAGACTTCGGCGCGGGCAGGTGAGCTGTTCAGCGACTGGAGGTCGGTGATGTCCACGGGGACAATGTGGTTTTCGTTCAGCGTGACAGTAATCGCGGAGACGTTGCCACCGGTCTGCTCGTAGGGGTTGCCGCTGTTGTCGGCCTGGCTAAAGGTCGTGGCCGTAGCGGCTCCGATGAGCGGGACGGCGATGGCGTCGCCGACGTTCTTGGCGTCGGAGGAGAAGTCACGAGCAAACGCGCGGAGAGGCGCGAGGCGTTTGGTGACCTGGTTGAGGATTTCGCGAGAGAAGATTTTGTCGTCGAAGTTGATTGTAGACATAAAAGGTAGGCGTGGATGGTTGGTTGGTTAGTTGCGGGCGAGAGAGGATTAGGCGCCGGAGTAACGGCGGGCGGATTCGCTGCGGATCACGGGGCCAAGCGTGGCGTCCTGATACATGCGGGTGGCGCCGGCGGAATCGGCGGCGGCAAAGCGGTCGTAGATGGTCTCGGCAGAATCGGACACGCTGCCGGATGGGTTGGTGGGAAGCGGCGGCACGCCTTGGCTGGCGGCCAGCTCGACGGCGCGGTGGCCGACGCGGGCTTC
>CAIRBK010000032.1 GCA_903876795.1 uncultured Verrucomicrobiota bacterium
ACCGAGGGACTGAAGGAGCATCCCGAGATCTTCAAGAAATGGTTCGGCAAGGTTATCCCTAGCGGGGATAACAAGTTCTCCGCGCTGAATTCCGCCGTCTTCAGCGGTGGCAGTTTCATCTACGTGCCGCCCGGCGTCAAGGTCGCCCAGCCCCTCCAGGCCTACTTCCGCATCAACGCCGAAAACTTCGGCCAGTTCGAGCGCACCCTCATCATCGCCGACGAGGGCTCCGAGGTCACCTACATGGAGGGCTGCACCGCCCCGAAGTTCTCCACCTCCACGCTCCACAGCGCCGTCGTCGAACTCGTCGCCCTGAAGGGTGCCAAAATCCAGTACATCACCGTCCAGAACTGGGCGCCCAACGTCTTCAACCTCGTCACCAAGCGCGGCGTCGCCCACGAGGACGCCGAGATCAAGTGGATCGACTGCAACATCGGCAGCCGCCTCACCATGAAATACCCCGGCGTCGTCCTTAAGGGCAAACGCGCCCGCGGCGAGGTCATCTCCATCGCCCTCGCCAACGACGGCCAGCACCAGGACACCGGCGCCAAGATGATCCACGCCGCCGACGACACCACCTCCACCATCGTCTCCAAATCCATCTCCGTCGGCCAGGGTCGCGCCACCTACCGCGGCGTCGTCCACATCCCCAAGCACCTCAAGGGTTGCAAAAACAACACCGAGTGCGACGCCCTCCTCATCAACACCAACAGCCGCACCGACACCTACCCGGCCATCGTCGTCCGCGGCGACACCCACTCCGTCCAGCACGAGGCCAGCGTCTCCAAGGTCAACGAGGAGCAGATCTTCTACATGCAGCAGCGCGGCCTCACCGAGGCCCAGGCCATGAGCCTCGCCGTCAACGGCTTCGTCAACGACCTCGTCCGCCAGTTCCCCATGGAATACTCGGTCGAGCTCAAACGTCTCATCGACCTCGAAATGGAAGGCAGCGTCGGCTGACCTGATGAACTTAAACTAACCGCAACGTTCACGAAGGCCGCGAAGATTAAATCCCGCCGCACCTTTCCGACCTTCGTGATCTTCGTGACCTCCGTGGTTCAAAAAATCTGATCTAGAACATGTCCGCTCCCGCCCTTTCCTCCGCCGCCGCTCCCGGCCTCGACTCCAGCCGCTTCGCCACCCACCTCTCCCAGCGCGCCTACCTGCCCGCCTGGTGGCTCGAAACCAAGAAAGCCGCCTGGAACCAGTTCAACGCCCTCCCGATGCCTGCCCGCACCGACGAGACCTGGCGCTTCTCCAACCTCTCCTCCCTCGACCTCTCCGGCTTCGATCTGCCGGAGGAACCCGCCGCCCACATCCCCCACCTCTCCTCCTTCCCCCACGCCGCCGAGATCATCTTTTCCAACCGCCAGCTCGTCTCCCGCAGTTCCCTGCCCGCCGACCTCGCCGCCAAGGGCGTTATCTTCGCCCCGCTCGACGAGGCCCTCACCCGGCACGGCGCCCTCGTCCAGACGTATTTCCAAAAACACCCCGCCAACCTCGGCTCCGGGAAATTCGTCGCCCTCAACACCGCCTTCACCGCCGCCGGCGCCCTCCTCTTCGTCCCCAAGGGCGTGGAGATCACCGAGCCCTTCGTCGTCCAGCACACGCTCTCCGGCGCCAACAAGGCCGCCTTCCCCCACACCCTCGTCATCCTCGAGGACAACGCCCAGGCCACCCTCGTCGAATTCTTCGTCTCCGCCGACCAGGCCCGCCACCTCGCCTCCGGCGTCAACGACCTCCACGCCGGCCCCGGCGCCCGGCTCACCTACGTAGGCGCCCAAAACTGGTCCGCCGACACCCTCGCGTTCCAGACCAACTCCATCGTCGCCGAGCGCGACGCCCGCGTCCTCTCCCTCAACGTCCACCTCGGCGGCCGCCAGGCCCGCCACGAGTCCCACAGCCGCCTCCTCGGCCCCGGCGCACACTCCGAGATGCTCGCCCTCACCGTCGCCACCGGCTCACAGGAGTTCGACCAACGCACGCTCCAGACCCACGTCTCCCCCCACACCACGTCGAACCTCCTCTACAAAAACGCCCTCCTCGACACCGCGAAGTCCATCTTCTCCGGCCTCATCATCGTCGAACCCGACGCCCAGAAGACCGACGCTTACCAGAAGAACCGCAACCTCATGCTCTCCGACGAGGCCGAGGCCCACAGCCTCCCCGGCCTCGAGATCCAGGCCAACGACGTGAAGTGCTCCCACGGCAGCACCAGCGCCCGCATCGAGCCCGAGCAGGCCTTCTACCTCCAGGCCCGCGGCATCAAGCCCGAGGCCGCCAAACAGATGCTCGTCTTCGCCTTCTTCGAGGAGGTCCTCAACCAGCTCCCCGACGAAAAACTCCACGCCTCCCTGAGCGCGATGATCGAAGCCAAGTTCCAAAAGTAAGTCCCATCCGCGCCAACTCCCAGTTCACCGAGACAATCCCTCCGCCCCGCTTCCTCCGCCCCGCTTCCGTCTCCGAACTCGGTACCTTCCGTGCCCGAGCTCAGTGCCCTCTGTGACAAATTCCGGTTTCGCCCCCTCCACTCCCATGACTTCCAAAGACCGCATCCTCACCCGCGACGTCGTCGTCACCCAGATTCCCAGCGGCGACAAACACACCCTCTTCGCCGGCGCCAAGGTCTTCATCCACCAGGTCCTCGGCGGCACCTACACCGTCCAAGGCGACACCGGCCTCTACCGCATCGACGGCAAAGACGCCGACGCCATCGGCGAACAAATCGTCACCGACACCGTCCAGGCCGCCACCCTCGCCGACGGCGCGCCCGACCCCGAAGCCGTCTGGGACCAACTCAAAAAAGTCTACGACCCCGAGATCCCGGTAAACATCGTGGACCTGGGCCTCGTTTACTCCATGGACATCGCCAAGCGCGACGAAGGCGGCTACAAAGTGGACGTCGCCATGACCCTCACCGCCCCCGGCTGCGGCATGGGCCCGGCCATCGCCGAAGATGCCAAGACCAAGGTCCTCCTCGTCCCCGGCGTCGCCGCCGCCGACGTCCGCATCACTTGGGAACCCGCCTGGAACCAGTCGATGATTTCCGAAGAGGGGAAAATGAAGTTGGGCCTGATTTAAAAAGCAGACGCCGCGCACCGCCGCGTTTCCCACCCCGTATCCCCGCAGTTGCCGTCCTGCGAAAACTCCTCCGGCTGCGCGATCATGTGTACGCTCCTTTCACGCATCACGGTAGCAGACGCCCCATGCGGCACCTCGCAATCCCTGTCTTGAGGCCGACGACCTGCGTGCCAGCCACGAAGTTGTCGCCCCCCCAAACACTCCCCGGTCTAGCCCCGTCCGCCCCCGGCCGTGCGGTTCGGGAGTGTCCGCCCGCCCCCATCGGCACAACTACCCCATTGTGTTAGTTTTTCCGTCGTCGACCGGCTCCTACCCCGCCGCCGCGGGCCCCAACACGCCAAGGCCCGCTCC
>CAIRBK010000033.1 GCA_903876795.1 uncultured Verrucomicrobiota bacterium
CCGACATTCGCCGCGTCCCAAAGGGTTTCGACGATGTTACCGGAGGGATCGACGTTACTGACCGGATTGCCGTTTGCGTAGGCATACCAATTCATGCCGCCCGCAAACCCAATGGGGTCGGCGTTTAGGAAGCGGCCGTTGCGGGCGTCGTAGTAACGGTAGCCGTAATAAATCAGGCCGGTTTCGTTGTCGGTGTATTTGCTGCTGAAGCGGATCGGGTTGGCCTTGGCGTAGGGGCCGGTGGCTCGGAGGGGTTCGCCGAAGGCGTTGTATTCATAACTCGCGCCCAGGCCGCCGGTGGCGGCGTTGACCAGGGTGGCGACGTTGCCGTTGCCGTCGTAGGTGGGCAGGTAGCGGGTGCCGGTCGAGTGGTCGGTGACTTGGAGCAGGGCGCCCACGCCGCCGGCGGCGGTGAACGATCCGGTCAAATCCAGGCCCCAGGTGTAGCTGCGCTTGATGACCAGTTGCGAATTGGAACTTTCAAACTCGGCCAGGAGGTTCCAGCCGTCGTAGAGGAAGCGGGTCTCGGTCGCGAGGGTCCATGTGCCAGGCGTGGCGGCTTCGGCGAGCACGCGTTTGAGCACGCGGCGGCCGGCGGAGTCGTAGCGGAACTCGAGGCGCTGGCGCGCGGGTGCGCCGGGCGGGGCGGCGGTCCACGGTCTGGCCTCCATCGCGGCGAGGCGGTTCTCGGCGTCCCAGGTGTAGGTCCAGCGGGCGTCGGCGGCGAGGTTGCCGTCGGCGTCGTAGGCGAGGGTCTCGGTGTAGCCGGGGAGGTAAATCCAGCGGGTGTCGATCTGGGCGAGGTCGGCCCCGCCGGCGCCGGCGCCGGGCTTGGCGGCGATGGTCGCAAAGGACCTCGCCAGAGCGGTGGCGGTGTCGGCCTGCAGGAGCTCGGCCTGCCAGAAGGCGCCTTTGCGGGCGACGGGGCGGTTGTCGGCAACGACGTTGGCATCGGGGGAGGCGGTGCCGGAGAGGGAAAGGGCTTTGTTTTGGCGGGCGGTGAGTTGGTTGAGGGCGTTGGGGGTGAAGGTGTCGGCGAGGGCGGGTTTGCCGGTGTGGTTGGCGGAGGTGCGGTTGCCGGCGGCGTCGTAGCCGAACTCGAAGCGGCGGCCGGGGAGGAGGTTGTCGGGGCTCTCGGCGCCGAGGTAGCCGGTGGCGGCGGTGAGCTGGCCGCGGTCGTCGTAGGCGAAGCGTTGGCGGGTGGTGTCGCCGTAGTCGGCAAAGGCGTCGCCGGACTGGGCGACGGTGTCGCGGCGGCCGAGGGCGTCGTAGGTGTAGGCGAAGTCGCTCTTGGTGGCGGTGCTCCACCGGCCCTGGATGCCGGTGAGCAGGTCGCGCCGGGGGTCGTAGGCGCGGGTGGTGGTGAAGGCGGTGCCGGCGGCGGCGACGGACTCGACGAGGCGGGAGCCGGCGAGGTAGCCGTAGGCAAAGGCCTGCGAGGAGGCGCCGTCGGCGCGGGCGCTGGTGACGGTGGCGAGGCGGCCGAGGTTGTTCCACGCGTAGGCTTGCTGGAGCCAGGCGGCGGAACCGACGGTTGGGCCGAGCTGGAAGCCGCGGGCGCGGCCTTTGACGGAGCCGAGGGTGTCGTCGGTGGCGTTTTCGTAGAGGCGGGTGAAGACGCCGTTGTTGTAATAGGCCGGGAGGGCGTCGCTGGCGAGGCGCCACGGGGAGGCGGCGGAGTAGGTGAAGACGCGGGTGCCGGTGTAATCGGTCACCGAGGCGACCTGGGCGGAGCGGGTGTAGGTGGTGGAGACGGAAGGGGTGCCGTCGTTGTAGGTGATGCCGGCGGGGTCGGCGGTGGCGGGGTCGTAGGCGTAGGTGGCGGTGACGCGGGCGGTGTTGGCGGTGCCGTCGAGGGTGCGGGCCCAGTGGCGGCGGAGGACCTGGCCGCGGGCGTTGTAGTCGTATTCGACGTAACGGCTGGCGGCGTCGGTTTTCCTCTGGAGGAGGCCGGAGGGGGCGTCGAAGGTCCAGGTGGTGGTGTCGCCGGCGGGCGGGGTGGCCGGCCAGGAGTCGCCGGTCCACGAACCGTCGGTGCGGTAGGTGGTGAGGCCGGTGCGCTCGCCGTAGGCGCTGTAGGCGAAGGCGGCGGGCGAGGCGGCCTCGCCCCACTGGCGGGCGACCTCGCCGCGGGCGGTGTAGGCGGTGCGGGAGTATTTGCCGAGGGCGTCTTTCACCCAGGCGCGGCGTCCCATGAGGTCGTAGCCGTAGGTGGCGGTGACGATGCCGGCCGGGTCGGTGACGGTGGAGACTAGAGTCGTGCCGGGGAGGTAGGCGGTCTGGACGGTGCGGGTGAGGCCGGCGCGGATGTTGGCGGAGGAGACCGGGCGCAGGAGGGCGTCGTAAGCGGTGGTGACGGTGATGCCGTCGGCGGTGGTGGCGGAGGTGCCGAGGCCGTTGACGGCCACCTCGGTCTGGGGCGAGGCGAGGCCGGGAGCCCGGGTGGTCTGGGTGGCGGTGCGGGCGGCGCGGTCGAGGGAAAGGGTGGAGGCGGTGGTGTTGCCCTCGGCGTCGAGGGAGCGGGATTCGGCGCGGAGGGTGGCGGTCAGGCCGGTCAGGCGCTCGCGGGTGGCGCCGAGGGTGGTCTCGGTGGCGTCGTTGAGCAACGGGTAGGTGTAGCTGCGGGATTCGGTCCACCAGGCGTTGTCCAGGTTAACGAATTTGGTTTCGCGGCCGTTGATGCGGTCGGCGCCGGCGAGGTCGAGGGTGCCGTTGGCGTTGACGTCGAGGCCGGAGAGGACGGGCTGGCCGAGGGCGTCGTAGGTGTAGAGGGTGGAGGCGGTGGCGGTGCGGTCGGTCTGGCGGAGCTGGCCGGTGGAGGAGTCGTAGGTGTTTTGCTCGACGTAGCCGGGCTGGCCGGTGAAGCCGGGGCGCACGCTGCGCACGCTGCGGCCGAGCCAGTCGGTCCAGTTCTGCGACCAGCGGGGGGAGTCGGCGCCGGCGAGGTGGGTCCGGGACCAGCGGCGACCGTCGGCATCGACGCCGTGGGTAAAGAATTGGGCGACGGTGCCGGTGCCGGTGAGGCTGGCGGGCTGGCCGTCGAGGTAGCTCGTCTGGATGCGGGTGGAGAGGTCGGGCGCGGTGACGGTCTGCGTGCGGTTGGCCGGATCGTAGGCGTAGGAGGTCACGCCGACGCCGGGGGCGGTGGCGGAGACCGGGCGGCCGGCAAGGTCGTAGGTGGTGGTGGAGACCAGATCGTTGACCGGGTCGGGGGTGGCCGAGGCCTGCCGGCGGGTGCCGAGGACGTTGCCGGCGGCGTCGTAGGTGTAGGCGCGGAGGAGGTTGCCGGCGATGACGCCGGGGAGGGCGGTGGAGGTGGTTTCGAGGGTTTTGCGACCTTGGGAATCGTAGCTGTAGTCGATGCGGAGGCCCTGGGCGTTGCGCTCGGCGGTCATCAAGCCGCCGCTCCAGGAGAACTGGGCTTCGGTGACGAGCGGGGTGCCGGGGCCGGTGTCGCGGAGGCGGCGGGTGGCGAAGGGGCCGGCCGGAAGGCCGTTGGCGGTGACGTAGTCGAGGTGGATGCGATCCACCTCGACCCAGCCGGTGGCGACATAGATGCGCCGACCCCGGAGGCGCTCACGGCCGAAACGGTCGCGCACGACGTAATCGGCGTAGGATTTGCCGGGGACGAGGCGGAAGCCGGGTTCGATGGCATTGCGCTGGCCGGGAGCGGGACCATAATCGGGATAACCGACGCTGTCGGCCCCCGCCGAGGCGGTGCCGTAGAGGGTGAGGTCTTCCCAATCCTGGTCGCCGGCGGCGGTGCCGTAGGTCCAGGTACGGGCGGCTTCGTCGTAGGTGCCCTTGAGGTAGAGATTGGCCACCCAGGTGCCGTCGGGGTTTTTGAGGGAGTGCGGGAGAGAAGGGAGGAGGCGGCCGTCGACGGCGACGTCCTCGCGGTAGGTCACGGAGACCGACTGGAGGGAGGCGCCGGAGGCGGAATAATCGGCACGGGTGGCGATGGTGACCGGGACGCCGTTGCGCGCCTGGCTTTGGTCGTAGGCGATGGTGGAGCGTGCGGTTGCTGTGTTGTTGACGCGGGTGACGATCTCGGTGGGCAGGGTGTTTTTGCCGTTCCAGTCGGTGAAGCCGTAAGTGTATTCGGTGACGACCCCTGCGGTGGTGCTGGCCGCGGCGGGTGTGGCCGGGGCGTTGAGAAAAGGCCGATAGATGCGAGTCACCACGCCCAGGGAAGCCGGGGTGTCGGAGTATTCATAGCGGACCCAGTCGCCGGTGGGCTGGATGATGGACTTGGGTTGGGTAAAATTGCCGGGGCTGGCAGCGGAGGTGTGGAAGTCGTAGCGGGTGATAGAGGCGTTGCCCAAGGTGTTGCCCAGGGTGATGGCGGTGCGTTCACGGCCCCAGGGGAAGTCATCGTAACGCGTGGAGGCATTGGCGGCAACGGGGGAGCCGGCGGCACCAGTGGTGATGACCGTTTCGTTCCTGGTGGAGTCGCTGTAGGAAAAATCGTTCCTTGCATCGGGAGCGGTGCCAACCGCCGTGGAGGACCAGGGGGTGACGCGCCAGTTGTCAGTGGAGATGTTTTCGAGTTGGGACCAACGGATGGAGGCTGCCACCAGACTGGTCGTACCGGCTCCATCGCCGGAGGCATCGAGGGTATGGGCGACAAAATCGCGACGGATGATGCGGAGTTTGGTGAGGGTGGAGGGATCGGGATTGGTGATCTCGTACTCGACCCAAGGGGAAGTATTAGGCTGGAGCCGACCATCACCCACGGTCGACTCGGTGCCGGAACGGGGATAGAAGGTGAGTCGGTAAGTGTAGGTGTTGACCGTCGTAACGCGTACGATGGCCTGGGGGGCATCGACCTGCTCCAATGTTGCCGTGCTCTGGGGCCAGCGTTTGGCACTATCGGAGCTGGCCTCGTATATAAGAGCCGCAGGGGTGAAAAGGGAATTATTGATGGCAGACTCACGCAAAGAGATCACACCGGCGGTGCGACCATTGACCAAAGAGCCAAGGCCAACACCCCATATGACGGCACCGGGAGACAGTGAGCTGGACTCACCAGCCGGGAAATAAGAAGCGCTATCAACCGAGGCAACCTCAGGGAGAACGGCGTAGATGCGCTCTAAGCGGAGGGCATATAGATGATAGCCGGAACCACCAGCAAAGATATCAGGACCACCCGTAGAACCCGCAGAGATAACGGTGGCGTCAATGCCGTTGATCAACAAACGATAGCCGGCTTGAGGGGTAAAGTTGAGTTTATAGCTGTGTATCGATATATCAGAGCCAGGGGAAACGGCGATTGCGTAGCTCTTGCCCGGCTTAAGGTTGCCGATCATACTGCGGGCGTCATATACGTCGATAAAATCACCTACCTCGTTGTATAGCTGCACACTTAATACTGGATATTGAGTATCACTTACCCAGCTATCTCCTTGACCGTAGTTTGTGTAATAAGCAGTATTAACAGGCGCACCGCCCGTCATGCCGGCATCGATCTGAAGCCGCTTATATACATCACTGCTTGGCAGGCTCGTCGGTGTTTGCGGGTTGAGTATCAATGACTGCGACGGCGGAGGGGATGAAGGGGGCGGCGTTGGCGGCGTTGGCGGGGGAGTGGGCGTTCCACCGACAGACTCCAACTTGATCGTGTAGGTTGCGTAGATTGAACTATCTTCATTGGGCGTGCTGTAAGAGGACTGCTCAATGTTATTTATGAGCAGCCGATATCCACTCGGCACATTGAAAGTAAAGCTATATTGAGCAACCAGGCTGGAGGATATAACGAGATTGTAACTCACGCCAGGGGTTAACTCAGCGGTTTCCCGACCAACCAAGCCGCTAGTGTAGGATTGGAAAGTTCCACCGATGTTTACCGTATTGACCGCATATAAACTAAGTTCCAGTGAAGGATAATCAGTAAAACTATAATTGCTGCCATTACCATCATCGTAGCTACCGGAGGACACATAGCCACTAAGTATTCGTGCCTCCAGATTAAGGCTTACCGCAAAAGAACGCCCCGTGCCCAGCCAGAAAAACCCCATTAATAGTAACAGCAGGCGGGCGCAGTTCATAATAAATCTTATGAAAAAACTCGATGGTTTATTTGGCACGGGCCTTGATTTCCTCAACCCTCTGTTTTTGCTCTGGCGTAGGCGGCTTTAACGTCGCAGCGCTTTCGTAAGCAATCAGGGCATTTGCACCATCACCCAGTATGAGATAACGAATATCTCCTAACAACTCATAAGCCCGAGCTTTTTTCTCGTCGGTTAATTGAGGTATTCCAGCTTCAATCAGCGCCTCGATTCGGCGTCCAACCACTACACCCTTGTCGGGTTGACCGGCCATAATCAACAAGGTCGCGAAATAATACTCGCGCCAGATGATAGTTTCTTTATCGGCCTCCGATTGATCATCCTTTATCGCAAATGCCAAAGAGTTCAACTGCACGGCCAGTATGCGGGCTTCGACCAAGTTGCCCGCAATCAGTTGGTCGGCTAGCAGTGAACGGAACTGCTGACGTTGTTCCGGTGTAAGTTTCAACGGCCGACTTTTTAACATGACTTTCTTGGTCTCCACCGGAGCGGCGGGTACCTCGGCCCAAATTGGTCGGGGGGCGACAACACCCGCAATCAAGCAAAGCATAAAAAAACATTTCAAGGCGCGTGTTATATCCGGAGGAAACATGGGTATAATTTAACAAAAGAGAGATCGATCAAAGCGGGCCAAATATATGGATGATTTAAATTTATATAGATCAACTGCCCAGAGAGTGATAATCAGGGATGTAGGAGGTCGGAGATCCACACTCATCCCTGAACGTGCGGTACCACGGCTTGCCAGGCGCTGCAGGGACCGCAGGGCGGTTGAAGGAAATATCCGATCATGGGGTGAATACTTGAAAATTGAGCGTGCCGTTCACGACCGAACCGTCAGCCACGCCGATCGGTACGACTTGGGCGGGCCGGGTGGGATCGGTTTTTAACAGAAATTCGGCCACGTCGGGAATACCGTCGGTGTCGGTTTGATTTAAAAGATCGGGAATGAGGCGGCCGATGTACTTTTTCTCCAAATAGTCGGAAACCAGGTTCCGGTTGGAGTCGACCAGAACCTCGGAAAGATCAAAGGCAAAGAGTTGTTTGACCTGACCGATGTTGGCCAAGGCATAGTCATCGGCCGGAGTGGTGGAACTGGACCACGGGTAGATGATATAGGGGTCGTATTGGCGGAGGCGGTCGTAGAAGGGTTTGGCAAGGTGCTTGATCTGGCCGAGATTGACTGCGGCAAAGTCATCGGTGCTTGTGACCGGCTGTGCCCAGAGAGCATCCAAGGTGGCACCCGTGCCGCCCACCAAGGTCTTTTTCATTTCTTTATAAGCCTGATGAGCCAAGTGCTTCACCTGCCCCTGATTGATCGCCGAATAATCGTTCGCCGGGGGATAATCGCCGGGCCAGGCGGGAGTAGTCGGGTTGGTCGCATTGGGATTTACGGCGATGACCCTCCGTTGAAACCACCACGCCGGATAGTTGGCTGGTTTTTGGGAAGGGATCGGCGCAAGATTAGGTTCTGGGGTAACAGGAAGGGAATCATACAGCTCGGGATTCCATCCCATCGCCAGTTCATCCAAATCCGAAATGCCGTCGCGATCAGTATCTACATCCGAAATCGCTGCGGAAAAGGTGCCGCCGGACTGGACGGAAAAACCCGGCCCAAGACTGATGGACGTGCCCGCTTTGAAAGCCACCTGGGCGGCGGCCGGTATTGTGACGGAGCCGTTGGTGGTCAATGTCTTGAGACCCGCGACCGTGGATGCACCCGCCGGAAACACCTGGGAGGTGAGCACGGCATCGGCAGCCGGCACCACGGCCTGAAGCGGAAGGACGGCCAGCAGTCCCAAAAACATCGCCGGCTTCCCGCTGCGACGGAAATTATTACGCTCTGGCATAATACATTTGGATTGTTCGATACAGAGGTGCCTTATCAAAGCAGGATCGGTTCCATGCACAGAATTAGGCGGCCATCATCAGGGAATGTCGGCTCCCGCCGTGAAGGTACCCATGCTTAAATCGCCCTGGGGTTCGACGCGGAGTTTGGTTGCGCGTTTGGTGACGGCGAGGGAGCCGGTGATCTTGGCATCGCCCGCGACTTCGAGCCTGGCTGTGGGCGTGGTCGTGCCGATGCCGACGTTGCCGGAGGGAGTGATTCGAAGGCGCTCTGTAAGGTCATTTGTACCGCCCCAGCCGCTTGGGTTAGTGAAGAAGGCCAAACCGGTATTTTGTACCAAGGCGCTACCAGGGTTGTAATTATTGAATCGCATAGCCGCAATCCGAGCCCCGATCTGATCGGGTATGGCATCTCTAAAGCCCGAGAAGTCCAAGTTATATTGAACTGTCTTTTCACCAATCGGTACATTGATATTGGTCCAGTCATTGACTAGGCCTATACGCATACCGCCTTTATCAGTATTTGCTATATGTAAATTTGTGGCTGGAGTCGACGTGCCGATTCCGACGTTGCCATTAATAAATACCGATGGAGAATCGATGTCTGTTCTCCCGCGACCTATCGTTATAGAGCTGCGACTTTCTTGCGCAGTTCGTGCGTATGAAAAAATTTTAGTATCCATTTCGGTTCCGGGCACAATTCCTTGTTCAAATCCCAGATTGATAATTGGAAGTTCATCGCTCGACCATTCAGATAGCGCGCTGATTAAGACCGGATTTGCTCCAGTATGCGAATATGTGCTCTTATAAAAGCGACCGGATGTTATGATTTTAGGAGCATCTATCAAGCTTCCTGCGGTAATTACATCAACCCCCACCTTTCCATCATTCCTCACCAATAATAACGATTTGCCGGTGGAGTCGGTGAAATTGGCCGCGGCGGAGCTGGCGGAGGTGTCGGCGCCGGCCACGGTAAGACGGGCGGTGGCGGTGGTGGTGCCGATGGCGACATTGGCGGCGGGCAGCGTGGACCCGACTAGCAAGGTGTTAGATCCGTCGGTAGCTAGCACAGTGGTGTTTTGTATCTTAAAACCACCACTCGCGGTAAGTACGCCGCCAACGGTGAGGCCTTGATTGAAGGTGGAGGTGCCGGAGGGGTTGAGAGTGATCGCGGCGGTACTGGTGCCGGATGCAAATAGGCTGAGGGCATTACCGGTATCCAACTTGAGTTGCGGGCCGGCGGCGGATTGCCAGAGCCATGCAATGGAGGGCTGGGTGGCGCTCCAGGCGATTTGGGGGGCGGCTCCGTCGGTGTAGGACCAAATCGCCCCCGCTTGATTGGGGTCGGCGATACGCGAGCCGAAGCTGAAGGTGTTGCCGCCGAAATCGGTGTTGCCAATGACATTGAGGTTGCCGGTAACGGTCTGGTCGGTCTGGGCCAGCACGGAAACCCAGGAGAAACCCCAGGCAAGAATGAGCGTCGATATAGAGCGCGGGAAACGGGCTAAGGACGTTGGCATGGGACTTAAGAAATTTATAGATTTATGGGTAAATCTACCCAGAAACTCAGATAACACCTCCACAAATGTCTATATAAAAATCCATACAATTGCAGTCCGGGCGCTTGATGTCAGTTTACCGGACCGAAGTCGGCCGGGGGCTGGCGGTGGCGGGTGGCCTTTTCGTAGGCGGCGGCGATCTTGAAGATCGTGGGTTCGCCGAAGGGGCGGGCTATAAAGTCCACGCCGACCGGGAGCTTGGCGGGGGTCGGGCCGCTCCACACGTACGCACCCGGCTTGGCCGGATCGGGGACTTGGTCGTAAACCTGCGCGGTGAAGCCGGCGGGGACGGTCATCACCGGGAAACCCTGCTGGCCGAGGAAGTTGAACATGCCGTAGTTGCCCTTGCCGTTGGCGTTGGGCTCGTTGGGCGCGAGGAGCTTGCGGGACGGGTTCAGGCCGGTGGGCGAAACCAGGGCGTCGAGCTTTAGCTCGGCCATGCATTGCAGGACGATCTGCTGAATGGCGAAGCGGCGCTGCATACGCAGGGCGGTATCGTAGGCGAGGGGCTTGTTGGCGGTCTCGAGCGTGGCCTTCTTGGGCGGGGTTTTGCCGTCCTTGGAATCAACGTAGAAGCGGGCCTTGTTGATGAGGTCGTCGAGGGTCTTGATGTTGGCGTCGCCGCGCGCGGCGAGGTAGAGGTTGTAACCGTATTTGCTCTCACCCTCGGCGGCTGCGGGGCCGAAGTCGCGGAGGGTGAGCTTGCCGGGAAACTTCGACGGATCTAGGGCCAGCTCGACCAGTTTGGCGATGTGGTCGGCGGTGGGCTTGCCCTTGGTGTCCACCGGGAAGAGCTCGGGGAAGAGCTTGGTCCAGGAGCTGTTGTGGAGGACGGGATTGTAGCGCTGGATGTAGGGCGTGAAGAGACCCTCGGGGCCGGGCTCGACGACGGTCGCGCCAAGTTTTTTCAGGTCGGCGATGGCGCGTTCGACGATGGCGATGTTTTCGGCCTCGGGCGCGCCGAAGACGGAGGTGTCCATGTATTCGCGGATGACGCCGATGCGCACGCCGGCGAGCGGGCCGGGCCGGGCGAACGTCTCGTAAGGCCGGTCGGGGGTGCGGCCAATGGCGAAGGCGGTCATCTCGTCCTTAGGGTCGTAACCGGCGATGACGGAGAGCACGCGGGCGGCGTCCTCGACGGTGCGGGCGATGGGGCCGGTGCGGGTGTTGAGGCCGATGTTGACCATGCCGTCGCGGCTGACGAGCTCCTGGGTGGGCGCGAGGCCGACGGTGTTGGCGTATTGGGCGGGGGCGCGGACGGACGGGCCGGTTTCCTCGGCGATGGCGACGGTGGCGAGGTTGGCGGCGACGGCGGTGGCGGAACCGCCGGAGGAGCCGCCGGGATTGCGCTCGGTGTCGTAGGGGTTGACGAGCATGCCGCCGAAGGAGCTGCGGTAGCCGGAGGCGTATTCGCCCATGTTGGCCTTGCCGATGATGATGGCGCCGGCGTCGCGCAGGCGCTGGACGAAGGTGGCGTCGCGCGGCGGGCGGTCGTTGGCGTAGGCGGCGTCGGCGCCGGAGGTGGTGCGCAGGTCGAAGGTGTCGTATTGGTCCTTGATGGCGATGACGACGCCGTGAAGCGGGCCGACGAGTTTGCCGGTGCGGGCGAACTCGGCGTCGAGCCGGGCGGCGATCTCGAGGGCGTCGGGTATGGCGGGATCGGCGTCAACCGGGTCGGTCAGGCTGCGGGCCTTGCGCTCGTCGAAGCCCCAGGCCTGGCGCGCGGCGGGGCGGAGGTTGAGGGTGCCGAGGGCGTTGATGCCCTTGGCGCGGGCAAGGGGCTTGACCGGGCCGAGCAGGCCCTCGGGCTCCTCGACGGCGGGACCGTTGTAGGCCTTGATGCGGGCGAGGTAGAGGTTAACGAGTTCGGTGGAGGTGAGCTTCTTCTTGATGATCGCCTTCTGGATCTCGGCGATGGTGGTCTCCTCGACGTTGAAGGTGGATTTTTTGTCGGCCGCGAAGGCGGGCGCGGCGAAAAACGGCGAGCCGGCGGCGAGGACGGCGGCGAGGAAAAAGGCGCGGAGCGGGAGGCGGAGGTGCATCGGAAGAAGGTCGGGGAACGTGAAGACGGGGGGACTGAAAACGGGGGCGGCGAGGTGGCGACGAGTCGCCGCCCCGACGGTTATTTGAGCGGGCCGAAGTCGGGCGGGGGGACGCGGTGCCTGGTGGCGTTCTGGTAGGCGGCGGCGACCTTGAGGATCGTCGGCTCGTCGAAGGGGCGTCCGAGGAAGTCGATGCCGACGGGGAGTTTGGCGGGCACGGGGCCGACGAGCTTGGACTGGGGCTCGGTCTCGCCGGGCTCGGCATTGGGGCCGGTGACGGGCACGCGGGGTTTGTCGGGATCGACCACGCGGTCCCAGACCTCGGTGGTGAAGCCGGCGGGCACGGTCATGTTGGGCAGGCCCTGGGCGCCGATAAAACTCCAGACGAGCGGGCGGCCGTTCTTGGTGGGCACGCGCGGGGAACCGAGCTTGGGGGCGGGGATGTTGTTGGTCGGCGAGACGATCACGTCGAGGTTCAGGTCGGCCATGGCGTTGAGGACGATGTATTGGACGGCGTAGCGGAGGTGGACGCGGGCGTTGTTGTCGATCTCGGTGTCCTTGTCCTTGCGCACGAGACCGGAGCGGCGGTTGCCGAAGCGCTCGTCGTTGAAGAAGGAGCCTTTCTCGTAGAGGTCGGCGATGGTCTTGATGTTGGCGTCGCCTCTCAGGCGCAGGTAGTAGCCGAGCATGTGTCCGCTTTGACCGGTCGCCTGGACGCTCGGGAAATCGCGGATGGTGAGCGAGGCGGGGACCTTGGAGGGATCCACGGTCATATCGAGGACGGTGGCGAGGCGGTTGGTGGAAGGCTTGCCCTTGTCGTCCGCGGGGAAGAGCTCGGGGAACTTCTTGGCCATGGCCGGGCTGTAGAGGATGTAGAAGTTTTTGCGGATGTAGGGAGTGAGCAGGTCGCCCTCGCCGGGATCGACGATGGTGGCGCCGAGTTTGCGCAAGTCCTCGACGGCCTTGTCGAAGAGATCGAGGGCCTGGGTGTCCTCCTCGGTGAAAAGCTTGCGGTGGGTATACTCGCGCATGACGCCGATGCGGATGCCGTCGAGACGCTTGGAATCGGTGTAGGTGTGGTAGGGCTTGGGCGGGAGACGGCGGGCGCTGGCGGACGTCATCGGGTCGAGCGGGTCGTAGCCGGCGATGACATCGAGGATGCGGGCGGCGTCGTTGACGGTGCGGGCGATGGGGCCGGTGCGGGTGTTGATGCCGCCCTCGATCATGCCGTGGCGGGAGACGAGCTCCTGGGTGGCGGCGAGGCCGACCAGGCTGTTGTAAACGGCTGGGCCGCGGATGGAAGTGCCGCTCTCTTCGGCGATGGACGCGGTGACGAGGTTGGCGGCGACGGCCGTGCCCGAGCCGGAGGAGGAGCCCATCGGGCTGCGCTCGGTGTCGTAAGGGTTGTTGAGCGTGCCGCCCCAGGAGCTGCGGGGGACGCCCGAGGCGTATTCACCCATCTGTGACTTGGCCAGGATGATCGCGCCGGCCTCGCGGAGACGCTTTACAAACGTGGCATCGACCGGCGGGCGGTCGTTGGCGTAGGGCACGTCGGCGCCGGCGGTGGTGCGCAGGTCGGCGGTGTCGTATTGGTCCTTGATGGCCATGACGACGCCGTGGAGCGGGCCGACGAGTTTGCCGGTCCTGGCAAAGTGGGCGTCCTGCGCGGCGGCGACCTCGAGGGCGTCGGGCAACGCGGGGTTGTCGTCCACCGGATCGGTGAGGCTGCGGGCCATCTTGGCGGGGAAGCCCCAGGCCTTGAGGGCGGCCGGGCGGAGGTTGAGCGTGCCGAGGGCGTTGATCTTGCCGGCGCGCGGGATCGTCTCGATGACGCCGAGGATGCCGTCGGGCTCCTTCACGCCGGTGCCGTTGTAGGCTTTGATGCGGGCGAGGTAGAGGTTAACGAGCTCGGTGGAGGTGAGCTTCTTTTTGAGGATGGCGGCCTGGATGGAGTCGATGGAGGCCTCTTCGAGCTGAAACCCCTTTTTCGGTTTAGCGGCGGTCTCGGCGGCGTGAAGCGAAACCGGTGCGACGGCGGGAGCGAAGGCGAGGGCGAGCAGCGCCAGGCTGAACGGGAGGAGGGAACGGGGACGCACGGCGGCGGAAGCCCGGCCAAACTTTGGAAGACGTTGGGTGATCATGAAAAACGTGAACACCTCGCCAGCTTGACCGGTGCCAAGACCCGCCCGGCGGCGGACAGTAAAGTTTATTTCAAATGCGGCCCGCCGCCGGGTCGCCTCCGTCTCGGTCGCCTTGGCCGAGCCCGCTGCTCCTCTCACGCCGACCCGATTTATCTCAGAAACACACCCTCGTCATTTAATTCACCGGGCTCCGTCTTCTTGGCTTATGATTTAACGGAGACACACCATCGTTTCCCGCTTGGTCCAGCGCTCACCCCGCCGGGAATGTCAGGCTCCAGCGCACCCGCACCGAAGCGGGTTTTGCCTCCACGCGCGGCGCCTCGAAACGCCAGCCGCGCACCGCCGCAAGCGCCGCCTCGGCTTGAGCGGGTCCCGAGGCATTCAGCACGACCGGAAGGCGCACCCGACCTTCGGAATCGATAAAAAACTCCAACAGCGCCTCGCCCTTGCCCGTGCCGGCGATGGCCCCGGGCGGACGCCCCGCCAATCGCGCCGGCACGTTGTCCTTGGCCAATGGCTTCATGTGCAACGGCGGCAAAAGCCCGTCGTCATCGGGAAACGCCGCACGCGAGGCCTCCAACTGCGTTTGAGAGATCACCGTGCCGGTCAGCGCAAAATCGACACGCACGATGTCCACGCGCAGCGGAGTTTCCTCCCGTTGATTCGCGCCATCGGCCGGCGCATAGCGCCATTGCCCGATGGCCTGCTCGGCGGCCTCCGCAAAGGCGCGATGCGAGGCCTGCAACGCCCAGGCTTCCGCCACCGAACCATCGGCGGCCACCGTACACCCCACCAGGGCAAACCCGCGATAAACCGGCTGGTTCATCAACTCGACCGGAAATCCGGGAGGACTCGCATCGATAACCGGTATGCGACCGGCGGTATCGGCCGCGATCACCGTGGCCATCCAACAAACCAATCCGCAAACCAAGCCCGCCGCACGCTTGAGGGAGTTCATTGACCATATTACGCAGGGCGGACGTTTTTGGTAGCGCCCGGCCTGTTGAAATTTTTTCAAACAGCCGGCGCGCACGCCTTATGCTAAAGTGATCCAATCCAGCACGGCCCTGCATGCAAAACACCCCTATCCCGCCCCATCGACGTCCGCTCGCGCAACGCCTGCGGGCCTGGGCATGGCCGATCACGTTGATGGCACTCGCCGTGTTTGCCCAGACCTTGCTGACGGGCTGGAACCGGATCACTCCGCCCGCCAAGGAAATCCCCGCCGGCCCCGTCCAGAACCTCGCCGGCGGTTACGCGACCTCGGCTACCTGCCGCTCCTGCCATCCGGGCCAACACGCCAGCTGGCATGCTTCTTATCATCGCACGATGACGCAGGCCGCGCGACCCGACACGGTGCCCGAGTCGATGAACGGCCTGGAACTCACCCTGGGCGACCGCCGTTATCGCGTGGATCGGCGCGCCGACGAATTCCTTGTGCGCGAAGGCCCCGTCGACGGGGGCACCGACTCCCTCGGCCCGCCCCGCCGCCTGGTGCTGCTCACCGGATCCCACCACCAGCAAAACTTCTGGATCGAAACCGGCCAGGGTAACGCGTTGGAAGCCTTCCCCTTCGGCTGGCTCATTGCCGACCGCCGCTGGGCCCCGCTCACCGACACGTTTCTTTGCCCTCCCGGAGTGACCCAGGGCCGCTCGCAGGGCGTCTGGAACAACGGCTGCATCAACTGCCATTCCACCCAGGGCCGGCCCGGCATCTCCGCCGATGGCATCATCGACAGCCAGGTCGCCGAGCTGGGCATCGCCTGCGAATCGTGCCACGGCGGCGGCGAAGAGCATGTCCAGCGCCACCGCAACCCGCTTCGCCGCTATCTCTCGCATCTCACCGGCGGCGGCGATGATTTGATCGCCAATCCCGGGCGCATGTCGGGGCCCGAGGCATCGCTCGCCTGCGGCCAGTGCCACAGCGTGTGGGCGTTCCAATCCGCCGCCGACGCCGTTCGCTGGAACCACGAGGGGCGCACCTTCCGCCCGGGCGACGCGAGCCTTCAGGAACGCTTCGTGGTCCAGCCCGCCGAAGACCCGGGCGCCCTGGCCAAGGCCGGTCAACAGATGGGCGATCCGCACCTGGTGGAAAACAGCTTCTGGGGCGATGGCCGCGTGCGTGTCACCGGCCGCGAATACAACGGCGTCGAGGCCTCCCCCTGCTTCAAAGGCGGCGACTTTTCGTGCCAAAGCTGCCACCAGATGCACCGCACCGACACGCGCCGCGACGGACTCACCGCCTGGGCGGCCAGCCAGATGCAAGCCGGCGCGACCGGCAACCAGGCGTGCCTCCAGTGCCACGGCGCGTTCAACGACCCGGCCGCACTGACTAAACACACGCGGCATGCGGCGTCCTCCGAGGGCAGCAGCTGCTACAACTGCCACATGCCCTACTCATCCTTCGGACTCATGCGGGCGGTGCGCAGCCACCAGGTCAGCGTGCCCGACGTGCGCGAGAGCGCCGAGTGGGGCCGCCCCAACGCCTGCAACCTCTGCCACCTCGACCGTCCGCTCGCCTGGACGGCGGAGCACCTCAAGACATGGTATGGCCAGACCCCGCCCGCACTCGGCCGTGACGACCATGAAATCGCCGCCTCCGTAAAATGGATACTTCAGGGCGACGCCGGCCAACGCGCGCTCGCCGCCTGGAGCATGGGCTGGGCCCCCGCCCAGTCCGCCTCCGGCCGCCACTGGATATCCCCCTTCCTGGCCAACACCCTCAACGACCCTTACGCGGCGGTGCGCTATGTCGCCTGGAAAGCGTTGCTCACCCTGCCCGGCTTCGCCGACTACCCCTTCGATTACACGGCGCCCGACGACGAGACCTTTGCCGCCGCCACCGCCGCCTACCAGCGCTCCCTCGACTTGCGGCAACGGCAAATCGCACCGCCCGCTTTTAATCCGGCGACCCTGCTCGACAAGGAGGGCCGATTTATCGAGGCGCCGTTTCAACGCCTGCTCGACACCCGCGACCAACGGGCGGTTTACCTGATCGAGTGATGCCCATTTCTCGCCAACGCCGAACCCACACGCCCATGACCCCGCACCCGTCCGCCTCCCTTCGCCACCTGCGCCTTGGCTCGTGGGCCCTCGCCGTCGGCCTCCTTCTCGGCCTCGTGCTCGAAATGCTGCACGGCTTCAAAAGCGGCTGGTATCTCGACGTGGGCAACGAGACGCGCCGCACCATGCTCATGCTCGCCCACACCCACGGCACGCTGGTCGCGCTGCTACACATCGTCGCCGGTATCGTCGTGCGGGTGTGTGACCGGCCGGTGGTGTCACGCTTCGCCTCGGCCGCACTGATCGCCGGCCTGCTGCTGCCCCTGGGTTTCCTGGCCGGGGCCTTCGGCGTGCACGGCGGTGATCCCGGCCCCGGAATACTGCTCGCCCCCATCGGAGGCGTGGCGCTGCTGGCCGGTGTGGTCTCGCTCGCGGTCGGGCTCTCCCGCCGGAGCTGATTCCAGAGCACCGAAGCCAGCCTCATTCACCATCCAATCGGGTGGTGTGGGTTTACGAAAAAAACCGGCACGCCGCGACCACCGGCCGAAGGCCTGCCCATGTCATCTCCGCTCTTTGCTATGAATTTATTTCAATTAGCAGGACTTTACGAATACATTTCCTGTATTAGTTTATCGACTCCGACCCAAACCCTTCACCGGGTCGAAAACCCCGTTAGTCTGTCTATAATCTCCATGAAAACCTACCTGACCCTGTTCGTGGCGAGCCTCGGGTTCGCCTCTGTTAGCTTTGCCAACCAACCCCATCGCGGACTGCCCACCTACGAGGTGACCGCTAGCGCCAACGAGGCCGAGGCCCTGAAGTGGGTGTACACTTATTACCAGAATCCGCGTCCGGCGGAGTTTGCCCGCAACGTCCATCTGCTGAGCCAAGCCGGCTATTTTGAGCAGGCCGGACAACCCGCGCAGGCCATCGGCTTCTTCAGCCAAGTTTTTGCCCAGAACGCCGAGCTCGTTAATTTCTGGATGGCGGAAACCCGCTCTCTGCCTGAAAAGCATCAGCGCATCCTGGCCTCCGCGCTTTGGCTCTCGGGCAACCCCCGCGGCGAAGCCATCATCCGCCGCCAAATGACCGGTGTTTCCGAAGCGGTTCGCACCGACCTTGCCGCCCTTCTGGAGAAAAAGCCCGCCGCCGTGGCCACCAGCCCCGTCGATTCACCCACCGCGATGGATCTCCAGTGGGGCGCGTTCCTGGCCACCGGCAGCGAACTGCACATCACCAACATCCTCGCGTCCCTCGGCTCCGGCCAGCGCGGCATCGCCGAATCCGCCCGCCTGTCCCTTGCGCTCAACGCCGCCGAGCATCCCCGCGTGCTCGAAATTTGCCGCGCCCAGCTCGACAAGCAGCCGAATGAAGTGCGCCTGCTGTTGAAAGCCGCCATCAACGACGCGCAACCCGCCGCCCGGCAGCCCTCCAGCTAAACGGTTGGAACTCTTGAGGATCATCGGCCGGCCTTCTTCTGAAGGCCGGCTTTTTTACGCCCGTGAAGCCACTGCTGTGAAAAATGTTCATAGGGTCCGCTGATAGGCAGGCACGGCCTTTGCTTTCTTTAGGCCATGCCACGCCGACTTCCCTGCCTTCGACTGATCGCGTTGCTGGTGAGCGCAGTCACGGTCGCTCAGGCGGCGAGTGATCTGCCGGCTACGGTCATGGGCTTAAAATTGTCCGCCGCCGGCACGCGTGCCGTGGAGGTATCGGTGCGTGACCGCTCGGGCCAGCTTCGAGCCGGCGTCGAGCCCGGAATCGCGGTTTTGCGAGCATCCCGCTGGTCTCCCAACGACCCGGCCGCCGATGGCGCGAGTGAATTTGAAGTGCTCGTGACGTTTGCCCGCCTGCTCCGCCAGCATCCTCTGGCCGGCATCGTGGGCGTCGGCAGTCGCAACGGGATTTTCCAACCCGCCGCCGAACAGGCCCTTGCTCGCGTCGTCGCCATGGGCGTCCCCGTGGTGCGCCTGTCTCCCGACCAGGTGGTGCCGGCCGATGCGAACAATCTCTTTATCGAAGCCGGTCGTCTTTCCGAGGCCGAGGCGACAGCCCTCCTCTCCCGTTGCGTGTTGAGCCTCGGCGCGCTTCCTCCGGCCGCCGACCCCATCCAACCCACAGAAGCCGAACAATCGGCGCTTCGCGAAAAAATCGCCCAGTATCAGCTGCGCTTTGACGCGGAAGCCATCAGGTCGCAAGTCGCTCTGCGCTGAAATTCGTAAACGCCGCTGGGGCGGGTCATCCCAGACGACCCGCAGATTGCCCGCCCATCACGTAAGCAATTGTTTACGACCCCGGACGCCCCCTCCCGCAAGCAAACGCGCGCGGACTGGCGTTGCAACACTGCGGGCGTTGCAACACCTCCGGTTGGGAGGCTGCTTACAGGCGATGGCTAGGCCCCTCTCTGCGGACCATCATCGGTTTGCGCTGCCCCCTTCGCACTGCCGCTCTCCGTTCATCCACCCGGCGGACGCACCTCGGTGTTCCGCGATCAGCATTCGTTTCAACATCTCGCGCGATCCCCCTTTTCGACGGGGTTTTTCAGGCTGCATCGGCGGGGCTCGCACGCCCATAAGCTTCTCAAGTTTTTGAACCTGAGAAGCCAACGCCTGGTCAGCTCATCCGATCGGGCCCAAAAGCCGCGTGATCGAACCCGGGTTCACGCGTTCAGGACCTGGTCGTTGACGCGGCATACCCGATGGGCCTCGGGAGGGAAGCCAGGGGGGAAACGGGGCACCTGCAAAAACCCACGCCCTCCCGGCCACAGTGATTATTTCGCCGGCTGAATAATCGGGGCGGCTTGGACGGAGATCGGTTCCGTCACCGTCGCCTTTTGTTTGCTGCTTACCATCACATAGACGGCCGGGATCACGTAGAGCGTAAGGAAACCGCCGACAAACAAACCACCGATCACGCCGATACCCATGGACACTCGGCTCTCCGCGCCGGCACCCAGCGCGAGCGCGATCGGCACGATGCCGAGGATGGTGGCCAGAGTCGTCATCAAGATCGGCCGCAGCCGGGCCGAAGCGGCACCCTGAACGGCCTCAAGCGGACTCAGGCCGAGCTCGTGTTTACGTTGGTTGGCGAACTCCACGATCAAGATACCGTTCTTGGTGATCAGGCCGATGAGCATGATCAGGCCGATCTGGGAAAAGATGTTCAACGTCTCATTAAAGATCCAAAGGGAAGCGAGCGCCCCGGCCAGGGCCAGCGGCACGGTGAGCATGATGACAAACGGATCGCGGAAACTCTCGAACTGCGCGGCCAGCACGAGATAGATAAAGACCATCGCGAGAATAAAAACGTAACCGAGGGACTCCGAGCTTTCCACGAAGTCTCGCGAAGCACCGGTCAGCGCCGTGGTGAAACGATCATCGAGGACCTTGGCGGCCACTTCATTCATGGCCTTGATGCCCTCGCCCATCGTGCGGCCTCGTGTCAGCGTGCCGGATACGGTCGCCGCGATGTAGCGGTTGTAGCGGAAGAGCTCGGGCGGAGAGCTGCTCTCCTCGATGGAAATCAGGTTGTCCAGACGCACCAGTTCGCCGCCGGTGGCGCGCACCGAGAGGTTGCCCAGATCGCTGGGACGGCTGCGGAAATCGCGGGTGAGCTGTCCGACGATGTCGTATTGCTTGCCGTCCAGGATGAAGTAACCGAAGCGCTGGCCGCTCAGCGAGGCTTGCATGGTGCGGGCGATGTCGTCGGCGGACACCCCCAGGGTCTGGGCCTTGTCACGATTGATGCGCACGCGCAGCTCCGGCTTGCTGAATTTCAGATCACTGTCCACGAAGCTGAACTCCGGGCGTTTGCGGGCTTCCTCGAGGAATGCGGGCAGCTTTTCCTGCAACGCCTCGAACGTGGGCGACTGAATGACGAATTGGACGGCCACGCCGCCGCCGCCGCGACGTTCGCCGATGCTCGGCTCCTGCACGATGTTGATGCGGGCTCCCGAAAGGGAACGCGTGGCCTTCTGGAGGGCATCGGCCACTTCCTGCTGTGAACGCGAGCGCTCGGACTTGTCGGGCAGAAAGGCGCGCACAAAGGCGGTGTTCACGGCACCCTGCGCACCCGGCGTGGCCGCGCTGGGCACCTGGGTCATGACCACTTGGGCTTCGGGAACTCGTTCCATGACCAGACGCGTGACGTCATCCATGAAATCGACCATGTATTCGTAGCTCACGCCCTCCGGGGCGGTGGCGCGCACCCACAGGCGACCGCGGTCCTCCAACGGGGCGAGCTCGCGGGGCAGGATCCGTAAACAGGCGTAAATGCCGCCGCAGGCTACCGCGAGGATGACCAAGGCCAGCCAACGCTTCTTCAAAAAACCGGCGAGGCCCCGCGCGTAGGCGACGTCAAGCCACTCGTAGAACGGGGCGGTTTTTTTGAAAAACCAACCGTGGTTCTCATGCCGCTTGAGAATGCGCGAACTCATCATCGGGGTGAGCGTGAGCGCCACGACCGCCGAGATCAGCACCGCTCCGGCGATGGTCACGCCGAACTCGCGGAACAGGCGTCCGGAAAGACCGCCCATGAACAGCAGCGGCAAAAACACCACCGCGAGGGTGATGGTGGTCGAGACGACCGCCATGAAGATTTCCTGGGTGCCCTTGATGCCGGCTTCGATCGGCGGCATCCCGGCCTCAATCTTGGAGTAGATGTTTTCAAGCACCACGATGGCGTCGTCCACGACCAGGCCGATGGCCAAAACGATGCCCAGCAGGGTGAGCACGTTGATCGAGAACCCGGCCAGCTCCATGATGAAAAAAGCGCCGATGATCGACACCGGGATGGCCAGCACCGGAATGATCGTGGTGCGCCACTCGCGGAAGAAACAGAAGACCACCAGGAGCACCAAAACGAAGGCGATCAGCACGGTCTCCTCCACCTCAAGGATGGAGCGCCGCACATACTGGGTGTTGTCGTAGGCGATCTCGAGCGTCACGTCGGACGGCAGCTCGAGTTTGACCTGCTCGATGCGCTTGCGAAGGTTGTCGACGATCTCGATCTGGTTCGCGCCGGGCTGCTGGCGGAAATACAGGCCCGCGATCGGCTGATTCTTCATCTTGAGCTGCGAACGCTCGTTGAGCGCCCCGAGCTCGGCGTAGCCGATGTCGCGGAAACGCACGATGCGATCCTCCTGGCGCTTCACGATGAGATTGTTGAACTCCTCCGGTGAGTTGAGGCGTGAAAGTGTTTTTACCGAAAGCTCGATGCTCTCGCCCTCGATGCGCCCTGAGGGCAGCTCGACATTCTCACGGTTGATGGCGAGCCGCACGTCGAGGGGGGTGACCCCATAGGCGGCCAGTTTCTCCGGATCCAGCCATAGGCGCATCGCGTAGCGCTTTTCGGCCGGCTGCTCCACGGCAGCTATGCCGGGCACGGTCTGGAGACGATCCTTGATGTCGTTGGCAATCTTTCCCAGTTCAAGCTGGGTGCGCGTCTGACTGCTCAGCATCAGGCCAAAGATGGGACTCGAGTCGGCGTTGGACTTGTTGATGATCGGCGGATTGACGTCGGCCGGCAGGTTGCGAGTCGCGCGTGACAACTGGTCGCGTACGTCGCTGGCCGCCGTATCGAGATTGGTGTCGAGCGAGAACTCGGCCGTGATCTGGCTGGAGCCCTCGCGGCTGATGGAGCTGAGCGTGCGGATGCCCTGGACGGAGTTGATGGCCTCCTCCAACGGCTGGGTTACCTGCGCCTCAATGACCTCGGCGGCCGCGCCGGTGTAGGTGGTCGAGATCGTGATCGTGGGCGGGTCCACCGCCGGATATTCGCGCACACCAAGACGGCTGAAGCTGATCAGCCCAAAAATGGTGATGAAGATCGCCAGCACCACGGTCAGAACCGGGCGGCGAATGCAGATTTCGGCTATGCTCATACGATAAGATAAGGTCGGGAGCGATCAGGGCGCCTTGGCTGGTCCCTCGCGTTTCTCCTTGGGCGGAGCCTTATCCTTGCCCGCCTCGACGGGCGGTTTGCCGTCTTTGCCTGCCCTGGGCGAGGCCGCCTGCACCGGCAAACCGGGGCGAATCTGCTGGATGTTGGACACGATCACTTGTTCACCGACGGAAAGACCGGACATGACTTGAACCATCGACTCGGTGCGGGTGCCCGTTTCGACCGTGCGGCGCTCGGCCTTGCCGTCCTTGATGACAAAAACCGTCTTCGATGTCAGCCCCGGCACGACCGCGCCGGCGGGCACCAGAATCGCATCCTCCACTGCCGGCAATTCGCACTCGACGCTGGCAAAACTACCCGAAAGCAACTGCCGCTTGGCGTTCACGCAGACCGCCCGGAGCAAGACCGTGCGGGTGGAGACGTCGACGCGGGGCTCGATGGCATAGACCTCGCCCCTGAAACGACTCGACCCGCCGGCGACGGAGAACGAGATCGGGGTGCCGATGCGCAGGCGGCTGGAGTATTTCTCCGGCACGTTGAAATCGATTTTCATGCGATCGAGGGCCTGCAAGGTGGCGATGCGCACGGCGGCGTTGGAGGTGGCGGTGATAAAGGCGCCTTCGCTCACAAATCTCAGGCCGATCACGCCGTCAAAGGGGGCGCGCACCTCGGTCTTGGCGATCTGCGCGTCGATCAACGCAATCTCGGCCTTCTGCACGTTGAGCTCGTTGAGCGCGGTATCGTAGTCTTGCTGCGGCACGCCCCCGCCTTGGAGCAACGAAGCCAGGCGGCGCTCCTTCAGTTCGGCGATTTGCTTGCGGAAATCGGCGCGAGTGCGTTGCGCCTGCAGTTCGGAATCGTTGATCTTGAGCAGGAGATCACCCTTTTTGACCGGACCGCCTTCTTGGAAATTGATGGATATGACCTTGCCCGAAACCTCGACCTGAAGGTCCACGCTCTCGTCGGCCCGCAGGGTGCCCGTGGCCGCCAGTGTTTCCACGAAAGGCGCCGGTTTGACCACATAGGTGGTGACCTTGAGCGGCTCCTGTGCCGATCTCGGCGTCTCCACCTTGGCGGGTTGCTGCTTCTTGGAGGAATACGCATTGTAAGCGTAGGCACCCGCACCCAAGGCCACGACAGCTATGATAACCCCATATTTCCACTTAGTCATAATGGCATTAAACGAATAACCGGGGAGTGCGTGGACGTTGTGGCGTGCATGGGCTTTGGGCAAACAGTCGGGCGAGCAAAGAACATGCCGCAAGGTTCAATTTAAAAAATTAATCGCTTCATTTAATTGAAATATTTATGAATCTCAAATTATTGATTAACATATTATTATGAATTTTTTTCCCAAAAAGATCCAAGGTTTAACCAGCTGTTCGCCTTGTTTGAATTTTATCTGACAAAGCTCCCGCCGGATATGCACAAACCGACGAGCTGGACACGCGCCCGCCACGACGTTTCGTCATACCCTTTCTGCAGTGGACTTCGACGGGCCGTCTCAATCCTCCTTGTGAACGGCTCATTGCATACCCAAAACACCCCGATGCCCGTGAACACCGACGATTTATGCGTGCACCGTTTCTCTACGCCGGTCTGATCGCGCTGCTCTCGGCGTGTGCGCAAACGGCGCCGTATGAAGCGCCCCAGCGGGCCGGCGCCATGCCCGCGCCGATCCGTGAATCCAGCGGTCTCGCCGCTTCGCGCCGCGACGCCAAAATGATCTGGACCCACAACGACAGCGGCGGCCAGCCCGTGCTCTACGCCCTCGATCCCAACGGCGCCCGGCGCGGCGACCTGCGCATCGTTGGCGCAGTCAACCAAGACTGGGAGGATATGGCCTCGTTCGAACTCGATGGGCGCCCCTGGCTGCTTGTCGCCGATGTGGGCGACAACGGGAGCCAACGGAGCGACTGCGCTCTCTACGTGGTCGCCGAACCCGACCCGGCCACGCTCTCGCCGACTCAAGAAACCCCGGCGACCGTCGCCTGGCAAATCCCCGTCCGCTACCTGGACGGTCCCCGCGACTGCGAGGCGGTGGCGGTGGACGCCCGCGCCGGCCTGGTTTACCTGCTTGCCAAGCGCACCTCGCCGCGTGGCCTCTACACCCTGCCACTGCGCCCGCCGGCCGACGGCGTGGTCCCCGCAGCCATGCCTATCGCTCAACTGCCCGATTCGGCGTTTCCGCAGCCCACGGCCGCCCAGAAGCTGCTGCCCATTCCCACCGGTCGTTACCGCGCGCAACCCACGGGCATGGACTTCGCGGCCGACGGTTCGGCCGCAGTCGTCGTGACTTATGGCGACGTGCTGGTCTTCAAACACGAGCCGGGAGAGACTTGGGCAACCGCACTGAAACGCCCGCCCCTCGTGCTGTCGCCGCATGGTCTCGCCCAAGCCGAGGGCGTGTCCTTCGGCGCCGACAGCCGCACGATCTACGTTTCGTCCGAAGGTGATCGCAGCGGCATCATGCGTTACCGGACATCAAAATAAAACCGGGTCACACCGGGGCTTCACGACCCGCGCAGTCCTCCTTGAACTGCCGCGAGTGCAGGTGGTCGTCGAGGTCGCCGTTGGCCAGCAGCTCGGCGTACGTGACCATTTCGGCAAGGCGGCCCTGCTCCATCACCAGAATCATGTCCGCATTCTGGATCGTGGAGAAGCTGTGCGCGATGATGAAGCGGGTGCGCTGCCTAATGAGGCGGCCCATCGCCTGATGGATGAGCCGCCCCGACTGCGTGTGATGCACGGGCGCTGGCCGCGGTGGCGGCGTCGAGCTGCGGGGCTCAATCCGCCACGGCCGCCGGAGCGGCGGCAACCCCGGCGCGGCGCAGGGCCTGCGCATAACCCCAAAGGAGCTTGTTGGCGACGTAGCGATCAATCGCCGGATAGCCGTTGGTGCCGGTCTCCGTCTCGTAGAGCATATCAAGACCGTGGTCCGAGCGAAACACGCCGTCCCAACCGACCTTCAGCAGCGTCTGGACGACCGCAAGCAAGTCCACGTTGGCCTCCGGGTCTGCGTGATCGGCCTCGTGAAACCGCTTGGGCCCGGTCGTCTTCACCGTGCGGATATGCATCCAGGCGATAGACTCGGAAAACTCGCGGATCATCGCGATCACGTCGTTCGCGGGATCGGCACCCAGGCTGCCGGTGCAGAAACACAACGCGTTGGACCGGCTCGGATACAGCGCCAAAAGCCGGCGAATGCCCTCGGCTCCGCAAAGCAACGCCGGCAGCCCGAGGTAGGGCCACGGCGGATCGTTGGGATGGGCGGCGAGGCGGATATCGAGCTGCTCGGCCACCGGCACGATGGCCTCGAGCACGTGGCCGATGTTGGCCCACAGTCCGTCTTCACCAAGCGCGGCATACTCGCCCTGCAGGGCGGCGAACTCCTCACCGCTGTAACGACGCCCCCAACCCGGCAGGAAAAGCCCCTGCGAGAGATCAATCTTCTCCAACTCGGCGTGGTCGTAGGCCAGGCTGCGCGCCCCGTTGGCGTGCAGGCGGCCAAGATCGGTGCGGCCCCAGTCCAGAGGCATGATGTTGTAGGTGACGACCAGTTCCTCCCGCTCGGGGAAGACCTTCCGCAGGTTGCGCAGCGTGCGGCGGTAGTTCTCGATGTGCCGTTCGCGGCCGGGCCGGCCGAGCTTCATGTCATCGGTCCAGAATACGCTCTCGACCGGCCCGAGTCTCAGACCATGCGCGTCCAGCATGGCCCGCAACGCGAGCAAGTCGGCGACCGGCCATTCCTCGCCCGGCGCGATGTGCGCAAGGTGAGTGACCACCAGCGGCTGCGGCGTCATCTGACGCAACCAAGCGAGGGGAACACGGTCCGAGGACCCGTACCAGCGGAAGGAGGAGTGCATGACCGGAATGAATCGTCCCTCGGCCCGGACCGAGAAATATTCCTGACTGCAAATTATCTCAGAAGCCCATTCACCAAGTATTGGTCATAGGCTCCGAAAAAAACGTTCACAGCCCCGATGGCGACGCCGTTCACACCACCTGCGCCTTGGCCGCGCCGCCGCCGAATAGCTCGCGGAGCGAGCCCCACGCCTTTAGCAGACCCGCATCCTGCACGCCGCCTTCTAGCTGGTAGATGCGCGCGACGGCGTCCTCGTGTCCGCGATAACGAGGCGGCAGCACGAAGGCCGTGCGCTCGGCGTCGCGGATGGAGGAGAAGAACAGCCCCTTGCCCACCGAGGGTGCAGCGAGGGCAACGGTCACCTTTTTCTCAGGCAGCACCAGCCAGGGCTTGTAGGTGAAGGCGAGGCGGCCGTTCTCGGGTTCGTTGATCAACCGTCCGTAGGTGCGCATGGGCACACCCTGCTTGGCGAGCTGGCTGCTGGAGAAAAGCGTGTTGGCCTTGCCCGACGGCTTGAAGCGGTGCTTGGCGCCGGTGAGGAACTCCCACGAAAAAACCGTGCCGAAAACAGTCAGGCGGAAGGCCCAGCCGGCCACCAGGTAGGCGACCACGATGACGACCAACGAAAGCGCCGCGCCGATCCAGGGATTGAGCGTGGCCGACAACGTGATCAGGCCGAGCAACGCGGTGCGCGCACCCTTCAAAGCCGCGTCGATAGCGCCCCACGGGCTGAGCAGGATGAGCACATTGATGGCGTGCGAAGCCATCCACACGAGCAGGAACACCGCGATCCCGAAGGGCACCGTGAGAAGATTGAGGAACCAAGAGCCGTCGATCGCACCGATGTGGATGGCGGCGAGTCCGGTGGACTGGATCACGGGCGACACCGGGGCATGGGCGACGATCATTTGGGACAACGAGTTCATCGTGAAAGGCACGACCGCGCCGGCCGCGACGAGACCGGTGGCCTTGTTTTCGATGGTCTCCAGGACGTCGAGCGGCTTCTTCATGCCGGGCGGCAGGATCGCGCCAAGAGAGTCCTTGGCCGCGCACACGCCGACGATCGCCAGCGCCGGCAGGATGAAAGACCACTGCGCATACCAAGGCAAAGCGGCCTTCTTCTCGGGCGTTTTCGCGCTCAGGTTTTCATAGATGCCGAGCGCCCCGGTGCCGAGCAACGGTGAGATGGCGATTCCAGTGACCGTGGCCACGGTCTTGCTGATGGCTCCGGCCGGGGATTGGTCGGCCGGCTGGGGAGCCTCCGGCGGGGGCGCGGCCCGCAGCGGGACGGCGAAGACGGCAAGCAATCCCAACACCAAACAAGGCAGGGCGAGGCGTTTCATGGCCCCAACGCCTAGCCGCACGTCCTCACTTCGGCAAGGACGGCGTGGCTGCGATTTATCAGCCGCATACTCCAGTCCGATCGCCGCGCGCCAACGGTTGAGCGTGGCGAGGTTTCCCATCGTGTCGTCCGTCGTCATCGCCGACAAGTCGCGCCACCCCGTGCGCAACGCCACCGCAAACGCATCGACCTCCAACGCATACAACGGCCCGGCCTCCACCGCGATCTCATCGGGCCATTCGGCTCCCTCGCGAAACAGCCAAATCGACGGGCGCCGCGCCTTCTCGGTTCACCACCCACGGCGAGGGTACATGCACCCAGTCCCGCGTGGAATGGAGGCGCACCCTACGATCCTGGCGAGCCCCAGCCCGGCCGAGCTCTCCGGTACGCACAATCTCGACGAACTTCGCCGTCTGAGGATGGCGGCGATACATAAACGCCTCCATCAAGACGACGTGGCTCGCCCGCGCTGCCGCCACCATGCGCGCCCTCGGCGCGGTTCATTCAAGCGTATTCTCGCAGAGGATATCCATGAGATGGAACCCCCGACGCGGCCCAAACCGGAGCCGCGTTCAGGAAAAAACGGGAGACGCGTTCACTTTTTTTTGCCGCCCGAGTCGCCGCCGCGAGCGCCGGATTTTCCACCCGAGTTGTGCAACAGCGTGCCCCCCACCACACCCACCGCGAACATCGCGAAATAGATGACGGCGGCGGAGTATCTCACGGGTTTTTCGGAGACCAATGAGAAGTGGAAGTCGATCCTGTGCGTATTCTCGATACTCACAAAAACGACGAGAAACAAGATGATCAAAAAGCCGATGGTTCGGAAAAAAGTCTGGGCATTCATAGGAAAAAAGCGCGGCGCCAACCGCGCGGCAAAAACCGAATCGCACCCCGCCGCCCCCGACGCGAGGTCAAAAAAATCCAGCCCCAAACCACCGTCTCCCACCCGAACAACCACCCCATTGTGTTAGTTATTCCGAAGTCCCCGGTCGCCTATCCGGTTACAACTAACACAATGGGGTGGTTGTTGTCGGGGAGCGTTTGCTTTGCCTTCCCGGCAAGTCGGGGTTGTGTGGGGAGACATGTTGACGAAAGCCCAGATCTCCCGCCTGAGGTCGCTTCGAGAGAAAAAACCACGCGAGACCGCAGGCCTTTACGTCGTCGAAAACCCGAAAGTTGTCGGCGAACTGCTCGCGGCCGGCGTCGCCTTCGCCGAACTCTACGCCGCCTCAACCTGGGATGGGCCGGCTCGCTTCGCACGCACCCCGGTCTCGCCCGAGGAGATGGCGCGCATCAGCCACCTGCCCACCCCGTCCTCGGTCTTCGCCGTCGGGAAAATCAGCCGCCCCACCCTGCCGGCCGGCGGTCTCGCCCGCGGTCTCACCCTCGCCCTGGATGGCATCCAAGATCCGGGCAACGTCGGCACGCTCATCCGCGTGGCCGACTGGTTCGCGTTTGACCGGGTGGTGCTCTCGCCAGACTGCGCCGACCTGTTTTCCCAGAAAGTGATCAACGCCAGCATGGGATCCTTCGCCCGTGTCAAAATCCACACGGCCGACCTGCCGGAAACACTGGTCGCCGCCACCGTTCCCGTGCTCGGCTGCGACCTGGGCGGCGACGATGTCCATAAGCTCCCGCCCCTCCGCGACGCCGTGGTGGTCATCGGCGGCGAAGGCCGCGGGCTCTCTCCCGGCGTGCGAGCTGCCGTGTCGCGCTTCGTGACCATTCCCAGATACGGCGGAGCCGAATCGCTCAACGCGGCCGTCGCCGCCGCCATCGTGTGCGACAATCTGAGGCGCGCCTTCCCTCGCTGAAAACGCCTGCGGGCGGCCGTTCAATCGGTGCGCGCGCGAACGACCGAGGCCCGCTTTCCCCGTCCCCGTCCAAATTGAATCGTGTCCCCGCGTCAGTTTCTCCAGAGAACAACCCGCGATGCACGCCCCACCCCCGCCCCCCTCTCCAACCGAACAACTAACACAATGGGTTAGTTATTCGCTCCAGAGCGCTCACGAACGGCGTCCGCGAGTGCTGCTGCTCAACACCGCGCTGGCCGGAGACGCCGGAAATACCGCCGCCGCTCTCGACCAAGTGGCCGAGTTGCTCGCGCCGCTTGCGGACGTTACCCGCCACACGCTCGCGAACAGCCCGGGGTTCGCCGCCTCCCGCGACTCCTTGGCCGCAGCCGACGCCGTGGTGATCGGCACCGGCACGCACTGGGATTCGTGGAGCAGCCACCTCCAACGCTTCCTCGAGGAAGCCACGCCCGCCGAGGGCACCGCCTTGTGGCTCGGAAAACCCGTCGTCTGCGTCGTCACCGAGCACTCGGTCGGCGGCAAAGCCGTGCTGTCGAGGCTCCAGGGAGTCTTGGTCACGTTGGGCTGCATGCTGCCCCCGATGAGCGGCGTCGTGCTCTCGCAGGCCGCGCAAATCGCCGCCGAGCATGACCCCGAGGCAGCTCGGGATTTTTGGTGCGCCGAAGACCTGGCGGTCGCCGCCCACAATCTCCTTGAGGCGGTCAACGGCACGCGCCTCTGGCATACCTGGCCGGTGGATCGCACAGGCTTTGACCGCCGGTGGTTTTGCCCCCAGCGTGGGTTTCTGAAATGAATCGGGTCGGAGTGAAAGGAGAAGCGGGCTCGGCCAAGGCGACCGAGACGGAGGCGACCCGGCGGGTCGCGCCGTCGAGGGCAATGCCGGCCCAGCCGGCTTCAGCTCTCACTCGCAGAGTTCGACGGCCTGAGTTTCTTCAGAAAAACACCCTACACCATTTCCTATCGTGAGCATCCTGAGCAAAACCCTCCTCGGCATGGCGATCATCGGGATCTCCATGCAATTTCACCGCCCTGTCAAAAACCTCGGCCCCGGCGCTCCCGACGCGCGCGACCTCACCGCCCACCATCCGGCGCCTCCCGAGATCAAGACCCTTCTGGAGAACACCTGTTACGACTGCCACTCGAACACCACCCGTTACCCCTGGTATGCCGAAATCCAGCCGGTAGGCTGGTGGCTCGCGTGGCATGTGAACGACGGCAAAAAACACCTCAATTTCTCCACGTTCGCCGACTACACCCCCAAGCGCGCCGCCCGCAAACTCGAAGAGTCCGCCGAGTTGATCCGCGAGGGCGAGATGCCGCTCCCCTCCTATAAACTCGCGCACGCCGAGGCACGTCTCACGCCCGAGCAGACCCAACGGCTCGCAGACTGGTTTGCCGCCGTGCGCGCCCGCATCATCGAAGCCGTCCCCGCGACCAGCCCATGACCGAGACGCCCCACGACCGCGCCCGCCGATTGATCGACGCGGCCCACGCGGCCGACCCCGCCCGCGCCGCCGACGGCCGACCCGCCGAACTCGTTTACGCCGACCGCGTGGAGACCTGGGTCGTGAAACTCGCGCCCGACGCCACGCCCATTCTGCGCCTCGCCGCACGCGGCCAGCACCTCGAACGCTGGCTCACGCCCCGCGCGACCTTCCCCGAGGGCAAGGCCGGTTATCTCGCGTGGCGCCGCTCGCTCTACGTGAAGCAGGCCGAACGCGCCCGCGAACTCCTGCTCGCCGCCGGCGTCGCCCCGGCAGAGGCCGCGGAGGCCGCAACATGGATCTCCAAATCCGGCCTCAAGACCAACCCAGGCACGCAGATCCTCGAAGACGCCGCCGTGCTCGTTTTCCTGGAAAACGAAATCGGCTCCTTCGCCGCCCAGCACGCGGAGTATCCCCGGGAGAAGTTCATCGAAATCCTCCGCAAAACCTGGCGCAAACTCAGCCCCTCCGCCCAGCACGCCGCGCTCGGCCTCGATCTCCCCCCGGCCATCGCCGATCTGGTGCGCGCCGCACTGGCCTGATTTTTTCGCTCGGAAACCAGCGGCCGCACCATCGGGGCCGCATCGGTCGCCCGCATCGTTGATCGCCTTCGGGACGGTGCGGCTAGGGCGGAACGGGGCGATTGGTGCGCGGCATTGGTCAAAAAATGCGCAGCGCGACGCGGCTCCATGCCCTACAATCTGTGCTCATGAACAAGCCACTGGATACGTTCCTGTCATGGCTGGAGGACGCCAAGCGCCACGGCGTCCACGAGCCCAACGCCATGGCGCTCGGCACGGTGGACGCCGATGGGCGTCCGTCGGTGCGCATGGTGCTCCTCAAGCACGCCGATGAAAACGGCTTCGTTTTCTACACCAACACCGAGAGCCCCAAGGCCGACGATCTCCGCCACCTCGCCTACGCCTCGCTGTGCTTTTACTGGAACCCGCCCGGCCGTCAGGTGCGCGTGACCGGCCGGGTCGAGCCGGTGACCGACGCGGAGGCCGACGCGTATTTCAACTCGCGCCCCTACCTGAGCCGCATCGGCGCCTGGGCCTCGAAACAATCCCAGCCGCTCGACGGCTACGCCGAGCTCGAACGCGCGGTCGCCGCCACCATGGTCAAGCACCCGCGCGGCCGCATGCCCCGCCCGCCCCACTGGAGCGGCTACCGGGTCGTGCCGGACAACATCGAGCTGTGGCAGGAACGCCCCTTCCGCCTGCACGAGCGCCTGGCCTACAAAAAGACCGTCAAGGGCTGGAGCGAACAGGCACTCTTCCCGTAACCCCCCGGCTTCCCCGGGGACAGGCGGATGTAAATTCCCGTTGGTCCGGCCGCCGGCCCGGGCGGCGGCGGCGTCATGCCACCGCCATCACACCACGGGCCTGCGCCGGTAAAACAGCAGTCCCGGCAGCGCCAGGCCCACGGCGAGCGCCGACACGATGAAGAGGGCCTTCAGGCCGTTGGTGATCGCGGTGTTGAGCAGCTCCTCGGAGAACCCCCGCCGGTCGATCTCGATCACCGCCAGCAAGGCGGTGAACGCATAGACGCCGGGGATCATCGGGATCATGGCGGCCACCGTGAAGACCTTGGGATGGGCCCTCCAGCGACGCGCCCAATAAATACCGAGCAGGCTCACGGCGAAGGCGGCGATCAAGGTCGCCCACTCGATGGGCATGCCGACGGTCCTGTGCAGCGTGAGACGCAGGCCGTGGCCGAGGGCGCCGCCAAGCGCGCAATAGAGCAGCGCGCCCCTCGGCACGTTGAAAACCATGGCAAAGCCGACGGCGGGCACGGCCGCCAGTCCCATGTCCTGAAGGGTGAAGAGAAGCGTGCTCACAGCCATGTCCATACGTTCCAGACTGTCATTGAAAGCAGGATACCGCCGCAGCTCGCCAGGAGCAGCAGCACGGCCATGACGCCGCGCGAGATGCCCGTGTTGATGTAGCCCTTGACCATGTCGGAGACGGCGTTGATCAGCGGGAACCCGGGCACGAAGAGCAACACGCAGGCGGACATGGCGATCTTGGGGTTGTCCACCCAGCCATGAAGCATGCCCTGCGCCGCGATTGAGGTGGCGATGAACGCGGCGACCGCAAAATTCACCAGCGGATTAAAATGGAAATGCGCCAGATACTGGCGCGCCTGCATCGCCACTGCGCTGGCCGCAAAGGTGAGCGCCGGCGTGGCGAAATCGCCCTCGATTCCCCTGGCCATAAGCGCCAGCCGCGCGAAACACGCGCATGACAGGCCGATCATCACGGACACCAGCCAGCGTTTGTAACGCAGGGGCTGGATGGCGTCCAGCCGCCGGGCGACGGCCGCGAGATCGAGGTGCCTTTCTTCGGCGAGCAACATCGTGCGCTGCACCTCGGTGACCACGTGCATGTTGAGCCCGCGGTCGATGATGCGCAGCACGGTCGTGTGGGAGCGGCCCGACTGCACCGTGGTCACGGTAAGGCCGTTGGCCATCAGCGCGATCTCCACCTCGTCCGCGCCGAGGGCCAGGCCGAGTCGGCGCGCGACCGATTCGGCCAGGGCGCTTTCGGCGCCGTGCTGCATGAGCATGCGGCTGGTCTGCGCACAAAGCCGGGTGATCTCCCGTTGCGCGTCTTCACGGTCCTGTCCTGCGTGAGTGGCCGTCATGTTGAAAACAGTGTATCCGGCGAACAACCGCCGGCCTTTGCAATTCTTGGCGAACAATGCGCACAAACGCAGGACAAAAAAACACTACGGGCGCCAAAGTCTCAGCGGGCCGTGAGCCGCAGTTCTTTCTGGAGCAGCTCGTGGGCGCGGCCGCGGATGACCACGATATCGGCGCTCTCGGCGGCAAAGGCGCGGCTGCGCCAGCGGTTGTCCGCGCCCAGCTCGGCCTGGTCGATGATGGCCCCCGGGCCGAGCACGCGGTCGGGCTCGCCTTCGGCCCGCAAGGTCAGGCCGCCCTTTCTCAGGTAAAAAAAGGCCCGGCAGACCTCGCCGCGCTCGAATAGCAATTCGCCTTTTTCGAGGTGGATGGGGCGGATGATCTCGTCGGGCGGCGGCAGCAGCAGGCTGAGGTCGCGGGGGAATACCAGGTCGAAGGTCCAGTCGATCATCACGCGCAGCCGGCGAAGCACGCCGGGCAGCTTGGCCAGATAAACGGTGCGCCACATCCACCAGGCGAGAAAGCCGCTGAAGCGGAAACCGAGGACCTCGGCCACCGCCTCGCGTTCGCCGATGGTGGCGAGCTGGCCGAGGTAACGGTAGGTGAAGGGCCGCAGAGGGCGTCCCTGGAAAAAACGGTGGATATTTTGCGCGAGCTGCACGCCTTGCCTCAGCGCAAGTTGCGCGGTGGGCGGGGCGGTCTTGAGTTCGCCCCGGTCGTTCCAGGGCACGGCCGCGCAGTCGCCGATGGTCCAGAGGTGAGTCTGCCCGCGAGCGCGCAGCACGGGTTCTGCGGGCACGCGGCCCTTCTCGGTCTCGATGCCGAGCTGGCGGCAGAGGTCGAGCACGACGGGATTGGGGGCGTTGCCGATGGTGGAGATGATGGTGTGCGCCTCGACAAACGCGCCGGCGGCGAACAGGACCTTGCTCGCGGTGGCCTCGGCCACGCGGGTTTCGAGCCGCACCTCGATGCCGCGCTTTTGGAGGACGCGGAGCGCGTGCTCGCCGAGCCTGGGGCCGATCTCGGCCAGCAGGCCGCCGTGCCCGTGGACCAGCACGACGCGGATGCGGGCGCCGCGCAGGTTGGCGTAGAATTTTTGCGAGCCCCGCAGAAAATCGTGCACCTGCCCGGCGGTCTCCACGCCGGTGTAGCCGCCACCGACCACGACAAACGTGAGCAGCCGCGCGCGCACTGCGGGGTCCTCGACGAGGTTGGCCTCCTCCAGGCGATTGATGAGCGTCGAGCGCAGGCGGAGCGCGTCGGCCACCGACTTCATGGGGCGGCCGTGGTCGGCCATGCCGGGCACGCGCGAGAGGTCGGTGACGCTGCCGAGGGCCAGCACGAGGTGGTCGAACGTAACCTGGTGATCGCGCGTAAACCGGCCTCCGTCGAGCGACAGGGTTTTGGCGGCCCAGTCGATGCGGCGGATGTGGCCCTGCAGCACGTCCACATGCCGGCAGAGCTGGCGGAGGGGATTGACCACGGCGGTGGGGCTGAGCGAGGAACCGGCGACCTCCGCCAGCATGGGCTGGAAGACGAGGACGTTGCGTTCGGCGATGAGCGCGACGCGTTTTTCACCGCCCCGACCCAGGAGCCTCCCCAAGGTCTTCGCGCAGTAGGCGCCGGCGAAGCCGCCTCCGGCGATCACAACGTCGTAATGCATGAGGGCACTGGAATGCGTCCGCATTTTTCCGCAAACGAAAAGGCCGGTTATCACGGCCGGCAACCGGGGTGACATTCGACGTTTTTCGCTGACACCGCGAATACGTCGAAGTTGGGATGAAGCATGAGAGAAATCCTTCGCGTCCGGCCTCCCGAGACTTTTTCAACCGCACGGCTTGACGCGCGGCCTCCGCGAATCGCGGACGCGGAGCGGGTGTTTGCGACTTATGCGCAGGACCCCGACGTGACGCGACACCTCTCCTGGCGGTCACACGCCGACATCGGTGTGACGCGGGATTTTTTGGGGTTATGCGAGACCGCCTGGACGCGCAACGAAGGGCACCTTCCGTGGCTGTTGTTCGAACGGCAAACCGGCGCGCTGGTGGGCTCGATCGGTGTTGCCATCGGCGGCTCCCAGGCGTGTTTCGGCTACCTGCTCGCGCGGGCGCACTGGAATCGGGGCTATGCGGCGGAGGCTCTGAAGGCGTTGGCGGACTGGTCGCTGGCGCAGCCGGAGATTTACCGCGCGTGGGCGTTTTGCGACGCGGAGAACCCGGCGTCCGCCCGAGTCATGGAAAAAGCGGGCATGACCCGCGAAGGCGTGCTGCGCCGTTGGCATGTGGCCCCGAACCTCGGCGCGGAACCGCGCGACTGCATCGTGTGCGCGAAGGTGAAATGACAGGCAAAGCCCCTCCGCTCAACGGGGGCGGACGAGGAGGAGCGTGCGATCGTCGTTGCGCGAGGCGAGCGCGGAGAACTGGCGCAGGTAGCGGTTGAGCTTCTCGACCACGCGGGGCAAGGGGGTCTGCTCCTGGCCGGTCAACGTGGTGACGAGGCGTTCGCGGCCGAACTCCTCGCCGGCGGCGTTGGCGGCCTCGGTGATGCCGTCGGTGTAAAGCGCCAGCAGGTCGCCGGCCCCGAGATCCACGGAGGTTTCCTCCAGCATGGCGTCGAACACCGGCCCCTCGTCGAAGCCCAGCGCCAGCCCGCCGGCGGAAAGCAGCACCGGCGACGCACCGCCGGCGCGCAGGAGCAAGGCCGGCTCATGCCCCGCCCGCACGTAAGTGAGGCGGTTGGTGTCGAGGTCCAGGATGCCGTAAAAAAGCGAGATAAACATGCCGCGCGGCATATCCCCGTGGAGCGCACGATTCACCCGGCGGACCACGGCGGCGGCGCTGCGCTCGCCGGCGGCGCAGAGGCGGAGCGTGGCGCGGCAGGACGCCATCATCAAGGCGGCGGCCGGGCCCTTGCCGGCCACGTCGGCGATCACAAAACCCCAGCGACGATCATCGACGGGGAGCACATCGTAGTAGTCGCCTCCAATGTGGAGGGATGCCTGGGAAAGCGCCTCGATCTCGACTTCGCCGATGTCCGGGAAAACGTGCGGGCGAAGCTGGTGCTGAACCTCGCCCGCCAGGCGCAGGTCGCGTTCGCGAAGGGCGCGTTCGCGCTCCTCGGCGTCCTTGCGAGGCGTGATGTCGGTGATGAGCCCCTCGTGATGGGTCACGTTGCCCCGCACATCGAAGCGCACCACGGTGTGGTCGTCCACCCAGCGCACGGAGCAGTCGGCGCAGACGATGCGGTATTCCTGGCTGTATTCGTGGTGGCCGGCGGCGGCGTGCGCGTCGACCTCGGAGCCGACCCGCTCGCGGTCGTCGGGATGGGTGATGCCGCGGAAACTGAGACGGCGGATGGTGAAGTCATCCGGTTGGTAGCCGAACTGACGGATACTCTGGGAAACGTATTCGACGGGCCAGTTCTCCTCGGCCTGCCACAGCACAACGATGGACGGCGAGCGGTTGACGATCTGCTCCAGTTCCTCGCGGCGGGCCAGGGCGAGCTTCAACTCCTCCTGGGCGCGACGGCGGATGCTGATATCGCGGCCGACGCCGAAGAAGGCCCGGCGATTGTCGCGGTCGGTATAGGCCGAACCGGTGGTGGCGTGCCAGATCCACTGGCCGTCCTTTTGCCGCACGCGGTATTCGATGCCGCCGGGGTTCACGCCGACGTTGAGGGTCTCGGCGATAAAATCGCGCATGAGCGGAATATCTTCCGGATGGACGAACTCGGTGTAGTGCCGTCCGATCACCTCAGCGACCTCGTGGCCGAGCTTGGAGGTCCATGCTTCGGAAACGAACTTATACCGGCCTTCGGGGGTGATCGCGTAAAGGATCTCGCTGGCTATTTTCAGGTAGGTCCGCCACCGGGACTCGCTGCGCCGCAGTTCCTGCTCGGCGGCATGGCGGGCGGAGACGTCCTCCAGCATGGCGAAATGATGCGTCACCCGCCCGGCGGCGTCGCGGACGACCACGACCGTGAGTTCGCACATGATCTCGACGCCGTCGCGGCGACAATAGCGCTTTTCAAGGACGAATCCGTTGCGTTTTCCGGCGTAGATCTCGGCGGTGAGCTCCTGCTGGCGCACCCAATCGTCGGGATGGGTGATCTGTCGCACGTTTTCGATGCTACTGGCTTCCTCGGCGTTCAGGCCGATGAGTTCGCAGAAACGCCGGTTGACGACGTTTTTCCCGGGTCCGCCATGCTCGTCCACCTCGCGCCAGCTCAGCCCGATCGGCGCGTGGTCGAAGAAGAGCAGCAACTGGTTGATCGCATCCGGGCCGCGGGTGAGCCAAGCCGGGGCCGCAAAGGCCTTCCCTGCGGGATGCGAGGCATCGACTGGCGGCTGAGGGGGTTCGGACGACATGGGGGAAGTTGATCGGCAGGCTAGGGTGTGTTTCTGAAAAAACTCAGGTTGTCGAACTCTGGCGAGTGAGAGGAGACGCCTGCCGGGCCGGCGTTGCCCTCGACGGCACGACCCGCTGGGTCGCCTCCGTCTCGGTCGCCTTGGCCGAGCCCGCTGCTCCTCTCACGCCGACCCGATTTATTTCCGGAGCACACCCTAGGCTTCGCAAGTCTCACAATCCAGCACGAACCACATCGCAGGCACCCTGACCGTCATCACTGCGATTGAACAGGAGCGAGCGGACAAGACACCGGTTCCGTTTACGCCGCCGGCCGCCGGCTCCAGCGACCGGCCAGCACGCCGCAAATCACCAGTTGCATCGGGTGATAGATCATCAGCGGCAGCAGGATGATGCCCAGCCGCGGGTCTCCGCCGAAAATGATCTGCGCCATCGGCACACCCGAAGCGATGGTCTTCTTCGATCCGCAAAACACCGCCGTGATGCGGTCCTCAATGGGAAACTTGAGCGCGCGGCACACGGCGGTGAGCAGGCCGAAAATGATGAAAAACAAAACCAATCCGCCCAGCAGCGCGGAGGCCACCGTGCCCGCCCCCTGCCCGGACCACACGCCGCGCAGGATCGAATCGCAGAAGGACGTGAAGATGATGAAAAGGATCGTGCCGCGATCAACGAGGTAGATCCAGGCCTTGCGGCGCTTCGCCCAGTCGGCCAGCCAGGGCCGGCTCAACTGACCAAGCACCAACGGCAGGATCAGCCACGTCACCAGGTCGCCGATCACCTTGCCCAGCGGGGCGCCGTGCACGCCTTGGCTGTGGTTGACCCAGCCGATCCACAACGGCGTCACAAACACGCCGATCACGCTGGAGAGCGTGGCGTTGAAGACGGCGGCCGGCACGTTGCCCTTGGCCGCCGACGTCATCGCCACCGAGGACGACACCGTCGAGGGCAGCGCGCACAGGAAAAAGAAACCCAGCGCCAGAGCCGGCGAAAACACGCCGCCGCCCAACGCCAGCAGGCCCAGTCCCACCAGCGGGAACAGCAAAAATGTGCCCGCCTGCACCACCAGGTGCAGCGGCCAGCGCAGCGCGCCGGCCTTCATCGACGCGAAGGAGAGCGAGACGCCGTTGAGAAAAAAAATCAGGGCCACGCCGAGCTTGTTGACCAGGTCGGGGTGCAGCGGACCGTCCTTGGCCCCCAGCGAGGGGAACAGCCACGCGACGCCCACCGCCGCGATCATGCCGGCCAGGAACCAATCGATTTTGAAACGCATGGGGATAGGGAGAGGAAATGATCCGCGCGACCCGCCGCCTTCAGCCGGCGGCGACGTTGTTGACCAAAGTGCCGATGTTTTCGATCTCTATCTCCACGCGATCGCCGGGCTGCAAATAGACCGGCGGCGTCCAGGTGTGGCCGACGCCGTGCGGCGTGCCCGTGAGGATGACCGTGCCCGGCAGGAGCGTCTTGCCCTTGCTGAGAAACGAAATCAGCGACGGCACGTCGAATATCATGTCGCCGGTGGAACCGTTTTGGCGCACGACGCCGTTGACGCGCGTCGAAAGCCGCAGGCTGCCGGGATCGGGAATCTCGTCGGCGGTCACCAGCACCGGTCCGAGCGGACAAAAGGTGTCGAAGCTCTTGCCCTGGCAAAACTGGCCGCCGCCCAGCTGGAATTGCCAGTCGCGCGCGGTCACGTCGTTGGCGCAGGTGTAGCCGAGCACATAGTCCATCGCCTCCTCCCGGGACACGTTGCGGCAGGCCCGGCCGATGACGACGGCGAGCTCGCCCTCGTAGTCCACGGCGCGCCCGGCAAACTCTCCCGGCAGGCGGATGTCTTCGCGGGGATTTTGCAGCGTGTTGGTACTCTTGATAAACAGCATCGGATACGTCGGCAGATCGCGCCCGATGGAGTTGGCGTGCTGGCGGTAGTTGAGGCCGATGCCGAAGATGTTCGGCGGCTCGATCGGCGCCAGCAGGCGGCCCAGCTGGACGCTTCGCTCGGTGACGGCGAATCCGGTGAACAAACTTCCGGAGACCTCCCACGCGCTGTCGTCGGGCTTGAGTGCGGCGTAGGCGGGACCGGAGGCGGTTTGATGGCGGATGATTTTCATGAGTGGGAAGGCCGCGCGACGGCGGGCCATTTTCTGAGCGCCTGTCGAAAGACCGGGCTCTTCAGGTCGCGACCGACGACCTGCAGCGCGGTCGAGAGGCCCGAGACCAGCGGCACGGGCATCGTCAGCACCGGATAACCGCCCAGCGACGCGGGCGTGGTCAGCGCGAGGATGCGGTTGCGACTGGCTTGATTGCACTCGCCCTTGGTCAGGGCCTCGCAAGGCGAAGCCGGCAGGATCAGAAAATCGTGATCGGCGAAATACTCCGTCCATGCGCGTTTCAGGACCGCGATGCGGGCTTGCGCCGCCGCGATTTTGCCGGCCGGCAGGGCGCGCGCCAGATCGAGGCGGCCCTTCACGGCGGGGTCGTAACGACCGGCGAAACGCTCGGCCCAACCGCTGTGGACCTGCCAGGTCTCGACCGCGCCGGCGACGGCGTAAACCTCCGCCGCGCCGGCGAACGCCTCCCGCAACGCGTCCGCCTGCGGCTCCGCCAAGGGGCGCGCCAACCGGCCGGCGGCGCTCGTGAACGCCCGCGCGACCTCGGGGTCGAGACCGGGCAACGTCATCCACCCGCCCGAACGTCCGGCGTCGTCGAGCATGCCGAGGCGGGCGAGCGGCGAGTCCAAAAGGGCGTCCAGCGCCATGTCCATGTCCTCGGCCTCGGCCGTAAACCAGCCGGCGGTGTCAAAACTCGGCGCGAGCGGAAACCCGTCGGCGATCCACGGATGATGCGGCGTCATGCGAAAACCAAACAGCCCGCAAAACGCCGAGGGCACGCGGATGGAGCCGCCCGTGTCGGTGCCGATCGCCAGGGGCACGATTCCCGCCGCGACCGCCGCGGCGGAGCCGCTGCTGGAGCCTCCCGTGGTGCGCCCGGGAAAGGAGGGGTGCTCGCAATCGCCGTGGTGCGGATTCTCGCCGGTGATGCCGAACGCGAATTCATGCAGGTGGGTGACACCGGCCAGCACCGCGCCGGCGGCCTCCAAGGCGTTCACCATGTTGCCGTGGCGCGCGGCCGGCGGACGCACCTCGGGCAGAAAATCGGAGCCGGCCAGCAGCGAGCGTCCGGCCACGTCGAAGAGATCCTTCAACATATACGGTAACCCGGCAAGCGGGCCGGTCTTCGCGCGGCCGTCCGCGACCGCCCGAGCCAGCTCCGCCTCGGGCGCGAGCCACGCCAGTACGGCGCGCCGCTGCGCGGGCGGCAGTTCGCCGACGCGGCGATGCACGGTCGCGGCGACCCCGGCGGGCGAGAGTTGATGCCAGGCGCGGAAGCTCATGTGAAGCGGACGGTCACCTGAATCTCGGCCGTGGCGTTGCGCGGCAGTCCGGCCACCGCGACGGCGGCCCGGGCGTGTTTGCCGGCGTCTCCGTAGAGTTGCACGAACAGGTCGCTGGCACCGTTGATGACCTGCGGGCTCCGGTCGAAGCCGGCGACCGCGTTCACGTAACCGCCCAGATAGAGGAACTCCCGGACGCGTTCGAGGCTGCCCAGGGCGCCCTTGATGGCGGCGAGGGTGTTGAGCGCGCACACCCGGGCGGCCTCGTAACCGGCCTCGACCGTCTGGTCCTTGCCGACCTGGCCGGCGTGCGTGACCGCGCCGTCGCGGGCGGAGATGACGCCGGCGAGGATGAGCGTGTCGCCGTTGATGCGGTGGGGCACGTAGTTGCCGCCCGGTGACGGCGCGGCGGGCAGGGTGAGACCGAGCGCGGCGAGTTTGGCTTCGATGGCGTCCATGTCGTTCAGTCGAAAATCGCCTCGGGCAGGCAGGCGGTGATGGTGGTGGTGGGCACGTTGACGAGCTGGCTGATTTTAAGGTCGAGGACGACGCTGCACAGGGTGTAGGCCATCTGCGGCGTCACGCCGAGGCGCTCGACGATGAAGGCGATGGCCCGGCGCACCGCACGTTTGCAGGCCTCGCGAGGGTTTTCGTCGGACTCGATGAAGAGGTGCCACGGCTTGGCCGCGTAGCGCGGCGGCGAGAAGCCGCCCGGGAAAATCGCGTAGGGACCGGACGGCGCCCGGCGCTTTTTGAGTCCGAAGGTGAGCGTCACCGCCATGGGAGCCTCCATGCCGTTGATGCACACCTCGCCGTCGCCCTGGGCGGCGTGGCAGTCGCCGGTGAGCACCCCCGCCCCGGGCGTGAACACGGGCAGGAAGAGCGTGGTGCCGGCGGTGAGCTGGCGCACGTCGAGGTTGCCGCCGAACGGGCCGGGCGCGCGGGTGCGGAACTCGCCGGCCTCGGCGCGTTGCACGCCGATGATGCCGGCGAAGGGATGCAGATCGAGCGTCACCCCGGGGAAACTGCGCGTCTTGCCCTCCTCCAGTTTCCAGATGAAGAGATGGTGCTCGGTGAAATCGTCGGCCAGCAGGCCGAGTCCGGGAATCAGGCTCGTCCACGCCCAGCCGCGGTGTTCGTAGGCCTCGATGCGGATCTCCAGCGTGTCGCCGGGCTCGGCGCCGGCCACATGGACCGGGCCGGTGAGCGCGTGGATCTTGAGCGGGTCGAACTGCGCGCGGAACTCGGCCGCCGTCCAGCCCGGGTTGACCTGCCAGCCGCTGGAATCGGCGCACTCAAACGTGACCGTGTCGCCCGGCTCGACGGTGAGCCGGGGGGAGACGGCGTTGTCCCAGCGATGGACCAAGGGTTGCGCGGCGAGGTGATGATGCATGGGGGCAGACTTCCAGAATCAGGAGGCGGAGGCGAGACTGCGGCCCTGATCGCAGATCTCTTTGAGATGAACGAGCCACCCTTCGGTGATCTGACGGGTCCATTGCTCGCCCTTCCCGGCGGTGGCGGCGGGCGCGTCACCCATGATGCCGGAGGGGGAAATGTCCTGCGACGCCCAAGAGTAGGTGGCGGGCGCGCCCTCCGGACGCAGTTCACCCGGATCTTCTAGCCGGGCGGGATACCAGCACACCGCGCGTTCGGGGTGCGTGTAGGCAGGCGCATTGGCCATGAGCAGCGCGGATTCCACCTCGTTGGCGTGAAACCCGTAGGCGCGCTCCAGGGCGGAAATCGGCGGGTCGAGCTCCACCTTGGCACCCAGGAAACCGATGCGCAGGCCCAGCGCGGCGCGGATCTCGCGCATCGTGTAGACGAGCACCGAGGTGTTTCCCCCGTGGGTGTTCAAAATCACGATCTGGCGAAATCCCCACGCGTGAACCTGGCGGGCGATGGCCAGGAGTTGCGCGCGCAGCGTTTCCTTCGAGATCATCAACGTCCCGGGGAAGCCGACGTGCTCGTTGCTCTTGCCGTTGGTGATCGGCGGCGCGACGTAACAGGACACCCCCGCCGGCAGCTTCGCCAACATGCGCGTGACCCAGACCTGGCCGAGAAAGGAATCCACCGCGACCGGCAGATGCGGGCCGTGCTGCTCGATGGCGCCCGTGGTCACGATGACGGGAGCCCAGGCCTTGTCGGGCAGTGCCCGGATCTGCGTGGCCGTCATGGCGGGCAGGTAACGCTCGCGATACGCCGGGAAAGGGTAAGGTGAGGTGCTCATGGATAGGTGCGGGTGACGATGGCGCCCCCATTGGGCAGAGGAGGACGGGCGGCGATTTCGCCCAAGAGTGAAACGAGATGCGCGGCGGCGGCGGCCAGTTGCGCGGCGCCGTCGATATTGGCCTGCGCCAGGGGAACCGCGGCTCCGGCCAGCGGCCTCACGCGTTCGTCGCTCCAGCCGCCGGCGGAGGCATCGGCGTCCGCCGGAACCGGGTCGGCGTTACGCTGGTTCAAATACGTCAGCAGCGTCTGCACCTCGCGTCGGCTCCGGCTGCGCACGGGATGGAAATCGAGCTTCAGGGCGCTCAGGTTCACGCAAAACATCTGGAGACCGAGCGCGATGCGCAGGTCCCGCGCCGCCGCGTCCACCAGCTCCTCGTTCCACGGGCTGGCGTTGCACAACACCACGCGGCTGAACCCGGCGGCCTTGATGGAGGAAACCGTCTCGTTGATCAGCCCGATGGCGACCGGCGTCTCGACCGCGAATACGCAGCCCGCCTCCGGCCCGAGCACAAAGCGCAATGGCGGCAACACCAGCGCCCGCAGACCGGCCGGCTTCAGCGCGAGGGCGTGTTTCAACACGTTCGTCAAGACCTGCTCCTCGGCATCATAGGCATGACCGAGTCCCCAGTCGGCGAAACCCGCTATCGGCAGAACCACGACGACTTCTTCCTTGCGAGGCATTTGGGCGAAGTCGCTCCAGGTCAACCACGGCCAAAACGTGGAATCATCGGTAACGCAAATAGCTTCGGGTGTAGGCATATATAAATCGAAATGAAGCGGGTTAATGGGCGCAAAACAGCACGGCATGTGCCACGGGGACAGGGCCGGGGACGGCATACCAGCCTGTTGCGGTTTGTGCCATCTGCCGCGCCGGCAAGCGGCAGGATTTGTGCTAAAGTCTGGGGCATGTCCCATGTAACCGAGTCATTGACCGCGAGCCTGCGCGGAATTGTCGGCCCAACCCATGTCGTGACCGAAGGAGAGTCGCTGGAAACGCTCTCCAAGGATTTTTATTGGTATTCGCCGGTGCTCAAGCGCCAGCTCGACGACAAGCGCGCCGAGCTCGTCGTGCGCCCCGCCTCCGCGGAAGAGCTGGCTGAGGTCCTTTCCGCATGCAGCCACGCCCGCGTGCCGGTCGTCCCTCGCGGCGGCGGCACGGGCAACTACGGACAATGCGTGCCGCTCTTCGGCGGGGTCGTCGTCGATCTCTCTCGCATGGACAAGATCCTCGAAATCACCGCCGACGGCGTCGTGCGTTGCCAGCCGGGCGCCCGTCTCGGCGTCATCGAGCCCGAGGCGCGCAAGCACGGCTGGGAACTGCGCTGCATGCCGTCCACCTGGGTGAAGAGTTCGATGGCGGGTTTTTTCTGCGGCGGCTCGGGCGGCATCGGCTCGATCACCTGGGGAGGCATCGCCAGCCCGGGCAACGTCAAGTCGGTGACGTTGATGACCTGCGAGGAATCACCCCGGGTGATCCGCCTGGAGGAAACCGATTCCATGAAGGCGTTGCACACCTATGGCACCACGGGGTTGATGATCGAGATCGAGATGCGTCTCGCGCCCAAAATCGCCTACGAGCAGGTCGTGATCAGCGCCGCGAACTGGGACGCGTTGCTCGCCTGGACCGATCGCGCGGCCCGCAACACCGTCTGGCCCAAGCGCCTTGTCAGCCAGTTCGAGTGGCCGATACCGTCGTATTTCAAACCGATGGTCAAACACCTGCGCGCCGACGAACACGCGACCTTTATCCTCGTGGATCAGGCGCAGGGGGGACGCCGTCGCGGCCGATGCCGCCGCCGCCGGACTCAACGTCGCCTGGCGCGCCCCGCTTTCAGACCCGCCCAAGCCGCCCATGCTCACGGACTACACTTGGAACCATACCACGCTCTGGGCCATGAAGAGCGACCCGCAGCTCACCTACACGCAGGCCGGCTTCGGCGCCGATTTCAGCGAACAGATCGCGCTCCTCAAGCAACGTTTCCCGGGTGAAATCCTGCTCCACTTCGAATGGGTCGCCGGCAACCCGAAGATGGTGGACGAAAACGCCCGCCATGTCGCCGGCGAGAACATCACCCTCGGCTCGATTCCGCTCATCCGTTTCACCACCGAGGAACGCCTGGCGGAGATCATGGCGTACTGCCGGGAAATAGGCGTCTTCATCGCCAATCCGCACACCTACAAACTTGAGGAAGGCGGCAGCCATCCCAACATCGCCGAAAAACGCGCGCTCAAAAGCCGCACCGATCCGCACGGCCTGCTCAATCCCGGCAAGATGGCATCGTATCCGCTCAACCGTTTCGCCGGCACCGCCGGCCAAGGCGCTCCGACCCCGTGACGACCCCGGTCCAACTTCCGGCCCGAGCCCTGTCGGGAGTCACCCTTGAATGCGGCGTCGCCGCCGCCATGCGCGACGGCGTGCGACTCGTGGCCGACATCTATCGGCCCGCCGCCAGCCCCGGTCCGTGGCCCGTGCTGCTCATGCGCCAGCCCTACGGACGCGACATCGCCTCGACGGTGGTCTACGCACACCCCACCTGGTTTGCGCGCCGCGGCTTCATGGTGGTCATCCAGGACGTGCGCGGCCGCGGCGACAGCGAGGGCGAGTTCCATGCGTTTCGCCACGAGATCGACGACGGCCACGACACCGTGATGTGGGCCGCCGCGTTGCCCGGCAGCAACGGCCGCGTCGGCATGTATGGCTTTTCCTACCAGGGCTCCACGCAACTGCTCGCCGCCGTCGGCCGTCCGCCGCCGCTCAAGGCCCTCGCGCCGCACATGACGGCGTTTGATCTCTACTCGGGCTGGTTTTACCGTGACGGCATTCTGCAACTCTCCACGACAACCGGTTGGGCCGGCCAGATGCTGCGCGAGGACAGCCGCCGCCTGCCGTCCCGTGCCGCCGAAACCGCGCTCGATGCCAACTGGCTCAACTCCGGCGCGCTCGCGCACGCCATGCCCCTGCGCCACGCCGCGCCGCTCGTCCATCCCGACTTGCCGCGTTACGCCGCCGACTGGCTGGGACACACCACCTACGACGACCACTGGCGCGAACTCGACCTGCTCCGCCGCATCGACGCGCTCGGCCTGCCCATGTTTCATCTGAGCGGCTGGTATGATTTTTACCTGCGCGGCTCCGTCGATGGCTACGTCGCGATGGCCGCTCGCCACCCGCACCAATTCCTCCTGGCCGCCCCCTGGGGCCACATCCCGTGGGGCCCGCAGCTTGGGGGCGCCGATTGGGGTCCCGCCGCGCGCCCCGACGTTGACGAGCAGATGGCCGCGTGGTTCCACCACTGGCTCGACCACGAGACCCCGACCGGCCCCGCGCCGCTGCGCGGCTGCAGGTATTTCGTCCTCGGCGAGAACGCCTGGCGCGACGCCTCCGCCTGGCCGCCGCCCGAGGCAAAGGAGCACACCTGGTTCCTCGCCGGCGACGGACGCGCCAATTCGCGTTTCGGCGACGGACGCCTGAGCACGGCCGGTCCCGGCGGTGAAGACGATTTGTTCTCCTACGATCCCGAGGTGCCCGTGGTCGCGCCCGGCGGCAACCACGGCGGCCACGCCGCGTTTGGCCCGCACGATCTCTCCGCCCAGCAGCAGGGCCTCAATCTCCTCGTCTACACCTCGCCGCCGCTCGCCGCGCCGCTGGTCGTCGCCGGCCGGCCGGGCTGCGTGCTCCATGTGCGCTCCAGCGCCCCGCTCACCGATTTTGTTGTGCGCCTTTCGCGTGTCACCGCCGAGGGACGCGCGATTTTTCTCAGCCTCGGCGCGGCCCGGGCGCAGGCGCGGGAGGGCGCCGAGATCACCGTCGCCCTCGACCCGGTGGCGGTGCGCTTCGCGCCGGGCGAATGCCTGCGCATCGACGTGGCCAGCTCCGCCTTTCCTTTGCTCGTGCGCAATCCCAACACCGGAGCCGATCCCGCCGACGTCGCCCGCCCGGCCGAGTTCCGCCGCGCGCTGCAAGTCGTCCACCACGACGATGCCCATCCCTCCCGCCTGCTTCTGCCGGTGCTCCCCGCCTGATTTATCCCATGAACCCAGCCGATTCCCCTCCGCCCATCGTAGACCTCAAAGACGTCGTCAAACGCTACGGCCAGGGGCCCGCCATTCTCGACGGCATCAATCTGCAGGCCCGGCGCGGCGACTTCATCTCGCTGATCGGCCCGAGCGGCTGCGGCAAATCCACCCTGCTCAAACTCATCTCGGGCCTGAGTCCGATCTCCGGTGGCGCCATCACCGTGGATGGGATGCAGCCGATCGACGCCCGCGAAGAGATGTTCTTCGTCTTCCAGGAACCCACGCTCATGCCCTGGCTCACCGTGGCCGACAATGTCGAGGTGCCCATGCGCCTGCGCAATCGGCATGTCGCCTCGAAACGAAAGGAGATCGTCCGCGAGTCGCTCGCGCTCGTGGGCCTCGCGGAGCGCGCCAGCTACCACCCGCGCCAGCTTTCCGGCGGACAAAAGATGCGCGTCTCCATCGCCCGCGCGTTGTCCATGTCGCCGCATATCCTCCTCATGGACGAACCGTTCGGCGCGCTCGACGAGATGACCCGCGACCACCTCAACGAGGAGCTGCTCGCCATCCGCCAAAAACGGGCCTGGACCGCGTTCTTCGTGACGCACTCCGTCGCGGAGGCGGTTTTCCTCTCCAACCGCATCATCGTGCTCTCGGCCAACCCCGGCCGCATCCACTCCGAGATTCGCGTGAATCTCGCCTATCCCCGCACCGAGGAAACCCGGCTCTCCCCCGAATACCAGCGCCTGGTGGGCGAAGTCTCCGTCCTGCTCCGTTCGGTCGAACGCCTCAAAACCACCGCCGCCCATGCGTAAGCGTCTTCTTTCCCTCTTGCTGCCGGCGCTCTCCACCGCCGGCCTCATCGCGCTCTGGTATCTGGGCCGCATATTGCTCGGCCCTGACAGGCTCTTCTTGCTGCCCGCACCCCATGAGGTCGCCGCAGCGCTCTCGGCCAAGGGCCCCGCCCTGGTCGCGGCCGCGCGCAACACCGCGCTCGGCGCCCTTCTCGGTTTCTCCCTGGCGGTCACCGTGAGTTCGCTGCTGGCGCTTTTTCTTTCGCTCTCTCCGCGCATCCGGGCCGGCCTTTATCCGTTGCTGATGGGTCTGCAAATGACGCCGGTCGTGGTTCTCGCCCCGATCCTCATCCTCTGGGCCGGACCCGGCCTGGCCAGCGTGGTCATCATCACCTTCCTGATCTGCTTCTTCCCGATGGTGGTGAACACCACTCAGGGCCTCATCTCCACCGACGCCAACCTCGTGGATTTTTTCCGCATGTGCAATGCGGACAAACGCCAGGAGATCTTCATGCTCCGCGTGCCCGCCGCCCTGCCCTATTTTTTCACCGGCCTGCGCATCGCCGCCACCCTGGCCCCCATCGGCGCGATCGTCGGCGAGCAAACCGCCGGCACCTCCGCCGGCGGCCAAGGGGGACTGGGCTACCTGGCCGTCGTCTACAGCTCCCAGTTCCAGATGGCCGCCGTCTTCGCGGTGGTGATCGTGAGCTGCCTGCTGGGCTTCGTCCTGGCCGGTGGCGCGAATTGGCTGAGCTGGCTCGCCCTTCACAAATGGCACGAATCCTACCACCGCGCCGATCTTTGATCCCAACCCACGCCTCAACTCCATGAACCACCACTCCACTTTTATCCGTGCCGCGGCGACGGTTGCCTCCGGCCTCCTGCTGGCCGCCTTTGCCGGCTGCGCACCGAAGGAAAAGACCGCCGCCGCGCCCGGCCTCACCCAGGTCGCCATACAAACCGACTGGTATGCACAGGCCGAGCACGGCGGCTTTTACCAGGCCTTGGCCAAGGGCTTTTACAAAGACCAGGGCCTCGACGTGGACGTCCTCCAGGGCGGCCCCAGCACCCGGCTCGCGGAAACCGTGGCCACCGGCCGCGTGGCCTTCGCCATCGGTCGCAGCGACGATGTGATGAACTCCGTTTCCCAGGGCCTGCCGCTCGTCATCGTCGGCGCGCTCATGCAACACGACCCCCAGGGGCTCCTCCTGCACGAGGAAAATCCCGTCAACGACTTCAAGGCCCTCGACGGGAAAACCGTCATGGCCTCGCCGGGCGCGGTCTTCGTCCAGTATCTCCAGTCCCACTACAAGATTAAGCTCAACATCATGCCGCTGAACTACGGCCTGGCCCAGTTCATGGCGGACAAAAACTTCATCCAGCAGTGCTTCGTGACCAACGAGCCGTTCTACGTGCGCCAGGGCGGCGGCAAGCCGAAGACGCTCCTGCTGGCCGACTCCGGCCTGGAGCCCTACCGGGTGATTCTCACCAGCCAGAAATTCGCCCGCGAAAACCCCGAGGTCGTGCGGGCCTTCCTGGCGGCCACGTTCAAGGGCTGGGCCGACTTCATGAGCGGCGACCCCGCGCCGGGCAACGAACTCATCCTGAAGCGGAACGAAAACATGTCGAAGGAGCTGCTCACTTACGCGATCGGGGAAATGAACCGCCTGAAACTCGTCTCGGGCGACCCCGGCAAAGGCGAACGCATCGGCCTGCTCACCCGCAAACGCCTGCGCGAACAGATGGCGCTGATGGTTGACCTGAAAATCCTGGCCGAGCCGCTGCCGTTGGAAAAAATCGCCCGCTTCGACCTGCTCCCCGCCGACCTGCAACCGCTGGTCGGCGAGTGACGCGCTTCGCGACCCCGTGACGTTCTCAGGCCTCTTCGAGCTCGTCGTCCTTCATGACGACGAAGATGAGCATGATCCCCAGAATCGCGAACATGCGGAAGGCGGCCTCCTGGCCGTTCCAGCTCTTCGACTGCCACATGAGAAACCACTCGGCGCCGACCGTGATGAACGCCGTGAACCACTGGAGCATCGAGAGCACGAGGCCGTAAACCGCGAGCGGCTTGGCGGCGTTGAACACCTTGGCGGGCGCCTTCAGCACCTTGATCATCTTCACTGCGGCGAGCGTGCAGAGAATGCCGGCCGCCGCCTCCCAGACGATGATCGACCAGTAGAACGCATGATGCACCCAGTAACTGTTGTCCGCCGGCGTGGGATCGCGCAGCGCCCGCCACGACATGGACTCCCCGGAAAACAGCGTGTCCATGCTCAACACATGCTGCACGAAGGCATAGTTCGACGGGTAGTCGAAGATGGCGTTGTTCGTGACCACGATCAGGAAAAAGAACCCGACGGAGAACAGCAGGGCGATTTTACAAAGGCGGGTGTGCATAATGAAACACCCCAGCACCTTTGACACCATCCGACGTCTGAAACGGAAGGCGCGGACAACTTTGCCATGATTTCACGACTTTTGCCATTCATCCGAATCTCACCCGAGCTGCGCCCGGTGAGCGACTGCCTGTGGTTTGCCTTTTTCAACACCATCACCTGGTCCATCGGCATCAGCACGCCGCTCGTGCTGTTTGCCGAGCAACTCGGCGCGACCGCCTTCCAGATCGGCGTGGTCTCCTCGCTGGTGCTGCTGCTCACGCCGGTGCAGATCCTCTCCACCGCGCTGCTGCCCCGCCTCGGTTACAAACGCCTGATGCTGAGCGGCTGGGGCATCCGCAGCTTCATGCTGCTGGTGCCGATCACGCTGGCCGTGCTTGCTCCGCACCTCGGCGTGCGCGCCTGGATGGCGCCGGCGCTCATCTGGTCGGTGTTTTTCTTCTGCCTGTTTCGCGCCATCGGTCTGGCGGCCAACCTGCCGTGGTTCTACGCGATCATCCCCGAGGCGGTGCGCGGCCGCTACTTCGCCACCGAGTCGGTCATGGCCGGAACGGCCAGCGTGCTCACCCTGGTGGCGTCGGCCGCGCTTTTCGCCGTCCTGCCCGTCTATCAGGCGCTGCTGGTTCAATACATGCTCGCGCTCGGCGGCTCGGTAATGAGCTGGAACACGCTGCGCAAACTCCCCGAGGGACCGAAGCCCGAGCCCATCGGCCTCGCGACCATCTGGCGGGCCACGCCGCGCCTGTTGTTCGCCCCGTCGGACTACCGTCGTTATCTTGGCCTGAGCGTGTTGTGCTGGCTGGCGACCTCGCCGCTGGCGGCGTTCATGGCCTATTACCTGAAGTCCGTCCGCCATCTGGAGCCCGGCTCCATCATGGGACTCGAAATCATCCGCTGCCTCGGTGTGATCGCCGCCGCCAGCCTCATCCGGCGCAAGATCGATGTCGTCGGCGCACGCCCGTACCTGCTCAGCTCGCTGGGCATCTACATCCTGATCGCTCTCTACTGGCTGGTTTATGTCAGCACCGGGTTCGGCGGCGGCGCCGGCCTGGTCGTCTCCTACCTGGCGATGGGGCTGGCCGGCACCGGCTGGGCCGTGGGCAACGCCAACGTGCTGCCCAAGGTCGCCTCGGGCAACGAGCGCACATTGATGATCGCGCTTTACGGTGCGATGACCGCGCTGGCCGGCGGAGGGTCGGCGGTCATCTGGGGTCGCTGGTTGAAACCCGCCGACGGCGCGGCCGGCCTCGATACCTTTTGGTTTCAGGTCTTTTTTGTCTGCACGATCGTCGGCGCGGCCGTGATTTCCTATCGGCTCACGCGCCACCCCGAGCCCAACGCCGAGGACGCCGAGCCGCTCATGGTGGTCAACGCCATCCTCCGTCCCATGCGCGCGGCGAGTTACCTCATCAATCTTGTCGAGCCCTCGCCGCGCGCCTCCGCCGCTCAACCGCCGAAAAGCTCGGCGTAGGCCGGCACCTCGGCGGACCTGAACGTCTCCCCCCGGATCAGCCGGCGGCGCGCCGCCGGGCGGGCGAGCAGCTCGTTGAACGTCGTCGCCGCCAACACCACCAGATCGGCCGGCGAGCCCGGCGCCACGCGGCCGTGAGTCGGCAAGCCCATGATCGCCGCCGGGCCCGTCGTGGCGACGGACGGCGACGCTTCGAGGCGCGTATCCAGATGCCCCAGACGCACGCTCTGGGTGTACACCTCCACCATGTCGAGGTCGCCCCAGGCGTAGAACGCGTCGCGCACATTGTCGCTCGCGCAGGCCACGGGCACGCCGGCCTCCATGAACTCGTGCAGCAGCGTGAGCCCTCGCCAGCGCGGCGTGGCCGGCGCGCCCTCCGGCGAGTACCCGCGGCCTTGAAGGTAGAGGTTGCACAGCGGCAGCGAGATGATGCCGATGCCCGCCGCCTTCACCAGCGAGAGCGTGTCGAGCGCGCGCGCTTCGGGCTGGACCGCGAGCGAGCAATTGTGCCCGCACGCCACCGGGTATGGGAACTGGTTGCGCAACACCGCCTCGGCCGTGGCGCGCAGGCACTCGGCATGCACCAGACTGCTCTCGTCCACATGCAGGTCCACGCCCACGCCGAGCTCCTTCGCCGCCGCCAGCAGGTAGTCGAGCTGGCGCGGCAGGTCGGGATTGGGCTGCGGGAAGCCGCCGAGCGCGGTCGCCTGGTGCGTCGCGACGAGGTTCATGATGTCGCCGGCGTTGCCGTTGACGAAGCCGTCCAGTCCGCACAGCGCCACCGTCTGCAACGTGATGCGACCGGCCCATTCCTCGCGCAGCCGCGCCATCACCGCGTGCCCGGCCGCGCCGACGCCTCCGCCGGAATCGACGTGTGTGCGCACCGCGTTGGTGCCGTTGGCCCACGCGCAGCGCAGCGCAAAGGAGGCGCGGCGATGCAAGTCCTTATCGGTCCAGTTAACGCTGTCGGCGCCGAGCACCTTGATCGCGTCCCAGAACTCGCCGGTCGGATTGGGCGCGCGGTGCCAGGTGTGGGCCTTGTCGAGGTGCGTGTGCACATCGAGCAAGCCGGGCAGCACCATCGCGTGGCCGAGATCCGTCACCCCGACGCCCGGCGCGGGCGGTTCGGCTCCGGCCGGCGTCACGCGGGTGATACGATCGCCATCGACGAGCACGTCGCACGCACGCCACGGCTCGACGCGCGGATCGGAGCCCTCGACCGGGCGGTTCAAAGGAGCCGGCAGACACACCAGCGGAACACGGGCGTTTCGATACAGATGCATGGGGAGAAAATGATGGGAGGTGCGGCGGCGCCGGGTCGCGCGCGCGGCGGCAACCGTGGAGGCACGGAGCCTGCTAGCAATTTGTCTGCCGCGACCAGGGTCGCGGCGTTCTCCGGACCTCGCGCGGGTTGCCGGGGAGAACGGAATCACCCCGCGACGCTTATCAAACAGGATATCGTCAATGTCTGAAAAAATGTCCGCCCTTCGTCCGCAGGCGCTGCTTTGCCTCGCGGCGTTCGTTGTTTCCACGACCTGCGGGTTCTCCGCCGAGCTCGCCCTGCACGCTCAAAAAACCGACCCTTACGACCTGGCTGTCTCGGGTGAGCTGACCGGCGTGCCGGCGGGCGAGACCCGCTGGATCGCGTGGTCGGATTTGCGCAAACTGCCGAGCACCGTGCTCTCCGTGGACAACGAGTTCGTGCCCGGCCGCCAACAGGTGACGGCGGTGTTTTTGAAAGAGGTCTGGGACCGGCTGCCGCGCGGCGCCACCGCCGATGCCGTGCTCGCCGATTGCAACGACGGCTACGCCTCGGTCTATCGCCGCGATTACATCGAGAAGTCACGGCCCTTTTTGGTGTTGGAGATCAACGGACGCGGCCCCGGGGAGTGGCCGCCCAAGGGTCTCGCATTTAATCCCGGGCCTTACGTCATCAGCGTGAGCGACGAGGTGGTGCCGGGCGTGTCCAGGCAACTCGACGTCGGCCACAAACGCCCGTGGGGAGTCACATCGCTGCGCGTGGTCAATTTTGACCGGCACTTCGCCTCGACCGCCACCGGCGCGTGGGCCGGGCTGTCCAAGCGCGCCGAGGCCGGCCGCGAGATTTGGATCAACTCGTGTTACAGTTGCCACAGCGGGCCGGACAACGCGCTGGGCGGCACCAAGGCGGGCCGGCCCTTCGCCGTCCTGCAAACCCTCGCGGCTTACAATAAAAGCTACTTCAGCGGCTATATTCGCGCGCCCAAGGACCTGAATCCTGCGGCCAAAATGGAGCCTCATCCGCACTACAGCGACGAACAGATCAAGCAAATCATCGCCTTCGTGACCGCGGAGAAGGCCGTGAAGTGATCACCACCGCCGGCCTTCGACCAAGCCCGGGCGGGAAGACCCGCCCCAGGGTGTGTTTTTGAGATAAATCGGGTCGGCGTAAGCGGAGAAGCGTGCCCGGCCAAGGCGACCGAGACGGAGGCGACCCGGCGAATCGTGCCGCCGTGGTCAACACCGGCCCAGCCTGGGGAGAACCGCCCTACACCTTCGCCTGCCTGGCGAGTTCCTGCTCGCGATAGGCGCCGGGGGAAAGTCCGGTGCGATGACGGAAGAACCGCCCGAAATAAGAGGGGTCCTGGAACTGAAGCTGGTAGGCCACCTCGGCCACCGTGAGCGAAGTCGAGTAAACCAGGAGGCGTTTGGCCTCCAGCAGCAGACGCTCGTGGATCAGTTCACTCGCGGTCTGACCGGTGCGCATGCGCAGGTCGTCGTTGAGATGGGTGCGGGAGACATGCAGCAGCCGCGCGTATTCGGAGACCTTGAGCAGCTTCGGAAAATGCTGCTCGAGCGCCAGGCGGAAGCGCTGCGTGAGCGAGCCCGCGACCGTGGCCTCGCCGGAACGCGCCGCCTCGGCGGCGGGCCCCTCGTGGTGCTGGCGAGCCTTGCTGAGGATGATGGTGATGATCGCCCGCACGATGTCGTCGCGTCCGGGCAGGTTGCGCGCCGCCTCGACATGCAACTGAGAAAACCAGTGCGACATCTCGCGGGCGCTCTCGCCGCTGAACGCCATCATCGGCTCCGCAGCCTCATGCAGAAACTGGAGCCGACCCAACAACCCCGGGCAGTCGGAGTTCGTGTGAAAAAACTCGGGAGTAAACCCAAACATGATGCCGCGCGGCTCCACTTCGTGCTTCCATGCGTGCAGAAGGCCCGGCGAAAAAAACGCCAGCACCTTCGGGCCGAACCTCATGTGGTTAAAATCGCTGATCAACTCGCCGCCACCCTCCTCCAGCCAGAGTAATTGATAAAAATCATGCCGGTGCGGCTGGGCGCGCACCTGACGCGGATCGATGCTCTCCTCATAACGAAACACATGAAAGGCGCCGGGGCGCCGATGTCCCTGCTGGTAGCCTGAAAAGGGGAACTGCACCACCGTTCCCTGCTGGTGAGAGTAGTCAATGGCTGGCATACCTTCAATAAGCACAAACAAGACCAAGCGGCCCATGCGCGCACTCATGCCACACACCTGTAACTAAGTTCACCACTCTTTCGCCGAAATCACCAGAGGGTTGGCGCGTGAGTTGCAATCGTTCGGATGACCATGATTCGTCGCGAAACTGATTCCTCCTGGATTCTCGTCACCCACCCCGACCACGCCCGCCTCGCCGGCGAGTTCGCCGACGCCTGGGGCAACGCCCTCTTTCCCCGCCCGGAGCCCTTTTCTGCGGTGAGCCATGCCGTTCATCACCATGACGACGGATGGCTCGCGCGGGACGCGGCGCCCACCCTCGCTTCCAACGGGAAACCGGAGGCATTTACCAGCTCCCTGGTCGGCGCCTACAGCGCGTTTGAGGAGATTGATCTGCCCAATTACCTCCGCGTGCGTGGAGCCGCCACCGCCGCCGTAGCCGCGCAAAACACTTACGCGGGCATCCTCACGTCGATGCACACCTACAATTTGCTCACCGAGCAGGCCGACGCGTCCACCATCCGTCCCGAGCACCTCCCCGCCTACACGGAATTCCTGGCGTCCCAACTCGCCTGGCAGCAAAGCACCGCCCGCGAAATCGGCGCGTCCGACGCGGACCTCGTTCGCGGTTTCGAGTTTCTCCAATGCTGCGACAATCTCTCGCTCATCGTGTGCTCCAACTATGCCGAGCCGCGCGACCTGCGCCACACCCACCCGGATCACTCGGGTCGCCGGCACGCCATCCGTTGCACGCATGTCGCCGGATTCACCTACGCGTTATCCCCCTGGCCGCTGGGCACCGACCGCCTCGAGCTCGATCTGCCCTGCCGCGAAATCCCCAAGAAAGCGGTCACCTCGCTCGAAACGTATCGCGAGGCCTTCGCGGCCGCTCCGGTGCAAACCTTGAAAATAACGCTTATCCCCGGCGCTTAAACCGCGTTTAACCGGCGCGCCCCTTCTCCATTCAACATGCTCAACCGCCTCTTCAAACTCTCCGAGCACGGCACCACCGTCAGCCGGGAATTGCTCGCCGGCGTGGCCACGTTCGCGGCCATGGCCTACATCCTGGCCGTCAATCCCGCCATCCTCATGAACGGCTTCGGCGCCGATCCGGCCATCGGCACCGACCCGACGTCCGCCGCCTATATCGCGACCAAGGGCGCGCTGGTCACCGTGACGGCGCTCACCGCCGCCGTGGGCACGCTCATCATGGCGTTCGCCGCCAACTACCCGATCGCCCTCGCCCCGGGCATGGGCATCAACGCGTTCTTCGCCTTCAGCATCTGCCTCGGCGCCGGCGTGCCTTGGCACGAGGCGCTCGGCATGGTCTTCATCAACGGCGTGATTTTCCTGCTGCTCTCCGTCACCGGCGTGCGGGAAAAAATCGTCGCCTCCATCCCCTACCCGCTGAAAATCGCCATCACCTGCGGCATCGGCATCTTCATCGCGTTCATCGGCCTTAAAAACTGCGGCGTCATCGTCTCCAACCCGGCCACCTTGGTCTCGCCGGGCGACTTCACCCAGGGCGGCGTCGCCCTCGGCCTCGGCGGCATCATCCTCACGCTCGTGCTCGCCGCCCGCAAAATCCCCGGCGCGATCGTCATCGGCATCGTGGTCACCACCCTCGTCGGCTGCTTCGTGCCGGACGGCCAGGGCGGCACGGTGACACGGTCGCCCGGCGCGTTCTTCGCCCTGCCCGCCTCGCCCGATCCGGTGTTCCTCGAGCTCAGCTTCAACTTTCTCCACGACAGCGCGTCGTTCCTGAAAATCCTGCCGCTCATCCTCACGCTGCTGCTCGTCGATATGTTCGACAACATCGGCACCCTGATCGGCGTGACCAAGCGCGCCGGCCTGCTGGACAAAAACGGACACCTCCCGCGCGCGGGCCGCGCACTCGTGGCCGACTCCCTTGCCGCCATCCTCAGCTCGCTCTTCGGCACGTCCACGGTGGTGAGCTACATCGAGAGCGCCTCGGGCGTCGAGGCGGGAGGTCGCACCGGCCTGACGGCGGTCTCGACCGCCGTGTGCATGCTGCTGGCTCTGTTTCTCACGCCGCTCATCCTGGTCGTGCCGGCCGCCGCCACCGCGCCCGCCTTGGTCGTGGTCGGCGTGTTCATGCTCCAGGCCGTGACCGAGATCGACATGAGTGACTTCCGCATCGCCGCGCCCTGCGCGCTGACCATCATCGGCATACCGCTCACCTTCAGCATCGCCGAGGGCATCGGCTTCGGCCTCATCTCCGCCGCCCTGCTCGCGGTCGCCACCGGCAAACCGCGCGGCTTCACCCTCGCCGGCTACATCATCGCGGCGATCTTCTTCCTCGAATTCTTCCACATCTTCCCCTTCAGCGGCTAAGGCCGTTCTTTTTTCCATGTCCACTCCCACTTCCGGCGCGACCGTCGCCGAACCCGATTTCTCCCAGCTCATCGCCGAGTTGCAGCACACCGCCGGCAGCGTCGTCTCGATTCGCTCGCTCGACGAACGCCCGCTCTACGGCACCACGCTCTACATCGCGACCAGCCCGATCGACACGCGCTTCGGGCAGTTCACCGCGCATATTTTTCAGGACATCATCGACAAGCACTACATCATCGCCCTCGCCTACGGCGACATCGTCGGTTCGGCGATGCTCTACACCCGCATGCACTCCTCGTGCGTGACCAGCGAGACGCTGCGCGGCTGCGACTGCGACTGCGTGCAGCAGCTCGAAGGCGCCTTCAAGGTCATCGCCGAAAAGGGCAACGGCATCCTCTTCTACCTCATGCAGGAGGGCCGCGGCGTCGGCTATGTGGGCAAGTCCCGCGACCGCATGCTCGTCCAGGCCTCCCTCGACCAGCTCTCGACTTTCGCCGCCTACGCCGCGATGGGGCTCAAGAAGGACCATCGCAACTACGAGAACATCTCCCACATCTGCTACCTGCTCGGCATCACCGCGTCGTTCACCGTCCTGACCAACAACCCCGACAAGGTCGACGCCATGAAATCCCAGGGTCTCGTCGTCGCCGCCACCGAGGCGCTGGAGTTCGAGCCGTCGCCGTTCAACCTCGCCTATCTGACCTCCAAGGCCGCCGGCGGCCACATCCTCAAGCGCCCCTCCGAGACCAGCGTGCGCCGCGCCCTCCCGCCCGAGCCGGTCGTGCCGTTCAAGCCCCACGCCCTGCCCGAGGCCCGTCGCTTCATCTACTCGGCCAGCTACTTCCTGCCGATGAAACCGGTGGACAGCGACATCCTCATCTCCGACTCGCAGTTCAAGGAGATTGCCCAAAACAACCGCCTCGAGCGCTACATGGCCGGCCCCAAGCCGCTCATCCTTTCCTACGAGGCGATCCGCGGAAACCGTTTCTTCGTCAAGATCAACGCCGAGAATCTCTCCGCCTTCAAGCAGGCCAACCCCGACGATCCCGTGGTCGATCTCCTCACCACGCCCTACTGGTTCCGCGTCCACGTCTACTACGACATCGTGACCAGCCAGGACTTCGTCGTGCTCACCCACGGCCACCCGCGCATCTACGACATCCCCGTCGTGCGCCTCCACAGCGAATCGCTCTTCAACCGCTTCCCGCTGCGCACCGTCGAGAACCGCGACAAGATGAAGCTCTCCGTCAAACACATCGTCACCTACGGCGTCGGCGCGATGCTGCTCCTCCACAACGACGGCCGCGGCGCCGGCTTCGGCGCCTATGCCACCGACCGCATGATGACCGAGACCAGCCAGGCCCTCTCCTCCGACGAGGCCTACCGCAAGCTCGGCGTGGACTACGACAGCCGCGACTACGACGCCGCCATGATGCTCCTTCGCCACCACATCCCCAACGAGAAGATCCAGATGGTGATGAACTCCCCCGCCAGCCTCGTCAAAAAACCCGAATACGCCGAGGCCCTCAACCGCCACAAGGTCGATGTCGAAAAGTGGATCTTCCTCGACGGCCACGCCTCCGCCGACTGACGCCACGACGGCCCCCCACCCGATGACGTCCGCCCGCCCCGATCCGCTCGGCCACGACCTGCTGGCCGCACGCCTGGCCGCCATCCCCGGCATCCTTGCCGACATGATCGCGCGCGGCCCAGCCCCGTTGCGGCCCGCCACGCTCGCCTCCCGCCGTTTCATCGTCACCGGCACCGGCAGCTCCGAGGCGCACGCCCGCTACCTGACGATGCTGCTCAACCTCCACACCGACCGCGCCGCCGCCTATCTGCCGCTCTCCGGCTTCACCACCGCCGAGCCGGCCTCGTTCACCGGGGCGACCCTGGTCGTGTTTTCACAGGGCGTCTCGCCCAACGCCCAGATCGCGCTGCGCCGCCGCGGCGACTTCGCCCACTGCGTGCTGTTCACCGCCACCACCCCGGCCGCCGCGCTGGCCGCCGGCAAACCCGACCGCGCCGCCTTGCTCCAGGGCATCCTCGACTCCGGCGGCGAACTCGTCGAATTCCCCCTCGCCGAGGAATACACCACGCTCATACGCTTCGTCGGCCCGCTCGCCGGCTACCTCGCCGCCCTGCACTTCGCCGCGTCCCTGGCCGGCAGCCGCGTGCGCCCGCCGACCCACGCCGAACTGCTCCCGCTGCTCGACGCGCCGCCGCCGCCCGACCTGCTCGCGGCGATGAAGGGCCTGCCCAGCGCGTTTTCCGCCGGATTCAACCTCGTCACCGCCGCCCCCATCTCCGACTACGCGCAGAACCTCGCGTGCAAATTCATGGAAGGCGTCTACTGGTCCTGCCCGCCGATCAGCGACTTTCTCCAGTTTGCCCACGGACCGTTCCAGCAGATGAACGCCCACCCGAAGCCCGTGGTGATTCTCCAGGGCGGCTCGGCCATGGAATCCGAGATGGTGGACCGCAGCGTGCGCATGTTGCGAGAGGTCGGGCTCGACGCGTTTGTCCTGCGCGTGGACGCCGGCCCGCTGCTGGCGATCTTCGGCTTCGAGGCCGCGCTCAACGCGCTGGTCTTCGAGGTCATGAAACACCTGCGCGTCGACCAGATCAACTGGCCCGGCAAGGGCCGCGACGACCTCCTCTACGGGTTCTGTCCCGACACCTGAGGCCGCCCGCCCGGCAGGAGCAGGTTGAGGACGAGCGCCACCAAGCCTCCCGCCGCGATACCGGATTCCAGGAACACCCGGATGACCTCCGGCAGGCCCTTCACCCACTCGGCCTGCGAAGGCGCGCCCAATCCCACCGCCAGCGACAACGCCACGATCAACGCGCTCCGCTGCCCCAGCCCGGCGACCGCGATCAACCGCAGGCCCGACACCGCCACGAGACCGAACAGCATCAACGCAAGCGCCCCCAAAATCGCCGGCGGCATCGCCGTCACCCAGCGCCCAACCGCCGGGAAAATCCCCAGCAGCGCCAGCATCGCCGCCATCAACGGCCCCACCCTCCGGCTCGCCACGCCCGTGATCTGGATCACGCCGTTGTTCTGCGCATAGGTCGTGCTCGGAAACCCTCCGAACAACGCCGACGCAAAACTCGTCAGCCCATCCGCCAGAACCCCGCCGCGCAACCGCGCCCAGTGCGCCTTGCCCTCTGTCGGCAGACCCGAAAGCTGCGCCGTCGCCGTCATGTCGCCCATCGCCTCGAGCAACGACACGAGGTAGATGAACGCGAACGGCACCACCAGCGACCAACTGAACGCAAACCCGTGCGGCATCCACCGCGGCCACGCGATCCAGGCGTCGTCGCCCGGTGCCGGAACCGTCAGCCAGCCGGCCAGGCCGCACACCAGATAACCCGCCCCAAGCCCCAGCAAAACACTCGCCAGTCGCGTCCAGCGCCGGCCCGCCGCCTGCGCGGCCAGCACGACCGCGATCACCACCGCCGCCACCAGGCCGCCCGCCCAACTCGGCGCGCCCGGCCCCGCCGGCGCCACGATCCCATACATCGCCGAGGGGATCAGCGACAGCCCGATCAACAGCACCACCACGCCGGAAACCAGCGGCGTAAACACCCGTTGCAACTTCGGCAAAAACGGCGCCAGCACCAGTTGCAACGGCGCCGTCACCATCGACAGCCCGAACATCATCGCCAGCCCGCCCGCCTGCGAGGCCAGGATCAACGGCTGCAAAAACGAAAAACTCGTCCCCGTGACACTCAACAAACCCGAACCCACCGGCCCGGGGCGCAGCGTTTGCAGGAGCGTGCCCAGCGCCGAGGCGAGAAACGCCATGCTCACAAAATAAGCCGTGTCCTCCGGCCGCCATTTCAGGATCCCGGCCAAAATCAGCGGCGGCGTAATCGTCCCCACCACCATCGCGGCGACCTGCTGGACCGCGACCATCACGGCCGGCCCCGCCGGCACACGATCTTCCAACCCATAGACCAACGCGGCAGATTGCGATTTCGTAGGGCTGGAAGTGTCCACGGCCCGAAATCAGCAGGCGACGGGCCAGACCTGCGCCCCCGCTCATGGTCATTTTGCAAAATTCGTAGCATGGCAGCCCCCGGAACACTCACTGGCACCGCCTTTGCTCATGGTGATGATGCTCGCTTCCGCCCGCCCGACGCCCGCCTCGTTTTGACAACCGTGCGTCCGTTCCAATTCAAATCCACCCTTCCCGCCACCGTGTTGCTCCGCGCTCCGTGCCCCCCCTCCGCTCTCCACTGCGGCGCCACCGACCTCACGTCGGCCAAAGCCACCGACCTCCCCGGCCAAGAATCACCCGAAAAACCCGACCATGAGCCTGCCCGCCCACGTTGACCTTCTCTATTCGGATGCCGACATCCTCCAAGCCTTGGACCGACTCGCACCCTCTATGGACGAGTGGGCGCGCCAGTCGGAGGCCGAAACCGGCCGCCTGCTCATGGTCGTCTGCATGTTGCGCGGCGGGGTGTTCTTTTTTGGCGACCTGCTGCTGCACATGAAATGCTCCGTCGAGCCGGGTTTCTGCCGCGCCTGGAGCTACGCCAAGGGCCTCAACGGCCAGCCCGAGGACACCGTGCGCATGGATTGGCAGGGGCTCGATGTCCGCGACCGCGACGTCGTCCTCGTGGACAACATCTGCGACAGCGGCCGCACCCTCGCCGTCGCCTCCGAGTGGCTGGGCGCGTGGGGCGCCCGCAAGGTCCGCACCGCCGTGATCGTCCACCGCCTCCGCGCCGACTCTCGCCACACGCCCACAATCCACGGCTTCGTCTATCCCGGCGCCGAATGGCTCGTCGGCTACGGCCTGCGCGACAGTGACTCCAAGCTCATGAACACCCGCTTCATCGGCCGCCTCCCCGGCACTCCGTGATCCACTCGATTTTTCCAACCATGCTCATCCGCTGCCTGATCGCCCTCCTCTCGCTCGCCGCCGCCCTTCGCGCCGAGCCCACCGCTCCCATCAAGGTCAAGGTCGTCATCCTCGCCATGTTCGAGGTCGGCGACGACACCGGCGACAAACCCGGCGAATTTCAATTCTGGGTCGAACGCGAGAAACTCGACCGCGTCATCCCGCTGCCCGCCGCCTACCACCCTGTGCGCGCCAACGCCGACGGCTCCGTCATCGGCATCGTCACCGGCATGGGCAACATCCGCGCCGCCGCCACCGTCATGGCCCTCGGCCTCGACCCGCGCTTCGACTTTTCCCAGGCTTACTGGCTCGTCGCCGGCATCTCGGGCGCGGACCCTCACGACGTCTCCGTCGGCAGCGCCGTCTGGGCCGACTGGGTCGTTGACGGCGACCTCGGCCACGAGATCGACGCGCGCGAAAAACCCGCCGAGTGGTCCACGGGCTACTTCCCCTTCATGCGCAAGGCCCCCTACGAACAGCCCCGCAAAGAGCAGAACATCGGCGAAGCCTACCAACTCGACCCAGGCCTCGTCGACTGGGCCTACGCCTTGACCAAGGACACCTCGCTGGAAGACTCCGCCGGCCTGAAGGAGAAACGCGCCCTCTACGCCGGTCTCCCCAACGCGCAGACTCCTCCCCGCGTGCTCAAAGGCGCCACCCTCTCCGCCCTGACCTTCTGGCACGGCGCCCTCCTCAACGAATGGGCCAACCGCTGGGTCGCCTACCACTCCGAAGGCCGGGCCAATTACATGACCTCGGCGATGGAGGACACCGGCACGCTCCAGGCCCTCACCTGGCTCGCCCGCGCCGGCAAGGCCGACGTGCGCCGCGCCCTCGTGCTGCGCACCGCCAGCAACTACGACATGCAGTGGCCCGGCGCCACCGCCGAACAAAGCATCAACGGCGAAGACCACGCCGCCTACTCCGGCTATATGCCGTCCCTCGAAGCCGCCCACAAGGTCGGCAGCCAGGTCGTCCACGCCCTCCTCAAAGACTGGGACCGCTACGCCACCGAACTGCCCAAGCCCTGATCTATCTCCACGTCTTTCCTTCCCTCCATGAAACACCTGCGCGTCCTTTTTGTTTTCCTCTTTGTCCTGCCGCTGGCCCAGGCCGGCGATACCGCCGCCAAGCCGCTCATCGCCATCCTCAACGCCTACCCTCCCGAGATGGACGCGATGGTGAAAAACTTCGGCCTCGACGCGCCCGGCTTCACTCAGACCCGCATCAAAGGCTTTCGCTTCTACCAAGGCGTCATCGAGGGCAAACAAGTAGTCGTCGTCGAGACCGGCATGAGCCTGGTCAACGCCGCCATGGCCATGCAGCTCACCTTGGAGCGTTTTCCCGTAACCCACGTGCTCTTCGCAGGCGTAGCCGGAGGCACCGACCCCGCCTTGCAGGTCGGCGACGTGGTCATCCCCGAACGCTGGGCCTACCACAGCGAGGCGGCCTATTTCAACGAAGACGGCAAAGGCGGCCACATCCTCGCCGACTACTTCGTCAAACGCTACCCTAACTTCGGCATGATCTACCCCGACGAGATGGTCGCCATCCGCGAGGGCCAGGAGAAGTTCGCCCGTGTGCCCACCTTCCCCGTCGATCCCGGACTGCTCGCCGCGGCCCGCCGCGCCGTGGGAAAACTCGGCCCCGTCAAAGGTGAGCGCACCGGCCGCACCTTGACGATCGAAGTAGGTGGCACCGGCGTGACCGGCTCGGTGTTCCTCGACAACGCAGCCTACCGCGAACACGTCTTTAAAGTCTGGCAAGCCCGCTGCGCCGACATGGAAACCACCGCCTACGCCCACGTCTGCTACACCAACGGCGTGCCCTTTCTCGCCGTGCGCGCGCTCAGCGACCTCGCCGGCGGCCAGCACGGTGTAAACGCTATCGACGACCACGAGGCCACTTCCTCGGTCAACGCCGTGCGCGTTCTCAGCGCCATCCTCCGCGAGCTCTGATCACCATTACAGGCCCGATGAGTTTCCCGATCCGCATCCTCATCCTGGTTGGACTCATGCTCATGCCCCTCGCCGCCGCTCCCACCGGCCCCGCCGCCGCGCTCATCGCGCACTACAAGATGGCCAAAATCCCCCACGAGGGCTGCTGGTTTGCCCTGACTTATGTAAGCTCCGACCGCCTCGCACCCGGTGCGCTTCCCGCGCGCTACGCGACCGCCCGCGTCGCCGGCACCGCCATCTACGCCCTCGTCACCCGCGAGGACTTTTCGGCCCTGCACCGCCTCGCCACCGACGAGATCTGGCACCACTACACCGGCGACCCGATTGAACTTTTCCTCATCAAACCCGACGGCACCGCCGAGACCGTGATCCTCGGTCCCGACTTCAAGGCCGGCCAACACCCGCAGTTCACCGTGCCCGCCGGCGTTTGGATGGCGGCCCGCCCCCTGCGCGACCACCCCGAGGCCTACGCCTTGTTCGGCTGCACGCTCGCCCCCGGCTTCGACTACGCCGATTACGAGCCCGGGCACCGCGCCGATCTGCAGGCACGCTACCCCGCGCACGCCGCGCTCATCGCCGCGTTCACCCGCGACGAACCAACTCCGACTGCTTCCCCGTCGCCGCCCGCGCCCGCCGCGCCAGCCCAGCACCTGCTTAACCGCGCCGACGCGCCCGCCGTCACCGCGATGCCCGGTGTCGAGCTGCGCTCGCTCATCGGCCGCACGGGCCTGGCGGTGAGCGAGCACCAGAGCCTCGCGCACTTCACGCTCGCGCCGGGCGTCCGCAGCGGTCCGGCCTATCTGAAGACCGGCCGCGAACTCATTGTCATCCTCTCGGGTCGTGGCTCCGCGCTGGTCAACGGCGAGTGGCGCCCGATCAGCCCCGGCTCCGTGGTCGTATGCCAACCGGGTGTGCCCCACGGACTGGAAGCCGCGGCCGACACGCCATTGGAGTTCTACGCCTTCGTCACCCCGGCCTTCAGCCCCGACGACTACGTCCCCGCGAAACCATAGCGGAACGGCGGGAAGCCGTTTCGTCCTTCCCAGCGCCGTTTCGCCACTGCCCCACGTAGCGAAAGCGCCTCCGCGCTTCCGCTACGCGCCCCTCCCTCCCCGTAGCGGAACGGCGGAGCCGTTTCGCCCTCCGAGGGCCATTTCGCCCTCCAAGGGCCATTTCGCCCTCCGAGGGCCGTTTCGCCCCCAAGCGCCCTTTCGCCCGCCCGCCCACCTGCTATATCCGCTCCGCGCCCACCCGGCGTCCATGCTCACGCCAGAACCGCTCCCAATAACCGGGAGCGTGCGGCTCAAGCGGCCACACTCCGGGAAAAACGGCACCCGCGTAGGGCCATGGGCTCACGTCTTTCAGCAGTCCGGCGCGCTCGGCATTGCGCAACACATACTCCGCGATCACGGCAAAGGCGCCGTGCTCCCGCTCATTGGCCCGCAGTACATGGTCGTAAGCCTGACGCTGCAACGCATACCCCGGCGCAAGCCGTGCGTTCCAGTTGCGCCGAAACCACGCCGCCGCCAGCCGCTGGTCGGCGCAAGCATCCAAACCAATCCAAAGAAAGTGTCCGTGATCGGGCATCAGGCAGTAAGCGGGGCAGGCCAAGTGGTAGCGGTGGCAGGTATGCAGCAGCAGCTCGCGCACGACCGCATGGTGAGCGTCATCCAGCCAGCCCGTGGCGCGGGCCTCCATTGTCATGCTCCAGTGTACGCACGCATGGCCTTGGTAGGCGGCGGCCGCGAGCCTTGGCAGGCGGTCATGCTCGGGCTGCGACTCTTGCATAAAAACCACCCCAATCCCCCGCCTGTTCGCAGCCAAGAGAAAAACGAAAGCGCCTCCGCGCTTCCGCTACGCCCCCCACCCTCCCCGTAGCGGAACGGCAGAGCCGTTTCGCCCTCCGGGTGCCGTAACTCCCTCCGCCTTCGCCACCCATCTCTTCCTGTAGCGGAACGGCGGAGCCGTTTCGCTCCCCCAAAAAACGCCCTCCCTCCTCACTCCGCCGCAAAACGCGGGTCGCGCCACAACTCCCGCCCATGGCGATACGTCGCCAACACGTCCTCCGGCGTGACCCGCGTCACCACGCTGGCCACGATATGCCGACTCGCCCGCAAATGCGGCTGGTCAAAATCGAGCACCACAAAATCCGCCGGCAACCCGCGCTCCAAATACCCGTAATGATCGCCGCCCAGCACCGCACGGATGTTGCTCGTGGCCATTTTCAAGATCGACGCCGGATCGGGTGAAACCGCGTCGCCATACTGCGACTTGGCCAGCTTGTAGGTGAAATCGAGTTCGGCGAGCAGGTTGGGTGAGTTGAGCAAACCGTTGTCCGTGCCCAGCAACAAATTCGCGCGGGCCTTGAGCAGCGCCGCCACCGGAGGTAGCGAGAGACCGAGATTGGCATTGGCGCGGGGGTTTACGACTCCGGTCTTGCCCGCGCGCACCAGCAGCGCGATCTCTTCGGCATCGGCCGCCGTGAGGTGCACGATGAGATGAGGATCATAGAGATCGATCGCCCGCGCCAAATCTCCCCGCCCGGTCGTCGCGACCGACAACTCGCGATAGCCCGCGTTTTCGAGGCAGTGGATGGCGCGCAGTTTACCCACCGCAGTCGTGACGGTGCGCAATTCGCTCCAGGCGGCATCGGTGAGGTCGTTCATCGTGCTCTCCGAAAACCCGTCGGCCACCGCCAGCAGCTCGGCCAGCTCGCCCCGCGCTTCGTCCGGGAAGCCATCAAGATTTGCCCGCAACTGGGCCTCCGAAAACGGCGCTCCGTTAAACTGCGAAAGGATGACCGACTGCACTCCCGTCGCTTGCGAAGCCGCGCGCAACAATCGTGCGCCCGCCACGCCCTGCTCGCGGAAGTCCAGGTGGCACACCGTCCCGGTGCGCGCCATGTAGCGCAGGTGGGCGACGACATGCGGCAAATGTGCCTCGGGCGTGATCTTGGCCAACTCGCGGTATTTATAGCCGTCGGGCCGGAAAAACCCCTGCTCCAACGTCAGCCCCGTCGCCCCGTCGGGCAGGAAACTGTCCCCCATGTGTGTATGCCCGTTGTAAAAGCCGGGTATCACCACGAGCTTCCGCCCGTCTTCGACGACCTGGCACGGCGCTCCCAAATCGATGGCCGTGATCGTATCCCCCTCCCAAGCAAAACGGTCGCAAACGTGCGGTTTCAATTCGCTGCCTATTAAAATAATACAGTCGCGGATAACTGGCATAATGGTATAAACGATGTAAACGTTGGACAGATCTATAACAAACTTAGCAAAAAAAGCGCCCGACCAAAAAGTCGGGCGCAGAAACACCAAAAAGACACGAAATTAGATTAGAAACGATAGGCGAAACTAACCTTGAAGTTAACCTCGGGTGCCTTGGTGATGATGGTTCCCGCACCGAAGATCGGGTCGGAACCAGTGAAGTAATCTTCATTCGTGGCATTCTCAACCGAGACCGTAAGATCCCAAGTGGGCTGCTTGTAGAATGCCGACAGGTTGACAACAATCGTCGAGGGGAGCTTGATCGTCCGGTCGTAGTTGTGCCAGTAGCTATCGCTCCAGATGGGACCACCTGAGAAGCCTAAGCCGCTGTCAAAAGTATAGATCGCAAAAAGCTTCGCCTGCTTCTGTGGCGTACCAGGATACTCGCGATCCGGATTATTTCCGGCAGTGCCGCCATTGCTAACACCTACACCCGAAAAGTTATTGGGCAGTGTGCCGCCATTAAGTGCCCAATCCTGCTCAGACAAGCCAGCCGCACGAAAACCTGCCCCCTGCTCCAAGGTCACTTTTTGATAGTTAAATGAAGCAATGACGCTAAGGTTTTTGGTGGGAGCATAGGTGGTTTCAACCTCGATACCCCTGCCTTCGAGATCCTCGACTGCATCCTCACGAGTATTATAGGCAGACTGACGCCAGTTGTATCCAGCGACGCAAAAGAACAGTTTGTTATCGACGAGCGAACCTTTCAGACCCGCTTCGATCATCTTGTTTCTAGCGAAGCTATTCTTACCGCTAATAGGACCGCCTTGAAGCGGATCAACTGCTGTCCCTCTCTGCAGTGTGAGATAGGTTACAAGGCTCTTGGTCAGTTCAAATTTAGGACTGACGCTAACGCTCGTATAAACTTTGTCATGCTTATCCTTCTTGGAATCTAAAACCCCGGGAGCTAGTGTTCTGACCTCTTAATGTCTTTACATATTACAGTTTTCGCACAGGCTCTTGTCATGTCGAGAAGAGCTATTCCCTTGGTCTTGGATGATGAGCAACTTGCGGCCCTGCGAGAGTTGGAGAGGGCTGACAACACG
>CAIRBK010000034.1 GCA_903876795.1 uncultured Verrucomicrobiota bacterium
AACAACCGGCGCGGTATCCTCCACACCTTCTTCAAATTCGCGTTTCAGAAGGACTGGGTTGCCGCCAATCCGGTCGAAAAAATTCCCCATCACCGCATCGCTCACCGTCGCGGCTCCGCCAAGACCTTGAGCGCCGAGCAGGCCGAGAAGCTTATGCACCACGTCGAAAAAATCGACGGCGGCAGCCTCGTCCCGTTCTTCGCGCTCGCCCTGTTCGCAGGCATCCGCCCATGCGTCCGTCATGGTGAGATCCTCAAACTCAAGGCCGAGCATGTCCGGCTCGATACCGGCGTCATCCTCATCGAGCCCGAGGTCTCGAAAGTCCGCATGAAGCGCAGCGTCGCCATTCAGCCCAACCTTGCGGCCTGGCTGAAAGCCTACCCACTCGACCGCTGCCCGATCATTCCGGCCAACCTGCAACACACCCGCGCAGCCGTCGCCAAGGTGTTCGACCTCTCACATGACATCATGCGCCATACGTTCATTTCGATGCACGTCGGCAAATTCCGCTCCATGGGCGAGGCCGCTTTGCAGGCCGGCAACTCCGAAAGCATCATCCGCAAGCACTACCTCGACCTGAAGACCAAGGAGGAGGCCGAGCAGTTTTTCGCCATCACGCCCAGGCACGCGAAAGCCGCTCCGGTTGCCGAGGCATCGCAACCGGCGGCACTCGCCGCTTGATACCAGCCCGCACCTTCGCCGGTGCGGGCTTTTTCATGTCCGCAGGCTGACACCGCGCCCGCTGCATGCACACGCCTACCGACTCCGCTACTCACATCAATTCGCAGCTCATCGACATCGTCGGCCTCCGCACTTGCGGCATTTTCCCGACCGGCAAAGAGCCCTCGATTCGCACCCTCCGCGACTGGACGAAGCTCCGCCGCATCCCTTACCACAAGATCGGCCGCCTCGTTTACTTCGACCCCGCCGAGGTCTCCACCCACATCCGCACGAAGCTCAAGATCCCCGCTCGCGGGTGACTTCGGGCAAATCGGTCATGCGTGACCGGAATGAATCCCATTCATGCTTGGTCGGGCTTGCCGCAACTCCATAACAGACCACTCTCGGCGCACTTCCAGCAGCCGCCAACCGCGCCCGCTCCCGGACGCGGTTTTTTCGTCTCCCGCCATGTCCACACGCCCACACAGCAACTATCGCAAGTTCACCGCGCCTCGTTTCCTCAAAAAATTCCACAACGGCGGCGAGGCTATCCTCCAGGCCTTTTTCGTCCGCTACCTTCCCGGCTCCGCAGTCGCGACCGCGAACCCTCTCCGCGTCGATGACGTTATCACTTTCGTGCAGAGCCGCACGGAAATGACGAAGGAGGCGACCCAGTTGCTCAACGATGCCAACGACCTCGGCAACCTTCAGGGGGCTTTCTTCCTGCGCAACGCGCTCACCGTATCGCGGATAAATCCGCCGCCTGCGCGCAACCTCATTCCCGAGCATCTCAGCCTTAAAGTCCTGACCGAATGGCCCGAGGTGTTTGTCTCCGCGTATGACCGGCTCGGCCTCGCCAAGACCGACAACTTCTCGTTTTACGCCGGTCGCGAGGTGCGCGCCGTGCAAGACCCGGTGGCGGTCGCCCAGGCATTCGAGACCGAGCTACGCGCGCTCAAGCGCTCCGATAAGGTGGTCGTTCGCTCCTTCATCGAAGGCGAAATGGTAAACTTCATTTTCTACCACGAGAAAGCGCCCCGTGCGCCGCTTGTCTTCCAGAACAACCTAGAAATCACGCCGCTCTTTCACCGCCCGGCGCAGCAAGATTTCATCTGCTACAATACCCGCACCGGTCACGTCGAAATCGAGATCGGCAGTCGCGGTGAACAAATCGCGATCCGCAAGAAGTTCGCCCAGGCGTGCATCGGTGAGCCGGATTTTTTCGAGCAGCCCGAAAGCACGGGTTTCCTCACGCTCGACCGGCTCATGGCGCCGGATTTCACTCTGAACCCTGAAATCGCCAAACTCCGCTACATTCAGATGGGCTTGGAGCAGGAGGAGGAGCCTTGTTTCGAGATCACGTCCAAGGACGTTTACGCGACCCTCACCAGCAACGGACTTCTCGAAAAATTCCAACTCACCGGCGATGATTTAGCGCCGGAGGACGCGGTTCCACCTGCTCCCGAAGCGCCCATCGCCACCGATGCGGAACCGGCACAGATCGACCGCCCGAATCGAGTTCAAGCCGCACACCTCGCGCTTGTCGTTCAAGGGCAGACACGGCCCGTGCTCGTCGAGTTGACCATGCCGAACAAGATTTCCTTCCCGCGTTCGATGCACTCGGAAACCGTGTTCACGATCCTGCGCGGCCTTGATTTGCTGAGCACGTGAAGCGGTCGCTTTTAGCACTGGTTTTTCAGAGCCTGCACGCACGCGCTGCCCCCGTGCTTTGGCATACGGACTGCGTCCGCTCTCCCGTTGAGTTGCGCGATCTGCTCGCGACGCGAGTGCTCGCGCCCACGACCGACGCTACGACTTTGCCGGCCTCGCGTTCTCCCGCGCCTGGCCTCGAATTGAAGGTGCGCAAGGTCGGCGAAACGATCCTGGGGATTAACCACGACAGCGAGGATCCGGTTGAGATCGAACTCACGCTGGAATCAGTGAAGCGCTACAAAATTGAAATCGCCGCGCTCACCGCACGACTTCGCCAAACCACCGGCCTACGCGGCGGCATCAGCACAAGGTTTGATGACGGCCTTTTAAACCTCGGCGAGCGACCCGACTCCGAGGGCGCTGTTCGTGTCTATCTCGCCGCGCCGATTACCAGCGGCGAGGACTTGCTTGCGCGATGCCGTCGCCTTCATGCGCTCCATCCCACACGCCGCATCGATGTTCTAACGTTCTGCCCGGTCGCTCTCGACGTGTCGCTTGAGGAGGAGTTCGAGCGCCGCCTTGGTTTCTCGCTTCACAGCCTTCGTGATGCAGAGGGCAACCCGGCATGGGCGCCGGTCTGGCCGGGCCAGTCCGCGCCGACTGCACCACTGGACACGGCCGACTATGTCTTACGCCGCCTCGGTGCCGACTGGCAGATTGTGTTCGCAGGCCACCCGGTAACCGTGAACCCGAAATTGGATGGCTTACTTTATTTGCGCTATCTCGTCGCGAATCCTGACGAGCCCATCTCGGTCGAGGAGTTGATGGCCACGGTGAACCCTCACCCGGATCAGGTTGGCCGGGACGGAAGAATAACCGTGCTCGCGTCGGCAAAAGATGATCTCGCGGACGAAAAAATGGTCAAAAACCTCAAGCACCGGAGAAGCCAGATACGAGCGCTTCTGCCCAAAACACCGGTCGAGCGACGGGGCTCGTTGATAAACGAAGCTGCATCAATCGAGAAGAATCTAAGGGCAAGCATGAGTGCGCTTCGCAAGAGCGGGAAAGAGGGTGAATCAAAGCGGGCCTCCGTGGCACAGGCAATACGGCGCGCCATAGGCGAAATGCCCTCGGCTATGCGTGAACATTTCAAGCCACCGCGCCTAAGACTTGGTTACAAGCCATGCTATCACACTGATAATCATATAGATTGGCTGACATAGTTTCCGTAACGCCGCCCGCGTTACGGATGTAACGCCGAGCGTTACCCCAAAGGAGCCGAAGGGAAACCTCCGGCACCTGACCAGCTCGCGACGAGCCCGGCCAGAATCGTCGCCGGAGTCCCTGACACATCAAGGACTCCTATGTCATCCGTTACTAAATCCACTGCGCCGATCTCGATCACGCGCGGTCTCATCCAGAGCGCCGCGCGCCTCGCCCTCTACGGGCCCGAGGGCGTCGGCAAGACCACCATCACCGCCGGTTTCCCCGAACCGGTGTTCATCGACACCGAAGGCGGCACCGCCCACCTCGACGTCGCCCGCTTCCCTCGTCCCCGCAACTGGGCCGAGTTGATCGCGGCCATCAACCACCTGCTCACCGCCGAGCACAGCCACAAAACCCTCGTCATCGACTCCATCGACTGGGCCGAAAAACTCCTCATCGAAGAAGTCTGCCGCAAGGCCAACAAGGACGGCCTTGAAGATTTCGGCTACGGCAAGGGCCTCGTCTACCTCGCCGAGGAGTTCGCCCGCTTTCTCGCCCTGCTCGAAAAGCTCCGCGACCGCGGCGTCCATGTCGTCCTCGTCGGTCATAGCACCATCCGCAAGTTCGAGGCCCCCGACGCGGCCGGCGCTTACGACCGCTTCGAGCTTAAACTCGCCAAACAGGTCGCCGCCCTCGTCAAGGAGTGGGTCGATGCCCTCCTCTTCGTGAACTTCGTTACGAAGGTCACCGAGAAGGACGGCAAGCAACGCGCCGTTGGTGGCCGCGAGCGCGTGATCCACACCACGCACACCGCCGCTTGGGACGCCAAAAATCGCTACAACCTCGACGACAAGCTCCCCTGTGTCGCCGCGTCGCTCGCGCCGATCTTCACCCGCGTCGGCACTCCGCCCGCGCCCACGCCACCGCCGACCACTCCGGCCCCGTCAGCCGCCGCGCCCCTCGCGAGCGCTCCGGCTCCCGCGCCGCTTCCCGGCCCCGTTCTCCTCATCACCCAGGAGCAGGCCGCCAAACTCGATCTCTACTGGACGACGCTCAAGAAGACGCCCGAAGACCGCGCCAAGGCCTTCGCGTGGGTCGGCTGCGACAGCATCGACCTCCATTGGAATGAACTCACCGCCGACCAGGCCGCGAAACTCATCTCCAAGCTCCAAGACCAGATGAACAAGATCGCCGAGGCTTCCACCTCGACGGCCGCCAAAGCCGGCAAAGGAGGTGCCCGATGAGCACTTTCATTTTCGACATCGAAACCGGCCCGCGCTCCCGAGCCGAACTCGCCGAATGCGTGCCCACCTTCGAGGCTCCGTCCAACTGGAAAGATCCTGAGAAGATCCGCGCCTACGTCGCCGAGAAGGAGGCCGAGTGGTTCCAATCCGCCGCGCTCTCCGCTCTCACCGGCCGCGTGCTCGCCATCGGCTATCTCGATGCGGTCACCGATGAACTCGGCTACTTCGCCACCGGCGACGAAGCCGCCGACCTCG
>CAIRBK010000035.1 GCA_903876795.1 uncultured Verrucomicrobiota bacterium
GCGCTAAAAAAGCCTCGATGGCCATCCGCACAACATCTGATCGGGTCGGTATCCCGCCTTCGCGTTCTGCTATTTGGGTGTAGCTCTCACACTGACGCTACCCGAAACGCATTTATTGGGACGACGTTTTCCGGGAAGCGAACGTCGCGGCGATATTCGGCGGCGACCTTTTGCCAAGCGGCGTCAAAGCGATCACTCTGAGCGAGGGCGCGGAAGGTGAGGATGGCTTGGCCGCCGTCGCTGCTCCAGCGCTGTCCTGATCGTTTCATGCGCTGGGTAACGAGCGTCTTGCAGGTGGCTTCGACGACGCCGGAGCCGATCGGCAGGTTTTGGGCGCGCAACCGTGCGTAGTCCATGCGTGCGCGATTGCGCCGGAAGTATCCCAGTTCCTGCTCGAGTGGGCCGCAACGCGGCTTACGCTTGTGGTGATAGGCCAAGGTGCGAATCACCTTTTCAACGCCGTCGACGACTTCGAGCAACACGTGTCGGTATTCGGCGAAGTTGGCGCGGGATTTGACCGAAGCCTCGCCGTAGGCATGGTCGAAGGCTCGCTTCAGGTGTTCGCCCGCGTGATAGAAATCCACGACCTCGATCCCAGGGGGCAGATCCTTGACCAGGAAGTCCCAGTTGTCCCTCGCCCCATCAGCGACTTTGACCAGCCGCAAGTTCGGCTGTCGTTGGAAGGCGTTTTCAACTTCCGCCACCAGTTGCCGCTTCAAGGTCTTCTTCTTCATCTCCGGCATGCGGGCGTTGCGCACGGTACGCAAGCGCTCGCCGCTCTTGTCGTAATGACTGACGCATCCGCAACCGACCTCGCGGTATCCCGCCGGGCCCCGGGTCTGCTTGCCTTCCTGAATGCTCTGCTCGCGTCGCGCCTCGCGCTGCCCGTCTTTCATCGGCGCCATGACGCCATCCAGCGACACCGCCAGCACGGCCGCCCCGACGACCGCTTCTTCCTGCGTCCGCAACTCGTTCTCCCATTCCTTGCGCCGAGCTTCCCACTTCTCGCTGACCCCCTTCGGCAAGCGGTCCAGCGTGCTGCGCGACGGGCTCATGCCACCCAGCTCACGGAACAAGGATTCGCTCTCCGCCGGCGTCAGGTGTGTCACTGCCCACAGACCCATCCGCGCCGCCAAGGGCGTGAAAAATCCCTCGACAATCCCGGCCCTCAGTTCCAATGGACATTCACTCTCGCCATTTGTCCCCACGGCCCGATAGCGGTGCCGCAGCACACTTACCGGCCCGGCCGCCGTCATGTATTCGCGGACGCCACTGATGACCCTGCGGTGGCGCACCCCGCCGATCATCACCTCCGCCAGCGTCACGTCCAGACGACCCAACTCCTCACCAATAAATTCCCGCTCCGCTTCCCTGAACCGCTCGCGAACCTCGCGCTCGAACGCTTCGAAGTCGTCGTCATTTCGGCAAGCGCCGCCCCGACGCTCCTCGATAAACTTCAGTAGCCCCGCCAGCGCCTGTCCCACAATCCCTCCCGACGCTTTCTCTTCACTAATCTTCGCTACACTGCTCATGGGCCGATCTCCGGTGGTTATCTCTCGACAAGAACACTACCGTTTAGCATAGAGATCGGCCCATCTCCATCCCCTGCACACAAAATTTGTCGCTGCGCGCAAAACGACACCTGTAAGTCATTGGTTTTATTGTAAATCGTGGACCTACACCCAATGGAATCGAGCACGGCGGCAAACATCCCGATTTCATTGGTCTGCTTGGCGGTCTCTTGTCCTTCTACGGGGAGCGTACCGACTTTTTTTGGGTGTAGCACTGGGCCGA
>CAIRBK010000036.1 GCA_903876795.1 uncultured Verrucomicrobiota bacterium
ATTCAGGCTCATTGAGATACAGCCTATGCACAAATTATGCCATTGTTAATCAATGATATGCTAAATTTAGGAGTCCCCTTAAATCATTCGGCGCAGGTTCACCACGGCACTTACCCGACAGTAACCCGACAAAAACCACTATCAACGGCGTAATCGGGATGCTCGCCGCAGGCTCGAATTCTTCGTGCGTGGCCGTGCCCAGAGGGTGCCTTTAGGGTAGCACCTGCGACGGCTGGCGGTCTCCGCGCTGCGCACTAGGACCGTCCACGCCTCTAGGTATTGCTCGCTGGCGGGCTCTGGCGGCTGCGCCGTCCTGCGTCCCGTCCCGCTGCGTTGTGGTCCTCGCCGCCCGCAGCGCGGGCACTCGCTGTGGCCACCCTTTCGCTTCGCTTCAGGGCCGCGCCTAGGCGCGGCCATCTCCGTGCTGCCGCACTCCGTCCACCTTGCGCGGCCGGTGCTGGGCGTCAGGCATCCCTCGGGGGCGGCCGTTTTTTGTGTGCCTTGCCAGGTCACACCCTTCGCGTTGCTCCGGGCGCGCGGTTTGCGCCGCTTGCCATCTCCGGGCTGCTGCCCTCCGTCGGTTTGGCCATCGGAGGTCTCCGCGTAGCGCGGCCCGCTGCTCCCCGCGCCCTCGTTGGGGCGCACAGTTCCGATACACCAATGACCGATATACCCATAAGTGAACGAAGCGCGGCAGCGCAAAGATGGTCACGCCGCAGGCGTGGCCCCGCAGCCTGGCAGAGGGGCGCGAAGGCTCGGGTGCCCGAAGATCGGGCGAGATCTAGCGCAAGTCTCCCGTCAGCACTGCCCCAGCGTTCACGTAACCATGACGGCGGCGTTCTTCGGCATCATCGAGCAGGCCGTCGCGATCCCGAAACAGGCGAACGACTGCTGCGGCGTCTGGCATGACGTTCTACACATGTCCCGCGCCTGCCCCCTCCGCGTCTGGCAGGGTGGGCGCCTGTTGTTCACTTCGCGGCCCGATGGGCACCCGCTCAGATCACCCCTTTGCTCCGCTCCGGGGCCAGCGGCAGGGCCGCAGGCCATCTCCGCGCTTACGCGCCTCTTCCGCGTCATCATCACCGGCACCGGACGGAAGCGCCTGCACACGTTGAAGGCCATTTCCCACCCCGACGAGACCGGCCTCCCGTGTCTGACGATTATGCTCCCCGACGAGGATTGATCGACGCTCACCCAGCCCCGCCGCCACGAGTGCGCGCGGGGCTTTTTCGCCCCCGTTTAGGTTGCCAGAAGGTTGCCACGGAAGAGAGATTTGGCTTCCACTTTGGCAACTTCGTGCTTCTTTAAGTCTTTTTTAAACAAATAACCATAAACTAATTAAGCGTTAATCAGCTACTTGGATTCCGGCCGTCGCTGCGTTTCGAATCCCCGTGGGGACGCCAATTTTCATCGCTACGCAAGTAGCCGACATGGAGGGAGAGGAGGCCTGAAACGGCTCGTCTCCCTCTTTTCGTTTTCGGGGCATTGCATTGTTTCCTTGTCCATCGCCCGCCGGGGCCAAAGGGAAAAACTCGTGCAGGCACTGCCCGCCTGCCTTGGCCGTGCTCGCTTCTCCTCTTGCGACGACCCGATTTGCTTCAGAAACACACCCGGGAATGAACGACCTTCCTGCGGGGAAAGGTTTGTTTTCAGTAACCCAGCGCGTGGCCGACTTGGTAGACGACGAGGCAGAGCAGCCAGGCGAAACCCGTCATGTAGCCGAGCTGGAAGAGCGGCCACTTCCACGAGTTGGTCTCGCGCTTCACCACCGCGATCGTGCTGATGCACTGCATCGCGAAGACGTAAAACACCATCAGGTTTAGACAGATCAATGGCGTGAACAACTTGGTCCCGTCGGGCCGCTCGGCGGCGCGGAGCGCGTCGCGCAGGTGCAGCCGGGTCGCCTCCTCGTCGCCGGCGTCCTCGACGGCGAAGATCACGCTCATCGCGCTGTTGAACACTTCGCGGGCGGCGAAGGAGTTGATCAAGCCGATGCCGATGCGCCAGTCGAAGCCCAGCGGAGCGATGACCGGCTCGATGACGTGGCCGGCGCGTCCGGCGAAACTATGAGCCAGCGCCTTTTGCTGCGGCGTGCCTTCGGGCGACTTCGGATAGGTCGCGAGGAACCAGAGCACGATGGACAGGCCCAGGATGACGGTGCCGGCGCGCTTCACGAAGATGCCGGCGCGCTCGAGCATCTGGAGGGCGACGTCGCGGACTCTGGGCAGGCGATAGGGCGGCAGCTCCATGATCATCAGCGGAGGGGCGCCGCGCAGGAGGGTCTTTTTGAAGAACCACGCGAAGCCGAACGCGCCGAAGGTGCCGAGCGCGTACATGAGGAGCATGATGCCGACCTTGGTGCCGACGGGCACCTCGCTGGTCGGCACGAGCGCGGCGATGAGCAGCAGGTAAACGGGCAGGCGGGCCGAGCAGCTCATGAACGGCGCGACCAGGATGGTGACGAGGCGGTCCTTGGGTTGCTCGATGGTGCGCGTGGCCATGATGCCGGGAATGGCGCAGGCGTAGGAGCCGAGCAGCGGGATGAAGCTGCGGCCGTTGAGGCCCACGCGGCTCATGAGGCGGTCCATCATGAAGGCGGCGCGCGCCATGTAGCCGGTGCTTTCGAGCAGGCCGATGAATAGAAACAGAATCAGAATCTGCGGGAGAAAAATGATCACACCCTCGACGCCGGCGATGGCTCCGTCGATGACGAGGTCGTGCAGGTCGCCGGGGGGGATCCACGAGGAGACATGGCCGGACACAAACGACACGAGGCTCTCGATCCAGCCCATCGGGATGCCGGCGAGCGTGAAGATGCTCAGGAACATCGCGGCCATGATGGAGCCGAAGATGAGCCAGCCCCATACGGGATGCGTGACCCAGGAGTCGATCTTGTCACTGGTGGACGGGCCGGCCGGGGCGGAATCCGCGCCGACGATCTCGGCGGTGAGGCGGCCGATGCCGTCGTAGCGGGCGTTGACGAGTTCGGCGGCCCAGTCGGTGCCGGCGTCGGCCCAGCGTTGTTCCCACGAGGCGAGGATGTCCCGGGTGCGGGCGGAGAGCGGGGTGGAGCCGGCGACGCGCACACTGTCGCGGTCGGTGAGCAGCAGGAGCGCTTCGGCGCGGGCGATGAGCGGGGGTTTGCCGTCCTGGTCCTGAAGGGAGGCCTGCAACTCGGCGACGGCCGGGGCGATGGCGGCGGGGATGTCCCAGGCGTGGCGGGAGAGCGGGAGGTCGTTGCGGCTGAGGGCGAGCTTGAGTTCGATCAGGCCGCGACCGCTGGCGGCGGCGCAGGCGATCACCGGGATGCCGAGCAGGTGTTCGAGACGGGAGGTGTGGATGCGCAGGCCGGCCTGTTCGGCGACGTCCATCATGTTGAGGACGAGGATGACGGGGCGGCCGAGGTCGAGGATCTGGTGGACGAGGTAGAGGTTGCGCTCGAGGTTGGTGGCGTCGACCACGCAGACGATGCGGTCGGGCATGGCGGTGTCGGCGCGGCGGCCGAGGAGCACGTCGCGGGTGACGGCTTCGTCGGGAGAGCGGGCGGCGAGCGAGTAGGTGCCGGGCAGGTCGATGAGCGTGAGCGGGTGGCCGTGCTGGGTGTAGGCGGTGCCGACCTTGCGCTCGACGGTGACGCCGGGGTAGTTGCCCACCTTTTGTTTGAGGCCGGTGAGGGCGTTAAAAAGCGTGGATTTGCCGCAGTTGGGATTGCCGACCAGGGCGTAAACGGGGGACTTGGTCGCGGGGCTCATGGCGGCGCCTCGACAATGACGTGGTCGGCTTCGGATTTGCGGAGCGTGAGGTTGTAGCCGCGGATCTTGATCTCGATCGGGTCGCCGAGCGGCGCGGTGCGCACGAGGGTGACGGCGGTGCCGGGCAGCAGGCCCATCTCGCGCAGGCGGAGAAAGGCGACGCCTTGGCGGGGGAATTCTCGCACTACGGCGCGAGATCCGACGGCGAGGGACGAGAGCGTGACGAGAGCAGTCATGACGAAAACCCGGCGGCGGGGCGTGCCTCAGGCGCCGCGGATGACCTCGACCGTGATGTGTTGGGCGACGCCGTGGCCGAGGGCGACCCTCATGCCGCAGACCTGGCAGAGCAGCGTGCTCTGGCCGGAGATTTTCTGGACGACGGCGGACTCGCAAAATCCCATCTCACGCAGGCGCTGGCACACCTCGGCCTCACCTTGCAACGCACACACGCGACCGGCCGCACCGGCTGGCAAATCGGTGAGGCTCATGCGGGGACGCTGAAATCGGGAGGACGGGTCCATTGAACGAGTCCGTTATGACTGAGACTCAGTTTCAATGTCAATGCGGGGTTAGGATTACGGGGACGGCGGGGGGCGGGTTGCACCAGCGATTTGAGGTCAGTTGGAGAACTCGAGGGAGCTGTTGGCGTCGATTTCCTCAATGGTGGTGAGGCCGAGGAGGACTTTTTTGAGGCCGTCGTAGCGGAGGGGTTTGAAGCCCACCTTGGCGGCGGCGCGGGTGATTTCGTGGGCGGGGGCGCGTTGGGCGATGAGGGCGCGGACCTCTTCGGTGACGATGATGAGTTCGTGGAAGGCGATGCGGCCCTTGTAGCCGGTGCCGCGGCAGGCGGGGCAGCCGCGGCCGCGGTAGAAGTGGACGAAGTTGATGCCCTCGTCGGTGAAGTATTTGTGGAGGACGTCGGGGTGGGGGACGTAGGCCTCCTTGCAGTTTTCGCAGATGCGGGCGGCGAGGCGCTGGGCGAGCACGCCGATGACCGAGGGGGCGACCATGTAGGCTTCGACGCCGATATCCATGAGGCGCACGATGGCCTCGGCGGCGGTGTTGGTGTGGAGGGTGGCGAAGACGATGTGGCCGGTGAGGGCGGCCTCGGTGGCGATCTTGGCGGTGGGCAGGTCGCGGATCTCGCCGATGAGGATGACGTCGGGATCCTGCCGCAGGAGGGCGCGGAGCACGGTGGAGAAGTTGAGATCGATGTTGGTGTCCACCTGGGTCTGGGTGATGCCGGCCAACTGGATCTCTATGGGGTCCTCGATGGTGGTGATGTTGAGCGAGGGTTGGTTGATCTCGTGGAGGGCGGCGTAGAGCGTGGTGGTTTTGCCGCTGCCGGTGGGGCCGGTGACGAAGATGATGCCGTTGGGGTTGCGGATGAGGCCCTTGAGCGGGCCGAGGATGCTCTGCGAGATCATCATCTTGTCCATGGTGATCATGGATTTCCGGCTGGAGCCGGGGAGGATGCGGATGACGGCCTTTTCGCCGTAGTGGGTGGGCAAGGAGGAGAAGCGGAAGTCGGCCTTGTTCGGGGCGTGCCCGAGGGAGAAGCGCCCGTCCTGGGGCAGGCGGCATTCGGAGATGTCGAGGTTGCTGGTGATCTTGAGCCGGGAGATGAAGGCGCGGTGGAGGTTGCGGGAGAAGGTGAGGATCTCGCGCAACATGCCGTCGATGCGGAAGCGCACGCGGGAGCGCGTCTCCTGGGGCTCGATGTGGATGTCGGTCGCGCGTTCGCGGATGGCGTAATAGAGGAACTGGTCGAGGATGGCGGCGACCTCCTCGGTGTCGGCCAGGGTGGTGAGATTATCCGACGCGAGATCGGCCGAGGTTTCGAAGAGGGCGGAGTGGGAGAGTTTGGCGAGGTTTTCCGCGAGGCTCTCCTCGCTGGAATACTGGACGCTGATCGCGTAATCGATCTCGCGCGGAAGCGCGAACACCGGGCTGACCGGCACCCGGGCGATCTGGCTGAGGCGGCGGACGAGCGCGCCGTCTTCGGGGGTGGACATGGCGGCGGTGAGCACGCCCTGGATGACGTAGATGCCGATGGCGCCGGCCTTGCGGGCGATCTCGAATGGCAGGGCGGCCACGGCCTCGTCGGTCATGATGGAGGACAGCGGATCGACGTAGGCGAAGCCCAGGGCCTCGGCGTAGCAGCGGCAGGCCTCGTCCTTGGCGAGGTATTGGCGGTCGATGATGGTGTGCAGAAGGTCGAGGCCGTGGCCGTGGTCGCGCACGAGGCCGGCCACGTCGTGCGCCTCGTCGAAGCCGGGCAGGGCCCGGAGGCGGCGCGGGAAGGGGGCGTCAGTTTTTTCGTGCACGGGAGGCCTTCTTGTTTTCGACGAGTTTGGTGATCTCGGCCTGGTTGAGTTTTTCCATGGCGAAGGAGCCGGTGGTGCGGTCCTGCTCGAGCTCGTTGAGCATTTCCAGCAGCGGGTAGCGGACGGTGCGGGCCGCGAGGATCGAGGGGACGGGGGGCGGGGGCGACGGCGGGACGATGGGCGTGGACATGGCGGCGGGATCAGGCGGAGCGGGCTTGGGACGGTTGTTCCTCGGCGTCGTCGAGCACGGATTGGAGTTCGCTGGCGATCTCGGTTCTCGGGGTGTCCTTCCGGAGGTAGTGGTCGGCGCCGGAGGCGAGGGCCTCCTCGACGCGCTGGCGGGTGGCCAGGGAGGTGAGCATGACGATCGGGCAACGGGCTCCTTCGGCGCGGAGCTGGCGCAGCGTCTCGATGCCGTCCATACCGGGCATGTTGACGTCGAGCAGGATGAGGTTCGGGGCGGGGGCGAGGCTGCGGAACAGGGCGACCGCATCCCGGCCGTTGGGGGCCTCGTTGATGGTCACGGGGCCGAGGCCGCGCACCACCAGCGACAGGAAGAGGCGGACGTGCGGCTCGTCGTCCACGATGATTACGTTTCCCGTCAGGGGCATGGTTGGCAGGGGAGATTAAAGCAGAAGACGCAGCCTCCGTGGGGTTGGTTGATGGCGTCGATGGAGCCGCCGTGGGCTTCGACGATGGCGCGGCAGATGGCCAGGCCGAGCCCGCTGGAGTTTTCCCCGGCGGTGGGTCTGGGTGAAAGCCGGCCGAACTCGGTGTAGAGCCGGGCGCGCTCGGTTTCCGGGATTCCCGGGCCCTGGTCCTGCACGCAGACCCAGACGAACGGGTGCTCGGTCGAGGATTCCGGCATGGCGATCGAAACGGTGACGCAGGAGCCGGGCGGGGAGAATTTGACCGCGTTGCTGACGAGGTTGTCCACGACCTGGCGGATGCGGGGCGCATCGAAGGTCAACTCGGGGTCGGCGGAGGGCCTGGAGAACTCGATGCGCGTGCCTTTGCGCGCGGCTTGGACCGAGGCGACCCGGACGGCCTGGGTGATGACGCTGCGCAGGGAGGCGGGGGCGGGATTGAGGCGCAGGCCGCCGGACTCGATGGCGGCGAGGTCCAGCAGTTCGTTGACCAGCATCAGCATCGTTTGGCTGACGTCGTGGGTCATGGTGACGAGTTCGCCCTGCTGGGGGTTGAGCGGGCCGGTGTCCGGGTCCTGGAGGAACTCGGTCATGCCGCGGATGGCGCAGATCGGGTTGCGCAGGTCGTGGGCGCACATGCCGAGCAGCCGGGTCTTGGAGAGGTTGGCGCGGGCCTGCTCCTCGGCGATCAAGCGCTGGCGGGTCGCGTAGCGGTGGCCTTCGATGTGGGCGCGGATGTGGACGAGGGCATCCCGGGGCCGCAAGGGAGCGGGGAGGATGTCGATAACGCCGATCGGCAGACCGGACGATTCGAGCACCAGGTCGGGAGCGGCCCGGACGAGGAGTATGGGAGCGCAGGCTTCGCCATGAAGCATGAGCAGGCGGCGACATGTATCCAGTTCGGCAATGCCAAACGGACTGGCGTTCACGAGCACGGCGGCGGGTTTCGCGGCTGCGGTTGCGCCGCGGGCGGGGTCGCCGGTCCGGGCGCGGAGGATCGCGTAGCCGGCCGACGTGAGGGTGGCCCGCAGCGGATCGGCGGCATCCGCTTCATCGGCTATGACCAAGATAGAGGCGGGGCAGGCGGATTTCGGGGTGGTTTCGCGGACGCGGAACGGGTTGGCGGTTCCGTTGCCCCGGCCATTCGTGGCGCGGTTGGCGGGGTCGGGCCTTGGCTGCGGGGTGCGGGCGGCGGGTGCGGGTTCGCACCGGTCGGAGGAGCGGAAATCAGTCGGGCTACACGGGTTGGGCTGGGCGAGGCGCGAGGCGGGCGCGGACGATGTGGCGCACCCCGGTTCGCCTTTGGTTGCATGGATGGAACAAGCTTTCACGATGCTGGCCTCCTTGGGGGTTGATGGTTTCGGGACGACGGTTTTTCCGAAGTCGGCATCATGGCGATGGAGCCTGATAAACGAAAGTGGGTCTGCACCCGGGGTGGCCCGGAGGTAAGTCCTGCCTGCGCGGGACGGCAGCTGGGGAAAAAAGGCTCGCGGGAGGAGATGGCTTCAGTGCGGACGTTATGCGTCACGCCTGCTTTACCGATGAAAAAACCGGCCGGTCACGGACGTTTCCCGCTAGCCCTGCCCGCGAGCGAGGTAGGAATCGAGCCAGGTGGTGAGCTCGGGGAGTCCGGAGAGGTTTTCCGGTGAGCGTGACCCGGCGCGCCAGGCTTGGAAGGGGCGGGTGTCGCCGGTGGCGAGGTCGTCCATGTCGTTGTGGATGACCGCATCTACCGTGCCGGCGGCGAAGAGTTTCGCCACGGCGGCGTCGCGGGCCGCCGCTTCGGCACCGGCGGTGAGTTTGAATGCGACGACCTTGAGCGGGCGGGGTGCGGCGTAGTTTTTCAACTCGGGGAGGAGCTTGGGCGTGGGCACAAGACGCAGCACGAGTTCGGCGGCGTAAGAGGTCAGCTTGCCCGTGGTCGTCTCGGCGGGGCGGTAGTCGGAGACGGCGGCGCATTGGATGACTGCGTCGTAATCGCCGGTTCCGAGACGGCGGCGCAGGGCGGCTTGCAGGCTTTCGGTCGAGGAAAACGCCTCGGTGTCGCGTACGCGGGTCGGGTGCACGGAGCCCTCGCCGCGGAGAACTGTGACCTCGTGGCCGAGCCCGCAGAGTGCGTCGGCCAGGACCGCCCCGGTGCGGCCGGTGCTCACGTTGGAGAGAAAGCGCACCGCGTCGATGGGTTCACGGGTCGCGCCGGAGGTGACGAGGATCTTCACGCGATCTTGGGGCCGAGTTCGGCGAGGACGTGCATGACGAGCTGTTCGGGCTCAAGCAGCCGGCCGGGGCCTTCCTCGCCGCAGGCCAGCGCGCCCTCCCCGGTGGGCAGCACGCGCACGCCGAGGCTGGCGAGCTTGGCGAGCGAGGCCTGGGTGAGGGCGTGGTTGAACATCGCGACGTTCATGGCGGGAGCGATCCACCAGGGTTTTTTGCGGATTTCCCAGGCCAGGAAGAGGCTGCCGGACAGATCATCGGCCAGCCCGGAGGCGAGGCGGTTGATCGTGTTGGCGGTGGCCGGAGCCACGAGCGCGAGATCGGCCCAGCGGGCGAGGTTGATGTGGTCCATGGCCTTGCCCGGCTCCCACAGGTCGCCGGCCACGGCCTGGCCGGTGAGTCCTTCCAGGGTGGCCGAGCCGACGAATTTGAGGGCGGCGGGCGTGGCCACGGTGCGCACCTCGACGCCGGCCTGCACGAGCCGCGAGATCGCGAAGCACGCCTTGTAGCAGGAGATGGAGCCGGTGAGTATCCAGAGGAGACGGGGCTTGCGGGCGGTGGTCATGGGTCGAGGAGCTCGGAATGGGTCTTATGGGTCCCCTGAGACTTGCGGGACCGATATCTTCGTTCAGTAGGATTCTTTTTTGCTTGGGAAGGAGCCGTCGGTGACGGCTGCGGCGAAGGAGGCGAGACCGTCGGTCACGCATTTGTTCCCGTCGGCGAATTCGCGGACGAACCTGGCGGAGAAGCCCGGGTTGAGGCCGAGCAGGTCGTGAAACACCAGCACTTGGCCGTCGGTGTGCGGGCCTGCGCCGATGCCGATAACGGGAATCGCCAGGGCTTCCGTGATCTCGCGGGCGACCTCGGCGGGGACGCATTCCAGGACAAGGCCGAACGCGCCGGCGGTCTCGGCGGCGCGGGCTTGACGGACGAGTTCCTCGGCGTCGTCAACGGTCTTGCCCTGGACCTTGTAACCGCCGAGGCCGTGGACGGATTGAGGGGTGAGGCCGAGATGCACCATGACTGGCACGCCTGACTCGACGAGGTGGCGGACGACGTCCTCGTGTCCGTCGATGCCCTCGATCTTCACGGCGTGGGCACCGGCGCGCATGAGCAGGGCGGCGCATTCGACGGCGGGGACGACGCCCTTGCGGGCGGCGAGAAAGGGGAAGTCGGCGAGCAGGAGCTTTTGGCCGTCTATCCCGCCAAGGCCGCGGGAGACGGCGGCGGTGTGACGAGCCATGATTTCGGGGGTCGCGGCGAAGGTGGTGGGTTCGCCGTCGACGACGGTGGCCACGCTGTCGCCCACGAGCACGCAGTCCACGGGCGAGGCGGCGAGGAACTTCGCCTCCCAGTGCGCGTAGGCGGTGGACATGCTGATGCGGCCTTTGCCCTTGCGGGCTTTGAATTCGAGGACGGACTTCATACGAAGGCGTTGATTCTCGCAGGGACCGGGGCAAAAGCCAACCCTGCTGTTTGGGCAAGCGGAGGGTCGAAGGTTACTTGGCGGCGGAGGCGGCGGTGCTGGCTACGGCTACAGGCAAAGAGTCCCGCCAATCCCGGAGGACTGCATCGATGTCGGGTGCGTTGGGCTTGGTCGCCTGATGCACAGTGTGAGGCCTGGCAGGGAAACGGGAAGTGGGTTTATGGGACGGGCGATTTATTATTTGACGCGGAGTTTGAGGGTGGAGGATCGAACTCATCGGCGAAATCACGGCGCTCAATTTCGAGTCGGACGATACGCGGCGCAAGGTATAGGGTGGCGGCGCGCCGATTGAGGCGCCAGATGGGATAGTTGACGGCGGCGATCATGGCGGCGCAAATGCCGCCCCCAATGATCCGACCCGGCCAACTGGTCGTCGAGACGATGAAGGAGTCCGCCATGTAAAGCGCCGTGGCCAGCGCGATTGGAAGCAGATACCACCAAATTACGTTCATCAGCAGGCGATGCTGATGACGGAGTTCGGCGAGTGCGTGGTCCAGCGATGCGAGCACGGTGGTTGCCTCCTTGGGCCGGCGGTGCGCGCGGACGCGGTCGATCAGCAGGAAGCCCGCTACGCCCAGTGGAAGCGCGGCGGCGAGCCATAAAGTCCAGGACGATGCGCCTGCGAGGGTTTTGGCGCGGGCCTCGTGGGCGAAAAACAGAAACACGAGGAGCGCGGCTACGCATTCGCGCAGATCGCGCCAGAAGATCGTGCGATCAAAAGCGCGGGCGTCGGCGCGAACGCGCCGGATCGTGGCTGCGAGGGCGGCGGAGTTGGCGCGTGGCGTGGTGGGCAGCGGCTGTTTTTGCCACAGTGACTGGCAATCGTCAAAGTTCATGGACTAGTCCCTTCATTCCGGCTGTGAGTTTTCGGCGGGCGCGTAGCAGGGCCACGCCGACATGATTTTCAGTCTGTCCGGTGATTTCGCCGATTTCCCGATGGCTGAGCCCGTCGAGGGCAAGGACGATCAACGAGCGCTCGGTCGGTGGCAGAGTGCGCACGGCCTCCATTAGCGAAGTGAGGCGTTCGGTGCGTTCATGAGCTTCGGCCGGATCAGCCTCGGGGCAGACAGGGTCGACGGAGGGATCGCTGGCCGGAACGACGCGTGCCTCTCTGCGGCGGCGTTCGCGTTGCCCGGTGAGAGCGGTGTTGAGGCAGACGCGATAGATCCAAGTAGAAACGCGGGACTGGCCGCGGAATTGGGGCAGCGAGCGCCAGAGTTGCACGAGCATCTCCTGATGCAGCTCCTCGACGTCGATCGCCTCGAAGGCGTAGGCCCGGCTTAGCTTGCGGGGAATGCCGCCATATTCGACGAGCCATTCGGCGAAGAGACTTTCGGGATCGGGTGAGCGTGCGGTCATGCGTTCATCCCTATTGGTAGCCGACCGGCAAGGTTTCTTACAACGAGATCGATCAGGGGCGCTTGGGCATACAAATCAGGTCATTGTCCAGCCACCCGCTCGGCTGTTTGGTTGTGGAGGCGAAAGAAACCGTTGGGCTCCAATCAAGGTGCTGCCTTCTTCAATTCGTTTCTTCAAAACTCAAAGCTTTCCCTCTAACACCAGATTTTTCCGGCAATTCTCAACCCCTTCGCACCGCCGTGCTACTTGGCCACGGTGGGAACGGTGCCGGCCTTGATGAGTACGAACGTGTCGGGGTTCAGGTGCCTTTTGATGGCGGTGTTGACCTGCTCGACGGTGAGGGCGTTGAGTTTTTGCGGGTACTCGTCGATCCATGACAGCGGGTAGCCGCGGTGCAGCGTGGCGAGGATCGTGGAGGCGAGGCCGTTGGTCGTGGCGAGGCCGACCTGGAAACTGCCGGCGAGGTTGGTCTTGGTGCGCTCTACCTCCGCGGCGGTCACGCCTTGGTCATACCAGGACATCAATTCGCGACGGGTGGAGGCGAGGCCTTTTTCGAGGAGGTCGGGGGCGAAGTTGGCGGAGATGCGCCAGTCGCCGTCGGCGAAGGTGTCGTTGCCGGTCCTGGCGCCGATGCCGTAGGTCAGGCCCTCCTGGTCGCGCACGGTGGCCATGAGACGTCCGGTGAAGCCGCTGCCGAGGATCGCGGTGGCGACGCGCAGGGGCAGCGCGTCGGGATCGGAGTGGCGCAGGCCGCTGGCCTGGCCGAGGATCACGCTGACGTTGGGTTTGTCGGACATGAAGACGGTCTGGTCCCGGTCCAGGTCGGTCAACGGCGCCGTGCGCGGGTAGTCCGGGCGAGGCACGCCGCCGCTCCAGCCGGAGAAGGCCTTGGCGACCTCGGCCTGCAGGGCATCGGGGTCGATGTCGCCGACGGCGACCAGCGTAAGCGCGGCCGGACCGTAAAACTTGGCGTGGAAGGCACGCAGGTCGTCGAGGGTCGCGGTCTTGAGGGCGGCGAGAAACGCCTCGGTCGAGGGCTCGTGGTTGGGGTGGCCGGGCGGAAAAACAGTGGCGGCGAATGACAGGTTCGCGCGGTAGCCGGTCTGTTCGAGCGCGCGCTGGAGGCGGCCGGCGATCTGCTTCTTGAGCTTGGCGAATTCGACTTCGGAAAACGCGGGCGACCGCAACTGCTCGGCGAGCAGCCCGACGACGAGCGGGATGTCCTTGCGCAGGCATTTGCCGCTGAAGGAGACCATGGTCTCATCGACGGAAAAGGCCAGTTCGGCGCCGACGGCGTCGAGCGCCTGGGCGATGGCGAACTTGTCCCGGGTGGTCGTGCCTTGGTCCAACATGCCGCCGACCAGGGTGGCGATGACCAGATTGGAGTCGGGCGAGAAGGAGTCTCCGGCGGGGAGCGAGCCGGTGAAAGTGACGACGTCCCGCACGGGCGTCTTGTAGGCCACGACATCCACGCCGGCGACACGGGCGCGCACGACCTGGTCGGCGACGCCGGCGTGCAGCGCGGGCGTTGACCAGGCGCAGACGAGGGCGAGCAGCGGAAGAAGCGCGGAGCGGAAGAGGGAAAGGTTCATGGGACGGCGAGGGGAGGTGCTTTATCTGGAGATCGCGGGAGCGGCGGACTCGGGTGCGTTCAGCGGGATGAACCAGCCGGTCGTGCTCCGGTCTTCGTCGAGGTATTCGCTGGCGACGCGTTTCACATCGGAGGCGGTCACCTTCGCGATGGCTTCGTCGAGGGTGACGTAGAGGGTCCAGTCGCCGCTGGCGATGCACTCGTTGAGGTTGCTGGCGATGGCGAAGGCACCGTCGCGGGCGTAGGCCGAGGAGGCCAAGAGCTGGCTGATGGCGGAGGCGACCTCGGTGTCGGTGACACCGTCCTGCTTGACGCGTGTTAGCTCGGCGAGGGTCAGGCGCTCGACCTCATCGTGTTTCGCATCGGGAGCGAGGCTCGCATAGAAAGTCGTGAGCGAAGGATCGCGGAAGAAGCCGATGTCGGCGCTGGCGGAAGTGGTGAGATTTTTGTCCGTGAGGGCGCGGTAGAGGCGGCTGTTTTTGCCCGAGGTGAGGATGGAGCCGAGCACCTGTAGCGCTGCCATGTCGGGATGGGTGGCGGCGGGTGTCTTGAAGGCGATGCCGACGACGCCGAGACGGCCTTCGCGTTTGACCGTCACGCGGCGAGGACCGGACTGGACGGGCTCCTCGGTGTAGACCTGCGGAATGGGGTGCGGCGAACGCGGGATGGCACCGTAGTATTTTTTGACGAGGGCCAGGGCGGCGGTCGCGTCGATGTCGCCGATGACGGTGGCGGTGGCGTTGTCGGGCCAGTAGAAGGTGTCGTAGAACTCGCGGAGTTTTTCGATGGAGACTTTCTCGATGTCGCTGCGCCAGCCGATCGTGGGGTGGTGATAGGGATGGGCGATGAAGGCGGCGGCGTTGATCTCCTTGTCGAGGGCCTGGATCGGGTTGTTTTCGCCGATCTCGAATTCATTGCGCACGACGGTCATCTCGGGGCGGCGGTCGTCCTCGCGCAGCCAGAGATTGCGCATGCGGTCGGATTCGACGGCGATGTAGGCCTCAAGATGATCTTTGCCGAGATTGGCGAAATAGTTGGTGCGGTCGAGCCAGGTGGTGGCGTTGTATCTGGCGCCCACGCGCTCCAGCAACTGGTCGATGCTGTTGCCCCGGGTGCGATTGAACTGCTCGGTGCCCTTGAACATGAGATGCTCCAGCAGGTGGGTGGCGCCGGTGGTGCCGGTGACCTCGTTGCGCGAACCGACGTGGTAAGTGACCATGAACGTGACCACGGGCGCCGAGTGATCGGGCAGCAAGAGAACCTGGAGACCGTTCGCATCGAGCGTGTATTCGGCGATGCCGCCGACGGTTTTGACGTGGGTGTAGCCTTCCGCAACGGCGGGCGCGGCGGCGGTAACGGGCGGGGCGGAATCGGCCTGGAGCGATGCGGTGGACAGCGGCAGGGCAAGAAAAAGCAGGAGGCGTGGGTTCATGCGGAAGGACGGAAGACCCCGATGGGACGGGAAAAGTTCAAAGTCGGCGCGATAAAACCCGGCCGGGGCGGCGGCCGCAAGCAGGCAACGGGAGATTCAAGGGCACGGGCCGGTTTCTGTTCGGAGGATTTCGCTTCTGGTCGAGCCCGACACCACCTAGGTTTGTCCCATGGCGAAACCAAAGCGGCCGATCGCGTCAGAGCAGGAAAATCCCGAGCAGGTTCGTCTGGCCGAGGACGCCGCCCGCACGAAAAACTGGAAACGCTGGGGTCCCTACCTTGCCGAGCGCCAGTGGGGCACGGTGCGCGAGGATTACTCGCCCGACGGCGAGGCCTGGGGCTACTTCACCCACGACCATGCGCGCAGCCGCGCCTACCGCTGGGGCGAAGACGGCCTCATGGGCATCACCGACCGCGAAGGCCGGTTGTGCTTCGCGCTCGCGCTCTGGAACGGCCGCGATCCCATCCTCAAGGAGCGCCTTTTCGGCCTGGCCAACGACGAGGGCAACCACGGCGAAGACGTCAAGGAAGCCTACTTCTACCTCGATGCGACGCCCACGCATTCCTACCTCAAGGGGCTCTACAAATACCCGCAGGCCGCCTTCCCCTACGACCGGCTCAAGGCCGGGAACAAGCGCCGCACGCGCCTTCAGCCCGAGTTTGAACTGGCCGACACCGGCATCTTCGACGAGTCGCGCTACTTCGACGTGTTCTGCGAATACGCCAAGGCCGCGCCCGACGACATCCTCATCCGCATCACCGTGGCCAACCGCGGCCCGGAGTCCGCGACTGTCCATGTGCTGCCCACGCTCTGGTTTCGCAACGCCTGGTCCTGGGGTTGCACCCACGAGGGCTGCGAGCTGAAGCCCCGTCTCCTGGCCGCCGATCCGCGCACCGTCGAGTGTGACCATGTGACCCTCGGGCGCTTTACGCTCCGCCAGGAGGACGCCGCCCCCCTGCTCTTCACCGACAACGAGACCAACTCCCTGCGCCTCTTCGGCGCGCCCAACGCCTCGCCCCACGTGAAAGACGCGTTTCACGAACACGTGGTCGGCGGACGCGCCGGCGCGGTCAACCCCCGCCAACGCGGCACCAAGTGCGCCGCGCACCACACGGTTTCCCTCGCGCCCGGAGAGGAACACGTCATCCGCCTGCGCCTGCATCAGGCCGACGCCGCGCCCGACGCGGTCTTCGGTCCGGCCTTTGACGCGATCTTCGCCGCGCGTCGCGCCGAGACGGATACGTTTTATGAAGGCCTGCTCGCGGGCGTCGCCTCGCCCGACGAGCGCGCCGTGGCCCGCCAGGCCTACGCGGGCCTGCTGTGGTCGAAGCAGTTTTATCACTATGTGGTGAAAGACTGGCTCGACGGCGACCCCGATATGCCGCCGCCCCCGGCCGGCCGCAGACAGGCGCGCAACGCCGACTGGGCCCACCTCTTCAACCGCGACGTCCTCTCGATGCCCGACAAGTGGGAATACCCGTGGTTTGCCGCGTGGGATCTCGCCTTTCACATGATCCCCTTCGCGAGGCTCGATCCCCACTTCGCCAAGCACCAGCTCAACCTCCTCCTTCGCGAGTGGTATATGAGCCCCAGCGGCCAGATCCCGGCCTACGAATACAACTTCTCCGACGTCAACCCGCCCGTGCATGCCTGGGCCTGCTGGCGCGTCTACAAGATGACCGGCCCCCGCGGCGCCCGGGACCGCCGGTTCCTCGCCAGCGTCTTCCAGAAACTCCTGCTCAACTTCACCTGGTGGGTGAACCGCAAGGACCCGCACGGCAAAAATCTCTTCGCCGGCGGCTTCCTCGGACTCGACAACATCGGCGTCTTCGACCGCTCCAAACCGCTCCCCGCCGGCGGTTCGCTCACCCAGGCCGACGGCACCGCCTGGATGGCCTTCTACTGCTCGACCATGCTCGCCATGGCTCTGGAGCTCGCCGAAGGCGACAACGCCTACGAGGACATCGCGTCCAAATTCTTCGAGCACTTCCTGATGATCGCGGATGCCATGAACCACCTCGGCGGCACCGGCCTCTGGCATGAAGACGACGGTTTTTATTACGACCGGTTTGTTCTGCCCGACGGCCGCTCCGAACCCGTGCGCCTGCGCTCGATGGTCGGCCTCATCCCGCTCTTCGCCGTCGAGTTCATCGACCAGGACCGCCTCGACCAGCTGCCCGGCTTTGCCAAGCGCACGCGCTGGTTTTTGAAATACCGGCCCGACCTCGCCCGCCAGATCACCTATCTCTCCGGCGACGGCTGCGAGAGCCGCCGACTCCTGCTGGCCATCCCCACCCGCGAACGGCTCGAACGCGTCCTGCGAGTGGTGCTCGACGAGGCCGAGCTGCTCTCGCCCCACGGCGTGCGCTCGCTCTCCCGTCGCTACGCCGACCAGCCCTACGAGATGCACCTCGAAGGCGAGACCCACCGCGTGGCCTATGTGCCGGGCGACTCCGACACCTGGCTCTTCGGCGGCAACTCCAACTGGCGCGGCCCCGTGTGGTTCCCGCTCAACCACCTGCTCATCGAGGCGCTGGAACGTTACCACCATTTCTATGGCGACGCGTTCACGATGGAGTTTCCCACCGGCAGCGGCCGCCGCCTCACGCTCGACAAGATCGCCGCCGAACTCGGGCGCCGCCTCGTCACGCTTTTCACACCCGACGCGCAAGGCCGCCGCCCCGCTCTGGGCGCCGATCCCCGCTTTGCCGCCGACCCCCATTGGCGGGACCTCGTGCTTTTCCATGAGTTTTTCCATGGCGACACCGGTGCGGGCCACGGTGCCAACCACCAGACGGGCTGGACGGCGCTGGTCGCCCGCCTGATCGAGCAGTTTCCCGATCGAGCCTGAGTCCCGGGCGTGATTTCCGGTCGCGTCTGGATTTGCACCCGGCTTAAAACCGCCCAACTGTTCCCCTGTGAACGTCCGCTCCAAAGTCATGGCCAAGCCCCTGGTGGCGTCTCCTGAACGCCGGCAGGAGGCGGATTCCGACTGGGTGGTCGTGCAGCGCGTCCAAGCGGGAGACGTGGCCGCGTTCGACTCGCTGATTCTCAAATACCGCGAACGCGTGTATGCGATGATCTACAACATCACCTCCAATCGGGAGGACGCGGCCGATCTTTCACAGGATTGTTTCATCAAGGCCTTTCAGTCGATCAATCGCTTTCAGGGCCAATCGTCTTTCTTCACGTGGCTGTATCGGATCACCCTTAACACCGCGTTAACTCATCTGCGCCGCAATAAGTTAAGATCATTTTTCAGCCTCGATAAAATCCATGAAGACGCCGCCGTCTCGGCAGTCATTAACCAGTTGACCGACAAGAAAGATGTGCAGCGCGAAGTGTTCGTAGGTGAACTTCAGGAAAAATTGAACGAAGCGATGCTCAAATTGTCTATCCCCCACAGAACCGTGATAACCCTGTTTGAAATAGACGGCCTCAGTCATGAGGAAATCGCCGACATCATGGAGTGTTCGGTGGGGACTGTGCGCTCCCGTCTCCACTACGCCAAACAGATTTTGCAGGCTGAACTTCAATCCTACGTCCGCTGATGATGAATCCTACCGAACGCACGGAATCTCCCAAGGTCACCCTCGAAGAATTGCTGCGCGTGAAGCGCGCCGAGCGCCCGTCGCCCGAATTCTGGGCCCGCTTTGAACAGGATCTGCGCGCGAAACAACTGGCGGCCATCGTCGAAAAGCGCCCGTGGTGGGTTTCACTGAAACTGCCACAGTTCGCACGGACGGCGGCTCGTTTCCAGTGGCCCCTCGGTGCCGCCGCCGCCCTCGCGTTGAGCCTGGTCGTCGTGCGCGAGTATCGCCCGTTTGCCACCGTCGAGGAGGCGGTAACTCTGGTACCGCCTCCCGAGGTCCGCGAGGTGGTTTCGCTTCCGACCGAGGATCCGGCCGCCTCTCGCGCGATCCTCGCGGTTGCCTCGATGTCCCCCGAGGCGGAGCCGACCGCCTCCCTTGAGTTGTCCGCGTCTGTCCCGCCCGTCGTGCACGACGTGAAACCGGAGCCCGTTGGCGCACTGATGGCGCTGATCCCTTGGTCCGCGCCCCAATCCGCCGCGGCCAATTCCGCCGGTCGCACGCTGGTGGTGCGTGATCTGCCTCAGGTGCATTTTGCCGCCGCCGTGGATCCGGCCCGCGAACATGCCTTCGATACTCGCATGGAAGTCGGATCGGTGGTCGTCTCCACGACGCAGCCGGACGCCTCCGACTCCGGCGTGGCGATGCGCGGCGCGCCGGCATCACTGCGCGAAATCCGGCGCAACCGCATCCTCTCCAGCCTGGTCGTCGCGGATAACTCCACCGATGCCGAGCGCTCGCGAGGCACCTCGATGCGCGAGGTCGCTGCGGGTTCGTTGAGCGATGATCGAATCTACGACGGTGCCGCACGCGTCGGCATGGGCGGCGACCGTTTCATCCTCAAGTTCTGACCTGCCCCGGCAGGTTATGCCTTCGGCCCGCGCAAGCATCCCGCGCGGGCTTTTTGCTTTTGTGGCTCCGGCGGGGTAGGCTCACCCCATGAGAACCGAAACGGATTCGATGGGTCCGGTGTCGCTGCCCGAAGATGCGCTTTACGGAGCCTCGACGCAGCGGGCGGTGCTAAACTTTCCCATCAGCGGGCGACCCCTTCCTGACGGCTTCATTCGCGGGCTCGGCCTGGTGAAAATCGCCTGTGCACGCGCCAACGAAGAGCTCGGCCAGTTGACCCCAGGGAAAAGCCGCCTTGTTCAGCAAGCCGCGCGCGAAGTGGCCGATGGTCTTCTCGCCGCGCATTTCCCCGTCGATGTGTTTCAGACCGGCTCGGGCACTTCGACCAACATGAACGCCAACGAAGTCATCGCCAACCGTGTCAGCCAGCTCGCCGGCGAGGATGTCGGTTCGAAGCAACCGGTGCATCCCAACGATGACGTCAACCTCGGTCAGTCATCCAACGACATCATCCCGACCGCGCTCCATGTGAGCGTGGCGCTCGCGCTTGCGCGGACCCTGCGGCCGGCGCTCGTGCATCTGCATGCCGTGCTGGCGGCCAAGGCGCGAGCCTTCGAGCCGGTGATAAAGATCGGACGCACGCACTTGATGGACGCCACGCCGGTCACGCTCGGCCAGGAGTTTTCCGGCTACGCCGCGCAGGTCGAAAAGGCCGTCGAACGCGCCGACAAGGCCGTCGCCGCTCTGCGGGAACTCGCGGCGGGCGGCACCGCCGTGGGCACGGGCATCAATTGCCATCCCGATTTCGCCGCCAAGGTCGTGCGCAGTCTCAATGAGGAGACCGGTCTGGATTTCATCGAGGCGCGCAATCACTTCGAGGCCCAAGCGGCCCGCGACGACGCGGTCGAGGTCGCCGGACACCTCGCGACCATCGCCGCCAGTCTCACCAAAATCGCCAACGACATCCGCCTGCTCGGCTCGGGTCCGCGCGGCGGTCTCGGCGAACTCCGTCTGCCGGCCACGCAACCCGGCTCCTCGATCATGCCGGGCAAGGTCAATCCCGTGATGAGCGAGATGCTCGTGCAGGTGTGCATCTACGCGCAGGGACTGTCGCAGATGGTCGTGCTGTGCGGACAAGGCGGGCATCTGGAACTCAATGCCACGATCCCGCTCATCGCCCATGCGCTCCACGAGTCGATCCGCGTCCTTGCCAACGGTGCCCGCCAGTTTGCCGACGCCTGCGTGGTCGGACTGGAAGCCGACGAGGCGCGCTGCCGCGAGCTTCTCGACCGCTCGCTCATGCTGGTCACCGCGCTCAATCCTCACATCGGTTACGACGCGGCCGCCGTCGTGGCGAAGGAGGCGCTCGCCACCGGCAAGACGCTCAAGCAGGTCGTGTTGGCGAAAGGATTGATGACCTCGGCGGCGCTTGAAGCCGCGCTCGAGCCGACGTCGATGACGAAGCCCGGCCGGAGCGTGCTTGCCGCCGGCGGAGGCTGAGCGGTTACCTTGCCGATATGCCCGTCCACCAAGCCACGCTCACGGTCCGCACAACCGGTCAGGGTACGCGGGAGATCACCGATTCGGTCGCGCGTGAAGTGGCGCGCAGCGGACTGAAGACCGGCGTGGTGACGGTGTTTTGTCAGCACACGAGCTGCTCGCTGGTTATCATGGAGAACGCCGATCCGACGGCGCGGCATGATCTGGAGGCGTGGCTCAACCGGCTGGTGCCGGAAAACGACCGCCACTTTGTCCACACGCTGGAAGGCCCCGACGACATGCCGGGCCACATCAAGATGGCGCTCACGCGCACGAGTGAAAGTGTGCCCTTCGCCGACGGCCGCCTGCGCCTCGGCACCTGGCAGGGCGTTTTCCTGTGGGAGCACCGCCGCTCCCCGCACACCCGCCACGTGATCGTGACGGTGATGGGCGAGTAGCCTTACGAACTGCACTCAATTACCCGGCGCAGGCCTCGGTCCAATGTTCGTATTACGAACATTGCCGCAAGGGGTTATTTTTTGGACCTGTTACGCTGATGGTTTAGCCAAACGAGGAGTTGGAGAGCCCGTTCCGCGTCAGGCATGGCTGAGAGCTTGTCGAAATACTCGCCGATGCGGGCACGATGAAGCCCCAGTTCGCGTGCGAGCAGCGCCCGGTCGCCTCGGCGGCGCAGGTAGGGCTTAACCATGAGGGCGACCGCGTTCCAGAGCGGTGTTTCCGCACTGGGCCGGAGGGTTCCGCCGCGTCGGGCCCGCGGCTTGCGTGAATGCGACCGCTTGCGGGTTTCCGCTGCGAGTTCTCGCGCAGCCGTCTCAAGCACCTGTCCGATCACCAACAGGGGCTTTAGGCGTGGATGGATGTAAGGATTCATCCTTTGTTCGTATTACGAACAAAGGGATTGGGGCAAGGTCCGGGTCTACGGGGGGGCTTGGGCGTGGGGGGCCGGGGGGCTCAGGCCTTGGCTTTTTCGGCGGCGGCGGTCACGCCGCCGGGGAGGCAGGCGCCGCAGCCGTTGACGAAGAAATCGTTGCCCTTGTCGTCCACCAGGATGAAGGCGGGGAAATCAACGACCTCGATCTTCCACACCGCCTCCATGCCGAGTTCGGGATATTCCAACAATTCGACCTTGCTGATGTTTTCCTTGGCGAGGATGGCGGCGGGGCCGCCGATGCTGCCGAGGTAAAAGCCGCCGTGTTTTTTGCAGGCGGCGGTTACGGCGGGGCTCCGGTTGCCCTTGGCCAGCATCACCATCGAGCCGCCGAGCGACTGGAAGAGATCGACGTAGCTGTCCATGCGTCCGGCGGTCGTGGGCCCGAAACTGCCGGAGGCGTAGCCTTTCGGCGTCTTGGCGGGGCCGGCGTAGTATACGGGATGGTTTTTGAAGTAGTCGGGCAGGCCTTGGCCGGCGTCGACGCGCTCTTTGAGTTTGGCGTGGGCGATGTCGCGGGCGACGACGAGCGGGCCGGTGAGCAACACGCGGGTGGTCACGTGGTGCCTCGAAAGCTCGGCGAGGATGGCGGGCATCGGCTGGTTGAGGTCGATGCGCACCACCCGGTCGTCCTTGATCGTGCGCTGGTCGGCGGGGATGAAGCGGCCGGGGTTGGTCTCAAGTTTTTCGAGCCAGATCCCGTCCTTGTTGATCTTGGCCTTGATGTTGCGGTCGGCCGAACAGGAGACGCCGAGGCCGACGGGGCAGCTCGCGCCGTGGCGGGGCAGGCGGATGACGCGCACGTCGAGGGCGAAATATTTGCCGCCGAACTGGGCGCCGATGCCGCTCTGCTGGGCGATTTTCAGGACGAGTTTTTCGGTTTCGAGGCAGCGGAAGGCGCGGCCCTCGGCGTTGCCCGAGGTAGGCAGGTGGTCGTAATATTTGGTCGAGGCGAGCTTGACGGTCTTGAGGCAGGCTTCGGCGCTGGTGCCTCCGATGACGAGGGCCAGGTGGTAGGGCGGACAGGCGGAGGTGCCGAGGTAGGCGAGCTTGTCGGTGACGAATTTTTCGAGCCCCTTGGGGTTGAGAAGCGCCTTGGTCTCCTGGAAGAGAAACGTCTTGTTGGCGGAGCCGCCGCCCTTGGCGACGAAGAGGAATTTGTAGTCCGCGCCCTCGGCGGCGTAGAGGTCGATCTGGGCCGGCAGGTTGGTGCCGGTGTTGACCTCGTTGAACATGTCGAGCGCGGCGGTCTGCGAGTAGCGGAGGTTTTCCTTGGTGTAGGTCTCGTAGATGCCCTTGGAGATCCATTCGGCGTCGTTGGCACCGGTCCAGACCTGCTGGCCTTTTTTGGCGACGACGGTGGCGGTGCCGGTGTCCTGGCAGAAGGGGAGGATGCCTTCGGCGGAAATCTCGGCGTTTTTGAGGAGGGTGGTGGCGACGTAGCGGTCGTTGGCGGAGGCCTCGGGATCGTCGAGGATGGCGGCAACCTGGGCGAGGTGCTTCGGGCGCAGGAGGAACGACGTGTCACGCATGGCCTGCTGCGCGACAAAGGCGAGGACCTCGGGATCGATCTTGAGGATCTCACGGCCTTCGAATGTCGTGGTGGAGACGCCTTCTTTGGAAAGCAGGCGATATTCGGTGTCGTCGGGGCCGAGCGGGAACGGGTCTTGGTAGGAAAACGCGGGCGTAGCCATGCGACGAATTAGCCATAGCGACGGCCCGGGGGACGACGAAAAACGCCCGACTGCGTAAAAATTAGCAATAATTGCGGAGGGCACATCGTCCGCTTCTGGACCGCCCGAGGCTCCGCACGAACGGCAACGGGCGCCCCGGAGCAACAACTAACCCATTGTGTTAGTTGTTACGGGGAGGAGGGGGCTCAGACGATCTTGAGTTTTGGCAGGTCCTGGCCGTCGACAAGGCCGGTGGGCTTGCCCTTGGCGTCGATGACGATGAGGTCGTCGATCTTGTGGGTTTGAAAAAGGCGCAGGGCGTCCACACCCAAGGCGTGCTCGGACACGGTCTTGGGGGCGCGTGTCATGAAGGCGGACACGTTTTTTTGAAGGAAGTCGTCGCCGGTGAGCGCGCTGCGACGGAAATCGCCGTCGGTGAAGATTCCGGTGAGTTTGCCGGTCTTGGGGTGGACGACGGCGATGCTGCCGCTCTTGGCCTTGGTCATCGCGAGGATGGCCTGCTGAGTGGTCGCGGTCTCGTTGACGATCGGCAGGCGTTCGCCGCTGCGCATGATGTCCTTCACGCGCAACAACAGGACGCGGCCAAGATTGCCTGCGGGGTGAAACTTGGCGAAATCGTCGCGGGTGAGGCCGCGTTCGGCGAGCAACACCATGGCGAGAGCGTCGCCCAGGGCGAGCGCGGCGGTCGTGCTGGCGGTCGGTGCCAGTCGCAGCGGACAGGCTTCGCGGGGAACCTGGTAGACCAGTTGCAATTCGGTGTTGTGGGCGAGATCGGAGCCCGGGTTGCTGGTGAAACCGACGGTGCGCAGACCGAGGCGGCGGAAGCCGGGGATGAGGCGCAGGATTTCCTCGGACTGGCCGCTGTTGCTGAGGAGGAAAACCAGGTCCCCTTCGTTGCAAAGACCGAGGTCGCCGTGGAGCGCCTGGGTGGCGTCGAGGAAGCAGGTGGACAGGCCGGTGCTGTTGAACGTGCCGACGAGTTTGTTGGCGATGTGGGCGGATTTGCCGATGCCGGTGAAGATAACTTTGCGACCGGCCTCGCTGGTGGCCTGCACCGCGCGGGCGACTTCCACGAATTTCGCGTCCAGGGCGAGGGCCGTGGCGGCGAGCGCCTCCTGTTCGATTTTGATGGCGGCACGGGCGCGGGCCAGAGTGGTTTTGGAGTCGAGGGCCATTTAGGGTTTGAGTCGTCGAACGGTCTGCGAGACTTAGGAGCAACTTTTTCCCGTTCAAACCATTTCACCCGCCCCGATGAGGTTCCGTCTGATTCCGCTCTTTATGTGTGCGCTGGCAGCGATGCTGTTTGCCGCCGGTTGCGGGCGTTATGACGCGTCGCCGTTCACGGCCGAAATCGACGAACCCAACTACCGTCGCGGCAAGGATCTCCTGCGCCAGGGCCGCAACCAGGAGGCGCTCGCATCCTTCCTCAAGGTCGTCGAAAAGCGCGGCGACGACGCGCCCGAGTCTCATCTCGAACTGGGCATCCTCTATCAGCAGCACATCAAGGACCCGATCGCGGCGATTTATCACTACCGCAAGTTTCGCGAGTTGAAGCGCAACTCGCCCCAGTCCGACCTCGTGCGCCAGCGAATCGACGCGGCCACGCGGGAGTTTGCCCGCACGTTGCCCGCCCAGCCGCTCGACAACCAGATGGAACGCCTCGATCTGCTCGAAAAAATCGACCAGATCCAGCGAGAGAACGTCCAGCTTAAGGACCAGCTCATCGGCCTCCGCACGCAGGCGATCAACACCCCGCGTTCCTCCGTGGCCGCCACCGAGCCCGTGCACACGGCTCTGGTTGAGGAATCGGTTCCGATGGCGCCGAATCCCGCAGAGTCGCCCATTGCCGCCGCCGACCCCGAGACACCCGAGCCCGCCCCGACGCCCGCAGTGACCCTGAATCGACCGGCACCGCCGTCGGTTTCGACCCCGCCGCCGCCCAAGCCGACAACTCCCGCGCCCGCCGCAGGGGGACGTCGCTACGTCGTGGCCAAGGGCGACACGCTCTTCGCCATCGCCAAGCGCCACTACGGCACCGCGAGCAACGCCCGCGTGCAAGGCATCCTCAACGCCAACCGCGCGGTGCTGCCGACAGCCTCCGCCCTGAAACCGGGCATGACGCTGGTCATCCCGCAATAACGCCCGATCACCGGACGCCGTCCGCCCGCTTCCATGCCGCGCACCTCCCGCCGCACGTCCGTCTTCACCGAGTCGCTCATCCGCGAGATGTCGCGCGTCGCCGCTAGGTATGGCGCGATCAATCTCTCGCAGGGCTTCCCCGACGGCGATCCGCCCGCCGCGCTGGTGCAGGCGGCGAAGGACGCGATGGACACTGGCCGGCACCAATACGCCGTGACATGGGGCTCTCCCGAACTGCGCGACGCGCTCGCCGCCAAGCTCACGCGATTCACCGGTCTGCCGGTTGATCCGCAGCGGGAATTGGTCGTCACCTGCGGGGCGACCGAAGCGATGCTCGCGGCCGTGATGACCGTGTGCGATCCCGGCGACCGCATCGGGATGTTTTCGCCGTTTTACGAGAATTACAACGCCGACGCCATCCTCTCCGGGGCGACTGCGGTGCATGTGCCGTTGCACCCGCCGGGCTACGGGTTTGATCCGGCGGAGCTGCGCGCGGCGTTCGCGACCGGCGGCGGGTTGAAGGCGTTCATTCTGTGCAACCCGTCCAACCCGTGCGGGCGCGTTTTCACACGCGCCGAGCTGCTGCAAATCGCGGCGCTGGCGGAGGAGTTCGACACGTTTGTGATCACCGACGAGGTGTATGAGCACCTGGTGTTCGACGGACGTGAGCACGTGTATTTCGCCACGCTGCCCGGCATGGCCGCGCGCACCCTCTCGGTGTCGTCGTTGTCGAAGACGTTTTCGATCACCGGCTGGCGGCTCGGCTACCTGAGGGCCGCGCCGGAGATCATCGCGCAGGCGCGCAAGGTCCATGATTTTCTCACGGTGGGCGCGGCCGCGCCGCTGCAACACGCGGTCGTCACCGCGCTGGGGTGGGGGCCGGAGTATTACGCGGGACTCTGCGCCGAATATCAGGCGCAGCGCGACATCCTGCTAGGCTACCTCGACCGGACGGGACTGGCCTACACGCGGCCCGAGGGCGCGTATTTCGTGATGCTCGACATCTCGCCGTTCGGCTACGCGAGCGACGTGGAGTTTGCCCACTGGATGACGAAGGAGATCGGGGTCGCGCCTGTGCCGGGCTCCGTTTTTTTCTCCAACGGCGAAAACCGCTACGTCCGGCTCAATTTCGCCAAAAAGCCGGCGACCCTGCAGGCCGCCGGGGAGCGCCTGCTCAAGCTGTCCGCCCTCCTGAAATAGCGGCGGTCGCCTCTCAGGGGTTGGCGGGCTTGGTCCAGGCCGAGGCCAGGCTGCCGGCGAGAATGAGCGCTCCGCCCACCAGTTCCCAGGCGGTGAAGTGTTCGCCGAAAAAGGCGACGCCACCCGCGGCGATGCCGAGCGGCACGAGCATTTGCAGGAGCGAGCCTTCGGCCACGGAGAGGTCGCGAAAGGCCCGGGTCATGAGGAGTTGGCCGGTGCCGGCGCAGGTGCCGGCGAGGGCGAGAATGAGCCATGAGGCCGCCGGGAGGGCGGAGAATGTCGCGATGGCGGGGCCGCCGCAGAGGAGCAGGCCGAAGACGCATTGGGCCGCGAAGATGGTCGAGGAGTGTTCGCGGGCGTGCAGTTGGCGAATGGTGATGACGATCCAGGCTGCGGCCACGGCGTTGATAAGCGCGATAAAATCGAGGAACCCGGTGGCGGCGCCGTCCGCGAACGGATTGGTGAGAAAGCCGAGACCGGCGGGCGTGGCGACTGCGCCGACGATCAAGGCGGGGCGAAGGCGTTCGCGCAGCACCCACACGGCGATGAGACCGCCCCAGATCACGTAGGTGTTGTTGATAAACGTGGCGCGACCGGCACCGAGCGTGGCCACCGTGTAATAATAGGTGAGCGCGCTTAGCCCCCCGAGCAGGCCGCGCTCGATGAGCTTGCGGTTGGTGATCAGGTGCGTCGGACGGAAGTGGCTCCGGTAGAGCGTGAGGATGATGGCGAGCCCGACGACGAAACGCGCGGAAGTGACCACCCAGATGCTCACGTTTCCCATGCCGGCGAGGGCCCGGATGAGGAGCACGTTGGTGATGAAGCAGACGGCCGAGCCGAGCATCAGCAGAAGGCTGTTGCGGCGGGACCTGGCGGAGACGGTGGAGGTGGTCATGGCGGATGTCCTGAAGACGCAACCGGGACTGACGACGGCGCAAAAAAACCGCGCCGGAATCGGGCGCGGTTGCCAAGGGAGGAGACGTTTCTTGGATTATGCTTTTAAGAAACGATCACCGACCGTGCAGCCGCGCCGCTGGCCACGCGGATGGCGCGCCAGATGGCGAGTGCGGTTACACGGACTTTATGCGGTTGGAGCATGTGTGGGGTGCAGAGAAAGGGCACAATGGCGCGGGAATGCAAGACCTGGTTGGAGCGCGGGAGGGGTATGGTGCGCCTGTCGCCTGTAAATCAGACGCCTAACTCGGATCGTAGTCGAGATACGGGCCGAGCCACCTTTCGTGCTCGGCGAGCGGGACGCCGGTGCGCTGGGCGTAGTCGGCAAGTTGGTCGCGACCCAGTTTGCCGACCGCGAAATATTTCGAGTCGGGGTGGTTGAAATAGAAGCCGCTCACGGAGGACGCGGGATACATCGCGCACGACTCTGTGAGGGTGATGCCGATTTCTTTTTCGACGGGGGCCAGGTTCCAGATTTGCGGTTTGTGGCGGTGGTCGGGGCAAGCGGGGTACCCCGGGGCCGGGCGGATGCCGCGGTATTTTTCGCGGATGATGTCGTAGGGGCTCAGGTTTTCCGTGAGGCCGAAACCGCTCAGGTCGCGTTCTTTTTTGTGGAAGAACTCGGCCATCGCCTCGGCGATGCGATCACCCAGAGCCTGCACCAGGATCGCGTTGTAGTCGTCGCCGGCGGCTTTGAATTCGTGGGAGAATTGTTCGACTCCGGGGCCGGCGGTGACGGCGAAGCTGCCGAGGTAGTCGGGGCGGCCGCTGGACTTGGGCGCGATGTAGTCGGCGAGGCAGTGGTTGAACTGGTCGGCGGGTTTTTCGAGTTGCTGGCGGAGGAAGTGGAACGTGTGGAGAACCTGCGTGCGGGACTCGTCGGTGTAGATTTCCACGGAGTCGCCGATGCTGTTGGCGGGCCAGAACGTGAGGATGGCCCGGGGCTGGAAACAGTTCTCGGCGATGATGCGTTCAAACATGGCCAAGGCATCGCGGTGGAGTTTGGCGGCCTCGGTGCCGACGACTTCATCGGTGAGGATGTCGGGGTAGCGTCCGTGGAGCTCCCAGGCGCTGAAGAACGGACCCCAGTCGATGAACTCGCGGTCGAGCAGTTCCCGCACGGAGGCGTCGCGGAAGACTTGGGTGCCGAGGAAGGAGGGCTTGGGAATGTCGACGGCGGCCCAGTCGTGGGTCTGCTTGCGGGCGCGGGCCTGTTCGAGGGAGAGCAGCGGGCGCTTGTTGCGGCGGGCGTTGAACTCTTCGCGGGATTTTTCCTGCCTGGAGGCGACCTCGGCGAGGAAGGCGGGTTTCTGCGCGGGGGAGAGCAGGGAGCTGACGACGTTGACGACGCGGGAGGCGTCGAGCACGTGGACGACGCCGTGCGGGTATTCGGGGGCGACCTTGACCGCAGTGTGCGCGGGGCTGGTGGTCGCGCCGCCGATCAGCAACGGCACGGTGAAGCCCTCGCGCTTCATTTCGCGGGCGACGTGGACCATCTCGTCGAGCGAAGGGGTGATGAGCCCGGAGAGGCCGATGACGTCGGCGCCGATGCGGCGGGCCTCGGCGAGGATTTTGTCGCACGGGACCATGACGCCGAGGTCAACGACCTCGTAGTTGTTGCAGGCGAGGACGACGCCGACGATGTTTTTGCCTATGTCGTGGACGTCGCCCTTGACCGTCGCGATCAGAAATTTGCCCTGGGCGCGGGTGGCTTCCCCGGCGGCGGCGGCGCGGGCTTTCTCGGCCTCCATGAACGGCGTGAGGTAGGCCACGGCGCGTTTCATGACGCGGGCGCTTTTCACGACCTGGGGCAGGAACATCTTGCCGGCGCCGAAGAGGTCGCCGACGACACGCATGCCGTCCATGAGCGGGCCTTCGATGATGTCGAGGGGGCGCGGATATTTTTGACGGCACTCTTCGGTGTCTTGATCGACGAAGGTATCGATGCCTTTGACCAGCGCGTGGGAAAGGCGGGCTTCGACGGAGCCGTTGCGCCATTCGTCGGCGGGTGCGGCGGTGGTGAGGGAGCCGGAATCGCCCGCAAGCAGGCTCCTGCCTTTTAATTCGTCGGCGTGGGTGATCAGTTTCTCGGTGGCGTCGGGGCTGCGGTTGAGGAGCACGTCCTCGCAGAGAGTGCGCAGGGTGGGCTCGATCTCGTCGTAGTTGCCCAACATGCCGGCGTTGACGATGGCCATGTCCATGCCGGCCTTGATGGCGTGGTAGAGGAACACGGTGTGCATCGCCTCGCGCACCGGGTTGTTGCCGCGGAAGCTGAAGGAGATGTTGGAGAGGCCGCCGGAGACCTTGGCGTGCGGGAGGGTGGCCTTGATGATCCGCGTGGCCTCGATGAAATCGACGGCGTAGTTGTTGTGCTCCTCGATGCCGGTGGCGACGGTGAGGATGTTGGGATCGAAAATGATGTCCTCGGGAGGGAAGCCGAGGCGCCCGGTGAGGAGCTTGTAGGCGCGGGTGCAGATGCGGACTTTTTCGTCGCGGGTGGCGGCCTGGCCCTGTTCGTCGAAGGCCATGACGACGGCGGCGGCGCCGTAGCGCAGGAGGAGTTTGGCTCGGCGGAGGAATTCGGCCTCGCCGTCCTTGAGGGAGATGGAGTTGACGATGCCCTTGCCCTGGAGGCACTGGAGGCCGGCATCGAGGACGGTCCATTTGGAGGAGTCGATCATCACGGGCACGCGGGTGATGTCGGGCTCGGCGGCGATCAGGTTGAGGAACTTGACCATGGTGGTCTCGCCGTCGATGAGCGCCTCGTCGACATTGATGTCGATGATGTTGGCGCCGGACTCGACCTGTTGTTTGGCGATGGCGAGGCAGGCGTCCCAGTCGCCGGCCTTGAGGGCCTTGGAGAACTTGGGCGAGCCGGTGATGTTGGTGCGTTCGCCGACGACGAGGAAGTTGGAGGCGGCGTTGGAGGGATTCGTGGACACGGAGAAAAAGGGAATGCGGGTGGTTTAGCGGGCGGCGGGACGTCGGGCTACGAAGGTGGCAAGGCCGGCCTGGAGGTCGTCGCGCACGAGCTTGAGACCGGCTGACTGCAGGCAGGTGCGCACCCTCGAAGGATCGAGGCGGAGTTTGGGGTAAACGCCCAGGCTCATCTTCCAACCCGTGGTTTCACGGGTATGGACGATGTCGTGCACGGCAACATGGGTTTCGGCGTAGTCGAGGAAACAGGTGAAAATGCGATTGTCGTCGCTGCGCACGGGGATGAAGCGATCGGAGCCTTCGCGCCGGCTCGTGTGGTAGTCTCGGAACGAGATCAGCAGGTGTCCGCCGGGTGCGAGGGTAGTCGCGGCGTCGTGGAGGAGTTGTTCAACCTGAGTCAACGTGTCGAGGTGGGTGAGCGTGTCGCCCATGCAGACGATCACCTCGGGCGCGGATGAAGCGACGTCGCGCATGACGGCGCACAGGTCGCCAAGGATGGTGCTCACGGTTAAGTGTTCCGCTGCGGCGTTGGCGGAGAGTTCCGCGAGCAGCGTTTCACTCAGATCGACTGCGGTGACGGCGTAGCCGGCCGAGGCGAGGGGAAGCGACTGGAAGCCGCTGCCGGCGCCGAGATCCAGCGCGGGTGCGCCGGGTCGCGAAGGCACCAGGTGGTGCGCGTTGAGCAATTCCGAAAAACGAGCGCGCGGGCCGGCCGCACCGCCGCTGATCCAGGTGTAAAGCGGGGCGAGGTGCGAATCGTAGTGCTCTTTGACGGAGGCCATCGGGGCGGCGTGGATCAGGCGACGATCAGGGGCTCGAGTCCGCTGAGGCGGAGCGCGGGGGGAATCTTCGGCAGCGGGCGCGACGGGAGTTCGCGGACGGCGTCGGCGATGGCCTTGATGTGCGGGGGCGTGGAGCCGCAGCAGCCGCCGACGAGGTTAACGAGCCCGGCGCGCGCGAATTCGGAGAGCACCTCGGCCATGTCGGCGGGCGTCTCGTCGTAACCGCCGAAGGCGTTGGGCAGGCCGGCGTTCGGGTAACAGGTGACGTGGCACTCGGCGATGCGGGCGAGTTCCTCGATGTAGGGGCGCATCGCGCGGCCACCGAGGGCGCAGTTGATGCCCACGGAGAACGGCTTCGCGTGCCGGATGCTGTTGTAGAACGCCTCGGTGGTCTGCCCGGAGAGCGTGCGGCCGGAGGCGTCGGTGATCGTGACCGAGATCATCACGGGCAGGCGGATGTTTTTCTCCTCGAAGACGCCCTCGATCGCGAAGAGAGCGGCCTTGGCGTTGAGGGTGTCGAAGATCGTCTCGACCAGGAGAACATCCACGCCGGCGTCGATCAGGGCGCGGACCTGCTCGGTGTAAGCGGTGACGACCTGCGACCAGGTGACGGCTCGGTAGTCGGGCCGGTTGACGTCGGGTGACATCGAAAGGGTGCGGTTGAGCGGGCCGATGGCGCCGGCGACGAAGCAGCGGCGGCCGGGCGTGGAGGCCTCGGCGGCGAGGGCGGCGCGGCGGGCGCAGGCTACGGCGGCGTGGTTGAGCTCGGTGACGATGCTCTCCAGGTGGTAGTCGGCCATGCCGATGGTCGTGGAGGAAAACGTGTTGGTTTCCACGATGTCGGCGCCGGCGGCGAAGTAGGCGGCGTGAATCTCCTCGATCACCGAAGGCTTGGTGAGGCAGAGCAGGTCGTTGTTGCCCTTCAGGTCGTGCGGGTAGTCGGCGAAGCGCGCGCCGCGGAAATCGTCCTCGGTGAGCCCGTACGTCTGGACCATCGAGCCCATGGCGCCGTCGAGCACGACGATACGCTTGGCAAAAAGTTCGCGCAGGGCGGCGAAGGAGGCGGACTCGGGCGGGAGGGATTCGGCTGGCATGGCGGGTGATCGTTGGGAGACGCACCGCCAAACCAAGGAGAAATCACGACGGAAGCAAGAAACATATCTTTACATTTGTATATGTTGATATATTGATCGGCCGACGCCTTTGATCGGGAAGTCGTCGCTGGAAGCAGAAAACGCGGAAAGGTTGGCAACGGTTGCACAGGCTTGCGCGTTGATGGTGCCGGCGGCGGCGGGCAGGTTGGGGGCGGTTCGTCGTTCTTTTTCACAAATGACCGGGCAGCGGGGAAGGCCGTTAGAACCGGCCACAGTTGCGCTGCGGTAACGTATCAAACCAGACCCACACCTTGCGGGCGAACGCGGGGGCAAAGCCAATCGGAGTCGCATCCGGTGAAGGCGAGGGGCGAGGAGCGCCGGGGGCAGCCCCAGGCGGAGACATACGGAGTCCGAATATCCCGTCCGGTCATGCTCACGCGGTGGTCGCTAATCTTTGCGGGCGACCAAGCCGCGAAATCTTCATCGCAAAATGAAGCGTGAGAGTAGCCGCTTTTCCCCTACGCGGGGCGGGTGGTCTGCTCTTGCCCTGGTTCAACAGCAGACACCCATGAACGTATATCAACGCGTCCGGCTTGCCGGGCGCTCTCTCATCGCGTGCGCCCTCGCGGCGCCGCTTGGCAGCTCCTTCGCGCGCGGGCAGACCGCGCCCGAGCCCATCGTGCTCGAACGCATCGTGGTCTCCGCGACGCGCACCCCCAACGACGTCCGGGAACTCGGCTCGGCGGTGGACAAAATCACCGCCGCCGAGGTCTCGCGGCAGCAGTTCACCTCGCTGGCGGGCGCGCTGGCCGGTCCGGCGGGGGCTCCCGTGACCACCGGCGCGGCGGGCGGCGTGACTTCGGTCTTCCTGCGCGGATCCAACTCCAACCAGACGCTCGTCCTTGTCGATGGCCTGCGCCTTGGCGATTCCAACGCCGGATATTTCAACTACCTCGGCGGCGCGACGCCCTCGCGCTTCGACGCCGTCGAGGTGGTCCGCGGTCCGCAGAGCACCCTCTACGGGGCCGACGCCGTGGGCGGAGCGATCTCCATCAACGCCGGGCGCGGCCGCGGCGCGCTTACCACTGCGGTCACGGTCAACGCCGGTTCCTTCGGCACCTACGGCGGCAGCGTCGCCGCCCAGGGGGAACGCGGCCCCTGGGGCTACTCCGCCTTCATCGCCTCCGGGCATACCGACAACGAGCGCGAGAACAACGCCTTCGACTCCACCACGCTGGTGTTGCGCGTTGACCGCACGTTGACCGCGCAGGTTTCCGTCGGCGCGACCGTGCGCGGGTTCATCAGCCGCTTCGAATCGCCGGACAGCACGGCGGTAAACGATCCCAACAACTTCGATCGCGAGCAAAACTGGCTCGCGACCACCTTCGCGGAGTTCAAGCCCTCCGATGATCTCACCGCCAAACTCACGGTCGGCGGCCAGCTTCGCCGCGTGATCTCCGAGACGCCCGCGCCCAACCCCGGCTGGCCGGTGCCCGGCATCCTCGACAACCAGCGCGCGGTCATCGACGGCCAGGCGACCTACTCCGGGCTGGCCCGCAACCGCATCACCGGCGGCGTGAACGCCGAGACCGGCAACGGACAGAACACCAACGCCGGCGACCACACGCAGTCGCAGTGGGGCGTTTTCCTCCAGGATGAAATCAACCCGTTGAGAAACGTCTTCGTCACCGGCGGCCTGCGCTACGACGACTTCAACCGCTTCGGCGACAAGACCACCGGCCGCGCGACCGTCGCCTGGCTGGTCGTGCCGGAGCGTCTCAAGTTGCGCTCCAGCTATGGCACGGCGTTCCGCACGCCGGGATTCACCGACCTCTACGGATTTTACGGCAATCCCGACATCCGGCCCGAGACCGCGCAGGGCGGCGACGCGGGCTTCGATCTCTACCTGCCCGACCAACGCGTCGAGCTCGGCGTCTCGTATTTCCAGAACCGTTACCGCGATCTGATCGTTTACCCCGCGCCCGCCTTCACGCCGGACAACGTCGGCCGGGCGCGCACCTCGGGCGTCGAGGTCTCGGGCAAGGTCGGCCTGACCGCGTCGCTCACCGTCAAGGCGGCCTACACCTACCTGGACGCCTACAACCAGACCGATGCGAAACGCCTCGCCCGCCGCCCGCGCCACGCGGTCGATCTCGATGTGGCCAACGACTTCGGCGGCGGGTTCACCGCAGGCGTCGGCGCGCACGCTTCGGCCGATTCCGCCGACATCGACGCCGTCACCTACGGCGACATCAAGGGCCAGGACTACGTCACGGCGCGCCTCTACGCGGCGTGGGACGTCAACAAGCGCCTCACCCTGAAAGCCCGCGTCGAAAACCTCTTCGACCAGGACTACGCGGTGGTGAACGGATTCCCTTCGCTTGGCATCGGCGCCTATTTCGGAGCAGAGTGGCGCTTCTGATCCGCACGCCATGATCCGGTCCCTCCTGCTTCTCGTTCTGACGATCGGCCTCGCCCACGCCGCTCCGGCGGTGCGCGTGGTCTCTCAGACGGTTGGCACGGATGAACTGCTGCTCGCGCTGGCCGAACCGGAGCAGGTCGCCGCGCTCAGCCACATCGCCACGTCGCTCGAATACTCGGCCGTCGCCCGCGAGGCGGCGGCCTACCCGCGCCTCCAGCCCGGCGACAGCGAGACGATCCTGAAATACAACCCCACGCTCGTGCTGTTCGCCGACTACAGCCGGGCCGAACTGGTCGCGCAGGTGCGCAAGCTCGGCGTGCAGGTGATCGTCTTCGACCGCTACGCGACGATGGCCGACGTCTACGCCAACCTTCGCACGCTGGGCCGCGCCCTCGGCCGCGAGGCGCGGGCGGAGGCGCTCATCGCCGCGTGCGAGGCGCGCCTGGCGGCCTTGGCCGGGAAACTGAAAAACGTGAAACCCGTGCGCGTGGTCAACGCCTCGACCTACGCGCTGCTCTCCGGCGCCGGAACGACCTTTCAGGACCTGTGCGACCACGCCGGCGCGGAAAACCTCGCGACGACCCTCGGCGGGTTGAAGGGCGTCGCGCCCGAACCTTCGGAAAAAATGCTCGCGTGGCCCATCGATGCGGTGGTGGTCGGCGGCGAATCGACCGCCGAGGCCGCGCTGGCGCCGCTGCGGGCGATCTTGCCCTACAAACACATCGCGGCGGTGCGCGCGGGCCGCGCGGTGGTGTTGCCCGAGGCGTTGCTCGGCAGCGTGTCGCACCATCGCATCGACGCGTATGAACGGCTGGCGCGCGGACTGCATCCGGAGGTGTTCCAGTGAGGCCGTCGGCCTGGACGGCGTGGGCTTGGCCGGGACTGACGGCCGCCTTGTGCCTGCTGGTCTTTGTCTCGCTGGCCTGGGGTGAACTTTCGCTCGACGCGACCCGGCTGTGGGCCGGGTTGCGCGGCACCGACGAGCTCGCGGCGACGGTCCTGTGGCAACTGCGGCTGCCGCGCGTGATCGCCGCTCTGCTGGTGGGCGCGGCGCTGGCGGGCGCGGGCCTGACCATGCAGGCGTATTTTCGCAACAGCCTCGCGAGCCCCGACCTGCTCGGCGTGAGCAGCGGCGCGGCGGCCGGCGCGGTCTCGGCCATCGTGTGGGGCTGGACGCTGGCGGGGCTGTGGGTGTTGCCCTCCGCGGCCATCGTCGGCGCGGTCGTGGCGACACTCTCCGTGCTGGTGCTGGCCAGGCGCGGAGCCGGGAGCGAACGCCTGTTGCTGGCCGGCGTGGCGCTCAACGCGCTGCTCGGCGCGATCACGAGCTACCAGTTGTCGCACGGGGTGGCGTTGTGGGAACGCAACGCGCAGTTGCTGTTCTGGCTGCTGGGCGGCCTCGAGGACCGCAGCTGGCTGCACGTTTGGGCGGCCCTGCCCATCGCGGTCGCGGCGGCGGCGCTCTGGCCGCTCGGCCGGCCGATGGATTTGCTCAGCCTGGGCGAGACCGAGGCGCAGAGCCTCGGCGTGGATGTGCGACGCCTGCGCCGGCGCATGTTGGTTTTGGCCACGGTGCTGGCGGCCACGGCGACCGCAGTGGCCGGCATCGTGGGCTTTGTCGGGCTGGTGGTGCCGCACGGACTGCGGCTGCTGGTGGGGCCGGAGCACCGGCGGCTGGTGCCCATGAGCCTGCTTGGCGGCGGGGTGTTTGTGCTCGGTTGCGATTTCGTCGGCCGCATGGCCGGCGGACTGCGGCTGGGCATCGTGACGGCGCTCGTGGGCGGCCCGTTTTTCCTCTGGCTGCTGAGGAGGCGCGCATGAGCGCACTGACGCTCAACGCCGTCACCGTGACCGGGCGGTTGCACGACGTGACGCTCGATCTGCCGGCGGGCGCCCTGGTCGGCATCGTCGGACCCAACGGCGCGGGCAAGTCCACGTTGCTGCAGGCCGCTGCGGGCCTGCTGCCGCTCGCCGGCGGCGAAGTGCGCTGGGGCGGGCGTCCGGTCGCCGGCATCGCCATCATGGAGCGCGCGCTGCGCGCGGCGTGGGTGCCGCAGGAGGCCCGGTTTGAATTCGGCTTCCCGGTGCGCTCGGTGGTGCAGCAGGGGCGTTACGCGCACGGCGACGACGAGACGGGCGTGGACGAGGCTCTCCTTCGATTCGACCTCGCGGCGCTCGCAAGCCGTCCGGTCAACCAGCTCTCGGGCGGCGAGCGTCAACGCGTGATGCTGGCGCGGGCGCAGGTGACCGGGGCGCGGTTGCAATTGTGGGATGAACCGCTGGCCCCCCTGGACCCGCGTCACGGACTGGAGCTCCTCGGTTTGGCCCATGAACTCAAAAATGCCGGCGGCACCGTGGTGCTGTCGCTGCACGACCTGCGGGTGGCGCACTGCCTAGACCGGGTCGTGGTGCTCGACGGCGGACGCCTGCGCGCGTCCGGAACGCCGGGCGACGTGCTCACGCCCGGGCTGTTGCGAGAGGTGTTCGGGGTCACGGCGCGCCACGAGCCGGGGCTCACGCTGTTTTTATGAAACCACACCCGTTCACCGAAACCGAGGACGAGCACCGGGAGCGGATGCTCGCGTTGCAGGCGGAGATGCGCGCCAGGATGCGCGCGGCGAAGGATCGTCGCGGGCTGGTGATCTGCCACACTGGCGACGGCAAGGGCAAAACCAGCGCGGCCTTTGGCATGCTCGCGCGCCAGCTTGCCCACGGCAACGCGTGCGGCGTGGTGCAGTTTATCAAGGCCAGCAACGACGCGGTTGAGAAACAATTGCGCGGTCCGCTGCTCACATGGGACCACGTGGGCGAAGGCTTCACATGGGACACGCAGGATCGCGCGGCCGACATCGCGTGTTGCCGGCGCGGGTGGGAGATCGCCCTGGGGCATTTCGCCGATCCCGGGATCGATTTTGTACTGCTGGATGAGTTAAATGTCGTGCTCCAGATGAACTACCTGCCGGTAGCCGAGGTGGTGGCCGCGCTAAAGGCCCGTCGCCCGGATCAACACGTCGTGCTCACGGGGCGCGGCGCGCCGCCGGAGATCGTCGAACTGGCCGATCTGGTTACGGAGATGCGCGAGATCAAACACCCCTTTGCAGCCGGCGTGCAGGCGCAGGCGGGCATCGAGTTTTGACCATGAACGCGTGGACACCGCCGAGCATTCCGCCGCTGGCGACCGGGCTTGGGCCGGCTTTGCAGGCGCGGATCGACGCCAAGACCAAGCCGCGCGGCGCGCTGGGCCGGCTGGAGGAGCTGGCCCTGAGCTTCGGGCTCATGCAGGCGACCACCACGCCTGAACTGCGCGGTGGCACCGTGCTGGTGTTCGCCGGCGATCACGGGTTGGCGGCCGAGGGGGTGAGTCCGTTTCCAGCCGAGGTGACGTCGCAGATGGTGCTTGGTTTTTTATCCGGCGGGGCGGCGATCAACGTCTTCGCGCGTCAGCATGGCCTGGCGCTCAAGGTGATCGACGCGGGCGTGGCGGCGGAGCTTCCCCCGCATTCTTCGCTCATCGCGGCGAAAGTGCGGCCGGGCACGCGCAACTCGCTCCGCGAGGCCGCGCTTACCGCCGACGAGGTGGCGTTGTGCCTGCGACGCGGCGGAGAAATCGTGGACGCGCTGGCGGATGGCGGCACGAACATCGTGCTGCTGGGCGAGATGGGCATCGGCAACACTGCGGCGTCGGCGCTGCTGATGAGCGCGTTGCTCGACCTCCCGGTGGAGGACTGCGCGGGTCGCGGCGCGGGACACGACGACGAGGGTCTGGCGCGCAAGCGCGCGACGCTGGCGGCGGTTCGAGTGCGTCATGCGCGGGTGCGCGGGCCGCACGAGGCGCTGGCGGCCTTCGGCGGTTGCGAGATCGCGATGATGACGGGCGCGGTGCTGGCCGCGGCGGCGCGGCGCATGATCGTCGTGAACGACGGGTTCATCGTGTCGGCCGCGGTGTTGTGCGCGGCGCGGATCGAGCCGCGTGTGCTCGACTACGTCGTGTGCGCGCACGGCTCGGCCGAGCAGGCGCACGGCCGTCTGCTGGCGGCGCTCGGCCAGCGTCCGCTGCTCAACCTGGACTTGCGGTTGGGCGAAGGCACGGGCGCGGCTCTGGCGTGGCCGTTGCTGGTGTCGGCGTGCGGATTTTTAAGGGAGATGGCGACGTTCGAGTCGGCTGGCGTGAGCGGGCGGGCGGGGGAGGCAAAGCCGTGAGCGTGCCGGGGCGCGAACTCGCGGCGCTGCGGGCGGCGGTGATGTTTTTCACGCGCGTGCCGATGCCCTCGTCGACGAATCACGATCCGGCTGACCTCCAACGGGCGGCGGCCTGGTTTCCACTGGTCGGCTGGCTGGTCGGCGCGGTGGCGGCGGGTGTGTGGTGGGCGGCTTCGCAGGCGTGGCCGCCGGCGGTGGCGAGCGGGCTGAGCCTCGCGGCGACGCTGCTGTTCACAGGGGCGTTTCACGAAGACGGTTTCGCCGACGTGTGCGACGGGTTCGGCGGCGGCTACACCAAGGAACGCACGCTGGAAATCATGCGTGACTCGCGCGTCGGCGCGTTTGGCGCGATCGGCGTTGTCGTGATGATCGTTTTGAAATGGCAGACGGTCGCCGCGCTGCCGTTGATGGCGGGCGCGGCGGTGCTGTTCGCCGGTCATGCGGTCAGCCGCGCGGCGGCGGTGTCGCTGATGGCTGTGCTGCCGTATGTGCGCGAGGATGCCGCCAGGGCGAAGCCGCTGGCGACGGAGCTGGGCGGCGGACGCCTGCTGGTCGCGCTTATGTGCGGGCTGGTGCCGCTGGTGCTGACGCCCGCGCGTTGCGCGTGGGCGTTGGGCGGAGTCGCGGTGTTGTGGTTGGTGCTGGCGCGGTGGTTTCGCAGGCGGCTCGGCGGCTACACGGGAGACTGCCTGGGAGCGGCGCAGCAAGTGTGCGAGCTGGGCTTTTACCTCGGGGCGGTGGCGTTGTTATGAATGCACTTCTGGTGAGGCATACGCGGTTGGCCGGCGTGGAGGGTGTGTGTTACGGGCGCGCCGACGCGGTGTTGGCGGAGACCTTTTCCGAGGAGGCGGCGGCGTTGCGGGCGGTACTGCCTTGGACACCGCGCGCGGTGTGGACTAGCCCGGCGCGCCGGTGCGCGGCGCTGGCCGAGGTGCTGGCGGGAGGGGTGCCGGTGCGGGTGGACGAGCGGTTGCAGGAACTGTATTTCGGCAAGTGGGAAGGGCGACGGTGGGATACGTTTCACGGACCCGAGAGCGAGGCGTGGGCGCTGGATCCGTGGACGGTGCGTCCACCGGGAGGTGAGACGGGCTTGGAGATGTGGGCGCGGGTCGCGGCGGTGAGGTCCGAGGCGACGGCGCGAACGCTGGTGGTGACACACGCCGGGGTAATCCGCCTGTGGCTGGCTCAGACGGCAGGTGAGGCACCGGGCGCGGCGGTGTTTAACCGCGAGGTCGGCTACGGCCGCGTGTGGCCGGTGGAGGCGGTGCGATGAACGTCCCGAAGCCTGAACGCCGCGTGCGTTGCGAGATTCTGGGCACGACGCTGCCTTTGCCCGCGCGACCGCTCCGCGTGGTCTCGCTGGTCGCGGGGTGGACGGAGGCGATCTGGGCGATGGACCTGGGCGACCGGGTGGTCGCCGTGTCGCATTATTGCCGGCGCTACGTTGACACGGGCACGCGACCGGTGGCGGGCGATTATTTGAAGATCGACGAGGCGGTGCTGGCGGCGGTGCAGCCCGACCTCGTGCTGATGACCGGCGGCGTGCAGCTCGGGGTGGCGCGGCGTCTGGCCAAGGCAGGCCTGCCGGTCCATGTGCTGGCGCTGCCGGACAGTTTGGCGGGGATTTTGGAAAACATCCGCCGACTCGGCGCGTTGCTCGGCGAGATGAGGGCGGCGCAGGCGTTGACCGCGCGGATGGAGGCCGAGGCGGCGGCGCTGCGGGCGCTCGCGCCGGCGGTGCGACCGCGCGTGTATGCGGAGCTGTGGTTTGGCCGGCATCCGCGCATGGCGGGCGGGCTGACGTTTATCCATGACCTGATCGAGCTGGCCGGCGGGACCAACGTCTGGGCGGCGGAGACGGAAGGTTACCTTAAACTCGATTGGGCGGCGGCGAGCGCGATGAAGCCCGAGGTGATCGTGTTGTTTCACGAGGAGGACGATCATCCGCTCGACGTCGAGGCGTGGCGACGCGAACGCGGTTGGGCCGGCGCGGTCGTCGAGTCGGGCATCACCCCCGGGAGAAATCTGATCCACGACGGGCCGACACTCCTCGCCACGGCGCGCTGGCTGCGCACGCAGCTCGGGAAATAAGCGGCTACCCGTTCGACAGCGGGGCGGGGCGGGATACCCTGAAGCGAGGGCAACCCCCGACGCGCATGAATACCCTGATCGAGTCTGCGGGACGCATGGCCGACCTGCCGGTGACGGCGCCGGGGAGCCGGGGTCTGAGGCAGTGGATCGGCTGGGTGTTGGGGCCGGCGTTGATGATCGTGACCGTGCTGACGGCGCCGCCGGAAGGGTTGGGCGAGGCGGGGTGGCGCACGGCGGGCGCGGCGGCGCTCATGGTGGTGTGGTGGGTGTGCGAGACGATGCCGGTCGCGGCGACCGGGCTGTTGCCCCTGGCGGTGTTTCCGCTGCTGGGCGTGGCCGGCGGACGCGAGGTCGCCGAGCCCTACGCGCACCCGATCATTTTTTTGTTTTTGGGCGGTTTCCTGATCGCGCTGGCGATGCAGCGCTGGAACCTGCACCGGCGGGTGGCCCTGGGCATCATCGGCGCGCTGGGCACGCGGCCGGCGCGACTGGTGGGCGGGTTTTTGCTGACGTCGGCGTTGGTGAGCATGTGGGTGAGCAACACCGCGACGGCGCTGATGATGGCGCCCATCGCGCTCTCGGTCTCGGGGCTGGCCTCGGAAACGACACGCGCGGAACCGAGTCACCGGGCGTTTGCGGCGGCGTTGTTGCTGGCGGTGGCCTACGGATCCACGGCCGGAGGGATGGCCACGTTGATCGGCACGCCGCCCAACGCGCTGTTCGCCGCGTATGTGGAAAAAATCCACGGCGTGCGCATCGGCTTCGGGCAATGGATGCTGATCGGCGTGCCCGCGATGATCGTGGTGCTCGCGCTGGTGTATCTGGTGCTCACGCGTTTCGCGTTCCGGCTCGACCGCAGCCCGGTGGAGGGCATGGCGGCGCTGCTGGCGGCCGAGCGAGCGCAGCTCGGACCCGTCTCCCGAGGCGAGGTGGTGGTCGCCGCGGTGTTTGCGCTCACGGCGGCGGGCTGGGTGGCCGAGCCCTGGCTGGCGGCGAAGGTGCCGGGCGTGAGCGACACGTTGATCGCGATGGCGGGGGCGCTGGCGCTTTTTTGCATCCCGGCGGGCGGGCGGCGGGGCGATCGGGTGTTGAACTGGGCCACGGCCCGGGAGGCCCCCTGGGACGTGTTGTTGTTGTTCGGGGGCGGGCTGAGTCTGGCGGCCGCGATCGAGCGCAACGGTCTTTCGCGCTACCTCGGGGAGTTGTGCCGGAATCTGGACGGGATGCCGGTGATGCTCACGCTCGCGCTGGTGTGTCTGGGGATCCTCGTGATCGGGGAACTTACGAGCAACACGGCCACGGCGGCGATGTTTCTGCCCATCGCCGGCGCGCTGGCGCTCAGCCTCGGGCAGAATCCGCTGCTGTTCCTGGTGCCGGCGGTGCTGGCGGCGAACTGCTCCTTTGTGTTGCCGGTGGGCACGCCGCCCAACGCCATTGTTTTTGGCAGTGGTCGCATCGCCCTGCCGCAGATGGTCAAGGCCGGGCTGTGGCTCGATGCGCTGCTGTTGCCCCTGATGCTTGGCCTGATGCTCCTGCTGGGCGGATGGGTCTTCGACGTCCATCTCAACGAAATCCCGGCCTGGGCCCTCCGCCCGTAGGGCTGTTTGCCTGCCCGGTAACAACTAACCCATTGTGTTAGTTGTTACGGTGGGAACTTTGGGGGCGTGCGCCCATCGCCTGCAAGCAGGCTCCTGCATGGACGTGTGCCGGCCTCACGCTCAGTCGTTGAAGGTCTGGCGGGAGTTGTCCCGGAGGTAGGTGGAGATTTCGCGGGCGAAGAGTTCGCCGAACTCGGCGCGTTTTTTGGCGCCCATGCCAAAGATGTCCGCCATGGCCTCGTCGGACTGCGGGTATTCGCGGGCCATCTGGCGGAGGGTGGCGTCGCCGAAGATGACGTAGGCCGGGACCTTGCGCTCGTCGGCGAGTTTTTTGCGGAGCTCGCGCAGGCGGTTGAACAAAATCTCGTCGCATTCGATTTCGCCCTGACGGCGCACGACCTTGCGGACCTTGGGCGTGTCCATCGGTTTGGTGAGCGTGAGCGTGCGGCGTTCCTTGAGGAAGGCCAGGCCCTCGGCGCTGAGTTGGAGCGTGGGGTATTCGCCCTCGCTTTGGGCGAGCAGGCCGAGGCGGAGCAACTCGCGGGCGACGCCGGCCCAGGCGGGGCGGGGGAGGTCCTTGCCGATGCCGTAGGTCGAGAGGCGATCGTGTTCCCAGCGGCGGATTTTGTCGGTGTCGGCGCCGGTGAGGACCTCGCAGACGTGGTTGATGCCGACGCCGAAGCGGCTGGCGGCGTTGATGCGGTAAACACAGGAGAGAAACTTCTGCGCCTGAATCGTGCCGTCGTAGGTGTCGCGAGGCTCGTTGCAGTTGTCGCAGGCGCCGCAGTTATCGAGCGGGAATTGTTCGCCGAAGTAGGCGAGCAGCTCGGCGCGGCGACAACCGGCGCTGTCCGCGTAGTGCATGATCTGGCGGAGCTGGTTGCGGGCGACCTGCGCCTCCTGCTCGTTGGTCATCTCATCGATGAAGTGCGTCTGTTTGGCGGCGTCGCCGGCGGAGAACAGCAGCAGGCAGTCGCCGGGGAGGCCATCGCGACCGGCGCGGCCGGTTTCCTGGTAGTAGCCCTCGATGTTTTTGGGCAGGTCGTAGTGGATGACCCAGCGGACGTTGGGCTTGTTGATGCCCATGCCGAAGGCGATGGTCGCGCACATGATGCGGACCTCGTCGCGGAGAAACAGCTCCTGGTTGCGGGCGCGCTCGGCGGCGTCGAGCCCGGCGTGGTAGGCGCGGGCGCTGTAGCCCTTGGCGGCGAGGGCTTCGGCGACGCGCTCGGTGGCGGCGCGGCTGGCGCAATAAACGATGCCGGACTCGTCCTCGCGTTTTTTGACCCAGGCGAGGACCTGGTCGGAGGGCTTGTCCTTGGGCAGGACCTTGTAGGTGAGGTTGGGGCGGTTGAAGGAGGCGACGAAGACCGCGGGGTCGCGGAGCTTGAGGTGCTTGATGATGTCGGCGCGCACGCGCTCGGTGGCGGTGGCGGTGAGCGCCATCACGGGCACGTCGGGGAGGAGTTCGCGAAGCCTGGAAAGCTGGCGGTATTCGGGGCGGAAGTCGTGGCCCCATTCGGAGACGCAGTGGGCCTCGTCGATGGCGAGGGCGGCGACGTTCCAGGCCCTCAGGTTCTCCTGCCAGTTGTCCAGCATGAGGCGCTCGGGCGCGACGTAGAGGAGACGCCATTCGTTGCGGTGCAGGCCGGCGAGACGCGAGCGGGCCTCGGCGGAGGAAAGCGTCGAGTTGAGAAAGGTGGCGGCGACGCCGGCGGCCTGGAGCTGGTCGACCTGGTCCTTCATCAGCGCGATGAGCGGAGAGACCACGATGGTGAGGCCGGGGCGGTGAAGGGCGGGGATTTGAAAGCAGAGGGATTTGCCGCCGCCGGTGGGGAGCAGGGCGAAGACATCGCGCCCGGCGAGGGACGTCTCGATGATGTCGCGCTGGAGCGGCCGGAACTGGGGATAACCGAAGGTGGTGTGGAGCGTGTGGAGGAGTTCGGGCACGGGCAAAGTCGCGAAGATGTTCAACCGTGCTCGGCCAACCTTCAACGCTCAACCTGGAACGGGCACAAAAAAGCTCCGGTTCCAACGCGCCTGGTACGGGCGAGCGAGAGAACCGGGGTTATCCGCGGATCAGCCTACTTTTCATAACCGCTTTCCACTTTTCCAAGTTGGAGATCTGGGCGGCAAAGAGCGCGTCGATGGAGTCGCAGATTTGGATTTTGGTGATCGTGTCGCCGCAGACTATGCTATCGTTGACCTCTTGGTCATAGGCGACCTCGCCGAACACGCTGTGCTTGCGGTTGAGGTGTGCGGTGGTGACGTGGGTGAAGAAGAACCGGCGGCCGTTGGTGCCAGGGCCGGTGTTGGCCATTGAGGAGATGCCTGGTTTGTTGTGGCGGAGCGACGGATGAAACTCGTCGGCGAGGAAAGCGAGCGCGGCAAAACCGAGAAGACGACGGAGGAGTGCGGGTGAGTTCACGCGGTAAAGGAAGACCACGGAAAAAAAGAACCTGTACATGCTGTCGATAGTTACCTCTGCATCGCACCTGCCTCGGCCTCCTCACCGTGGATGGGAAGGGTGTGTTTTGGAAAAAGCTCAGGCCGTCGAAATCTGCGAACGGGCGGGCAAGTGGGCTGGGCCGGCGTTGCCCTGGGTGGCACGTGCCGCAGGCCCGCTTCCCCCCCGGTCGCCTTGACCGAGCTCACTTTCCCCCTCACCCCGATCTGATTTTTTCAATAAAACGTCCCGGGGTGGACCGTGACCTCCGGGCGCGGTCTGCGGTCTGGCGGCTCAGACGGCGGTCGGAGATCGCCACCCAAGTTTGTGGACGGCTATCGCTTTGGTTGAAAAGTTTTAGGCGCGCCGGGACTGCCAAGGGCCGGTGATGGCTAGGCTGTATCCGGGGTTTTGCACGTTGACGAACAGGGTGGTACCGACGGGGGAGAAACACGCTCCGGCGAGTTCGCGGCCGGGTTCAGAGTCGGCGGCGATCACGTGGTAGCGCCCGGCCGGGGTTACGCCGATGAGGCGGCACACGGTTGAGGTGTCTTCGCGGAGGATCAGATCGCCCCAAGGCGCCACCGTGAGATTGTCGCAGTTGCTGAGCAGCGCTTTGTTTTTGGGCTCGGCAAAGAGTTCGAGCTTGGCCGGTTGTGCGCTCGCGGGGTGTGCCTTCGTAGCGGCCGGGGAGGTAACGAAAGATATGGGCGAGGAGGGCGTGGCCACCGTTGGTCATTGCGAAGCAAGCGGAGTCGTTGCCCCACCACGCGCCTTCGCCGCGGGCGAAGACCGCAGCGAAGGCGGCGGCTCCGCGCGTGCGCGGGTCGTTCTTGGGGCTGTCATTTTCTTCACGATCCATACACGCAACGGGCAGTGGCTGGCCAACCGGGAAGGCCGCGGCCGAGGAAGGCCAGTAGCGAGTATCGGTGGTTTTGAGGTCGATAAAAACGAGCGCCTGCAAGCGACTGCCGGCAGCGAGTTGGCCGGGACAGCTCGGGAGATAACGATAGAGCAGACCGTCGTCCAAGTAATCGGTTTGATACACCGCGCCTGCGGCGGGATCGATCGCGACGGCCTCGTGACGGAAGCGTCCCATGCTTTGAGCGGGACCGGATCGACGAGCCCGGGCATGGCCGATGGGACCACCACGAAATTGTAGCCGCGGAGTTTTTCCGCGAGGGGCTCGGGTTCGGCGTTGACCTCTTCGCAGGAGATAGACGTGCCCCACGGAGTTGGGCCGCCGGCGCAGTTGAGCACCGTGCCGGCGAGGCTCAGAAAGTGACGTTCAAGTTTCTGTGTATGAGTATTGAATACATGGGTGGTGGTGCCGCCAAGGTTGGGCGCGCTGCAGCGGACCGCGTCGTAGAGCTTCCGCCGGTCGAGGCGGTCGAGCCGTGCCGCTTCGTGGCCGAAAGGGCTGCCGTTCACCGAGGCGCTTTCGAGCTCGTGGTTGCGCACGATAAAGGTGCGGCCTTCGGGGCCGGCAGAAGCCGCCATGCCGTTGTGCATCCCGGGCACGAGAAGGCCGTCGTCCATGTCTTCGCCGGTGCGGGAAAACTGCACGTAGCTAGAGCCGGGAGTAAGGTCGAGAAGTGCGGCGGGATCGGGCCGTGGCGATCCGATCCCGCTCGTGGAGCCGTCCGCGAGGTAGGCGGCGCGGGGTTTGTGGGCGAGACCGCGAGGACTGGCGAAAACGGCGGTGTAGAACGCGGCGGATTGGAGGAAGGCGCGACGCGAGAGCATCAAGCCAAAATCCTGAGGCGAAGGCTGGCATCAAAGCCGCGAGGGCGCTTCACCGGAATGTCACGCGGCGGTCTCCAAGCCTGCCGCCAATAGATTCCGGGGATCTTTGATTCGCCGAACGATCGCATATTCTCGGACCATCCGCGCGAGGCGATGCCCCAGGCGCACCCACGTGCGGGGCTCGATGAGATAACCGAGTTCGCTTTGGGCCGCCAGGGCAGACCTGACCCGCTCTGCGTTTCCCGGCAGCCCCGTGCAAGGCGCGGCCCGCCGGGCCGGGTCCGGCGTGAAAACCACGGTGATGTTGCCCTCGTCTTCGGATGCGAACGCCAGAACCACCCGCAACCCGGCCGCCTCTCCGGTGGCTTGCAGGGTGGGCAGATTGAAGTTGTGCAGATGCGCGAAGTGAAACCGCCGCGAGAGCGCACCGCACCTGGACTCCACGTTCGGCACCTCGACCACGAGCAGCCCGTCGGGTGCCAGCCAGCCGGCGAGACGGGTGAGCGCGCCGCGCGGATCGGCGAGGTGTTCAAGAACGTGGAAGAGCGTAACCGCCTCGAACTCGCCTCGCGCAAACTCCGCCCGATCCCATTCTCCGGTGATGACCGGCAACTTGAGGACATCGCGCGCCCAGGCCGAGTAGGCCTTGTTGGGTTCGATCCCGCAAGGCTGGCGCCCCGTTTCCCGCAAGAGATGGACGAACTCGCCGCTGCTGGCTCCCACATCGAGAATGCGGGAGCGGGAGCCGAGGACGTCCCGTAGGCGACGCCAGCGGCCCAGTGCAACCTGGCCGGCGCGGTAGATGTGTTTGGGTTTGGGGCTCCAGCAGCCTTTGTATCGGAGTCTGTATTCGTTCGCGTAATATGCGCAAATGGAGGCTTTGTCCGGAATTGGATCGGCGCGCACTAGGCCGCACCGGGTGCAGGCGACGGTGCGCAAAGGACGCCGATCGCGGTCGCGTTTGGCGATTAGAACGCTGTCAGAGGAGCCGCATAGGTTGCAGGCTTGATGGGAAAACGCGGCGTCAAGCGCCGGGGAAATGGTTGCGGGTTCGGATACGGAAGAGTTCATGGAGTTTTCGCGATACGGGTGGATGAACGCGCCGCCCCTGCGGGCCGGCGACATGTACAAGCGCGGCGAAAAGCCGCCCCGTATGAGAGAAGGAAAACTGCAAACAGCTTATGCCTTGGTGGTCCGGTAGGAAGGACCGAGTCGCTCGGGAATTCCATGGCCGCGCGGCTGGTTACCACCGTGCGCGCCACAAACGCTGTGAAGGCCGGCACCCATAGAACGGGCGTGATTTCCGTCTGCCGTTCCCTCAATGCCTCGGATTTCCCTGCGCAGACGCCGCCGCTTTCCACTAAAATGCTCTCGGCCTGCGGCGCCTGCGTCTGGAAATACGGGAGCAGGTGGCAGCAAAACGGGTTGAGAACTCCAAGCACCACCAGCGAGATCCACAGGCGTGGTATCATGCGGAGGTAGCAGAATGACAGGCTTGGCATCACGAAGAAAGACGCGGGCCAGATTTATTCGTTCAAAATTGTTTCCGGTATGGGTGGATTTTGATAGAAAATCACCGAATCTGGCATTTCTTGGCCAAGGCTGCGCATGGGTTGGCAATGCTTTGACCCGGACGGTGCAAAGGCTTCGAGTGGGCTCATGGAAACCCACTCCTGGCTGCACCCCCGCGATGAACTGGTTGCTACGATGGATCGCATCTATCGTTACCACATGACGACCACCTCGGGCGGCAATCTCTCGATTCTCGATCCCGACGGCGGCATATGGATCACGCCCTCCCGGGTGGACAAGGGCGCGCTGCGTCCCGACGACATCGTGCGGATGAAGGCCGACGGTTCGCGCGAGGGCCTGCACCCCCCGTCCTCGGAGTTCCCCTTTCACCGCGAGATCTACCGCCGTCGTCCCGACATCAAGGCGATCGTCCATGCGCATCCCGGCGCGCTGGTGGCTTTCAGCATCGTGCGGAGGCTGCCCGAGACGCGGGTGCAGACTCATGCGCATGCCCTGTGCGGCAAGATCGCCTACGCGGCCTACGCCTGCCCCGGCAGCCAGGAGCTGGGCGACAAGATCGCGCAGACCTTCTCCGAAGGCGCCGACTGCGTGATGCTGGAAAACCACGGCGTGGTCATCGGCGGGCGTGATCTGGCGGAGGCGTTCCAGCGCTTCGAGACGCTGGAGTTTGTCGCGCAGACGGTGATACGCGCCTCGGCGCTGGGGGAGTTGAAGACGCTGCCGGCCAACCTGCTGACGGGCCAAGCCGTGCCGGATTTCTCGGTGCTGCCCGCAGCCGAGCCGGGCAACCGCGAGAAGGAACTGCGCACGCAGCTCTGCGCGTTTGCCGGGCGCGCCTATCGCCAGCGCCTGATGATCAGCACGGCGGGCTCCATGTCGGCGCGGTTGGACGACAGGCAGTTTGTAATCACCCCGCGGCGGCGCGACCGGCTGGATCTCCAGCCGGCCAGCCTGGTGCGGGCGACGCTGGAGGGGGCCGAAGCGGGCAAGCGCGCCAGCCGCACCAGCCGGTTGCACGGCTTGATCTACGCCGCCAATCCCGAGGTGGGCGCGATCATCAACGCCCAGCCTATGTGCGCCAGTGCGTTCTGCATGGCCGACGCGGAGTTCTCCACGCGGACGATCCCGGAAAGTTATCTGGTGCTCAACGACGCCCCGAAGGTGCCCTTCGCCTGCGTCGTCAAGGACGCCGAGGAGCTGGCCGCCAGGATGTCGCCCCGGAAGTGCCCCGTGCTCCTGATCGAGAACGAAGGCACGCTCATCGTGGGGCGCACGCTGCTGGAGGCCTTCGACCGGCTGGAGGTGCTGGAGGCCACGGCCGAGGCGCTGCAACTGAGCCGGCCGCTCGGGCCGCTCGTGCCGATGCCGGAAAGCGCGCTCGCCGAGCTGCGCAAAGCCTTCGGGCTGGAATAACCAATTGGGGTCATCGACCGGTGGGGTTGATGGCCCCGGTGTGAATAGTCCGGCCGGGTCAGTGGAGATCCGGCCGGACCTAGCGCCGCCTTGATCCTGGAAACCGCATTCGGGTGGAAATGAGCGAGCAGGATAACGAGGCGAATGCCGATCGCGGAACCTAGGCGTGCTCCGGCGGGTGCATGGAAGGAGCGCGGTAGCGTGCAAATGGCATCGCCTTGGGGGAGATGGCCCGCAGTGCGATGAGGGCCATCGCCTGCAAGCAGGCTCCTGCCTGGAATTGTGGCCACGTTCTTCGTGTGGCAACATCCGTCCCCGGACGTTTGGTTTGAGGGTCGCCTCCTGAGGCGGACGCGACTGCACGACCCAAGCCCTGGCGGCGGCTTTTTTGCCGGCCTGTCAGGCGCAGGCGACGATGTTCCGGCCGTGGGCGACGCGGCCCGACTCGAAGAAGTCGGCGGGCGCGGAGTCGGGGCCGAACTCGGGCGCGCATTCGGCGAGGAGCTTGCGGAGGTTTTCGCGGGCGCGGGCGATGCGGCTCTTGACGGTGCCGACGTTGATGCGGAGTGCGCGGGCGATGTCCTCGTAGGGCAGGTCGATGACGTTGCGCATGGTGAGGATCTCGCGATGCGACGGCTCCAGCTTCTCCATGCACAGGGAGATGAGTTCCACGAACTCCTGGGTCGTCACCTCGTGGGCGGGGTCGGCATCCACGCAGGCGATCAGGTCGGCAAAGGTCGCGTCGGAATCCTCGGACGGCGGGCGTTCGAGGGAGAGGGAGTCCTGGCGGCGGCGGCGGAAGAAATACCAGTAGCGGTTGCGCGACAGGTTGAGGGCGATGCGGTAGAGCCAGGTGGCGAGCGAGGAGTCGCCGCGGAAGGCGCCCAGGCCGCGATGGGCGCGGATAAAGGTGTCCTGGACGATTTCCTCGGCGTCGGCGGCGTTGCGCAGCAGGTTGTGGGCTAGGCTGAAGAGGCGGGTATGGTAACGCCGCATGATCTCGACGAAGGCGGTTTCGTCGCCGGCGTGAAAGCGGGCCACGAGCAGCGCATCGTGGGCGGATTCGGCGGCGGATTCTGGTTTGGCGGGGGTGATCGCGCGGGGGCGGCGGGCTGGCTGAATCATGGGAGGCTCCGATGGATGTTGGATGTATTCCGAATGAATGAGGCGGAACCACCTTAGCGCGCCGCGCGCGGTTTCCCTATGGGTTGGTAAACCCAATTGGATACAACCGGGCACCGGTGGCCGGTTGGGATTCTACCACTGGAAACGAGTAGTCATGCCCGGATACAGGCGCCGATCGGCCGCGACCTCGGGGAACGGCGGAGCCCGAGTGATCGCCTGCAAGCAGGCTCCTGCCTGGATGTGTGGACACGACCCCAGTGTGGCCACGCCCGTCCCCGGGCGTTTGCTTGCGGGGGCGCGTCCGGGGACGTACGCGTTTACAGGGCGGGGGCCGGCCCGCTTGGTCCGATTTCTACCGCGGGATTTGAGCCGGTCAGAGTTTCAACTCGGCCTGGGCGGCGCTCGGGGCGATGCGGGCCTGGTGGCTGAAGTAGTGGTCGCTGAGTATGGGGTGCAGACCGTAGAGGCGGTCGAGAAGGGCGGCCAGGGTGTCGCCGAGCCGGGCGGTGTCGGTGTCGGCACTCGCGGTATCCTCGTTGAAATAGCGCGCCAGGCGGACGGAGGCGATGAAGTGGAGGGTGTCGCCGACGGCGGCGACGGTGGGGTCCTCGCCCGGTTCGCCGAGGTCGCGGCGGATGGCGCGCAGGCAGGTTTTGATCTGGTGGAGATTGTGAAAGATGCTGCGCGGAGCGTCGGTCTGCTGGAGAAAAAGTTCGGCGACCAGGCGGGGCTGGCTGCGCATCTGGTAGAGGCGGCGGTAGGCATCCTGCGAGCCGAGCATGCGGAGCAGGGCGGACAACTCGGGGTTGTCGCGATAGGGGACGCGGGCGGCGGCCTGCCGGTAAGGGGAGGCGTCGTCGTGGGCGCTGAGGATGTGGCGGAGCGCGCTGCAGGTCATGGTGGCGCGTTCCAGATGCATGCCCATGTGGAGGAAGTGCCAGCCGGCGTCCTGGATCATGGTGCGCTCGGCCAGGCCGATGATGGCGTTGACCTCGGTGAGCACGGCTTGCACGGCTTGGGAGGGAAGCGAAGGGCCGCGATCGGGGCGGAGGGCGGGGCGGCGGCCGGGGGCGGGGCGGAGCTTGTGCAAGTCGTCGAGACGGCGCTGGAGGCGGCCGAGGGTGGTCCACACCTCGGGGCTGACGTAGTCGCGCAGTTGGCGGGCGTTTTCCACGGCCCAGCCGATCGAGGAATAGATGGAGCTGGAGTTGGCGGTGTCCAGGGACATGCGCCACATGAGGTCGGTGGAGAGGGAGGCCTGGGGGTTGGCGCGGGCGGTGATCTTGTGGTCGGTGTGGCCCGTGGCCTCGAGGAGGCCGCGCCAGACGGGCAGCCAGCGGCGGCGGTCGCGCGCGGAAATCTCCTCGAGCGCGACGTCGTCGAGGATGGAGAGCATGCGCGCGGTGGCCTCGGCGCGCTCAAGGTAGCGGCCGAGCCAGAAGAGATTTTCGGCGGCCCGGGAGCCGAGGGTGTGCGTCTGCACGCCGCCGGCGGGGGACTCGTGGTCGGCGATTTCGCCGGAATTGTCCTGGGTGTCGATGAGCACGACGGCGTCGGCGGTGGGGCCCACGCGGCCGAGGCCGTGGTCGGGCCCGCCGATGCGCACGAGGCCGCCGGGGAATACGGAGAAGCGCTTGCCCTGGCAGAGGACGAAGGCGCTGAGGCGGGCGGGCGGGGCGTTGCGCTGGCCGGGACTCACCGGGAGCAGGTCGAGGAGGGGCTGGGCGACGAAGGCATGCGGGTTTTCGCGGATGATGCTGGAGAGCCCGTCCGGGCCGATCAGGGAAGGCTGGTCGGCGGGGGCGAAGTTGGTGGAGTTCCAGTCGCCGTAGCGGGGATCGTGGGCCGGCCGCAGGTGGAGGGAGTCGCGGTGCTCGAGGATGTAGTCGAGGTGGTCGGTGTCGCCGCAGGTGTAGGTGGGGACGGAGCCGAGCAGCGGTTTCTCACCCAGGTAGAACCGCATGAGGCGGGCGGAGTAGGCCTGGAGGGCGCGGCTCTCGGCGACGCCGGTGCCGATGGCGTTGGCGATCACGACGGTGCCGGAGCGGATGCACTGGAGCAGGCCGGGAATGCCGGCGTTTTCGCGGTCGGTCGAGAAGACGACCGGGTCGATGTGGGAGTCGTTCAGGCGGCGGTAGACGACGTCCACGCGTTCAAGGCCGGCGATGGTTTTAAAGTAGACGCGGTTGTCGAGCACCAGCAGGTCGTCGCCGCGGGCGAGGGGGAGGCCCATCTTGCGGGCGAGGAAACTGTGCTCCGAATAAAACGGGTCGTGCGGACCGGCGGTGAGCACGACGATGGAGGGGGCCCGCACCTGTTCGGGCGCGAGGGCGCGCAGGTGGTCGAGCAGCTGGAGGGGGAAATTGATGACGCTGTGGTAGTCGGGCAGCGCGCGGTAGAGATCGGAGGCCTCCTGGGTCATGAAGCGGCGGTTCTGCACCGCGTAACTAAGGCCGATGGGGGTGTTGGCGCGGGTGTCGTCGAAGAGCCAGCCCCCGGTGGTCTTGACCAAGTCGAAGCGCAGGAGCGTGGCCGGGCTGGCGCGTTGCGGTTCCAGGCCGAGGCACGGCCGGCGGTAGTAGGGGTCGGAGAGGATGAGCTCTGGGTGGATGATCTGGCGGTGCAGCGCCTGCTGGGTGCCGTAGAGATCGACGAGGAGGGCGTTGGTGTAGTGGGCGCGTTGGCGAAGAGCCGCCTCGAGCAAGGACCACTCGGGAGCGTCGATGACGAGGGGTGTGGGCTCAAGTTCCCAAAAGGGGAGTCCGGGCGCCCCGGATGCGGGACCCAAGTCCGTCAGGCCGGCGTCGCGGATGGAGGCACGCAGCCGGGCGCGCAACGGGCGGAGTTGCGCGGGGTGAAGGGTGGGAAGCTGCGAAGGCCGGCCGGACGACATGAGGGCGAAGGGTCCAGTGAACAGGCGCGCGGGTGGCGGGCGCAAGCACGCCCTTTGCCAGATTTTGGCGCCGGAGGATGTCTGAAACCGGCCTCATGAACGGTCGCCCAACGGGGCATAATTCGGTCGGGGATTTTTGGCGGTTGGCGCGGGCGGCCGGGGTGGTTTGTTTGCCGGGTATGATTCCACTTTGGGACACCCAGGCGCACAAGCGGCCGCCGGTTTTCACGGTGCTGCTGATTTTGGCCAATCTCGCGGTCTTCGGTCACGAGGTGTGGCTGGGCCTGCAAGGCGGCGGAGCGCTGGATGCCTTCGTCACGCGGCACGCGCTGGTGCCGGCGCGATTGTTGGCGGGCTGGGACGACGAGGCGCAGTGGCTCACGCTGGGCTCGCACCTGTTCCTGCACGGGGGCGTGGCGCATGTGCTGGGCAACTGCTGGTTCCTTTGGATCTTTGGCAACAATGCGGAAGACAAGCTCGGGTCGTTGCGATATCTGCTGTTTTACGTCGTGTCCGGGCTGGGGGCGGCGGCGTTGCAAGTCGCGGTGGATCCCTCCTCGACGGTGCCGATGGTGGGCGCCAGCGGGGCGATCTCGGGTGTGCTCGGCATGTATTTCATCCTGCTGCCGACGGCATGGATTGTGACGCTGGTGCCGTGGATCGTGCCGGTCGTGCCCGTGCCGGCGTTTGTGTTTTTGCTGCTGTGGTTTGCGTTGCAGATGTGGAGCGGGACGGGGGAGCTGATGTCGGGCGGAGCGGGCGAGGGCGGCGTGGCCTGGTGGGCGCACGCGGGCGGTTTTTTGTCAGGGGTGCTGCTTGTGCTTTGGGCGAAGGCGGGCGGGCGGCGTTCGCGGCGTTGAGCCGCCCGTCATCCCGCCCCGCCGTTCCGCCGCTCTGCTGAACGGGCCCGGCCGAGCCCACGCAGGGCGGCCATTGCCAGGGGCGCCCAACGCAGGAGGGATGGCAACACCTTCAGGCGCGGGGCCAGGGTGCGCGCCAGGAGCAGTCCGAGCGGCGCGCAGGCCGCCAGAAAAAGCGGCGATATCCCGCGCCAGACGGCGAGCGCCTGATCGATCCAGGCAAGTGGTCGGGTGACGATGCCGGCGGCCTCGGCGCAGGCGGTCCGGCGCTGGGCGATGCGCCGGCGCAGGGCTCCCTGTCGGGCGGCGAGCGCGGTCAGTTCGGCTTGCGGATACATGCGCGGTCGGCCCCCAGTTCATCGAGGGTGGCGGCGAACGGGTCGGGCTGCCGGGCGAGGTAGCGGCGGAATGCGATCACCAGCAGGGCGAGCGCGCCGGTGTAAACAATCGCGAGGCCGCCGAGCGCGCAGAGGCGGGCCGATTCCCAAAGCCAATAAACGAGCGCGAGGCTGGCGAAGGTGATCGCCATCATGGCGGTGAAGATGACCGCGCTGATCCAGACGAACGTCTGGATCAGGCGCAGCTTCTCGGCCTGCAATTCGAGGGAGAGCAGTTGCAGGCGGTCCTGGAGCCCGGCGACGAGGTGGTCGCCGAGGGAGCGCAATGAGTCCAGGATGCCGGTCGGCGCACGGGTGGGCGTGTCGTCCATCGGCGGCGTGGATCAGCGCTCGCGGCGGCCGACGAGAATGCCGACGAGCAGGCCCACGCCGGCGGCGATGGCGAGCGACTGGTAGGGGTTGGCGCGGATGGCTTCGTCGGTGCACTTCGCTCCGGCGATGACGCGCTGCCTGGTGCCGGCGTAGAGTTCGGATAGGCGGGTCTGGGCGTTGTCGAGGCGCGAGCGCAGGGAGCTGGCCGCCTGGTCGGATTGTTCGCAGCCGGAGGACGCGGCGAGTTTTTCGGCCTCGGCCACGAGGGCGCGAAGATCGTTGAGAAGATCGGCGGGGCTGGGCGCGGAGGAGGCGTCGGTGGTTTTCATGGTGGGCGTGGTTGGGCGGTGGAGCCGCGGGTTGTGGGGGGGGGAGAGTCAGGCCTTGCGGCCCAGAAAAAGGGAGATGGCGAAGAGGAGCAGGAAGAGCCCGAAGAGGATTTTGGCGATGAGGGCGGCGGTGCCGGCGACGACGCCGAAGCCGAGCAGGCCGGCGATGAGCGCGACGATGATGAAGAGCAGGGAATAGCGCAGCATGGCGGGCAGGGGTCAGGGTTTCCTTCCGGTGATCAATCCGCCGAGACCGGCGACGGCGCTGATGCCGCCGCCGATCAGAAGCCAGATGGTCTTGTCGCTGGGCGTGCCGGTGAACAGGCGGGAGAGACCTGAATCGGCGGACTCGGATGCCTTCAGGCCGTAGGCGATGAGGATGCAGCCGCCCGCGAGCAGGATGATGGAGAATATCTTGTTCATGGGCGGCTGGAGCCGTGGCGACGGGGTCGGATCAATTTTTGACGGTCATGAAGTTGGTCACGGATTTCACGCCGCGGATGTCGCGGGCGAGTTTGGTGACCAGGGATTTTTCCGCGTCCGAGGCGGCATCGCCACTGATGGCGACGACACCGTCGATGGTGGTGATCTTGGTCTTGAGTGCGCTGGTGGATTTGTGGCTCACGAGGGCGTATTTGACTTGGCCGGTGATCGAGGCGTCGTCGATTTTTTCACCGAGGGTTTCGCCTGCGGGCTTCGGTTTGATGGCGAGCTCGTTTTTGACGGATTTCACCCAGTCGATCTCCTTGGCGTAGACTTCGGTGAGTTCCTTCTGGGCGGCGTTTTCGGCGGTGCCGGCGAGGGTGACGACGCCGTCCGTGACCGAGACCTTGGTGGTGCTGGCGCTGACGTTGGCCTTCATGAGGAGGCGGCTGCGGATTTTGAAGGCGATCCAGGCGTCGGAGTGCTGGGCATAGGCGGGCTTGACGAGGATTTCGTTTTTGACGGCGCTGACTCCGGGGAGGTTTTCGACGGTGTCGATGGCGAGGGCTTTGTCGTCTTCATCCTCGACGGTGCCAGTGAGGGTGACGATGCCGTCATTGGCCTTCACCTTGACGTGGTCTTCGAGGACGGTGCGGTAGTTGTAGGAGGCGCGGGCGGCGTCCTCGATTTTTCGATCCGTGTCGGCCGAGGCGAAGAGGGCGGCGGGAGCGAGGCCAATCAGGAAGAGTGCGGGGAGTTTTATGAAGTCCATGGGAGGGACTCCAAGATACCCCGTCGGCCTCGCCGGCGTCATGGGGCCGGAGCCTACTTCGGAGGTGGGCGCGGCGAGGCTGTGCGGGCGGCGGCGGGAGCCTGGCTCAGGCTGGAGCCGGTCCGGGGCCGGCGTTCACCATGCCGATGCTGATCGCGTGACGGGTGAGGCTGGCCGTGTCGTGGATGTCGAGCTTGTTCATCAGGCACTGGCGGTGTTTCTCGACGGTTTTGATGCTGATCGTGAGCAGGGCGGCGATTTGTTTGTTGGCCCGGCCCTCGGCGACGAGTTGCAGCACTTCGGATTCGCGGGCGGTGAGGCGTTGGCTTTGGTATTTCAGGAGGCCGTGGCGGTCGTGCGAATTGCGGAGATGCTGGAGGCGCTTGCGCACTGAGGGACTCAGGTAGGTGCGGCCCTGGGCGACCTCGCCGATGGCCTTGATGACGACCTCGGCTGACGACTGTTTTTCAAGGTAGCCGACGGCGCCTGCGCCGATCATGCGCTCGATATAGGCGAACTCGGAGTAAGCGGAGAGAATGACGACGCGTGCGGCGGGATCGGCGTCGAGGATCTGGCGGGTGGCGTCGAGGCCGTTGAGCTCGGGCATGGCGATGTCCATGAGGATGACGTCGGGCCGGAGGGCGTGGGCCAGCTGGACCGCCTCGCGGCCGTTGCGGGCCTCACCGACGATGCGGAAACGCGGTTCGATGCCCAGAAGCGCGAGCAGGCCCTGACGGACGATGGCGTGGTCGTCGGCCAGCAGGAGAGAGGTTGTTCCCGGCGGGGCATTCATGGGGTGGATCGAGGTACGGCGTGTGATGGGCCAGCGGAGCAGGCGACACAGAACGGGCAGACTATAAGCAGGTAAGCGCTGGTCACGCGATGGGGCAAACACCTATGGAGTGCGACGGTGGGCTTTGGCCGGAACCCCCCGCAGGCGGAGGGGAGCCTCAGGGGGCCACTTTCGAGATCGCCCTAGGAAAGCAGGGCGGCGAAAGGGACTTTGTTGGCTACCTTTAGGTTGGCTTCTATGGGTTCGATGCTGCCCGTTTGGAGGCGGGCCATGAGGCTTTGGTCAGGGGTGCTCATGCCATCTGCCCCGCCGTCCTTGCCGAGGGGGCGGATGTCGTGGATCTGGCCGCTGCGGATGGTGTTGGCCATCGTCGATCAGTTTCCGGGCAAAATCCACCAGGCCGGCTTCAGGGGAGATCTTCCCAAACCTCCATGGCGCGGTCGCTGGCGAGGCACCGCTTGAACGTGGCCGGTTGTCATCTGGAGGGTTGCAAAGACCGGCGTTTCGCAGACGCTCCGGTTTTTAACCCGCCCATTCATGTTACGAAAGATAATCACGAAGCTGCGCGCAACGTTTGCCCCTTCGTCAAAGGCCAAGCCCGAGATCAAGGGCGGCCATCCCGCTTACGACGTCAAACCCCGTCCCGCCCAGAAACGCCCGGATCGTCCCGGCCCCGAGCGCGCCCCCAAGACCGAAGCCGCCCCCGCCCGTTCCCAATCCAAGCCCCCCCGCGCCCCGCGCCCGCTCGCGCGCGGCGAAAAACGCGAGCGCCCCGCCATCGACCAATCGTTCGACGGTCCGGTGCGCGCGCCGGTCAAGCCGGTCGCACCGATCGAGATCGCCCCGCAGGACACCGCGTTTTCCCGGCTCGGACTCAACGACGCCATCGCCTTCGCCGTGGGCGAGATGGGTTACGCCGAGCCCACCCCGATCCAGGCCCAGGCCATCCCCGTCGTCCTCGCCGGCCAGGACGTGATCGGCTCGGCCCAGACGGGCACCGGCAAGACTGCGGCATTCGCCCTGCCCCTCATGCATCGCCTCGGCGGGCATCAGAAGAAAACCCGCTGCCTCGTGCTTGAGCCCACCCGCGAACTCGCACTTCAAGTCGAGGAGTCCTTCCAGAAATACGCCAAGTATACCGACCTCACCGTGACCGTGGTCTACGGCGGCGTCGGCTATGGCAAGCAGCGCGACGATCTGGCCCGCGGCGTCGATGTCATCGCCGCCACTCCCGGACGACTCCTTGATCACCTGGAGCAGCGCACGGCCGACCTTTCCGGGGTCGAGATCCTCGTGCTCGACGAGGTGGACCGCATGCTCGACATGGGTTTCCTGCCCGACGTGAAGCGCATCATCCAGAAGTGTCCGCAGGCCCGGCAGACCCTCTTCTTCAGCGCAACGATGCCCCCCGAGCTGGCCCAACTCGCCGGCTGGGCGCTCAAGAACCCGGTCGAGATCAAGATCGGCCAGCGCCGCTCGGCCGCCGAGACCGTCTCGCACGCCTTCTACCCGGTGGTCGCCACGCAGAAGTTCGAGCTGCTGATCGAGCTCCTGCGCCGCACCGACTTCAAGAGCATCATCATCTTCACCCGCACCAAGATGGGCGCGGATCGGATCGCCCATCGCCTGAAGACGGAAAAACACACCGTCGGCGTGATTCATTCCGACCGCAGCCAACGCGAACGCGTCGAGGCGCTGCAGGGCTTCAAAGACGGCTCCTTCGAGGTGCTGGTGGCCACCGACATCGCCGCGCGCGGCCTCGACATCGCCGGCGTGTCCCATGTGATCAACTACGACGTCCCGGAAAACCCCGAGGATTACGTGCACCGCATCGGCCGTACGGGACGCGCCCAGACCACCGGCGACGCCTTCACCCTCGTGACCGAGGAAGACGTGCGCGACGCCCGGCCCATCGAGCGCTTCATCGGCGCCGGTGTTGAGCGCAAGAAGATCGACGGCTTTCCCTATGTTTACTCGGCCCTGTTCGACGAGAAGGCCCTCGCCGAGGCCGCCCCGCCGGCCAAGCCCAAGACCCGCCTGATGCGCGGTTCGCGATGAGCCGTTAAAAGAAAAGGCCGGACGAATAGGCGCCCGGCCCTTTCTATTAACAGGAAAACGCGGCGACGATTATTCGCCGGCCTCGTGCGTGGCCTTGAAGGCGAGCGCGGCGACCGCTCCGCCGGCGAGATCGGCCACGGCATAGATGCCGAGCTGGCCGAGCTTCTCGAAGCCCATCACCACGAGGCCCAGACCGACGGCGGGGTTAAACGCGCCGCCGGAGACGCCGCCGACCGCGACCGCACCGGCCAATACCGTGAAGCCGATGGCGAGACCGTAGAACGAGTTGCCCGCCGTGCCCTTGGCGGTGGCGGCGTTGAGCACCACCCAGGCGAGCGCAAACGTGAAGAGAAACTCCACCACGAGCGAGGCCCCCAAGTCGTGCGAGGCAGCGCCCAGCATCGGCTTGCCCTTGAGGGCGACCACGATGAGCGCCGCGACCAGACCGGCCGCAAGCTGCGCGACCAAGTAGGGCACGACGTCCTTGGTGTCGCACTTGCCGCGCAGCCAGACGGCCAGCGTCACCGCCGGATTAAAATGGCCTCCGGAAACGTGGCCGCCGGCGAAGATCATCACCATGAGCGAGGCGCCGATGGCGAGCGGGGCCAGCGGGCTCCCGCTGTGCACGGCCATGCCGACCGTGAAGACGAGGAAGAACGTGCCGATAAACTCGACGATGTATTTTTTCATAGGAAGAAAGGGACTTGTGGGATGAAGGAACCCGCACCGCTTGGCAACGCCGCGCTGCGTTGGTGACAACCCGGTGACAACCGGGTTCGGCGCTTGATTTATATTCCGATAACGGAATATACATTGGTTCATGCGGCTTGTGCATATCTACCAGTGCCTCTGCGACGAGACCCGCCTGCGGCTGCTCCACCTGTTGCTGCGGGGGCCCCTGTGCGTGTGCCATTTGCAGGCCGTGCTGGGTGAACCGCAGGTAAAGATTTCCAAGCATCTCGGCTACCTTAAGACGCGCGGCCTGGTGACGGCGAAGCGGGAGGGAAACTGGATGGTTTATGCGTTGCCGGCGGAGCAGGCGCGGTCGGCGGAGCTGAAGGCGAACCTGGCCTGCTTGCAGGACTGCGCTTCGGAAAACGCGGTGTTCAAGCGCGACCTGGCGCGCTTGGGGAAGATTGATCTCGCGTGCGCCCCGGCGGCTGTCGCCGAAGTGTGCGGCGCTGGCCGGCGCCGGGCGCGCTGCTGCTGAACCCTATTTATGACGAATGCGATGAAGACAGAAACGGCGACGTTGAGCATATCCGAGGTGCGCGGCGCGCTGGCGGCGGCGCCCGAGCTGCCGATCACGGTCCTTTGGACCGACGGCGAGCCGATCGAGGCGCATTTCCACGTGACCGAGGTCGGTCGCGTGCAGAAGGATTTTGTCGATTGCGGCGGCACCGTGCGCCGGGTGGTGACCTGCCTGCTCCAGACCTGGGTGGGCGACGACACCGATCATCGCATCACCGGCGGAAAACTCCTCAAGGCGTTTGATCACGCCGCGCCGATTCTGGGCGGAGAAGACCTGCCGGTGGAGCTCGAATACGAGGCCTGCAACGTCGTCCAGTTGCGGGTCGTGGCGATCACGTCCGAGGCCGGCCGGCTGGTGATCCAGCTGGGCGGCAAACACACCGATTGCCTGGCCAAGGACCTCTGCCTGCCGTCCGCCGGCACCTGCCAGCCCGGATCGGGCTGCTGCTGATACCGCGTTTTCTTTCCCAATATGAGCACTGCCAAACCCACCGTCCTGATTCTTTGCACCGGCAATTCGTGCCGAAGCCACCTCGCCGAGGGCCTGTTGCGCCATGCCGCCGGCGATTTTCTCAACGTGGCCAGCGCCGGTTCCAAGCCGGCGGGCTACGTTCACCCGATGGCCATCGCGGCCATGAAGGAAATCGGCATCGACATCTCCGCGCACACCTCGAAGCACATGAACGAGTTTCTTGCCGGCGAAGTCGAGACGGTCATCACCGTATGCGGCAACGCCGACCAGGCGTGCCCGATTTATCCCGGTCAGGTGAACCGCCACCACTGGCCCTTCGAAGATCCGGCGCACGCGACCGGGACGGACGAGGAAAAGATGGAGATGTTCCGCCGCGTGCGGAACGAAATCCGCCGGACGTTCACCGCGTATGCCGACGGCCGCCGCGACCAGATCAAGAGCGCGGCGAAGGCCGCCTGAACACGGGGTACCGTGTCGGCGCCCAATGTTCGTATTACGAACTTTGGCTGGCTGACGCGCCACCGCCATCGCCCTTAAACGGGCTCCTGTTTTTATCAGACCGATTCAATCATGGGCACTCTCACGCAAAAACTTTCGTTTCTCGACCGCTGGCTGACGGCGTGGATTTTCCTGGCGATGGCCGCGGGCGTCGCCCTCGGGCGTTTCGCGCCGGCGCTGGCCGAGACGCTCACGTCGTGGAGCGTGGGCACGACGTCCGTGCCGATCGCGATCGGGCTGGTGCTCATGATGTATCCCCCGCTGGCCAAGGTTCGCTACGAGGAGCTGCCCGACGTGTTCCGCGACAAGAAAGTGCTCGGGCTTTCGCTGGTGCAAAACTGGCTGGTCGGGCCGGTGCTGATGTTTGCGCTGGCGGCGGTTTTCCTGCGGGACCAGCCGGAGTATTTCGCCGGGCTGGTGCTGGTGGGCATCGCCCGCTGCATCGCGATGGTGATCGTGTGGAACGACCTGGCGGGAGGCAGCCGGGAGTATTGCGCGGGGTTGGTGGCGGCGAACGCGTTGTTCCAGGTGTTCGCATTCGCCCCGTTGGCGTGGATTTTTCTGAAGGTGCTGCCGCCGATGGTGGGCGTGGATCTGGGTGCCCTGGACCTGTCGGCCATCACCATCGGGAGCATCGCCGAGAGCGTGTTTGTTTACCTGGGCATCCCCTTTATCGCGGGCTGGCTCACGCGGCTGACCTTGCGGCGCGGAGGCCGGACCCAGTGGTTTGACGAGAAACTCCTGCCGGCGATCAGCCCGGTCACGCTGGGGGCGTTGCTGTTCACGATTATGGTGATGTTCAGCCTTCAGGGTAAGCAGGTGCTGGCGCGACCGCTGGATGTGCTGCACATCGCGGTGCCGCTGGTGGTGTATTTCGCGATCATGTTCACGGGGACGTTCTGGATGAGCGTGAAGGCGGGGGCGGACTACTCGAAGGCGACGACGCTCGGCTTCACGGCGGCGGGCAACAACTTCGAGTTGGCGATCGCGGTGGCGGTGGGGGTGTTCGGTCTGACCTCGGGCGCGGCCTTCGCGGCGGTGGTCGGGCCGTTGGTCGAGGTGCCGGCGTTGATCGCATTGGTCACCGTCGCGCTGCGCTGGAAGCGGCGGGTGGCGGTTTGAGCAACACCCGGCGGGGCGCCCCGATTACAAAGCGCCGCTTTGCTTCGGGACGACTCCGGGGTTAGGTTCCGCGTGTCGGAAAATCCCAACCCCAACCCCGGAGGTCCCATGTCCGCGATCAAGATTCGTCTCGAAATGGCCGAAATAGACGCCGTGCAACGCTACGCCGATTCGTTGAATGTCAAGCTCGAGGACGTTGCCTACGCCGCCCTCAACCGGCTGATGCTCACCGCCCGTGATCCCGAGGTGCAGAATGACATCCGTGAAACCAGCAAGTGGCGGCACGACAATCTCCCGCTCTGGAGCGACTCCGCCGCGAGCGTCCACGCCTACGAGGGCAAACACGACGCCGAGCCGGAGCACAGCAAATACATCTGAGCACGGCCGGGGCCGTCTTCACTGCTTCCGCAGCGTGATCACGCACTCGAGGTGGCGCGTCTGCGGGAAGAGGTCGAAGGGTTGCACGGCGGTGAGTTCGTAACCGGCGGCGAGGAAGGACTTGAGGTCGCGCATCTGCGTGGCCGGGTCGCACGACACGTAAACGACGGCGCGCGGTCCGTAGGCGAAGAGCTGCGCGAGGAACGACTCGTCGCAGCCTTTGCGCGGCGGGTCGATGAGCACCACCGTGTCGGCGGCGGGAAACGCCAGCCCTGAGAAAATCGCCGCCGCGTCGCCCGCCTGGAAGGTCACGTTTTTCAGGCCGTTGGCCGCGGCGTTTTGCCGGGCGAAGACGATGCTGCTTTCGCTGATCTCGATGCCGGCGACCTGCTCGAAGGCGGGCGCGGCGGTGAGCGCGAAGAGTCCGCTGCCGCAATACGCATCGACCATGAAACGCGCGCCGCTGGCGGCGGCCTGGTCGCGCGCGTAGCCGGTGAAGGCGGGCAGGATGAACGGGTTGTTTTGAAAGAAATCGCGGGCGAGGAATTTTAACTTCAGGTCGCCCACCGTCTCGGTGACGATGTCGTCGTAGTTCGTCGTGACCGTGCCGGACGCGTCGCGGAGGAGGAGGGTGCCGCCGCGCGCGTAGTCGCCGTTGGCGGCCTTTTGGCGGACGAGCGCGCGCGATTCGGCGAGGCGGGCGTTGATGGCGTCGGTGGCGATCTCGCAGCGCGGCGCGTCGATTATGTCGAAGCGCGTGCCCTGGCGGAGGAAGCCGATGGGCAGGGGTTTGCCATCGTCGCGGGGGGCGTTGAAGTGCGGGGTGATCTTGGAACGGTAGCCGTAGTCCTGGGGAGAGCCGATCACGGGCGACACGGGGAAGGTGACATCGGCCATGAAGCGAAGGAGTTCTTCGACCTGGCGGCGTTTCCAGGCGAGCTGCCCGGCGTAGGCGAGGTTTTGGTATTGGCAGCCGCCGCAGGCGCCAAAGAGCGGGCAGCGGGGGGCGACACGCGAGGGCGACGGGGAGAGGACGGCGACGAGGTCGGCCTCGGAGAAATTTTTGTGGTTGCGGAAGACGCGGGCACGGACGCGTTCACCGGGCAGGGTGAAGAGCACCATCACGACCCATTTCGACTCCGGGTCGTCGGGAAGCGGCACGCGGCCGAGGCCCACGCCGAGGTTGGTGAGCGTGGCGATCTCCAGTTCGATCTCGTGGTGATAGGCGAAGGGACGGTCGTTGAATTTTTTCTTTGGTTTATGACCCACGGAACACACGGAATACACGGAAAGGCCGGCGGCGAGGAAAAGGATTTTGTCTTTTTCGGAGATTTCCGCGTGCTCGGTGGGCTCCGTGGGCACCACTCCTGAAAAAATCTCCAGTCTCCAGAATCCGCGCGTGAAGCAGCTGGTGAAGCTCCGCGACCGGCGTCCGCGCGACGAGGCGGGCGTGTTTCTGGTCGAGGGGTATCGCCAGATCCGTCGGGCGCTGGAGAGAAACGTCACGCTTACCGAACTCTATGTCTCGCCCGACTGGTATCTGGGTGAAAACGAGCCGGCGCTGATCGCCCGGGCGCAGGAGGCCGGGGCGCAGGTGTTTGAGTTGTCGAAGGAGGCGTTTGCCAAGGTCGCCTACCGCGAGCGGCCGGACGGGCTGCTGGCGGTCGCCCCCCAGTGGAAACGCGCGTTGGCGGACATCCCGGCGCCGGCGGCGGGCAGGGCCCCGTTTTTGCTCGTGGTCGAGGCGATCGAGAAGCCGGGTAACCTGGGGACGATCCTGCGCAGCGCCGACGCGGCGGGGGTGGACGCGCTCATCGTGTGCGACCCGGTGACGGACCTGTTCAATCCCAACGTGGTGCGCGCCTCGACCGGCGTGCTGTTTTCCGTCCCGGTGGTCATCGCCGGCGGGGCGGAGGTGCGGGAGTGGCTGCGCGGACGCGGGATCAAGGCGGTGGCGACCACGCCCTCGGCGACGGACCTCTACACCGACACCGATCTGCGCGGGCCGCTGGCCATCGTGATGGGCAGCGAGCAGTATGGGCTCAGCGATTACTGGTTGAAGGAGGCGGACCGCCGCGTGGTGATCCCGATGGCGGGTCAGGCGGACTCGCTCAACGTGGCGATGGCGACGATCATCACGCTGTTCGAGGCGGTGCGCCAGCGCGGGGCTTGAGGGAGGCGCGGTTTACGGTGCGTGGGCGGGCGCGGCGGGCTGCGGCTGCCAGAAGTAGCGGCCGCTCTGGTGGCGATCCCAGCGCACGTAGCCGGCGGCGAGGGCGAGGACGACGAGGAAGGCGGTGACGAGCTTGCGACGGCGGGCTGCGGCCTTGTCCTCGTAGGGATCGGTGAGGTCGCGTTTGGCCCCGGCCGGCAAGTGGGCGCGGGCGGTGAGCTTGGTGCCGAAGGGGATGTTGATCTTGACGCGGCCGTTGATGGCCCAGCCGTTGCCTTCGAGGATGGGGCCGAGGTTGCGCTGGCGGAGCTTGAGCCAGGCGATGAGCATCGAAGGGCCGGAGATGGCGAGGGTGATGCCGAGCACGCCCAGCGGCATCCACATGCCAAGGCCAAGGAAGCCGGAAATAAATCCGCCAAGCAGCGTGCCCAAGGCGCCGAGGGCCACGCCGAGGGCGGCCACCACGCCGACGTCGAACTTTTTGGGCTCGGCGGCGGGCTTGGCCTTTTTGTCGGCGTTGACCGTGGTGTCCGCGGCGACGGCAAGTTTGGAGTTGGCCTCGGCATCGGCGGCGGCGGCGCGCTTGGCGACCTGTTCCTCGATGAAGCGGATGAATTTCTTGTAGGGCGCGAAGAACGCCTGGCGGATGCTGATGGGGTTGTCGGCGATACTGGTGATGGTGGCGTCCCAGTCGCGTCCGCGGCGGTCGTAGAAGATGCCGTTGCGGCCGACGAAGAGGTAGTCGCTGTCGCCCTGGGTGAAGCAGGCGGCGATCTTGACGGGGGCTTCGCCGGCGCGTTTGCAGTCCACGTAAGCGATGTAGGCCTTGCTCATGGCGGCGAGGGGATTGGGCGCGGCGACCTGCACGCAGAACTCGGTGCTGCGGCTGTCGAGGAAGAGCGTGCCGGCCTGGAAAATCGCGAGTTCGTCGGGCGAGTAGAAATCGAAGAAGTTAACGAAATTGTTGAGCAACGCGCGGAAATCCCGGGAGTAGCGCAGGAGCGTCTCGACGGAGGTGATGGCGGTGAACTCGGGGTCGAGGGCCTTGTCCTGGGTGACGAGTGAGGTGAGGGCGTCTTTCTGGTTGGCGGCGAGGAGGGCTTTGATGCGGTCGAGCCCGAGTTTCTCGACGGCGGCGCCGGTTTTGCCGGCGGACCAGGACTCGGCGGCGGCGAATCTGGCCTTGAGGGCGAGCCATTCGGATTCGACGAGCGCAGTCTTGGAGGCGCCGAAGACGGGTGTGACCGCGGCGGCGTGCAGCGTGGCGAGGGCGGCGGCCCAGGCGGGGTTGACGGCGTCGAGCAGCGGGAGCGGCTGGTGGGCGGCGACGCGGGCGAGGGGGAAGCCGGCGATCTCGGGCGCGGTGAGCGCCAGGTCCTTGGCGGCGAGGGCGAGGTAATCGTTTTCTGAGCGGTTGAGGGCGGCGAGGGCGCGGCCGTCGAAGGCGGCGAGGCGGGTGCGGGCGAAGTAGTCGTCGATTTTGGCGCGCACGGCTTGGAGGGCCGCTAGGGCGGCGGGGGTGGCGTCGCCGAGGGGGCGGACATCGGGCGAGGCGCCACGTTCGCTCCAGGCGGAGAACGCCGAGAGGTCGGCGTAGAAGGAATCAATGCGGGCCTGATCGATGCCGGCGGCACCGCTGCGATCGGGGGTGCCGCCGAGGGTCGCGAGGATGTCGGCGATGACGAGCTTGAGGGCGGGCTCGCCGGCGGAGTCCGGCGTGATGACACCGTCGCCGTTGAGATGGGTGGCGGCGAACAGGCGGGCGGTGTCGGCGGCGTCGGCGAGGGAAATCTCGGAGGCGTCGGCCTTGCCCAGGCTGGCGAGGATGCGTTTGGCGGAGGTGTGGGCGGCCTTGGCCTCGGGCGTGGAGGTTTTAAAGGCGGAGAGCGGCAGGGTGTCGCGACCTTTCAGGAGCAGGCCGACGTCGTCGAGATGGCGGGAGGCCCAGTCGATGGCGGCGAGCAACTCGGGCACGCGAATGCGGCCGTCCTTGTCGGTGTCGATGAGCGCGAGGGTTTTTTCGTCGAGTTCGAGGCCTTTGACGGGGCAGCTCAGGGCGACCCAGAGTTTTTGGTCGAGGTCCTTGAGGGCGAGGAGGTCGGCGCCGCTTTCGATGGCGACCTGGTCGAGACCGCCGATGCGGAAGAATTTCCAAACGTGAGTGGTGGCCATGGAGGGATAAGGGTGTGTGGAGTATCGGCGGGTGAAAAAGAGTGGCAACCGGTTTGGCCGGGTGGCGGGTGCTTTATGAACTGAACGCTCGGTTAAGCCGGACAACTAACCCATTGTGTTAGTTGTGCGGTGGGAGGTGCTGTGGAGTTGCCAGCTGTTCCAGAGGTTGTGCCAGAGGATGTAGCAGGTGGGGCCGAGGGCGACGAGGGGGCTGGCGTAGGTGAGCGCCAGGTAAAGGGTAAAACTGGTGTTCTTCTGGCCGAGCGACTGGCTGGCTTCGGGGCCGTAGGCGCGTCCGCCGATCCAGCGGCCGAGGGCGAAATTGGCCGCGCAGATCACGAGGGTGACGGCCGCGATTTCCACCAGCACGGTGCGAGGGGCGCCGGCTTGCGTGCGCAGGAAATGGGAGGCGTTGGCCATGACGAGAAACAGGGTCAGCATCCATGCGCCGAACGAGACATCGCGCAGGCGTCCGGGCCAGGCGGCGGAGCGCGGGTGCAGCCTGCGCACCATGAGCGCAAGCACCAGCGGGGCGAAAATGAGCAACGCAACGCTGCCGGTGACGCGGACGAAGAGCGTGGCGTCCACCATGCCGAGCACCCAGGGCAACAGCACCGGCAGGAGCGCGGCGACGGCGAGGTTGGTCACGATGAAGGTCGCGGTCACATAGGCGACGTCGCGGCGCATGAAGCTGATGATCACGGGCGCGGCGGCGGCGGTCGGGGCCACGCCGGCGAAAAATCCCGCGAGCGCCACATCGCGTCCGCCGACTAGACCGCCCAGTGCGAGACCGGCGAAGGCCATCACGATATTGGCAACGAGGAGGAGCGCGTGGCTGCGTTGCAGGCTGCGGCGGCTCCAGGTCGTGCCCAGGAACGTGACGAACAACATGCCCATGATCAGCCACTGGATCGCGCCGGACCAGGCGTGGGCCTGCGGGATAAGCGCGCCGAGCAGGAAGGCGACGAGGATGGCGGCGGTGCGGGCGAGGCCGGTGAACATGGCGCCGTCACGCAACGCGACCCCGTGCAACGTGGCAAGGATGCGTCAGGGGCCGCCCGCCTCGATGAGGCTGGCGCGGGTGTTGTTGGCGGGGACGGCGTCCGTCACGCCGGGAGGGTTGTCGAGGCGGGTGCGCAGGACGATGGGGCGGGCGCGGGCGGCTGCATCGAGCGTGAGTGTGACGGTGGTGCTGCGACCGGGGTCGAGCGCGGGGACGGCCTGGGTGGCGACCAAGCCGTTCAGATCGACGGTCAACGCGAGCCCGCCGGCGGGGGCGCCGCCGCGATTTTGAACCAGGATGTCGAGCGTGCCGGTGCCGGGGCGGTAGACGTGGCTGGAGATGGCGTTGTCGACGCGGGTGCGGTCGTCGCGGGCGAGGGCCCAGCCGAGGTTGACGGTGCCTTGGCCGTAGCGGGGATCCGTGCCGGCGGCGCCGGCGTCGTTGGCGTGGGACTGGAGGATTTCCACGGCCTGGGCGGCGGTCAGCCCGGGCGTCTGCGACATGAGCGCGGCGAGGGCGCCGCTGACGACGGGTGCGCTGGCGGAGGTGCCGCTGAAGAGGGAGCGTGTCTGGTTGAGGTCGGCGGTGCGGATGCCGACGCCCGGGGCGGTCAGGCGGAGTTGCGCGCCGGAGTTGGAGAAATCGGCCAGGCGGCCGGTGGCGTCGGTCGCGCCGACGGAGACGACGCGGGGATCGGCGGCGGGCCAGACGAGGCGGTCGGCGCCGTCGTTGCCGGCGGCGGCCACGATGACGGCCCCGCGCGATTGTGCGTAGGCGATGGCGCGCGACAACACCTCGGAGGTGCCGTAACCGCCGAGGCTGAGGTTGATGATCTGCGCCCCGGCGTCGACGGCGGCGACGATGCCCTGGGTCACGGTGAAGACGTCGCTTTGGCCGTCGGTGCCGATCACGCGGATACTCAGCACGGTGGCGGCGGGGGCGACACCGGAGGCATCGGCCGAGGAACCGGCGGCGAGTGCGGCGACGGCGGTGCCGTGGTGGCCGGCCTCGCCGGTGCCGGCGTAGCCCAGGCCGATGTCGAGGTAGCGCAGGCGCGCGCCGAGCGTGGGATCGGGGATGGCGCCGCCGTCGAGCACGGCGAGGGTGACGCCACGGCCCCAGGTGGACGTGTCGGCGCCCGCCGGCACGCCGAGGGTGTCGAGCAGGGTGTCGCCGACGGCGACGGAGCGGCCGGTGGCGGAGCGGCCGGTGGCGAGCTCATCGGGCGGCGGGGGCATGGAGACAAAAGTGTTGGCGCCGATGCCGCCGTAGTCGCCGGCGCGGGCCACCAGGTCGGCGGCGAACGTATCGTAGGCACGCACGCGGACCCGCACGGCGTTGAGCGCATCGATCCGCGCGACGACGGTCACGCCGGATTGGGCGGCGCGCAGGAGAAAACGCCGGTAGCCGTCGGCGTCTTTAAAAATCAGGACGGCCTCGTGGGCGCGGTTGCCCGGGCGGTTGAGGTGGGCCGAAAGTTTTTCGGCGAGTTCGGCGCGGGAGGCGTCGAGCGCCAGCGTGTCGTCGGACATGGAGTTTACGACGGCGGCGGCGGCCGGTTCCGGGCGGGAGTCCGGTTGCTTGGCTGGTGTGGTCGCGGGCTGGGTGGCGGTCGCGGGCCGGCGATGCGTGAGCAGGAACAGGCCGACCAACAACAGGAGCCCGCAGGCCAAGGCGAGGAGGAAGGGTGTGCGGCGCGGTTGGCTCATGTGAAGGAGGCGATGGGGCAAACGTACCACGCGGGCTCAAAGTTGCCAATCCACCGGGGTGCGGCCGCGGGAGGCGAGGAGGCGGTTGGCCTCGGCGAAGTGGCCGTTGGCGGCGAATTTCCGCTCGGGTGGAAGGCGGTTTTGCGCGAGGGGCGACGGGTGATGGTCGGCCAGAATCAGGTGGCGCGAGGTGTCGATGTGCGGACGGGCGGCGGACTCGGCCTTGCCGCCCCAGAGCATGAAGACGACGAAAGGCGACTCGGCCTGCACGAGACGCAGGGCGGCCTGGGTGAAGGCCTGCCAGCCGAGATTGGCGTGGCTCATCGGCTCGCCGGAGCGCACGGTGAGGATGGTGTTGAGGAGCAGCACGCCCTGGTGGGCCCACGGTTCGAGATGGCCGGAGGCGGGCGCGCGCCATTCGGGGAAACTGCGGGCGAGGGAGGCGTGGATGGCTTTGAGCGAGGCCGGCGTGCGCACGGCGGGCGGCACGGAGAAGGAAAGCCCGTGGGCGTTGCCGGGCGTGGGGTAGGGGTCCTGGCCGAGGATGACGACCTTCACGTCGGCGGGGGGCACGAGGGCGAGGGCGCGGAAAAGGTTTTCCTTGGCGGGAAAAACCTCGGACGTGGCGTAGGCCTCGTCCACGGCGGCGGACAGCGCGGCGAATTGCCCGCGGGTGTAGCCGTGGTCGAAGAGGGCGTTCCAGGCGGGAGGAAGCGGGATCGGCATGGTCGGGGCCTAGGGCAGTACGGTGACAGGCAGCCCGACCCAGGCCAGGGAGAGCAGGGTGCGGGCGTCCCAGTTGGCGAGGCGGAAGCAGCCGTGGGACTCGGTGCGGCCGACCTGCTCGGGTGTCGGGGTGCCGTGGATACCGTAGCCGGTGCGGTCGAGGCCGATCCAGGCGACGCCGACCGGGTTGTTGGGGCCGGGGGCGAGGATGAGCTTGCGGCCCAAGGCCTGCGCCTCGGCGGACTCGGGGAAGGTCTCGGGGTTGAAGGTGTAGTTGGGATCGGCGATGACCGAGATGACGTGGAGCTCGCCCACGGGGCGCTTTTCGACGTCGCGGGCGATGCTCACGGGAAAGTGGGCAAGGAGACGACCTTGGGAGTCGCGGGCTTGGAGGACGTGCCCGGAGAGGCGGATTTCGAGGCGGGCGGCCTTGGCGGGGAACGGCGCGGGGGTGACGTCGGGCACCGACAACACGGTGCCGGGGGTGAGGGCGTTCCAGTTTACGGACGGGTTGAGGGCCGCGATGAAGCGGTGGCCGGAGTGGGTGAGTTCGGCGGCGAGTTCGAGGGCGTTTTCGTGGGCGAGGGTGGTTTGTTGGGATTTTTCGAGCCAGGTTTTGCCGAGGGGCTGGAGGTCGGCGAGGGCGTCGGCAGGGAGCACGAGCTGGGTGAGCGGCGGGGTGTCGAGCAAGAGCGCGGCGCGGGTGTCGTCGTCGAGACGGCCGGTGGCGGGGAGGTTTTGCGATTCCTGAAAGGCGCGCAGGGCGGTGGCGGATTGGACGCCGGCCACGCCGTCGATGGGACCGCAGGAAAAGCCGTGGCGCGCGAGGGCGATCTGAGCCTCGAGCCAGGATTCGGCGGGACGAGGGTAGGTGCGCGGGGCGACGGGTTTGAACTCGACCGCCGGCGCGGCGGTCTCGGGGGCGGTTTGGGCGGGGCAGTCTTGGCCCGCGAACAGCAGGCCGCAGAGGAGAAGTAAAATTGGAGGTCGGCGTGCCACGGTGATGGTGAGTTTTCCCGGCCGGGGGCGCGGCGTCGAGGGGATTTCTGGGGTGGGTGGAGGCGACGGGGTTTGTAATCCGGCCGCAGGTGTCGGATAAAAACAGGACATGGCCCGAAGTGTCGTTCATCATCCCACGCTGCGTTGCACGCGTTGCCAGCACATCCCGCGCTGGTGTGTGTGCGAGGGGTTGCGGGCCTTCGCGTGTCCGCTGGCGGTCGATGTGATGATGCATACGCGGGAGTTTTTCCGGCCGAGCAGCACGGGGCATCTGCTCCAGCGTGTCGTCGAAGGAACGCGCACGCATCTGTGGCGCCACGACGCGGTGCCGCCGCGGGAGCAGGTGATGCGCCCCGGCAAGGAGCTGTGGGTGCTGCATCCGCTCGGCGAGCCGATGCCGGCCGGCGCCGATCCGGCGGGAGTGCAGGTGCTGCTGCTCGACGGGAGCTGGGGCGAGGCGGCGGACATGAAGAAGGATGTCGAAGGTTGGGGTCGCCGGGTGAGCCTGCCGATGACGGGCAGGAGCCGCTACTGGCTGCGCACGCAGCAGGGGCCGGGGCAGTTTTCCACGGCGGAGGCGTTGTTGTTTGTGCTGGCGGCGCTGGGGTTGCGGGCGGAGCACGACGCGCTGCGGGTGCAATTGGAGCTGCATGTTTACGCTGGGCTGCGCACGCGCGGGCAGGCGGTGATGGCGGCGGATTTTCTGGCGACCTCGCCCTTGCGCGAGGCGATGCCCGGGGTGATCGCGCGGATGCATCCGCAGTCGCCGGAGGAGAAGGCGGCGTTCGGCGCGTTGTTGAAGGAGCGCACGGCCAACGCCCGGGTGCATACGGGAGGATGAGCCCATGTCGGGCTTCGTGCGATCAGCGGGTGTGAAGGAGGTCGATAACCCGTTTGCCAGGAGGTGATGACCTCTCAAAATGCGGTTGGCCGGAGGTGAGACCGGCGGTATTCTTAATCATGAAAACGATACTCACTCCGGTAGATTTTTCGGCGGCCACGCAGGGGGTTTTGGAAGCGGCGGTGGAGCTGGCCCGGGATGCGGGCGGCCGGCTGGTTTTGTTTAACGCGGTGCAGTTGCCGCTGATCAGCACCGACTATGGACTGACGGTGGACATGATGCAGGAAACGCTGGCCGCCAATCGGGAGGCGGCGGCCCGGCAGCTTGCGCATCTGGAAAAACGGATCGCCGCTCGCGGCGTGGTGGTGACGACGGCGCAGGCCGACGGGTTCCCGCCGGGCAGCATCGTGGATCAGGCCCGCAAGGTGCGCGCCGACTACATTGTGATGGGGTCGCACGGGCACACGGCGTTTTACGAGCTGATCGTGGGCAGCACGACGCATGCGGTGCTCAAGAACGCGCCCTGTCCGGTTTTGATCGTGCCGCCCGCCGGCAAGCCGCGCAAGAAGGCGGCGAAGTAGGCGGGGTGGCTGGCGGGCTAGAAGCTCATCATGCTCGCATAGGTGGCCCGATCGTCGGCGGAGACAAACTCGGACCACTGGCTGATGCCGAGGGGTTCGCCGGAGTCGAGGCCGGCCAGCGACTCGTCGTAGTGGAAACCCTCGTTGCCGGTCATGGCGACGGTGCGGCCGATGAAGGCGCCGTAGGTGCCGCCGCTGGTGCCGCCGCCCTTCATCTCCAGATCGGCGGACGGCGCGTAGACCACCGCGCTCAACTGGCCGTTGCCGGCGACCTTGATCGTCTGGGCGGAGGTGTTGGTGCCCCAGATCATGAGATTTTTCGGGCTGCCGATCGCGGTGGTGGAGCCCGAGGGGGAGGTGGTGGTGACGGTGTTGCCCGCTCCTTGGCCCGCGATATTGACGTTGCCGTTTACGTAGAGGTTGAGGCTGCTGGTCAGGGTCGCGCTGGTGACGGTATTTTTGGTGCTGTTGACCGTGATGGCTCCGGAGCCGCCGCCGACGCTGACGTTGCCGCTGACGGTGAGGACGACGTTGTAGCCCGGGGAGACGGTGATGGTCTTGTTGGTGAGCGAGACGCTGGTGGCGGTGTAGTAGTAGGTCACGGTGCCGTCCGCGGCGGTCGTCCTGGCGTCGCTGGCGGCGTTCTTGGGGAGGGTGACGCTGTTGTTGACCGTGCCCAGTGAGGTCGCGGTGTTGGTCGGCGCGGGGACGGGGTCGAAGTTGGCGGTGAAGTTGGTGGAGACGCGGGTGTAATCAACGGTGCCGCCGGGGGCGTTGAAGTCGCCGGTGACCTTGCCTTGGGCGCCCACATCGAGGCCGGTGTAGTCGTTGGTGCCCACGCTGGCGTAGCCGTAGATGTCGGCGTTCCCGACATTGAAGGAGTCGCGCGTGATGGACGCACTGCCGGCGCTGCCGCGGGCAAAGCGGTTGGTGGTGGCCTGGCTGGGGGTGTAGGCGCCGTAGGTGGAGTTGTAACTGTCCACGTAGGCGTTGTTGCCGGAGAAGCTGAGGCCGTCCTTGGCGACGAGGCCGTTGGAGAAGCGGGAGCGTTGCTGGAGGGAGATCTTGACCCATTTCTCGATGACGCCGCCGTTTACTGGGGTGACGGTGGCGCGGGCCACGGCATAGGGGTTGGAGCTGGTCAAGTTGCGGTCACTGACCAGAACCCGGACCGAGACCGAAGCGCCGCCGGAGACGCTCCCGAGGGCGAACGTGCGGCGGGCGGTGCTGCCGCTGGAAGTGTCCCAATCGGACCAGGCGGAGGAGGAGCCGGTCTTTTTTTTCTGGATGGACCACATGGCCTGCTCGAGGCCGGATTCGGCGGCGTTCATGGCCACGCCGGCGTAGTGGCTGCGGTAGGCCATTTGGTTGGTGTTGGTGGCGAGCTTGAGAAACGAGGTAAGTGAGATGGCGATGATGGCCGCCAGGAGCAGGGCGACGATCAGGACGGAGCCGCGGGAGGAGCGCGGCAGATGCCGATCTGGGGTGGAGTTCATGGGGATCAGGCGGTGGCTCTTTTGTTGCGGAGAATGAAGCGGGCCGAGATGACGGCGTTGGTCGCGTCGGTCACGGTGCGGGTGCTGCGGATGGTGCGCAGCGAAATCTGGATCTGCTTGGTGAGGGCGCTGGCGGCTGCCAGGGTGGAGCCGTCGGTCAGGTTGATGCTGGAGGTGTTGATCTTGTAGGCGGTGAAGACAAAGGACCCGGAGGCGATGCCGGTGATGAGCGAGGTGGTGGCTCCGTCGGCCGTGCGGTTGAAGGCGCCGGTCGACGCGTCGTAGGCGTAGGCATAGGTGGTGGTCGAGCCGGAGGTGGTCGGCACCGTGAGGGTGAGGGAGGTTGGGCTGTTCCAGGTGACTTCCTGGGCCATGCGCACATCCTCGGCGAAGCGTTCGATGGCGCGCCGCGCCTGGGCCTCCATTTCGATGTAATTCTGCATGTTGGCGCCGGTGCGTCCGATGAACAGGAAGCCGGTCATCACGGCGAGGAGCAGGAATCCGGCGATGCCCGCCGAGACCATGACCTCGACGAGGGTGAAACCGCGGCGGCCGCGGGCGCGATCAAGAGCCGGCGAGTGTGTAGTAGTAATCATAGAGACCGTCCTTGCAGTAATAGCCCGTGGTGCTGCGGGTGTGGGTGAGGTTGTCGATCCCGCTCCAGGTGACCGTGATGGTGATGGACTTCATCTCTCCGGCCTTTCCGGAGACGTCGGCGCAGGCCCGTGCGGCTGTGAAGCGGGCGGTCATCGCCGTCGTGGTTGAGCTGGCGGGAAAAATCTGGGAGAGGTCGATGTCGGCGCTGGCGGGGAGCGCGTTGACCTCGCTCCAGTTAAGGAGGCGGATGCGCTCCATCTCGCTCTGGATGATTTGCGAGGCGAGGGTGGTGTTGCGCGCTCCGTCCACCGCTTTCAGCCCCGCCTGGAGGACGACGATGGATCCGGCTATGGCAAAGGCCATGACGGTGGCCGACAAAGCGACCTCTATCACCGTGAAGGCGCGCATGCCTTTGCGCATGAATGGGGTGATCTTCATGGCAACCAGTCTACACCTTGCGGGGTGCTATGGTTAGGGGCCATCGGACCCCATTTCAGGACCTAAGTTGAATAGATATGGTCAGGCCTATCGCTAGGTATTTTCACCGATGGGGGTGGGTAGGGCGACGAACTTCATTTAGGGACATTCTCTGGATCTGACCGCCTGAGGTTGCTTGCTGGCGGGAACAACTAACCCATTATGTTAGTTGTTACGGGGCGCAAGGGGTGTGTCGCCAACGGGGTTGGGGGATTTGCCGGCGTTGGACTGCACATAGAGGGCGGCGGCCTGGGAGCGGCGCTTGACCCGGAGTTTTTCAAAAACGCTGACGAGGTAGTTCTTTACGGTGTTGTCGCTAAGGCCGAGTTCACGGCCGATTTCCTTGTTGGTCTTGCCATCGGCGACGAGCACCAGGACGCGTTTCTCCTGGGCCGACAGGCAAGACAGGCTGTGGTCATCGTGAGGGTTGCCGCCCCGGACCATGCGCATGACGCCCGCCATGACGTCGGGGGCCAGAATGGACTTGCCGGCGGCGATGTCATGGATCGCCTGCACGAGCCCTTTGGGGTCGATCTCCTTCAAGAGATAGCCTTGGGCGCCCGCAGTGATGGCATCGTAGATGAAGTTGTCGTTGGTGAAAGAGGTGAGGATCAGCACGCGCGTGTCGGGCAGTCGCTTGAGGATTTCGCGGCATGCGTCGAAGCCCGAGCCGTCCGGCAGGCGTATGTCGAGGAGCACTACGTCGGGTTTGAGCCGGAGGGCGGTGGACACGGCCTCGGCCACGCCCGGAGCTTCGCCGACAACCGTGATCGGAGGGCGGGGTGCCTCGGCGGCCAGGACAGCCTTGATGCCCTGGCGAACGAGCGCGCTGTCGTCCACCAGAACGACGCGGATGGAGGGAGCTTTGGCGTGGGCGGTCATGTGACGGATTCGGTAACGGGAAAGATTACGGTGGTGCGAGTCCCTTTTCCGGGAAACGAGTTGATTTCGGCGGAGGCGCCCAATTGGCGGGCGCGTTCTATGATGTTGTCGAGGCCGTGGCCGCGTTTGACGGTGGCGGGGTCGAATCCGGCTCCGTCGTCGGCCACGATGAGCCGGACGGCGCGCGGCGAGGTGAGGGTTCGGAGGCTGACTTGCATATGATGAGCGTGGCCGTGGCGGAAGGCGTTGCTCGCGCATTCACGGATGATCTGAAGGGCGGCGGTGCGGGCGGAGAGGTGGAGTTGTGCGGCGGCGGATTCGTCGATGTCGAGTTCGCCGTCGGCCGGACCGGCGGTGCGGAGGAGTTTGAACACCCCGGAGACCGCGGAGGTGAAGCTGTGGCTTTGCAGGGCTTCGGGTTCGAGGCCGGTGATGAAGTTGCGCACGTCGCGGATGGTTTCGTTGAGGGCGTCCCGGACCTGATCGACGCTTTGGGCGGCCTCGACCGGGCGGGTGTACATCAACGTGCGGGCGGCGGCCAAGCCCATCCCTGCGGCGTAGATCGACTGGATCACGCCGTCGTGAAGGTCGCGGCCGAGCCGGGCGCGTTCACTCACTTCGCGGGAGAGTTCGTCCTGTTGGGCGAAGGAGATTTTCAGCTGGCGGGCGATGCGGCCGAGTTCCGTGTCTTGGTTGACGATGAGGCGCAGCGGGGCGGGGTCCTGCCGGGTGAGGCTGTCACCGATGGCGTTGAGCGGTTTAAAAACCCAGGCGTGGAGGCTCAGGCCGAGTGCGGCCATGACCAGCAGGCCGAAGGCCAGGAATATCCGCGCTTCGACAGCGTCGTTATGCAGGCGGATTGTTATCGTCGGCAGTTCACGGGTCACGCACAGCAGGCTTAATGTGCGGCCGCGCCAGTCGTTGAGCGCCCGGTTGACGTTGATTTCGGCCTGGGGCGACGTGTCGGGCGGCGCGGGACTGTCCAGGCTGATGCGGCTTTCGGTGAGAGTGCCCAGGGATTTGAGAAACGTCTCGTCCCACAGCCGGGAAACGACCAGCCAGCCTTGGGGCGGGCTGGCGCGCCCGCTGTCGTTGGACGGCTGGATCGGCGCTGCACGCACCTCCAAGAGTTGACCTTTGTGCCGCAGAAAAAAATAGGGGAAGGGATTGCGGGCGGCCAATTGCCGCCATTCCTCCGCAGTTAAACCGAGGTTGACGGTTTGTTCGTCTTTATCCTATCCGGTCTGGTAAACCAGCTCGCCATCGGGGGAGAGCACCCAAAGCGCATGGGCTTTGAAGGTGTCGAGGCTTTGGCGCAGGTTGACCTCGGCCCAGGCTTGGTCTCGGGATTTCATGAATGCCACGGTGTCGTCCCAGCGGGAGTAGTCTTCGGAGAACTGGCGGAGGCTGGCCCCGTTGAGGTCGAGCCATCGTTCAAGCAGGCTGGCGGCCTCGCGACGGGAGGCGGCGAGCGTGTCGGCCAGTTGGGCCTGCTCAATGTGTCGAAGCAGGGCCAGGGAACCTGCAAATGTGAGCAAAAACAGCCCCAGCAGCAGGGCGAAACGCAGTTTGATGCTCATGACAGGGGTCTTCGATGGGTAGTTTCCCGCCGAAGGGCTGCAATCCCAAAGACCGGAAATCACCCTTGACTCAGGCGTGCAGGTTTGGGTTTCTGTCCGGCTTACCCATTTTTAATCCGCCATGGCCAACACGAAATCCGCTATCAAAGCCGCCCGTAAATCCGAGCGACTCACCACCCGCAACAAGGCCGTCAAAACCCGCCTGAAGACCCTCCACAAGAAGCTGGAGAAGGCTTCCGCCGGTTCCGACAAGGAGGCCGCCAAGGCCGCCGCCGCCGCCTACGTCTCCGCGATGGACAAGGCCACCAAGTCCGGCGTCGTCCACAAGAACGCCGCCTCCCGCGCCAAGGCCCAGACCGCGAAGTTCGTCTTCGCCAAGTAAGCCGGCCGCCCGTCCTGCTTTTTTTCGCCCTCCCTCGGCCCTGCGCCTCGGAGGGTTTTTTGTTGTCCGGGAAAAGCGAGTCTTCCCAATATCCGGCCTTGTGGGTTCGCGGTGGTCTCCGTGAAATTGGCGCCGTCTTCGGATGCCTTCGCCCCGCCTCTACATCCTTCCCTGGAACCAGCCGCCGGTTTACGCCGTCACGGAACGGCTGGCGCGAGGCTGGACCGGCGAAGGTCCGCTCGACTTGTCCGATACGCTGGTGGTCGTGCCCACGGCCCAGGCCGGCCGCCGTTTGCGCGAGGCGCTGGCGGCGTATGCGGCGGGCAAGGGCCAGGCGGTGTTTCCTCCCCGCGTGCGGATGCCGGATCAATTGACGTCGCCCGAAATCCCGGCGGCGTGGGCGCCACCCGCCGCCTCGCGTGCCGAATTGCTGCTGGCCTGGATCGAAACGCTGCGCTCCGCCGATCTTTCCAAAGTGAGGGAAGTTTTCCCGCTGGATCCGCCCGCGCGCGACTTTGCCTGGGCGCTGCGGCTGGCGCGAGAGTTTGCCCGCCTGCAGGCCGGGCTCGCCGAAAACGGCCTGCGCATGGCCGACGTGGCCGGACGCGCCGGGGAGGATTTTCCCGAGGCCGCCCGCTGGCGGCGGCTCGGCGAGCTCGAGGCCGCCTGCGACGCCGCGCTGGCCACCCGGGGGCTGCGCGATCCCCAGGCCGTGAAAATCGCCTTTGCCGCAGCCCCAACCCCACCTGCTGGCGTGCGGTGTATCGTCGTCGCGGGCACGCCCGACCCGCTGCCGCTGGCCGTGCGGGCGCTGTCCGCCCACGCGGAGTCCGGAGTGCCGGTCGAGGTGCTTGTCGCCGGACCCGCCGACGAGGCGGAGTCGCGGGCGCTTTTTGACGAGTGGGGCCGGCCGTCGCCGCCGGCCTGGGCCTCGCGGGCGTTTTCGCCGCCCGATTTCGAGCGGCGCGTGCGCCTGTGCGCCGATCCGGCCGCGCAGGCCGACGTCGTCGTGTCGTGCGCGGTCGGATACGGAAGGCCCGGCGGGCTCCTGGCGGCGGGCGTGGCCGACCCCGACGTGCTGCCATCGTTGGAAAACGGACTGGCCCGCGCCGGCGTGCCGGCGTTCAACCCCGAGGGGCGGCCATTGCGCGGCGGGGCCCTGCACGCGCTTTTGTCCATGCTTGCCGAGCTGGCCGGCGGCGAACCGTCTTTCGCGTCGATCGCGGCCCTGTTGCGTTGCCCCGACGTGCTCGCGTGGCTCGGCGGCCCCTCCGACACGATGCTGGCGGAGCTCGACGACCTGCACGCGAAGCACCTGCCGCCGACGCTGGCGGCCGCCCGCGCCCAGGTGAAGCACCCGGCTTTGTCCCGGGCACTCGAAGAAGTCGTGAAATTGCGCGCACGGCTTCTTTCCGAAGTGTTTCCCGACAACGTCCGCGCCGTGCTCACGGAGATTTTCCATGATCGCCGCTTCGAACCGGCGAGGCCCGGGGACGCGCGCACCATCGAGGCGGCGAATGCTTGGGCGGCGGTGCTGGCGGAGATGGCGGCGGCGTTGAACCATTTCCCCGGGCTGGCCGCCGCCGACGTGTGGGAGCTGGCGCTGCGAGCCCTGGGCGACAGCCCGCGCTTTGACGAGAAACCCGACGGCGCGGTCGAGTTGCAAGGCTGGCTGGAGCTCCTCTGGGAGGACGCCCCGCACCTGGTCGTCGCCGGACTCAACGACGGACGCGTGCCCGACGCGGTGGTGGGCGACGCCTTTTTGCCCGAGGGCCTGCGTGAAAGGCTCGGCCTCAAGACCAACGCGGCCCGGTTCGCCCGCGACGCCTATCTGCTGCACGCGCTGGCCGCGTGTCGTGGCGCCGACCGCGGGCGGCTCGACCTGCTGGTCGGCAAAGTCTCGGCGGCGGGCGATCCCCTGCGACCCTCGCGGCTGCTGTTGCAATGCGCGGACGCCGACCTGCCGACGCGCGTGGCGTTTTTGTTCGGGCATGCCGAAGCCGAACGGCCCAACCCGGCGTGGCGGCGCGCGTGGAAACTCACGCCGCGAGCCGACGCGCCGATCGAGCGCATCTCCGTGACGGCGTTTCGCGATTATCTCAAGTGCCCGTTCCGTTTCTATTTGAAGCACGGGCTGCGGATGCAGGCGGTCGATCCTCACAAGACCGAGCTCGACGCGATGGACTTCGGCACGCTTTGCCATGCGGCGCTGGAGGCGATGGGCCGGGCGGACTCGCCGGTGCGCGACTCCACGGACGCGGTGGTGCTGCGGGATTTCCTGCTCGCGGAACTGGACCGGGCGGCCCGCCGGAGCCACGGCGAACATCCCTCGCTGCCGCTGGTCGTGCAGCTCGAATCCGCACGGCAACGCCTGGCCAAGCTCGCCGAGGTCCAGGCGCGGGAGCGCGCCGAAGGCTGGGTGATCGAGCACGTCGAGAAGACGATCAATTTCGACCTCGGAGGCCTGCCGGTGCGCGGGAAGATCGACCGCATCGACCGACATGAACGCACCGGCGCGGTCCGCGTGATCGACTACAAGACCTCCGACAAGCCGGTGAACCCCGCCGTCGCCCATGTGCGCAAGCCGAGACGCGCGGAGGACCTCGGCGCGCTGCCGGAGTTTGCGCGCTTTGGGTGGGGCGGCGAGGAGGCGATTTGGGCCGACCTGCAACTGCCGCTCTACTTGGAGGCGTTGGCCGGGGAGTTCGGGCACGCCTTGGCGTGTGGTTATTTCAACCTGCCGAAGGCGGCGGGCGAGACCGGGGTGCAGCTGTGGGCGGATTACGACCCGGGTATGCAGGAGGCGGCGATGCGCTGCGCCCGCGGCGTGGCGGCGGCGGTGCGTGCGCGGCGGTTCTGGCCGCCGGCGGAGCTGCCCGCCGCGGATTCCGACGATTTCGCCGGCCTTTTCCATGCCGGCGCCGACGCCAGCGTGGAGTGGGCGGGGAAGGCCGACGCATGAAACCCGTCGGCCACAAGATGATTCTCGCCTCGGCGGGCTCGGGCAAAACCTACGCGTTGACCAACCGCTTCGTGAGCCTGCTCGCGCACGGCGCCCCGCCGGAGCGCATCGTGGCGCTCACCTTCACCCGCAAGGCGGCGGGCGAGTTTTTCGACGAGATCCTCAACAAACTGGCGCGGGCGTCCCGCGATCCCGGCGCGGCGAGCCGGCTCGCCGAGGACATCGGCCGGCCCGGCCTCGGCCCGGAAGATTTTTTGGGGATGCTGCGGGCGACGGTCGGCGCGATGCACCGGCTGGCGCTCGGCACGCTGGACAGCTTTTTCGCCAAGGTGGTGCGGGCGTTTCCGCTGGAGCTGGGACTGGGCGGCGACTTCGAGATTTTGCATGAGCACGGCGCGCAACGGGAGCGGCGACGCGTGCTCGCGCGGCTGTTTGCGCGCGCCGGCTCGGGACTGGACGACGCGCAGCGGGAGTTCGTCGAGGCGTTCAAGCGGGCCACCTTCGGGTCAGAGGAAAAACGGCTGGCGGCGCGGCTCGACCGGTTCATCGACGAGCATCAGGACGTCTATCTCGACGCGCCCGCCGCCGAGGCTTGGGGCAATCCCCGCCGCATCTGGACCGGGGGCTGCCCGTGGCTGGGCCAGAAAGGCGATTCGCGCCGCGCCGCGCAGGTGCTGCGCCGCTGGGCGGCGGAGACCGGGCTCGCCGACAAACAGAGGAAACGCTGGGATGATTTTCTGGATACGCTGGAGACGTGGGCGCCGGGTGCGACGCTGCCCAAGCCGGTGGAATATCTCCTGCCCAAGGCGCTCGAGGCCTGGACGGGTCTCGGCCGGCAGGCGGTCGAGCTCGCGTTTGACCGGAAGAAACAGACCCTGCCCCTTGAAATCGGCGCGGCCCTGCGGGTGCTCGTTCACGACGTGTTTGCCGGCGAGCTCCTCAGGCGGCTGGAGACGACGCGCGGCATCCACACGGTGATCGCCGGCTACGAGGCCCTTTACGACGACCTCGTGCGCCGCGCGGGCAAGCTCACCTTCGCCGACGTGCAGCGGCTGCTCGTTCCCGGGTCGCGCACGCCGCGCTTGACGACCGGCGGCGGGGCGGAGGACGGCCGGTTGTTGGTCGATTGGCGCCTCGACGCGAAATACGACCACTGGCTGCTCGACGAATTTCAGGACACCAGCCACGCCCAGTGGAGCGTGTTGCGCAACCTGATCGACGAGGCGGTGCAGGACCCGGAAGGACGACGGAGTTTCTTCTACGTCGGCGACGTCAAGCAGGCGATCTATGCGTGGCGCGGCGGCGATCCCCGGCTGTTTCGCGAGATTTACGAGCGCTACAACGCGTTCGCCCCCGGCACCATCGAGGAGGGACGGCTCGACCAGTCGTGGCGGTCGGGCCCGGCCATCGTTGCGACGATCAACCGCGTGTTTGGCGACGCCGAGGCGTTGGCCCGGCTCGTGCCCGGGCCGACCGCCGGACGCTGGACAAGCGAGTGGCGCGATCATGAAAGCGCGAAACCGCAGCTCGGCGGGCATGTCGCATGGTTGCACGGCGAGGACAAGGAGGCCCGCGCGGCGATGACGCTGCGCTTGTTGTCCGAGATCGCGCCGCTGGAACGGGGCCTGTCGGTCGCCGTGCTGGTGCAGTCCAATGAAATGGCGACCTGGCTGGCGGATTACCTGCGGCGCGAGGGCGGCCTGCCCGCCGCGGCCGCCTCGGACCTGCACGTCTGCACGGATAATCCGCTCACGACGGCGGTGCTGGCATTGTTGCGGGTCGCGGCACATCCGGGCGACCGCTTCGCGCGGGAACAAGTGCGCATGACACCGCTGGCCGCAGCGGCCGACCGCCTGTGCGGGGACGAAGCGTCGGCGTGGACCCGCACGGTGTTGCGGCAAGTGCACGAGGACGGTTTCGCGCCCACGGTGGAGGCCTGGCTGCGGCGTCTGGAACCGGTGTTGGCCGCGGACGACGATTTCAGCCGCGAGCGGGCGCGACAGTTGACGGAGGCCGCGCTGCGTTTTGACGAGACAGGCGGGCGGGACGTGGCGGAGTTCCTGGAATTCGCCGAACGGCACGCGGTGCGCGATACGGAGACGGCGGCGATGGTGCGCGTGATGACGATCCACAAATCGAAGGGCCTCGGGTTCGACGTGGTCGTGCTGCCGGACTTGGAGGGGAACTCCCTGGATACGCGGCGGAGCGACGGGTTGGGGGTGTCGCGCACGCCGGAGCGCGACATCGAGTGGGTGCTGGACCTGCCACCGAAGCTCTTCGCCGAAAACGACCCGGTCTTGTCCGCCCATGTAAACGCGGCCAAAGCCGACGCCGCCTACGAACAATTGTGCCTGTTCTACGTGGCCCTGACACGAGCCAAACGGGCGATGTATCTCCTCACCAAGCCCGCCGGTGATAAATCGCGCTCCGAAAACTTCCCGCGACTGCTTGCCGAGACGCTGGGCGCCGCCGGTTCCGCGAACCCCGTGAAGATCGGCGGATGGGATGGCGAGGCGCTTTTCTCCGAAGGCGAAGCGGCCTGGTTCGAAGAGGTCACGCTTCAGCCAGAAGGAGCCGCCGGGGCTTCGGGTCTGGCCGGTCTTTTGCCGATGGCCCCGGATATTGCGGCGGCAGCCCGACACCCGGCGCGCACGCCGTCCGGCACCAAGGGCGGGGTGATCACGGGTGAGGCGTTGTTTGGCGCGGCCGGCCCGGGGGCGGCGAATTTCGGCACCGCAGTGCATCGCGCCTTCGCGGCCGTGGAGTGGGGCGGAGTGACGCCGGAGCTGCTGGCCGTCTGGCGGGCGGAGGGCTTGGGCGAGCCGGTGATCGCCGAGGCGACCGCCTGCCTGGAGGCGCCTGGATTGGCCCGGGTGTTCGCGCATCGCCCCGACGCCGAAGCGTGGCGCGAGCGAGTATTCGAGATCGTCATCGACGGAGCGTGGATCACCGGAGTTTTCGATCGCGTGGTGTTGTTGCGTGACGAGGCGGGAAGCGTCGTCGAGGCGACCGTTTACGATTTCAAGACCGATCGCCACACTCCGCAGGGCATGGCCGACGTGGTGTCGCGCCATGCCGGGCAAATGGACATTTACCGTCGGGCGGCGGCACGCCTGACCGGGCTGGCCGAGGCTCGGGTGCGCTCCGAACTGGTGCTCACGGCGCAGCGAAGCGTGGTCACGCTGGCGGCGACCGGGGCAGATTGAGCTTTACAGCACGGGGCGCAGGCTGTTTCACGGACGGTTTCTACAGAAACCTTTCACTTCAAACCTGACCACCCATGGGCAACCTCAAAAAGAAACGCCGTCTCCAGATGAACAAGCACAAGCGCAAAAAGCGCTTGAAAGCCAATCGCCACAAGAAGCGCACTTGGCAGAAATAAGGCTCCCCGCCCGCGTTTCCTTTTCGCCCGCTCCACACCAGAGCGGGCTTTTTCGTGATTCGTCGCCTTCGTCGGTCATGTTGAGATAGGGTAAATCTTTGACCTCTTGTCACTCGGGCGGGAAATAACCTTGAAGTGTGAAGAGGATACTAGATTTTCAGAGACCATCTCGTCTCACCCCTGTCTGTGCGTTTTGCCGATACGAGCGAAAATTCAAAACCAGTTGAGCTTCGATTGCATGTTTCTCTCAACAAAGCCCAAAAATTTCTTTTTTGATTCGAGTGAGCACGCGATCCTGCTCGCCCGGACATCGCGGTTGAACGCTCCCTTGGTGATCGAGGAAATTGTGGAATGCGCTCCCGACGATGCGGCCGCCCTGGGTGCAGCGGTTGTCGCGCTGCAATCGGCAAAATCCTCAAGTGGGTACCTCCATTCCACGTGTGGCATCAATGTCGGCCGCAGGGTGGTCCGCAAGGTCACGCTGGAGCTGAAGCGTATAAAGGAAGCCAATTACCTGAACGAAGTTACGGCCCAGCAAGTAAGGATCGAGCCGGACCATTATTCGCTGGCGCTCGTCCACCCGCTCACCGGCGCGGAATATGATGTGAGCAAGGCGTCTCACAAGGAGGTGCTGATTTGTGGATTGCCGAGCGAAGACCTGGATCGCCAGCAGGACGGGTTGCTGGCCGCCGGTATTTATCCCGAGTCGATCGAGTTGAGCACGGTGGCGACCCTGGGTGCTTTGGTGGACTATCTTAGCTTTGCGAAGATCAAAATTCCGGTGTTAGTTCTCGAGGTTGAGGCACACTCAACCAACTCCTACATTGTTACCGCGGGCGGGGTGGATGCCTCGCGGCCCATCCCGCATGGATTGGATTCCATGATCCCGGTGGTACAAAAAGAGCTGGGGCTCAAGGACGAGGCCTCGGCTCGCAAGTTGTTTCTTTCCAATACTTTTGATTTCACCGGGATGGGCTCCCTCTTGATCAAGAAACTTGTAAAAGAGCTTCAATCGTCGATAGGATTCTTTGAGGTGCAAACCGGTCAATCCATCGGGCATGTCGCCTGTGTATTGTTGCCGGCCAAGTTGGCCTGGTTGGAAACGGCGATTGCCGCCGACTTGGGTGTTACGGTTCTGAAAATGGATATTCCCGCTTGGTTGCAGTCTCACCAGATCAGTTTTGCCGACCATTTATCCGCGACCACGCAGGATATTCGCCGACTGGGTCTCTTTTCGTTGATGGTTCAATATAACCAAAGCCATGCTGCCTTTCCTGAAAAAGCCCAGTGATAACTCACAAGAGCTACGGGTGCATGTCTGGCATCCTAATTTCCGTAATTTTCAACGGCTGCCTGACACCAAGGCGGTTCGCACGACTTTTTTTGTCAACGGGTTGGCAGTTTTAGCGGCAACCGGCATGGCCTTGTATGCGGGTTACCGTGAATACATTCTATATTCACTGCGCGCCGACACCGAAACTGCTCGTATTGTGGTGGAGAAAAACAAGCCCGAGAGCGACAAGGCCGTGCTTTTGTTTAAAAAATTTCAGGAAGAGGAACAGAATATAATCGGATTGCGAGATTTTCTGGCCTCCGGACGACTTACGCTCTCTGATTTTATCCTTAAATTGGGAGCAGGATTGCCCGATGGGTTCAGTCTGATGGGTATCGATTATACGGCCACCGCCGTGGTGTTGCGCGGGGGGGTGACCGGGGCGGCTGATGAGGCCAGTGGTCGGGCAGTTGCTTACACCGAGGGACTTAAGTCCGATGTCGAGATTTCAAAATTATTTGACCCAATATCATTGGCCAACATTGCGCGTGATCCCACCAGCGGGCAGATTCAATTTGAGATCAATTTAAAGTTCAAGGCTGGCGACGCCAAGCCGGCGGGAGGTAAAAAATGAGCGTCGACTCCAAGTCTTTGGTTGAAGCGACCAAGAAACGCCCACTCTTGGTTCTCTGTGGTCTGATTACGGTCGTTCTCGCTGCTTTTGTTTATCTGCGGTCCGATTTGCTGGATGAGCAGGAGGCGGTCTTGGAGAGATACGTCAAGGAAGGCGGCCGTTATCGGGCCAACGTGGCCAATTCCGCCCAACTTCAGCAACAGCTCGATTTTCTTATACAGGCCAACAAGGCCATCAAAGACAGATCTTTTAACACGGATGGTGTGGCTCTCAATCTCCAATTTTTTTATAAATTGGAGTCGGAAGTCGGTGTTAAATATATTGATCTACGTCCAGGAGCCCGACCTCCGGCGCCTGTTGCCGGCAAGCCGGTGGTCAAGACTCGTTATGTGCCCATCAACTATATGGTAACCGCCCAAGGTAGTTATCCCCAGATCATATCTTTTTTGAGACACTTGGAGCGGGGCGGCTATTTCATCCGCATCAACACGGCATCGGTGGTGAGTATGAATTCTGTGGTCACCCTTAATCTTAGCTTGGATTTACTCGGGATCCCATGAGGCACATTTTTATCATACTGTTTTTGAGTGTTTTTGGGACGATCTTGCGGGCACAGGGCAAGTCCGATATTCCGCTGCCGCAGAAAAGAAACGAGACTTTGGATCTCGCGCGGACGCTGCTTACAACCAAGCCTATCGAGGATTCTCACGAGTTTTTGACGAGCGCCAATCCTTTCAATCCGGTTCGTAAGACCGATGATGTTTCTGAGGAGGGTAGGGCTAAGGCGAAGGCTCCCGTTCCGGCTGTGGATGCAAGCTTGTTAAAAAATATCATCTCTCAAGTTAATCCCTCGGGTATGATGCAGTTGGGAGGCGATCCAATTTTGCTTTTTGGTCAAAAAAAGCTCAAAATCGGCGACAAGCTGCCAATTGTCTTCCAAGGCGTGACTTATGAGCTACAGGTAACTTCCATTGAAAGAACCAGTTTCGGAATGCGCCTTAACGGCGAAGAAATCACCCGGCCAATTAAACCCTCAGCAGTCACCAAACCATGAGAACCCGCTTAGCTCTTTTAGCCTCACTTTCAGCCTTTGCTCCGCTTTGGGCTCAGGATGCGACGATTCCCGCTGCGGTCGCTCCAACTGAGCCGGTGGCGGCTCCTGCTCAAGTTGTTTCTTCCGTCCAGGTTGATCACTCGACCAAACCCAAAGACACGCTTTCGGTTGATTTCCCCGACGAGGAGATTCGCACCATTTTGCGCAACGTTGCAGATCTTTTTGAACTGAATCTGGTGGTCCCCGACACCTTGCAGGGGCGCACCTCGCTCAAATTACGCGAGGTGACTTGGAGGCAGATATTCCAAGTGGTGCTCTCACCGATTGGTTATACGTTTATCGAGGATGGGAACATCATTAAAATTGTCAGCCAGGACAGCTTGGCGGCCGAGCCGGTATCAACTGAGATTTTTCTGATAAATTACGCCAGAGCGGATGAGATTCTCAAGGTTATCACAACCTTGGTCGATTCGGCGGCTGGAGGAAAAATTATCATAGATGCGCGTAGCAACGCACTTGTAGTGACGGAGCGTCCCTCTCGTATGGGGCGTATCAGGCCGATTATTGAGAAACTGGACAAAGCGACGGCTCAGGTGATGATCGAGTCCAAATTTATTGATGTCACCGATGGCGACATTAAAAACATAGGTGTGAATTGGGGCGCGGCCCTAGGCGGGGAAAAAGGCATAACGGCAGGACCTTTTACTCGCACAAATAGCAAACAATCCGACCGGGGAAGCACGACCACCCTTACCGCAGGGAACACGCAGGTCGATTTCCTGCAGCAGCAGCAGGCTGCGGCCGGCCAAGTGGTCGGGTCCGGAGGTCCGCTCCGGCCGGCACCGACCAATCAGGCACAATTGGACACTGGTGTAGCGAAGACGCCCATTTATGATGGGTTTGGTGGCGCGAGCAAAGTCACCGATACGATTTCCGATACAATTTCGCGCACCTCTACTTCTGTTTTCAGTGCGGATCAATATAAGATTCTACTGAGCGCGATTAAAACGCAGACCAAAGCCAAGGTCGTGTCCAATCCCACCTTGGTCACATTGAATAATGTGGAAGCATCCATCAATATCGGCGAGCAGTTTCCGGTCCCGCAGTATACTTACAACCAGCAGACCGGAGCTTATGCAGTTAGCGGATTTGATTATAAGCCTTTGGGCGTTCTGCTAAAGGTCACTCCCCAGGTTAATGACCAAGGCTTTATTAAATTGATCTTAAAGCCGGAGCTTAGTTCTCGCGGTCGGGACAATGTTTTCCAAGGGGCCAATATCCCCAGTATTGTAACCAAAAAAACCGAGACCCAGGTTTCTCTGAAGGATGGCTATACCATGGGAATTGGCGGTTTGATGGAGGATTCGACCAACAAGGGAGAAACGAAGGTTCCCATTTTGGGTGACATCCCGCTGCTCGGGCGTTTGTTTAAGTCCAACACCTCGACCAAGACCACGAACAATTTGTTGATCTTCATTACCGCCAGAACCATTGCGGCCGACGGTGCGCCGGTGGGTGATGTTTTCGATCCGCGCATGACCCGATCCATGGGACTGCGCAAAGATGAACTGCCTGGCTTCAGGGATGGTTCCGATTCCTTTGTTCCTGATAACGTTCCGGATGAGAAAAGTAAGAAATCTTTTTTCAGGCTGAAGGGGGATGATAAAAAATAAACCCCGTTCTTAATCGCAAAGCCGCAGCCCATGGTTGCGGCTTTTTTGTGTCTTCAATACCATCCGGCCACGTGGCCTTGGGCGGCTTTGATGATCAGTACACCGAGGTTTTTTACCGCATGGGCGGTGATGCAGGGAAGCAGGGATCGATGTGGGTTGAAGGAGGCAAATCGCACCGTATAAAACCAGAGGGAGGCGATGAAGACCGTTGCGGTGCTAAACCAGCCTTTAAGTGTGAGGGTCCAGGCAAAGCCATCGTCACCCCAGTGCCATAAAAACGGATGCAGGATGGCAAATAGCAGGGATGCGCCGAAGACGCCTGTCCATTGGATGAGTTTGCCTTTGCGTTCGATCACGAGGAAGCCCCGGAAGATCAGTTCTTCAGTGAAGGCCGCGATCAACGTGTAGAGACCGAAGAGCAAGGTGATTTTGGACTGTTGATCGCTCAAGCCGAGTTGAATCTCGCCCCACGTTTCGGCGCCCAGGATAAGGAGAGCCCCTGCGGCAGCAATGACACACGCCTTAAGGCTTGCCGGGGTGGCGCCGGGCAGGCCGCGAGGATCGGGGGCATCGACACGACTGGCCCGGTAATCTTGTCGCCACAGGTGCATTGCATAAAGGCCGACGGCGGTCATCAGTATGAGCAGGGCGGGATCGTCGTTCATCTGATGATTGAGTTATTGGTTAGCCTTTCGTCTGCCAAGCTCTAGCGTGTTTCTTAAAAAATGTCTGTGACACCGATTTCCCAATCCAATTCGTCGGCACCCAGCGATTTTGCCACCGTGTTTGCCCGCTTGAAGCCGCAGATGGCGGCGCTGGATGTTTTTTTACGCGGTCAACTGGCCGCGTTTGAGCCGGAGATACGGGGGATGGCGGATTATTGTATTGATACATCGGGCAAGCGGATTCGGCCGGCGCTGGTTTTTTTGAGCGGCTGGAATGGTGGAGAAACGCCTTCGCCCGAGCTGGTGCGGGTGGCTGCGGTGGTCGAGCTGGTCCATTTGGCGACCTTGGTGCACGACGACATCATGGACGAGTCCGAGCTGCGGAGGGGGCGTCGCACGGCGTCGCGGCAGTATGGTCCCGAGGCGGCCGTGTTGTTGGGCGACGCGTTGTTTGCCCATGCGCTTCACCTGGCTTCGCAGTTTCCCACGACCGAGGTGTGTCACGCCGTTTCCGACTCCACTCGCAAGGTCTGCGCCGGAGAGATCGTGCAAACGCTGCGCCGCGGGACGACCGACATCACTCGCGCGGATTATTTCCGCGTGATCGATCTGAAGACGGCCGAGCTGTTCCGTATCTCGTGTTTTCTCGGAGGCAAGCTCGGGGGATTTCCCGATGCATTTGTCGAGGCGGCGAGCCGGTTCGGCCGGCACTTGGGGATCGCCTACCAGATTTACGACGATCTGGCGGATTTCTTCGGGCAGGAGAAAAACATTGGGAAGACGCTCGGCACCGATCTGCAAAGCGGCAAGGTGACCTTGCCGTTGTTGGTGTTGATGGAGCTTTTGCCCGAGGACGAACGTGCGTTGCTCGTCGAAGAAATTCTTCATCGGAGGGAGGTCGATCTGCCCGGTCGTATCCGGCAGATGGGGGAGATGGGTGTTTTCAAGCGTGTCGCCGCCGAGGTGGAGGCCGAGTTGGCGCAGGCCGAGGCGGCTCTGGTGCCTCACGGCGAATTACCCCCCGCGTGGTTGCTCCGGCAGCTCTGCGACGTGTTGCGTGCGCAGGTCGGGGGCTTGCAGGCCTAGGGATTGTGGAGTCTCGGCCACCCGCTGATACTCGCGGCCAGAGTTTATTCAAAACGCTCCGAGGTGTCGGGGCAACAGGAGTGGCGCGTGTTGCCCAGCTCGCCGGCGCGAAACAGCGTCCTGAAGGGGCGACCTGGCGAATTGCACCGATCGCCCCCTTGAACAAGAGCCATTCGCCTCAGATTTCCTTGGGCAACGCACCGCCGACCTCGATGGTGTGCCGGTGGTGGCGCTTCTCCTTCAACGCGCTGTGGCGCTTGCGGAGTAGGCCGTCGAGTTTGTTGATGAGAAGATCGACGGATTTGTAGGCGTCTTCGGAATCGACGGAGGCGATCAGGTCGGGGCCGCTGATCTCGATCTGGCCCTTGGCGACGAAGTGGGCCTTTGCGCCCTTGGTCTTGTCGTGATCCACGTCGATGCGGATGCGATCAATACGGGGCTCGTGGCGCAGCAAGCGGCCCACTTTTTCGTGGAAGATGGCCTTCATGGCGTCGGTCAGTTCGAGGTGGATTCCGCGAAGAATGAGCTTCGCGCCGATAACTTCAGGGGTGATGTTTGTCATAACGGGGAAATGAGAAAAGAGATGCGCCGGATTGTGTCGTATAAAAACATCGGCCTTTTCCAGCCTCGGTTAACCGCAATCCGCCGTCCGCAGCTGGCGCATCCGCTTCTACGTGGCGGCCTCCGGTTCCCCGCTAGGTCCAACAACAAAGCCAGTGTCACCTGTTAGGTGACGCCGGCTTTCTGGTGTGTGGGCTTAGCGGGCGATTTTTTCTTACGGGCGTGGAGCCAGTGGAGCAGCGTGAGCGTGCGCTCGGCGTCGGGCAGGCGACGGCGGCCGATGAGAAAATCGTCGATACGCTGGCGCGGCAGGCCGAGTTCGCGGGCGAGGTTGGCTTTCTCACCGTATCTCCAGTCGAGGGTTCTCAGGGCGAGCGCGAGTTCGTTCCAGAGTGGGGTATCGGTTCCCGGTTTGAGTGCGGCGCCGCGGGGGCCTTGGGTAAGGGCGCGAGCTTTTTTCAAGGCACGCGCCGTTGTTTGGGCCGCATCGGCCAGGGCACCGGCGAGGGCTGCGGCCAGTTTCAGGCGAGGATGGATCGGTTTCATGTCCACACCCGGGCAGATTTCAGCCACAGTGTCACCTATTAGGTGACACTATGGTTGGGGGCGGTTCGGGAGAGGGGCGATAAAAAGCCCGCCGGGGCGGGGCGGCGGGCGGAGGGATGGGCGCGGAGGATTGGCAGGGGGGGGTAATCAGGGTGATGGGCGGCGGCGGCAGGCGGCCAGATCGAGACCGAGCTCGCCGACGATGGTGGCGTAGCTGGAGGGTTAGGGGATGGCGGGGGCACTGTAGGTCAGCAGGCTGAGCTGGCCACCCTTGACCAGCTCGCCGGAGATGTCGTAGTGGGCTTGGGTGTCGGCGAGAAAGACCTTGGTGCCGGCGACATACCAGGAGGCACCGGTAAACAGGGCGGTCACGTCGATGATGCCGGAGTGCTCTTCGTCCTGTGAGAAGGGGGGTGTCGGGATGAGGAAGCGGGCGCGGTCAGACTCAAAAATCTGCACGGCGGCATTCGGATTGGCGAGATCGACCTGCCAGATCTTGGCGATGTAGGCGGCGTTGCCCGGGTCTTCCTGGATGTAGACCATGCCGTCCAAGCCGACAGCGATGTTATCGAAGGAGCGGGCAGTTTGGCCATCCGTGCCGGTGAGGCTGGCGCTGTTGAGGACCATTGAGATGGTGCCTTGGCTGAAGGTGTTGTCGCTGAAATCGATTTTGTAGAGCTTGGCGCTGCCGCCGGCTGTGGTGCCAGTGGTGACGAAGACAAAGGTGTCGGCGTCAACCCATGCGCCATCCTCGGGGCGGGCGAACTCGGTGACACCGGCCGTTGTGGCGGCGGTCTGTTGCGTGGCGCCGGAGACGGTGGTGTCGATGGCGACGGTGGTGAAGGCGCCGGAGACGCCCGCGGTGTTATGCGTGGCAGAGACCTCGAGCGGGGTGGAGGCGACTTTGATGCTGGAGAGGGTGCCGTTGGCGAGGCCGGCGCGTTCGGCGGCGTTGCCTGAGGCCAGCTTGGTGCCGACGTAGACGTAGACCTGGCCGGGGGTGCTGTCGTCGGTGCCGATGACCACGGTCTTGTCACCGGTCAGGGGATTGGCGACGGAGTTTTCCCAGGAGAACTTTCCTAGTTTAGGCAGTTCGTAGACCTTGCCCGCCTCGGAGCCGGTGGCGACGAAGGCAAATGCGCGGCCTTCGGCACCGACTTCCTCGCCGTTCATGAAGATGCGGCCGTTGTAGCCGTTGTTCGAGTTGGTGTTGTAGAAGGCCGAGGCAGAGGGAAGATCGGCGGAGCAGAGGCGGCCGATGGCAGTGGTGCCGGATACCCAACTGCTGGTGCCGGAGTTCCAAGTCAGCACATCGTTGGCACGTTGGACAAGATCGCTGCCGGAGGTGACCTGGAGCGTGTTTTTGTTGATGGTCCATTTTGAGACGAACGCACCCGCAGAGCCATGGGCGCGCGTAATGCCGGCAGTGGAGCCTAGCTCATGATTCATGAGCACAGTGACGGAGCCGTCACCGTTGTCGTAGGCACCGAGACCGTCGGGGATGCCGACCATCTTATAGCCGCCGATGCTGTCGCCGACGCTGATCAAGGCGGTGGAGGACCAGCCTGCGGAGGTCGGCTTCAGGTAGGAGGAAGCCGTTGAGCTCGGACCGGTGTTTTGGGCGAACGTGGCCGTGGCGGAGGCCAGGGCGGCTGCGAAGACGAGGTGGGAGCGATGGTTCATGATGTGATGCTGGAATAGCATCCCATGCTGCCCGCTGTATGTGACAAAGTTTGGTCATGGCGGTGACAAAACCGCCACCTTTGGGTTACGGCGCCCGGGCGGGGATTACCCTGGAGTATCTCAAATGCAGTTATGGCCGGTTTCTTTTTGTGGCCGCGAGCATGGGCGAGTGGTGGTTCGGCCATTCGCTTACGCTCGCAGCTACGGCTTCTATTGAAATGCCACTAGCGTTTCTTGTTCAGCGCGGCGCTGAACCAGTCGTTGGTGAGCGGCTGCTGCGGCCTCGGTGATGGCGCGGCCGCCGGCGCGGGGCGCGCTTGGCCGGGGCTCGTGCGAGGGGCGGACTGGCCGCTCTTCGCGCCGAGCTGCGGTGCGCTGCGCATCGAGAGCGCGATGCGGCCGCGGGTGAGATCCACCTCGGTCACGGTGACGCTGACTTTCTGGCCGGGCTTCACCACGGCGGCGGGGTCTTTCACGAAGCTGTCGGCAAGCTGGGACACGTGCACGAGGCCGTCCTGGTGCACGCCGATGTCCACGAACGCTCCGAAGGCGGTCACATTGGTGACGATGCCGGGGAGCCTCATGCCGGGCTTGAGGTCCTCGGGCTTGTTGACGCCCTCCTGAAAACTGAACGCTTCGAATTTTTCGCGCGGGTCGCGACCGGGCTTGGCCAACTCGGCCATGATGTCGGTGAGCGTGGGCAGGCCGACGTTGTCGGTGACGTAGGCCTGGAGGTTGATTTTTTTGCGGAGTTTTTCGTCGCGCAGGAGGTCGGCCACGGTGCAGCCGAGGTCCGCGGCCATTTTCTCGACGAGCGGATAACGCTCTGGGTGCACGGCGGAGGCGTCGAGGGGATGGGCGGCGTCGCGGATGCGCAGGAAGCCGGCGGCCTGCTCAAACGCCTTGGGGCCGAGGCCGGTGACCTCGAGGAGATCGGCGCGGGTCTTGAACGGGCCCTTGTCGTTTCGGCGGGAGACGATGGCGGCGGCACTGCGGGAGTTGAGGCCCGAGACCTGGGCAAGGAGCTGTTTGGAGGCGGTGTTGAGCTCGACGCCGACGCCGTTCACGCAGGAGACGACGGTGTCGTCGAGGGAGCGTTTCAACGCGTTTTGATCGACGTCGTGCTGGTATTGGCCGACGCCGATGGACTTCGGGTCGAGTTTCACCAGCTCGGCGAGCGGGTCCATGAGACGGCGTCCGATGGAGACGGCGCCGCGCACGGTGAGGTCGTGGTCGGGGAACTCCTCGCGGGCGACCTCGCTGGCGGAGTAGATGGAGGCGCCGGACTCGTTGACCATGACGACCGGGATGGACGCCGGGAGCTTGAGGCCGCGCACAAAGGCCTCGGTCTCGCGGCCGGCGGTGCCGTTGCCGATGGCGACGGCCTCGATTTTGAAGAACTCGACGAAACCCTTGATCTTCTCGGCGGCCTCGACCTCGTGGCGGTCGGGGTAGACGACGTCGTTGTGGAGGAGTTTGCCCTGGCGGTCGAGAATGACGGTCTTGCAACCGGTGCGGAAACCCGGGTCGAGGGCGAGCACGGCGCGCTGGCCGAGCGGGGCGGCGAGGAGGAGCTCGCGGACGTTGTCGGCGAAGACCTTGATGGCGTCGGCGTCGGCCTTCTTTTTGGATTCGAGGCGGAACTCGGTCTCCATCGCGGGCGCGAGGAGGCGCTTCAGGGCGTCTGCCAGCATCGGGCGGAGTTGCGCGGTCGCGGCGGGCGCGGTGTTTTTGATGACATGGCGCTCGAGTTCGGCGAGGGCGAGGACCTCGTCCACGGTGATGCGCATCATCAGGAAGAGTTCCTTTTCGCCTCGGCGCATGGCCAGGAGGCGGTGCGAAGGGCACTTGGCGAGGGGCTCGGACCACTCGAAGTAGTCCTTGAATTTGGCCCCCTCGGTTTCTTTGCCGGAGATGACCTTCGACGAGATGGCGGCGGAGGATTTGTAGAGGGCGCGGAGTTTTTCGCGGGAGGAGGCGTCGTCGGAGACGCGTTCGGCGAGGATGTCGCGGGCGCCGGCAAGGGCCTCGTCGGCGGAGGCGATCTTGGAGACGACGTTTTTGCCGTCGTCGGCGGTGTATTCTCGGCCGACATACGCCTGGGCGGCGGCTGCGAGATCGATGGCCGGGTCCTGGGCCCAGATCTGTTCGGCGAGGGGTTCGAGACCCTTCTCCTTGGCGATGGTGGCGCGGGTGCGCTTCTTGGGGCGGAACGGCAGGTAGATGTCCTCCAGACGCGTGAGGGTGTCGGCGTTGGCGATCTGGTTGGCGAGGGCGTCGGTGAGGAGGTTGCGCTCCTTGAGGGAGGCGAGGATGGAGGCGCGGCGTTCGTCGAGCTGGGCAAGCTGCTCGAGACGGTCGCGGATGGTGGTGATCTGGACCTCGTCGAGTTCGCCGGTCATTTCCTTGCGGTAGCGGGCGATGAAGGGGACGGTGGCGCCGTCCTTGAGGAGCTGGGCGGTGGTGGCGATCTGGTGAACCTTGACCGAGCCGCCGAGTTCTTGGGCGATGCGGAGGACGTGATCGGCGTTGGGAAGGGCGCTGGGCGTGGTCGGGGTGGCGGGGATGGACATGCGTCGTGAAAAGCGGATCAGTCCAACGCCCGCAGTCTGCGGCGCAAGCGAAGACTCGGATGGCCGCAGATGTAAGGTGTTGCGGGATGCCGAAGGGTGCTTTGCGAATGAGGCCGGACGGGGCGCCTCTGTGGACATTCTGCATCTCATGCCGGAGTCGCGTAGACTCTCGCGGATCGGCCGTTGGTCGTTTACGTCCTGTCTTTCGGAGCCACCCAATTGAACCACGGCCTGGGTAGCCAGCAGAGGCAATCACGAGGCTCGGTCGATAAATAATTTAAAAAAACGTCAATGAATGCATTGACGCAGTTTGGGGATGTGTATCGTTTGGCCCCGTATTTCCCTATGCGTTCACCCCTGCGCCGGATTTCGTCTTCGCTTGCTCCCGCCCGTTTTGCCTGCGGTCTTGGCGTGGCTGTTGTGGCGGTTGTCGAGACTCAAGCCCAAGTTCAGGTTCCCTTGCCTCAGGTTTTGGGAGAGGCCGACATGCAGATCAAGGCGCGCAAGCTCGGCGACGCCGCTGTTCTTCTGGACACGGCTCTGGCCCGCATAGAAAAGGGCGAGCCGCTTCCTTCCGGTGTGTCGCTGGACACGGTCCAGCTGCTTGCCGCCAATACGAATTTCCAGACTCTCAATTACGCCCGCGTAGAGGAGATCGCGACCAAGCTGCTCAAGCGCACGTCAACCGGTCAGTCCGCCGTCGAGGCGCGGTTGATCCTCGGCCTTTCACTGGCACTTCAGAACAAGTTTGCCGAAGCGATTCCGGTTTTTGCCGCGCTGGAAGAGTCGCCTACCTACCGCGATCAGGCGCTGATGTATCGCTCGATGGCCGCCCAGCAGGCGAAACAGCCCGAGGTGGCCATCGACGCACTCAACCGCCTCCTGGCGGTAGCCCCACGCGACGCCGACTGGGCGGATTCCGCGCTCACGCTGATCGCGCTCCAGCTGCAGCAGAAAAACCTGGACGCGGCCCGCCGCGGACTCGAGCTGTTGCGCGGCAGCCTCAACACGGTGGACAACATGGCGGGCCTGAACGTGCTCAGCCTGCAGCTCGGCGACGCTCTCCTCGCGGCCAATGATCTTCAGGGAGCCCTGACCGCTTACCGCACCGTCCTTCCCCGCAAGGAGCTGCTGCGCGTCCAAAAAAACCGCACCGCTCGCATGGAGGCCCAGCTCGCCCGGCAAAGGCAGCTAGGTCGCACCTCAGTCAGAGATCTCGACGATATCCGTCGTGTCGAGGCCCGTATCAAGGCCACCAAGGCCGCGCTCGACGAGATCGGCAAGCGAGGCGATTATGACGCCACCCTCTTTTTTCGCTTGGGGCACACGTTCCTGTTGCGTGGCGGCGCTTGGGAGGCCGCTCTGGTTTTCGAGCGCCTTATCAAGGAGTTCCCCGAAGCCCAGGAGCGCGAGCTGGCCTATTCGGAGCTTGTTCGGGCTTATGCTGACTCCGGTCGCGTGGATAAGATGCGTGTCGCGTTGGACGACTTCATGAAGGCCCTTCCGGGCAGCAAGCTGCTGCCGCAGGCTCTCTATCTGGCCGCGCAGACCGCCGGTGAACGCGGCCGGGCGGATATGCAGCTCGAATTCCTCGATGTGGGCGTGAATCAGTTTCCCGAAGCCGAACTCACCGAGTTCATGCTTCTGATGCAGACCAACGCCCACTTTTCCGGCGGGCGTTTCGAGGAGGCCCGTGCCGCATCTGAGAAATACATCGCGAAATATCCCCAGGGCCGGTTTGCGGAGGACGCCACGTATCTTCACGCGATGGCCACCTTGGTTCTCGGCAAGGCCGAGGCCGCGATCAAGGAGATCAACGCCTACATCGCCAAGTTTCCCGAGGGGCGTTTTGTGGCGGACGGCCGCTATCGCATCGGCGCGGCCCAATACGCGATGCAGGACTACGCCGCTTCCGAGAAACAGCTCGAGTCGTGGCTGGCCGACTACCCGCTCGATCACCCGCAACGCGGGGAGGCCCTGTCCACCCAGGGTGATGTGTTCGTCGGCCAAGGCCGGACCGACGATGCCATCGCCAGTTACCGCTCGGCGCTCTCTACGACGCTGTCCGACGATCTTTTGGGTTACGTGCTCGACGAACTGACCAAGCAGTATCAATCGAAGCGCGATTTCGGCGCCGCCGCCCAGATGTGGGAAGAGTTTGCGCGGGAGCGGCCCGACCATCCCTTCGTCATCAATGCGGCCTACTGGATCGGTCGTTTGCGGGGACGCGAGGGCAAGATGGATGTGGCCGTCACGCAGATGTCGGAAATCGCCCGCCGCTACATCGCCGATCCCAATCGTGACGCCGTTGAGCGCCTGCTTTCCCAGCTCGCCGCGATCCTGGCCCGCAATCCCAAAGCCGGACCCGACGGCGTGAAACCGCCCCGGCCGACACCCGCCGAGGTATCCGCCCGCATCCGCCGCGAACTCGCTTCGGACGGCTCCGCCGACAATCCGACGGTGCGCGCCCGCCTTTTATTCACCGAGTCGGAGGTCGCCTCCCTGCGCAAGGACGCCGAACTTCGCGACCGGCTGATCGCCCGCATAGGCGACGAAATCTCTCCCGACGCTCTGCCCCCCGGAATCCTCGGACGTGTTGGCGACCAGTTGTTGCAGCGGGGCAAACTTGAGCGAGCCCGGGCCTTTTACGATCAGCTGGTGCTGAAATATCCGCGTTCGATTTATGCCGATTACGGTTATGTAGGACTGGGCGAGCTGGCTTATTTGGCGGGCGATTACGACACCGCCCTGGCCCAGTTCGGCAACGCGATCGACCGGGCGGGAGCCCGCTTTAAGCTGCTTGAGGCCACGCTCGGGCGCGCCAAGACCCTGCTTGCGAGCGGCCGGCTTGACTCGTCCAAGGAGCTTTTCGAGCAGATCGCCAGCAACCGCTCTTGGCGGGGAGAATCCACCGCCCAAAGCATTTACTCGCTCGGGGAAATCCTCCTCAAGCGGGGCAGTCCCGCCGATCTCGCCCAGGCCCAGGCTCATTTCCAGCGAGTTTATATTTCCTACAAAAAGTTCACCCCGTGGGTGGCTCGCGCTTACCTGAGCAGCGGACAAACCTTCGAGAAACTCGGCCAGCCCAGGGAAGCCTTGGCCACTTATAAAGAGATGATCCGCAGTCGTGATCGTTTTGAATCCTACCCTGAATTGAAACGCGCCGAGGAACGCGCGGCCGTGCTTGAGGCCCAGCTCCCGCCGGCGACACCCGCCGCCACCGCACCGGCGGTCACAGGAGGTGCCTCATGAAGAAGCTGCTCTCACTGCTGGTCTGCGTGATGGCCGTATCGCCGCTCTGCGCCCAGCGTTACATCCTCAGGGATGGCAAGGTGGTCAACCAGGCCGATGTCACCTTGAAGGGATCCAACCTTGTCCAGCAGATTGCCGGCGGCTCGGCTGAAATTTCCTATCCGATTTCGCAGGTTGTCCGCCTGGAGTGGCCTGAGCCCAAGGAGATCAATCAAGCCCGTGAGTTGCTTGCCGCAGGCAAAGGAGCCGAGGCCGAGGAGAAGATCACGCCGATTTACCGCCAATTCGCGCCTTTCCCCAAGTTGCCAGGCTCATGGTGGAGCGAAGCCGCGCTGGTCCGCGCCCGCGCCTTGGTGGCGGCCGGTAAATCCGCAGAGGCCGAACGCGCGGCCCGCGAACTTATCTCGACCGCCCCCGATCCGGACGACGTGTCGGCGGCTCAATTGATCATCGCGCGGCTGCAAATCATCCAAGGCAAGGCCGACATCGCCGATGCCATGCTGGATGAAATCATGCACAAAGATGCCTCCTCGTACGTGTCGGCCCGAGCCGCCGTCTTGCGCGGGGACATTGCTTTTGAGCGCAAGGAGTTCGAGAAGGCTTTGGAGTTCTATCTTCATGTCCCCGCTTTCTACGGTGATGAGGAGGAGGTCTTGCCGGCGGCTCTTCTGGGCAGTGCCCGTTCCTATCGCGGCTACGGAGACACCGCCCGGGCCGAGCGCGCCTACCTCGATGTCACCGTCGCCTATCCCAATAGTTCCGAAGCGGCCGTCGCCAAGCGTGAGATGGCCAAGCTCTGAGTGTTTTTCTCCCCATAATCATCTAGCTTTAGTTTTTTTTGCGAATCATGAAATCCACCCTCCGTCGTTTCACGGGCTTCGTCGCCCTTCTCTCCGCCAGTCCGATCGCCCTCTTGGCGGCCGACACCGCTCCCGCTGTTGTTAGAAAATCACTTCTCGAGGAGCTTAGCGCCCCCGCGATTCTGCCGCTCTGGTTCTGTTCTGCTTTGATCGTTTATCTGGTCATCGATCTTTATATGAAGACGACGTCCAAGCAGTTTGTGTCCCCGGCCGCCGTGGAGGCGCTGCGAGCGTTTTTCCGCGCGGGTGATTATCACGGGGCCTATGCATGGACCCGCGCGAATCCGGGCATTCTGGCCAACGTCGTTCACGCCGGCCTCAAGCACGCCCCCAGCGGCAAGCAGGCGGCCGAGGACGCCATGGGCTCGGCCATCATCGGTGAAAACTCCCGCTACCAGAGCAAGATCGCTTATCTTTCGGTCATCGGCGTCATCGCGCCCATGATCGGTCTCACCGGCACGGTCGTGGGCATGATCCAAGCCTTCGCGGCCATGGGCCAGGCTGGTGCCGCCGACCCGTCCAAGCTCTCCGGTGCGATCGGTCACGTGCTTCATGCGACCGCTGCCGGTCTGGCCGTCGCCATCCCGGCTTTCGTGTTCTATTACCTCATTCGTAATCGCGTGGGGCATTCCATCCACGCGCTCTCCGATGCGGCCAATGACCTTTTCCGCAAGTTCCCCTACGACCACATCGCGGCCGTTGAGTTTGAGGGGGGCGAGAGCTTTGCCGCGACGCCCAACTGGGTCGAAGGCGGTCCCACCTACGTCCAGCCCGGCCACGGGCAGGCCTGATACTTCCCAGGTTGCCGGGTTTTTTCCCGGCGTCCCTTCTTTTTAACCCTTAATCCCTAAAAAACATGGCAGGCGGAGGTGGCGGCGGCGAAGGCGAGCCGGAATTCCAAATCGCACCGATGATCGATGTGCTGCTCGTGTTGCTCATTTTCTTCATGAGCATCGCGACGACTGCGGTCACGCGGTATGATCCCACGATCGAACTTCCGGTGGCTCCCGATGCCAACAAAAAGGAGGATTCCGAGAGTGAACTTGTCTTCAATGTCGCTTGGAAGCCGCAGACACAGACGGTGGTGACCACGTTTGAGGAGCAGGCGGTTAATCCTGAAGACGTGATTCCGCGCATGATTGCCCACAAGAACGCCGACCCGAAGGTTCGCGTCTTGGTTCGGAGTGATGCACTCACCCCGGTTCGTTACATCTCCGCCGTGGTCGAAGCCGCCGCCAAGGCGGGCATATCCGACGTCACGTTCGCCACCCTGAGCCGCTGATACCCAACCATGAAAATGCCCATCCAGCAGGCGAACCCCGACGTGGGCTTTCAGATCGCGCCCATGATCGACGTGGTGTTCGTCATCCTCGTTTTCTTCATGGCGCTCGCCGCACAGATCAAGATCGAGCAAATCCTGCAGACCAAGTTGCCCGGCGTGGCCGTTGCCTCGACCAGTACGGAGTTTGTCGATGAGCAGATCCTGCAGATCAGCGACGACGGCGAGGTTTCCTTGAACGAGGAGTCTTACGATTCCACCCAGAGCCGCGAACTACCGCAGCTGACCGGTACCCTGATAAGGCTCAAAACCTCCAGCGATGCCGCCAAAAGCAAGCTGGTGGTCACGCTGATAAGTCATCCCGATTCGCCTTACTATCGCACCATCGATGTGCTCAACGCGTTGGCGGTGGCCGGCATTTCCAACGTTACCTTCACCTCCGATACGGAGCAATAACCCATGTCAGAGGCTCCAAACCAACCCCGCCCCAATTTTTACCGTCGCATCACCGCCAGCGTTCCGCTGTTGGTCACGGTCATCGTGCATGTCGTGCTGGTGGCCATCGCCGGCTATTTTGTCGTCAGCGAGCAGATCATTGGTAAGAAGAAAACCTTTGAGGCGCCACCGCCTTCGGACAACTCGGTCGCTCAAAAACAAGTGCAGCACCGCCTCCAGGTTGCCCGAAAAGGCGGCGGCTCAGTCAGTTCATCGCCGGTTTCCGCTTCCCGCATCTTTTCGACAGCCGAGAACGCGCTCCAGATGCCGGAACTTCCTGATCTGCCCAATGTGGGTACGAGTTCCCTTGGCGGCATGGGCTTCGGGGCGGGTATGGGTGACGCGGGAATGGGTAGCGGCCTGACGACAGGCCTGAATTCCGGCAAGTCTTTGGGTTCTGGTTTTATGAGTCTTAGCTTTCTCGGTGTCACCACCCAGAAGGCCCAGAAAATCGTGTTCGTTCTGGACATCTCCAAGGCCATGATGGATGTGCGCAAGGACGGTTTCGAATCGTTCGAGATCGTGCGCTCCCGCATGATGGCGCTGGTCAGTCGCCTGCCTCCGTCCACCGATTTCGGGGTGGTCGTTTTTAACCGCACGGATTTCTACGATGAGCAGACCCGGCTCGTGCGGCTCTTCAGACCCGAGCTCGTTCCGGCCACTTTGGCCAATAAAAACGCGTTTTTGGAGTGGATGAAGCCAATCAACTCCGATCCCACCTTGAAGAAGCTGGCGTTCGCTTCGCTGCCCAGTTCCACCGAATGGAAATTCACCCCCGCGCCCTCTCTGGGGTTGGACCCCGATTATCGTCCGACCCCTTGGGTGAATGCCTTGCACGCAGCCTTCGAATTCAAGCCGGACACCGTCTACGTTATCACCGCAGCCACCAGTGTGGGAACAGTTGATGCGTCGGCTGCCACCCTCGCGGCCCGCCAGCGCGAACGCAAGGAACTGGTGGATGAATTGAAGTCCGAGGGCATCGATTTGGCGGAGGCTGAAAAAGCTCGCGAGGCTGCACTCCGAAAAGCCCGCGCCGAGCTTGACGTCATCAATCAACGGCAGGTCGCTCAAGGAAGGCCGCCTTTTGTGATCGAAAACACCTTTCGACTTTTTGCGCCTGATTTCCAGGCGGCCATTCGCAAGGCGGGTTATACCTTGAATGTCGACGGCGAAGGTTGGACGCGTAGAAATGGCCAGCGTATCATTGGGTCAACCGGCCACATGGCGCGGAATTGGGATACGGCCAGGTTCGAGGATATGCGTGGTCACATCGCTAAACTCCAGGCGGGATTGCTCCGTGAACGAGCGGTGCTAAACATTTTTTATTTCGTGGGTTCCAATCAAAACACCAAGCGGGAAGAAGAGGATCTCGGTAAAATCGCCCGGGCCAATGGCGGGAAACTTGAGCTGATCAACGCCGCCAAGCTTCGCGCGCTCAAATCCGCAGGCTCACCGTGATCTGAGTGTTCTCCAAAGGCCGCCTTATCACCCCATGCCTGTCAAAAAACTGCTGCATACGCGTTATCGGGTGAACGACGTCGAGCGCTCGGCCAGATTCTACCAAGACGCCCTCGGTCTTGCCATCTCGCGCCGGCATACCTCGCCGCGTGGAGCCCAACTCGTGTTCCTGGCGACGCCCAACAGTGACGAGGAGATTGAGCTTTGCCAGATGCCGCCAGGGGCCATCCCCGTGCAAGTGCAGTCCGATCTCACCCATCTCGCCTTCGAGGTTGAGAATTTGGAGGCGTTTACCGCCGAGTTGAAATCCAAGGGGTACGAGTTGAGCGACGGACCTACCAAGACGGGCAGCGGCTCTTGGATCGCCTTCATCGACGCGCCCGAGGGCTACGAGGTGGAGCTTATCCAGCGCTCACCACAATAACCCGGCCTTGCGGAATGAAACTGTCACCCAATAGGTGACACTTTGCCGGGTCCGCGTTCGTAGGCGAAGAGGTATTGTTGAGCCAAGCCGGCGTAAGGGCCGAAGTGGGTTCGCCCAAAATGGGCGATTTGCGCGGGTGTCCAGCCGTCCAGCCCGTAGCGGCGGTCCATGACCTTGATGATCCAGGTGTCCACAGGAAAGGCCTCCAGTCGGCCGGCGCCAAAGAGCAGCACGCAGTCGGCGACTTTCTCACCCACGCCCGGCAGGGACATCAGCCTGGCCTTGGCTTCAGGGTAGGGGGCCGCTTCCGTGGTTTCCAACCACCCGGGATTCCCGGCCAGAAATCGGGCGGTCTGGTGGATGTAGCGCGCGCGGAAACCCAACAGACATGCCCGCAGGTCGGCCTCCGAGGCCTTCGCCAATTCTTCCCATGTGGGCAATCGTCGGGGAGTGTCCGTGCCGGTCAGGGGCAAGGCCGCGCCGTGACGTTCGGCCAGCAGGGCCACCATTTGTTTGATCTGAACGATTTGCTTGGTGGCGCTGCAAAGGAAGCCGAGGAGGGTTTCTCCGAAGGGTTGACGCAGCAGGGTGAGTCCGGGAAAGGCTGCCAGGCAGCGGGCCAAGTGGGGATCGCTACGCCAGGGCAGGGTGTCGAGCACCGACGCCGTGTCGTGTGCCAGCAGATAAGCGTTCAGCTCCGCTTCCGTCTGCGCGGTCCTGCTTGTGGGCGCGGCCCATTCGAGGATGCCGGAGTCTGGGCGGAGCCGTAAGCGGACGATGTGGTCGGCCCATTGGCCGATCCAGATGTCCTCCGGTTCCCGAAGCCAGCGGAACGCCTGGCCTCCGTCCAGCAGCTCGGCTAGGATGGCTGGGGAAAAACGCGGCGCGCCCTTTAGGGGGCTCCATTCGCTCCATGGCGACGGCATGAACGGGATCAGGCCAGGACCTTGGCGCTGGCGGTGTCGTAATCGACGAAGGTGGCCTGGATGGCGGCGTGAATGTCGGACAGCTTGATCTGGATGTCGTCAAGGAACTCGTGGAGGCCGTCGGCGATGACGGAGGGCACGTCGATCATTTCCAGTTCCGCCCGCAGGCTGCGGAGGAGCCGGGCGGGTTCCGTTTCTTCGAGGTGGTCGGCCCCTGCGGTGATGTGGGCGAGGGCCTGTTCGCCTTCGGAGACGGAGAAGAGGATGCTGCGGGGGAAAACGTCGTCTCGCACGAGATAATCGACCACGCGTTCGAGGTTGAGTTGGCCGCGGCGGGAGCGGCGGAATGCCTCGAAGGCGGAGCAGGAGCGCAGTACCGATGCCCACTGGACCATGTCCAGGGCGGACCCGACGGCGTGGAGGTCGGGCAGGAGCATGTAGTATTTCACGTCGAGGATGCGGGAGGTGTTGTCAGCGCGTTCGAGGTGGCGGCCGAGTTGGAAAAACCACCAGAGGTCGGTGCGCGGGATCATCGACTCGGCCACGCCGAAGAGGAGCTGGATCTGGGTTTTGACGCGGCTGAGGTAGTCGGCGGACCCGAGTTGGGCGTAGCGGCTGAAGTCGTCGCTTTTGAGTTTCAGGTAAAAGGTGTTCAGCGTTTCCCAGACCTCGCTGGAGAGCTGGTCGCGGATGCAGCGGGCGTTTTCGCGGGCGAAGGCGATGCAGGAGATGAGCGAGCTCGGGTTGCGCTTGTCGAAGAGCATGAACTCGATGACGGCGCGTTCGGTGACGGTTTTGCCGTAGAGCTCGAAGAACTTCTCTTCGTCGCCCGTGACGTAGACGAGGGGTTCCCAGGACTTGGGGTCGTCGGCGGCTTGGCGCGACTGGAGGTCGAGCACCAGTTGGGCGTTCACATCGACGATGCGGGCGGTGTTTTCGGCGCGCTCGAGATAGCGGGCCATCCAGTAGACGAGGTTAGCGACGCGGGAGAGCATGGGATTAGACGATGATTTTTTCGGGCACCGGCACGGGCGGGTTGGTGATGTCGTCGTTGAGGACCCAGGTGTCCTTCGAGCCGCCGCCCTGGGAGGAGTTTACGACGAGGCTGCCTTTGCGGAGGGCGACGCGGGTGAGGCCGCCCGGCATGATCTTGATGGTCTCGCCGTTGAGGATGTAAGGGCGGAAGTCGATGTGGCGGCCCTCGATGGTGCCGCCTTCGATCACGCTGGGGCAGCGGGAGAGGCCGATGGTGGGCTGGGCGATGAAGTTGCGCGGGTGGGCGATGATCTTGGCGCGGAATTCCTCGATCTGCGTCTGCGTGCTATGGGGGCCCACCAACATGCCGTAGCCGCCGGCTTCGTTGACGCTTTTGACGACCAGTTTGGGGAGGTTGGCCAGGATGTAGTCCAGTTCGCCGTCGTTGCCCGAGAGATAGGTTTCCACGTTGGGCAGGATGGGGTCCTGGCCGAGGTAGAATTTGATCATCTTGGGCACGTAGTAATACATCGCCTTGTCGTCGGCAACGCCGGTGCCGATGGGGTTGCAGAGGGCGACGTTGCCCTTGCGGTAGGCCTCGAAGAGACCCGGCACGCCCAGGAGCGAGTCTTTGCGGAAGACGGTGGGGTCGAGGAAGTCGTCGTCGATGCGGCGATAGATGACGTGAACGGGCGCGAGGCCGTCGGTGCGGCGCATGTAGACCTTGTCATTTTCGACCACGAGGTCGCCGCCCTCGACGATCTCGATGCCCATCTGGCGGGCGAGGAAACTGTGCTCGAAGTAGGCGGAGTTGAAGACACCCGGCGTGAGCAGCACCACGATGGGTTCGGGCACATGGGCGGGCGCGAGGTGGATGAGCAGGTTGAGCAGGTCGTTGGTGTAGTTCTCCACCGGACGCACGCGGTAGTCGCGGAGCATGTTGGGGAATACACGCTTCATGACCTGGCGGTTTTCGAGCACGTAGCTGACGCCGGAGGGCGTGCGGAGGTTGTCCTCAAGGACCGAATAGACGCCGGACTCGTCGCGGATCATGTCGGAGCCGTTGATGTGGACGTAGAGGTCCCTGGCGATCTTGCAACCCACGAGTTCCTTGCGGAAGTTTTTCGACGTTTCGACCATTTCCAGGGGCACGATGCCCTCGGTGATGATGCGCTGGGGTCCGTAGATGTCGGCCAGGAACAGGTTGAGCGCCTGCATGCGCTGGATGAGGCCGCGCTCAAGGTGCGCCCATTCGTGGGAGGGGATGATGCGGGGCAGCAGATCGAAGGGGAAAATCTTCTCGGTGCCGGCGTTGTCGGAATAGACCGTGAAGGTGACGCCGCGGTTGATGAAGGTCTGGTCGGCGGTTCGCTGGCGGTCCATGAGCTCCGCCATGCTCTCCATCAAGCTGAAGCGTTCGTAGAGACGCCGGTAGTGGGGCCGGGCTTTGCCGGGGGCGGCAAACATCTCGTCGTAAAATTTACCGTGCTCGTAGTTCGCGAAAAGGTCTGCCATGGGGAGCTTGGAAAGAAATGGATCAGTTGGTTTTGGCGGCGATGGGCGCGTCGGGTTTGGCCCAAAGGTAGCTTTGCTCGCTTGCAAGTTCCGCGCCGTCCGCCCCGATAAGGCGTAGTTTCCACGCAACCGGCCGGGCTTTGGGGCCCGGCCAGTCTTTGCCGGTCACCCCGAAGCGGATGAGATGGCTCCCCTTGGGCAGGGAAACCGCGAAGCTCTCGGTGCGGACCTCGGGAGCCGCCGGTGTGATGATTTGCAACTCCACCCAGGCCACATCGATGGCGGATTCGCACCGGGTGCGGAGGTTGAAATAAAAGCCGTCCCGCGACGAGGACTGGGTGCGGAGGACGGTGGCGCCCCGGGTGTTTTCTTTGCCGTCGAAGAATTCGGAGACCCGGGCAAACGAGCTGGCGGGCATGTATTCGGGCAGCATACGCTCGATTTTGACGCCTGCGGCCGAGGCCGTGGCGCAGCCAAAAGCGAGGGTGATCAGAAGTGCGGAAAAACGCATGGGGAGGTCTTTACGCGACGAGAAGGCTCAGCACAAGGACTGTCGCAGTTCGCATGCCTGAGAATGAAAAGTTTTCATTTAGTGCGCGCTCCGGTTTTCAGGGTGCCTGGATGTCGAGGGTGTGGTAGCGGTGAATGCCGAGCAGGGACGGGACCCAGCCTTTGATATCCGGGTGGATCAGGTAGGTGCGCGCGCCGAAAAAGACCGGGACGGCGGGGGCCTCGGCCACAAGGATGGCCTCGGCTTGCCGGAGCAGGTCGAAGCGGCGGGAGATGTCGAGTTCGCCGGCCGCCATCTCGATCAGGCGGTCGTAGGCGGGATTTTTCCAGCCGGTGTTGTTGTTGCCGCTGTTGGATGTGAAAAGGTCGGTGAATGTGGCCGGGTCGTTGAAATCTCCTACCCAGCGGGAGCGCAGCACGTCGAAGTCGAGGGTCTGCATCGCGTCGATGTAGACGCGGAAGTCCATCGACGAGAGGACGCTTTCGACGCCGAGTTCGCGGCGCCACATCTGTTGGACCGCCTCGAAGACCTTGGTGTTGACCGGGTCGGCGTTCATTTTGACTTCGATTTTGGGGAAGCCTTTGCCGCCGGGGTAGCCGGCCTCGGCGAGCAGGAGCCGGGCGGCCTCGAAATCGGTGGGCATCGATGCGGTCGAGGTGTAGCCCGCAGTGTTTGGTGGAATGAAGGCGTGGGCCGGCGTGCGGCTGCCGCGCATCACGGGCCCCGCGATGGCTTCGCGGTCGATGGCCATCCCGAGGGCGCGGCGCACACGCAAGTCGTCAAACGGGGGTTTGGTGGTGTTGAAACGCACGTAGAATGTTTCCAGGAACGGATCGACGCGCAGTTTGTCGGGTGCGTCGCGGCGCCAGGCATCGAGACGGTCAGGCAGCACGTCGTAGGTGACGTGGAGTTGTCCGGCGCGAAATGCGCGTTCTTCCACTCCGGGGTCGGCCACGGGGAAAAACTTCACTCCCGCGATCCGGCTTTGGGCGGCGCCGTGGTAGCGCGGGTTTTTTTTAACGAGGATGTGCTGGTCCGGTATCCACTCGGAGAGGGTGAAAGCGCCGTTGCCCACGAGAGCGCCGGGCCGGGTCCAGCCGGTGCCTCGAGCGTGGGCTTCGCCTTGTTTCAGGATCGATGGAGGGTGCACGGGAAACCATGCCTGATGCGCGGTGAGCGAGAGCAGGTAGGGCGTGGGGTGGTCGAGCGTGAGTTGCAGGGTGCGTGCGTCGAGGGCCTTGGCGCCCACTTGGGAGAAATCGGCGAGCTTGCCCGCGGTGTAGTCGGCCGCGCCCTTCAAAGGCGCGAGCATGTAGGCGTATTCGGAACCGAGTTTGGGCGAGAGGATGCGTTCGATGGAGAAGACGAAGTCCTGGGCGGTGACCGGGTCGCCGTTGGACCAGAGGCCGTCGGGGCGGAGGTGGAAAGTGTAAACGAGACCGTCGGCCGAGACATCCCACCTCGCGGCCGCGCCGGGCAGGGGCTTGGACGTGGCCTCGTCGATCACGGTGAGGCCTTCGAAGAGGGCTATGAGGATGTTGTAATCCGTGAATGCGACGGCGATGTGGGGGTCCAGATCGGCCGGCTCCGCGCCGTTGCCGATGAGAAGGATCTTGGTTTGGCGGGCCGCCTCGGCGGGAGTGTCTTTTTTCAGGCATCCCGTGAAGACCGAAAAGCCCACCGTTAGGGTGAGGAGAAAACGCAGGGAACGTTGGAGCGACATGGTTGATCACTCAACCCGCTCAGACCCCGCGTGGCAACGTGCTAACCCCGCATTTGGGGCCCGCTTGAACGGTAACAACTAACCCATTGTGTTAGTTGTTCCGTGTGGGCATGAAGAAATCGGCGGGCAATTTCGTTGCCAGTGGGGCGGGGCGGGGGTTTGCAGGTGGGGATGCAATGGTATTATGCGATCGACGGGCAGCGGTGCGGCCCGGTCACACACCTCGAATTGGAGCGTCTGGTCAGGGCCGGCACGATTGTCGGCGATACGCTCCTTTGGCGGCAGGGCATGAACGAGTGGCAGACGCTGGCCGCGGTGCGCGCGGTCAACCCGGCTTGGATCGCCGAGCCACCCGGGACCCGAGAAAAGGGGTCCGCAGGCGAGGTCGCGGCCGCCGCCGAGGCTCCTGTCGCGGGCGGCGAGCCCGCGGCTGCGCCGGCCGGTGACGCAGGCGTGGGCGGCTCTGCATCGGCGACCGCCGAGGAGGTCGTCTTGAACTACGCCGGGTTCGGGCGACGTGCCGGCGCGCATCTGGTGGATTTCTTCCTGTGGTGGTTGATCTGGCAGGTGCTGGTCGAGCTGGTTGGTCGAAAGTATTTCCCCGAGGCCATGGTCATTGCCCAGCAAGGGCCGGGTTATCAGCCCAAGCCGGATGAGCTGATGATGCTGCTGCGTTTTCTGGGTGTGTCGTTTTTCATCGGTATGGTGTGGGCCGTTATTTATGACGCGCTCTTTGTGCTGCGTTTTGGGGCCACTCCGGGCAAGCTGATGCTTGGTCTGCGCGTCGTGGGTGCCGACGGCCGTCCCCTTGGGCTGATGCGCATCACGGCCCGTTGCCTCGCGAAGGGGTTGGTCGGCTTTACGCTCGGGATCGGCTATTTGATCGTGGCCATCGACGATCAGAAGCGCGGTCTGCATGATTTTTTTTGCAAAACCCGCGTCGTGCAAACACGCCCTGGGCGCAGATCCCGCCTCAATCCGCCAACGTGATGTCGGCCACGATGCCGCTCGCGCGAAACTCCCCGCCTTTTCGCGTGACGCGGACCACTCGGATCGACGATCCCTCCACGTCCACCGCGAGGCCGCCGAAAGGCCGCGAGAAGGACCCCGTGTTGATCACCGTGATGTCCGGCCTGCCCGGCACGCGCCAGACTCCGGGGTAGTGGGTGTGGCCGAGCACGACGACGCGGGCGCGCGGGCGTTGCGCGCGGGCGAGCGCCGCCACGATGCGGGGTGTGTTTCGCCAGGTGTGCAGCATCGACAGGATGCGTGTCGGCGGGATGAGCGTATGGGCAAGCCGCCGCGACTGCGCAAGGATGCCGGGGTGGAAAAATTCCTCGGGGTCCCGAAGGTCGAGGCAGGCGACGCGATTGAGGTGAAGGCGTGTTTCCACGCTCGCCAGGGTGGAGGCGTCCCGGCCCTCGCGCAGTACCGCGAGCCGTCGGTCGATTTCGATTCGTTGACGACTCCAAGGCGCGATCGAGTCGAAGAAAACGTCGCCGTGGGTGATCCATACGCGGTCGTCCGCGAGACTCAGCTCGGCCACCTCGGAGATGTCGGGGTCGTGGTTTCCGCTGATGAAGGTCGTCTCCGCGCAGGTGTTTTTGAAGTGGTTGCGCAACTCGTCCCAGTGTTGGCGCAGCGAAGGGACCACGGTGTCGAGAGTGTCCCCGTTGAGCACCAGGCGTTCGGTCTCGCGCAGCAGCGGGTTAAGCGCCGCCGGGGACTGCGCCGTGCTGCCCGGGTCGCGATAATGAAGGTCGGATAAAATGCGTGTGCGCGGGGCGTGCATGATGCGGAATGCGTTGGGCGCGAGATGGAGGGATGGTCTGGGACGACTGCGGCGACGGCCCGGAGGCAGCCAAGACGAATCGGCCTTGAGCGGGAAGCCCCATGTCGCTCGCCAGATGGCTTTCGTCCATTCTCCATCGGGTTGATAACCGCCTCGACTCTCCGACTTATCTCTGCACGTTGGCTGTCTCCTGTCTCTGGACTGTTTGTAATCTAGGTCCGGATTATGCCAGACAAACCCTAGTTTACATCCTTGGGCGCGCGGGTCGCGCGTCCTCGGCCCGCCTTTGCTGCGCGGGCATTTGGTTCGGCCCGTTTCGCATCCATGTCATTCAAAGATCTCAATCTCGCCGCCGACATCCTCCGCGGCGTCATTTCGGCCGGCTACACCGACCCGACTCCCATCCAACTGCGCGCCATCCCGGTGGTGCTTTCCGGTCGCGACCTGATCGCCTCCGCGCAGACCGGCACCGGCAAGACCGCCGCGTTTGCCCTGCCCATTCTTTCAAAGCTCGGCGCGCATGGCCGTGCGCCGCGCGTGCTCGTCCTCGAACCGACGCGCGAGCTCGCCGCCCAGGTCGAGACCGCGTTCCGTGATTTCGCGAGACACACCGACATCCGCACGGTCGCCCTCTTCGGCGGCGTCGGCTACGGACATCAGCGCAACGAGCTTAAGCGCGGCGTCGACGTGATCGCCGCCACGCCCGGCCGCCTGGTCGATTTCATCAAGGGCGGCGAACTCTCGCTCAACACCATCGAGATTCTCGTCCTGGACGAAGTCGATCGCATGCTCGACATGGGATTCCTGCCCGTCGTCAAAGACATCATCGCGCGCTGCCCCAAGGGTCGCCAGACGCTGTTTTTCTCCGCCACCGTTCCTCCCGAGATCGCCGCCGTCGCGTCGTTTGCGCTGCGCAATCCCGAACGCGTCGAATGCGGCGTGAACCGCTCCGTCAACCAGTCGGTCAACCACGCGCTTTATCCGGTCGCGTGGGCCCAGAAGTTCGACCTGCTCGTGGCGCTGCTCGAGAAAACCGATTATCAAAGCGTGCTGATCTTCAGCCGCACCAAGCACGGTGCCGACAAGATCGCCGCTCGGCTCAAGGCCGCCAAGCATACCGTCGCCATCCTGCACGCCAACCGCTCGCAGAACCAGCGCATCGAGGCCCTCGCCGGCTTCAAGAGCGGCAAGTACGAGATCATGGTCGCCACCGACATCGCCGCGCGCGGCATCGACGTCGCCGGCGTGACCCACGTCATCAACTACGACGTGCCCGAGAATCCCGAAGACTACGTTCACCGTATCGGCCGCACCGGCCGCGCGATGGCCGTGGGCGACGCGTTCACGCTGGTCTCGCCGGAAAACGCCGACGACATCCGCGACATCCAGCGTTTCATCGGGGCCAAGATCCCGGAGCTGCGTCTGGAAGGTTTCCCTTACCAGCCCTTCGTCATGAATCCCTCCTATCCGAAGAAGGGGCAGCAGCAGCGTCGCGGCGGCGGCAATGGCGGAGGCGGCCAACGGCCCCAACGCGGCCCGTCCACCGGTGGAGGTCGCCCAAGCGGCGGCGGCCGATCCGGCGGTGGCAACCGAGGCCGTCGGTGAGGGTGTGTTTCCGCCGTGCCTCCTGACACGTTCAGGAGGCGTGAACGGCGGCGGCAGTTTCAGCGGCAACGCCCATAATTGTTTTCCTTCCGGTGAGGGACGACTTATCTTGTGGCCAAGATGAGCGAAGAACCCCCGCCGCCCCAACTGCGTCTGCGTCCCCGCAAGCGCGAGGAAGACCCCGTCCCGCCTGCGCCCGCTCCCGAGCAGGTCGTTGCGCCCGTCTCACCGTCGGTTGACGTCAACCCACCGCCCGTTGCGCCGACGGATGCGTCTTCGCGTTTCCGTCTCAAGCCCAAGCTGGCGGTTGAGCCTGCCGGTGACACGTCCGTCGCGGCATCGGTCCCGGAGTCCCCGACGCCTGGCATTGTCCCGCCACCCGGGGCGGTCGGAGCCGGGCCTCGACCGGAGCCGGAAAAGCCGGAGTCCACCGCCTCGGTGCCGGGGCAAGCGGTCTCCATCACTCCCGCTCCCGAGACGCCGATCCGGGCCGGACCAGTTCCCGAGGCTCAACGGGCGCTCCCTCGTGAGCCTGCATCCGTCTTGCCACCGATGGCCATGAATCCGTTGGCGGTCCCTCTGCCGCCCGCGCCATCAAGCGCGCCGGTCGGAGCGGTCGCCCGTCGGCCGGTGGTGCCGGCGCCCGTGGTGAAGCGTGCCCCCGGCAAGGCGGGGTTGCTGCTCGGTTTGCTGGGTGCCGTCGTGGTGCTGGGCGGCGGAACGCTGTCTTTCCTTTTTATGCGCCCGGAGTCGGCTGAACCGGTTGCGCCGATCAGGCCCGCCGCAGTTCCAGCGGCAGTGCCCGCCGTCCCCGTTACCGCCCCCGTCCCCGAGACGCCCAAGCCGCCGCCGGCACCGACTCCTGCTCGGCTCGAAATCGCTCCGCTCCCCTCGTCACCCGAAATGGTTCAGGCGGCTGCGACCGATCAGGCCAAGAGCGCCAAGGCGGCGGTCAATGCCGCCCCGGTGGTTTCACCCGAGTTCCGGCTGTGGACCGACGGCGTGCGCATCAGCGGCGTGGCCTCGGGCAGTTCACCGCGCGCCATCATCAACGGCCGGCTGGTGCGTCCCGGCGATCTCATCGACACGGGCGAGGGCATCGTCTTCGAGGGTATTGATGTGGAAAAGAAGCAGGTGATGTTCCGCAACCGTGCGGGCGCGGTCGCCGGCAAGGCGTATTGATGGATTTGTTACGAGTGGATTCTCACCACGTGTCGACCGGGCCCTTGGGCACCGGGATCGACTCGCGGGCGAAGACGGGATCGTCGGGATCGCGCATGAACGAGGCGACCATGCGCTCGGGGGCGAACTTGGCCTTGAGCGCGCCGGATTCGTCGCAGAACTGCCGCCGCCAAACCAGAAACTCCGCGACCGCGGCGTCGAAGTCGGCGCGGGATTGGATGGTGATGATCCGCGCCTTGAACGGCTTGGCCGGACCGAACCTTTTCGCATACCAAGGGGCGACCTTGCGGAAGAGCTTCGCGCCGTGCTCCTCGCCGTAAAATTCGCAATACCGCTCGAAGTGCCGGCGCAGGACGCGCAGGCGCTCCTCAAACGCCGGTTCGGGCAGCAACTCTCCGGTGCGCAAGTAGTGGTCGGTGCGTTTGAAAATCCACGGATCGTAAAACGCCCCGCGGCCGACCGACACTCCGGCGCAGCCAGTCTGCTCGATCATGTGCCTGGCGGCCTCCGGTGTGGTCACGTCGCCGTTGCCGATCACCGGAATGTTCTTCACCGCCTGCACCACGGAACGGATGCCCACGAGGTTGACCTGGCCGGAAAAGCCCTGCGCGCGGGTGCGCCCGTGGACGAAGATCGCGGCGACCCCGGTGTCTTCCAGCACGCGGGCCAGGTCGGGCGCGGTGAGGTTGTCGTCGTCCCAGCCCAGGCGCATCTTGGCGGTCACGGGGATTTTCACCGCGTCGATCATGCAGCGCACCAACGCGGCCGTCTTGTCGAGCTCGGTCATCATGGCGGACCCGCCGCCTATCTTGACGACCTTTTTCACGGGACAGCCCATGTTGATGTCCACCGATTGGGCGCCCATCTCCTGGCAGATGACGGCGGCGTCGCGCATCTCCCCGGCCACGGAGCCGAAGAGCTGGATGGCGAGCGGGCGGTCCTCGGCGCACGATTCGACGAGCTTGAGGGCGACTCGATTGCGCTCGATGAGGGAGCGGGCGTTGACGAGATCGGTGGTGGCCCAGCCGAGACCGCCGAGTTCGCGCACCGTCAGCCGCATGGGCAAGTTGGTGTAGCCGGCCAGCGGAGACAGGAAGAGATTCGAGGAAAGGGAGTGCGGACCGATGCGCATGGTGGTGCTGACGCCGAGCACCTTGCCCTTCCATTCCGACGCTACAAACGCAAAAACCACCACCGCCGCCTCCGCCGTCCCGACTCTAGCCGCCGCAGAACAACTAACACAATGGGTTGGTTTTCCGGTGCGAGTGCCGGGTGCGGGCAGGGAAATCAGGGGTTCTCGGAGTCTTTGCGCGGGCGGATGGGTTTGGGGGTGGCGTAGGTCAGCGACGGATCGCGGCCTTCGGCCATTTCGCATAGCCAGTGGGCGAGGCGCAGGGTGATTTCCGCGTCGGGGAGTCTGGAGCGACCGGAAATATAGTCCGATAGCCGTTGCGGCGGGATGCCCAGGTGGCGCGCCAGCCGGACCTTGCTGCCGTAGGGTTTGAGGCGGGCCTGGAGTTGGGTGGCGAGCACGTTCCAGAGCGGCGTGTCGTGTCCCGGTTGCCGCACCAGGCCGCCTGCGTTTTGGCGTTTAGGGCGCAGGGCTTCGGCGGCGCGGCGGGCCCCGGCTTCCGCAGCCATGGCGGCCGCGACGCCCAGCTCGCCCCACAATTTCAGCGCATAAGGAAGAGGAGTGTGCATGGAGTTTTTAAGACACAGCTAACCCATTGTGTTAGTTGTTCAAGGGCGCGAGCGGGGAAATTTGGAGGTGAAAATGGGCGTTGGCGGCCGGGGTGGGGAACGGACAGGATCGGGATATGGAGGGAAAATCACCTGGGCCCGTGCTGCTTTACGACGGGGATTGCGGCTTGTGCAACGCGGTCGTGCGCCGCCTGCTCCGCCACGACCGGCGCGGTGTGCTCATGTTTGCCCCGCTCCAGGGGCGCACCGCCCAGGAGTTTTTGCGCGGCCGCGGGCTGAACACGGGGGATTTTGACAGCCTGGTGTTCGTCGCCGACCTGTCTCGCGAGGATTCGCCTTATTGGCTGAGGTCCGCCGGCGCGCTGTCCGCCTGCATGGAAATTGGCGGTTTCCACAGGCGTATCGCCCGCGTCCTGCGGCTCCTGCCGTCGTCGTGGCTCGACGTGGTTTACCGGCTGGTCGCGAGGTCACGCTACCGGCTCTTCGGGCGTTACCGTCCGACGCCGTTGCCCAGGCCGGAGTGGGCGCGGCGGATACTCGACTAGGGAGTGTTTCGAAGAAACCGGGTGAAAGGTATCAATAAAAAAGATACTTTCCCCGGGTTTATTGCGAAACACGGCCCAGGGCTGGATCAGCCGCGGCGGATTTCGGAGCCGCGGAAACGGATCTGGATGCGGTAGACCTTTTTGGTGCGGCACTTGATTTGGCCGGTTTTAAGATCGAAACACTCGGGCACCTCGATGCGGTGCAGGTCCACGGTGGCGTGGAAGCCGCGCTCCGAGAAGATGTCGATGAGCATCGCCAGTGAAATCGGATCGTCCAGCAGGGTTTCCTCGGTGTTGACCAGCGCCGTGCCGGAAATGGCGTGGCGGATGACGATCGGGACGACCTTTTTGTCGATGAAGCCGACCACCCGGGCAAACAGTTCGCTGTGTTCCAGCGCGTAGGTGTCGAGACGCTTCACCAGTTCCTGGCGGGCGTGGACGATGATCTCGCTGGCCACGGGGATCACGCGGAGGATGTCGTGCGTGCGGGAGTCGAGCTCGAGGGTGCTCTGATACTGGAGCTCCACGAGGATGTTCTGCTCGACCTCGGAGATGTCGCCTTGCGCGTTGATGAAGTGATAGTGGAAAATCTCCTTCAGCGATTGGAGCGCCTCCCATGTCTGCTCCTTGAAAACGCGATAGCGGCGCTGGGCGAGGGCGGTGTCGTAGTCGGTGGGGCGCTCCTCGAGCAGTTCGCCGACGCCGGTGCGGCGCACCTCGGCGTTGTGGGCGAGGATTTCACGGCCGCGCTTGAGCTGGCGCTCGACGGAAGTCTTTTCATCCACGAAAAGCAGCATGATGTGGATGGTGGTTTGGCGGAAATGGATGCCGAGCGGGGTGTTGTAGAACTCGCTGCGGAGGGCCTGGATGTGCTCGACGAGGAGTTTGAGGCATTCGACCTGGACCTTGGTGCGCGGGAAGCCGTCGAGGATGACGCCGTCGCGGAATTGCGGCTCGAGCAGCCGGCCTAGCAGGAGTCCGATGACCTCGCGGTCGCCGACCATGCCGCCGGCGTCCTTGATGCGCTTGGCCTCGGGGCTGTCGAGCAGGGCGCTGACCACGATGGGCTGGCAGGTGAGACCGCGGGTCTTCAGGATGAAGTCCGTGTGGGTGCCTTTGCCCGAGCCGGGCGCGCCGCCCAGCAGAATGATTTCCTTGGGGAAGCGCATTTTTTCCCGGCCCACGCTGGCGATCAGCGTCTGCCAGGCCGAAGTGAAGATGATCTGGGCGTCCTTTATCTCCAGATCTTGGGCTGAGGTTTTGGGCGAGACGGTTTCGACTGAGTCGGGGTCGGGGGAGGGGAGGGACATGGAATTGGGAATGTTCGGTTTAGAGGGATTCGGGGGTGGAGTTCGATACTAGAAATACGCTTGGCGAAGAATTACGTCCGTTCCGTCCGCGAGATCGATGGATGACATCGGTCAAATTTTGGAACGTTTGGACGGGAACCCGGGCGCGTGAGTTGTGTCATTCAAGACGGACGATGGTTGAAGGTTTTCCCTGATGCGGCCGAGGTTTCCTCGAAGGCATCGGTGGTGTGGCCGACAACGGTCTTCCGTGTTCCCCGTGTGATGTGTCAAAAGATATGGATTCCCGGATGTGCGAAGTCCGGGGTTGTTAGTTGAAGCTGGACCTGGCGGGGTCGCCCTCAAAGGCGGCCCCGCCTTGGCTTGCGAGGCCCGGCTAGCGTTTTTTGAAGATCACCTGGGGTGCGGTCTCCATCTGGCCGCGGGTGACGCCGAGTTGGTTGATCGCCTTCAGTTCGCGCCACAGATCGGCGCCGCCGATCTCGCCGCGCAGAAGTTTTTGGTAATGCGCGATGGTGCGCGCCACCTCGTCGGCGTCCTCGTTGACGAACTCGACGCGGAAATGGCGCGCCCCCAGATCGACGAAGCGCTGGAAATACTCGGCGCCGGTCTGCGCGCGGTTGTTGTAAACGGTGTTGCGGCAGCCGGCGTCGGCTTTGAGCGGGAGCTCGGCGCCGACGCGGTCGCGCAATGCCACGGAGTGTTTTTCGCAGGGACGGCCGCAGTCGTGGTAGTCCTTTCCTTTGGAGAGGAACGCGCAGAACACGCAGTGCTCCATGTGAAACATGGGCATGTGCTGGTGGATCGTGAGGTCGAACCACGCGCCGGGCGCGGCCTGGAGCAACGATTCCAGCTGGAAGACGTTGAGGTCGTAGCTGGCGGTGACGCGCTCGAGTCCGTAGTGGCCGATGAAATACTCGGCGGTGAGCGGGTTGGCGACGTTGAGAGAAAAGTCGCCGCGCTTGCGGTCGGCCCTGAAGAAACGCAGGTGCTCATGGTTGCGCACGAGGTAGCCGTCGGCCTCGGAGGAACGCACCTGCTTGAGGATCCACTCCTCGCCCGGCTTGAAGATGCGCGGCGGGGCTACCCAGATGGCCGGACTTTGGGCGGCTGGGGAGGTTGCGCAGGACTGCCAGGCGCGGAAACGTTCGACGGCGTCGCGGTAGTGCTTGGGGTTTTCGAATTCGCAGTAGATGTCGGCGAAACCGCCGGCGGCGAGGGTGGCGTCGAGTTGCCCCAGGCTGCGGACCACGATGATGAGGGCAGGTGCGGTCGGCGAGGTTGCGGACTGCGTGGCGAGGGCGCTGGCGGGCGTCCCGTTTTTTTCCACGAGCGTCCAGCGCTTGGGCAGGCCCCGGAGGCGGTCGAGTTCGGCCGTGGCGTCGCGGCGGAGGCGGTTGAGTTCGCTCATCGGCAACATGACCTCGCCTTCGAGGTGCGAGGAAAGCGTGCCCAGCTTGAACGGCGTGCCACCCAGGCGGCCGAGCTGGTCTTCCAGGCGCTGCTGGGTGAGCGGCTGGTTTTGCGCGGCGGCGAGCGGGATCCGCGAGTCAAGCTTCACGACATGGCCTTCGCGGTCGTTGAGGATGAGCGTGAGCGGCGTGCCTGCGCGCCCGTGGACCTCCACATCGACGGGGCGGGTGAAGCGGATCTTTTCACCCTCGAAGGTGGTGCGCAGCTCGCGGTCTAGCGCGGGGTCGTTGTTTTTCCAGAGGAGATTGCCGGGTTTGATGCGGCGGAAGTTGAGATCGCCTTGGCCGAAGCGCAGCACGGTCTCGCCGTTGCCCCGGGGCTCGACCTGATAAACGCGTCCGCCCTCCTCGCCGGCGGCGTGGTTGCCCGCGTCGAACACGACTCCGTCGCCGGGTTTGAGCGCGGATTCCAGCAGGACGGCGACATGGTCGTCGCCGACGCGGGTGATTTTCCCGAGGAACACGCCGCGCTTGGTGCCGAAGCGGCCGTGGGCGAGCTCCTGGTTTTGGATGCCCTTGAACCAACCGGTGTAGAGGCCGCGCGAGAACGTCATCGACAGTTCGTATTTGGCGCGGGCGGGGTCGAACGGAATCGAGCCGCCCCCGAGGTCGGCGAAGATCTTGTCGAGGGCCTGCCGGTAAACGCGGGTGATGCTGGCGACATATTCGGGTGACTTGAGGCGACCTTCGATTTTGAGCGAGGCGACGCCGGCTTTGACGAGCTCGGGGAGGACGTCGAGGCCGGCGAGGTCTTGCGGACTGAGGAGGTATTTGCGGTCGCCGAGGGGCACCGGTTGCCCGTCGGCGATGAGATCGTAGGGCAGACGGCAGGCCTGGGCGCATTCGCCGCGGTTGGCGGAACGGCCGCCGAGGGATTCGCTGGTGAGGCACTGGCCGGAATAGGCGACGCAGAGGGCGCCGTGCACAAAGACCTCGAGGGGCAGCGGAGGCTTGGCGGAGGCGCGCTGGGCGGCCTGGATGGTTTCTATCTCTTTGAGGGAGTTTTCGCGGGCTATGACGACGAGTTCGGCCCCGAGTTCGCGGGCAAACTCCACGCCGGCGTCGCCGGTCACGGTCATCTGGGTGGAGCCGTGGATGGGGAAGTCGGGGGAGATTTTGCGGATGAGCCGGCAGATGCCGATGTCCTGGACGATGGCGGCGTCCACGCCGGCGGCGATGATGGTGCGCAGGTAGTCCTCGGCGTCGGGCAGTTCGGCGGTGAAGACAAGGACGTTGAAGGTCACATAACCGCGCACGCCGCGTTTGTGGAGAAACTCCATGAGCGCGGGCAGGTCGGCCTGGGTGAAGTTTTTGGCCCTCATGCGGGCGTTGAAGCGCTCCAGGCCGAAGTAAACCGCGTCGGCGCCGTTCTCTACGGCGGCGCGCACGCATTCCCAGTCGCCGGCGGGCGCGAGCAACTCGGGGCGGAGGAGCGGCCGAGGCGACGCGGACTGCGGAGAGGTGCAGGAGATGGCGGACATGGATGTGCGGCGAACGATGCGCGCAGGCCGATGGGGGGCAAGCTCAGCCATTGATCGCCCCGGGTGCATTCCGGCGGGTGGGGCATGCCCCGCAGGCTGAGGAGCAAGAGCCCGCAGGGCTGCGTGGTCTTAGCCGCTAGAATCATCGAGGACTAAGCACAGCCCCAACTCTCGTGTATCTATGTAACGATCTTACCCCTTTGGCTCGACCGCCCCCTTGGACCCGCCCCCGCAAATTTTGTCGTCGGCACCCCTTGACAGGATAAGCCGTATGGCGGCGGTGCCGATCCCGCGTTGGATGGGTGGCAGCCTGCGGTACGATCACTTCACACGGAATTGTCGACTGAACTGTTACATTTTAGTCACTTAATATATTTGAATATTTTTAATCAAACACGCGGCTTGGGGGTCTTGCAACTGTTCCCGATAAAATTCATTTTCCAGTAAAGAATTTTCGCAATAAACGCGGACGCATGAAAAAAATAAAACGTCTCGTTCTGCTTTCTGGAGTTATTTCAACGCTCCCCGTAGTTTCCTCCTTCGCTCAAAGTTCTGATGCGGATATCACAGTCGCCAAGGTGCTTACAGTACCTGGATTGGTTTCGTTTTGGGATTTTTCTGAAGCCGGTGGACAACCTCGTGTGGGCTTAGATGAAAATGCATATAGACTAGTCGAAGTCGGGGGTAAAATTTCTCGTATTGTAGATAAAAACTCTCCCTTTGGTCATGCGGCGGTTTTAAACGGAAGCCAGTTCTTCAAGGCTATCGACCTTGCATCGACGCCCAAACTTAACATTAACGGCCCCGGCGCTGCGTCCTCGCTCACGGTAGTCGGTTGGGTTAAGTGGACCGACCGGCTTTCATTTCCCGGGGCGTTTATAGCCGGCCGTTGGAATGAGAGCGGAACACGCCAATATGCACTGTTTATTGATTTGCCCTACTACGCAGGCAAAAACCGCGTGGTAGGCCACGTTTCCCTTACTGGCGGCGACAGCACTCACGCATCCTATCCAGAACTTGTGCTCGAAGGTTACGATGAACCTTTTTCTTGGGATTACTCCGCCAGCGCCAGTGTGGTTCCCGAGAACAAGTGGGTAATGGTCGCCTTCACTTATGACGGCAGCTATGTGAAGTCCTACCTCAATGGAGTTTTTGAGTATTATGGTCCCCAGAACTACAATTATAAAGTTAACGCCAAAGATGCGACCAGTGTTGTGCGCCAAACGGCCGTAAAAAATCCGTATTACTTCCCCTATGGACTTGGTGATATAGAAGAACTTTTTTGTGTTGGAGGCCATTATGCGAACGTGACCAGATCAGGTGGTGGTGCGCACAACTTGATCGGGAGATTAGGTGGCGTAGCTGTTTTTAATCGCGCACTCGCGGCTCAGGAGTTGGCGGATTTGGCCGCCTTGATCCCCACCCCGATAATCGAGACTCCTTCAGCGGTATCGCTTTCTAAGTCATCCCCCTCCTATACTCAGGACTTTGACACGCTTGCCGAAGTTGATTCAGGAGAATGGTTTAACGGTGCATCCTACAAGGGATGGTATGCGAGTTTCAACGGTCAGTCCGTCAATGATTATACTGCAGCCAACGGCTCTAACTCGCGGCAGAACGCGCTATTGAGTTTAGGCGCAAGCAATAGCCTGGAACGGGCCTTGGGTGCACAAACCAATAACAGCCTGCAGCCTGTGCGTTTGGGACTCGCCTTGAAAAACGACACCGGCGTTGTTCAGAACTCGCTGAGCTTGTCTTATGACTTTGAAGTTTGGCGCTCGGTTGAGTCAGGCGATGGATACGAGGTAGAATATCAAATATTTACGCCTGGTTCGGGTTCGCTTGATAAAGCAACTGGGTGGACAAGCATATCTAAATTAAAGATTTCGTCTTTACGCACCGGCGGAGCGCTTGATGGGAATGCTGCTGCTAATTCGTCCCGCAATATTGCGGCCTCAATCGATAATCTTAGCTGGGCCAACGGAGATGAGATTTGGATACGTTGGTCGGATAACAACTCCAAGAGGCAGATGATTGGAATTGATAATGTTAAAGTTGGTTTACTGCTGCCGCCTGTTCCGAACTCTCTTGAGGTTGTAGAGTGCGCAGATGGATCGCGAGCCTTGCAGTGGTCGACAGAGCAGGGTGATACGACCGGTTTCTTGATTGAGTCTAAAGTTGGCGGAATTTGGAGTGAAGTCGCCACCTTGTCCGCATATAACCGGAGATATGTTCTCTCATCCCTTAGCAAAGGTATTCAGTATGAATACCGACTGAGTGCGAGTAACAGCAAGGGAAGCTCTGAATACAATACGATTACTTTTTCTATTCAGTGATCGATTTAGGTGAAGCTGAACCCGTTGGTTAGGGGCATCCTGTCGAGCTAAGTGCAACAGGTGGCCTAAAGGCATGAAGACCGCGTCAGTTGCTTGCGGGCAGAAAAAAATGACATGGGGTGTTCCGGAGAGCGAAGAGCGCAAGACCTGACCACCCCATGTCATCTTGGGCCAACGGATCGGAAAGCTGGTTGGGTTGTTTTCAATAAAAACAGCCGTGCGGATTGAAACAGGGGTCGGGTTGTTGCATGGATACATTTCCCCCTTGGAAAGGGCCGCAAGCCTGATGCGCAGACAGCCGTAAGTAGACTACCATGTTCCGCCGATGCAGATACCGAAGAATTCTTCAGCTTCCCCAAGAACCGTCTTGTTTCGACCATTGCGCGCATCGCGCTGCGAAAGCTCTTTCAGCGTATACCAATGTCTGGATGCTTTTAGACAAAACGATCTCAAAACCGAAATCGCTCCGCGACTCCACTACAGAGGGAATCCGTAGCGGAACTGCGGAGCCGTTTCCTCCGGACAGACTAAATCACGCAATCCTTGGTGTTCATCGTGCTGGCCAGTCGGCCGAGTTCCGGCACGGCATCCAGTTCCACTGTGAATTCCGCGCCTGGCTGAGGAGCCAAAGAGCTGACGACCAAAAGGCGTCCTGCCCGCGCGATCACTCACGCCGCCTGATCGACTGTCTTCGGCCCGGGTCGGAATCTTCCCTTGGCCGTCGGAGGGAAAGGGTTAAAAAATGCGGACGCCCCGTGAAGTATCTGGGAGTAGACGCTGCGCTTGAAATAAACTCCCTTGCTTCCACTCCATCCTTGCCGATGGGTTGGAGATCTTTTCATGCATTTTCCGGCGCATTTGTTTTTTCCGTTGGCGAGCAGCGTGGGCTATGTGTTCGCGGTGTTGTTGCTCAAGCGCACGGCGCATTGGGGCGTGGGTGTGTGGCGGACGACGTTCGTGTCCAACCTCGCGATGGGGTTGGTGTTCGCGACGCTTTGGCCTCTGGGAGGCCCGGGGCAGCCGGCGGCGATGTTGTGGCAACCGGTGGTTGGCGGGCTGCTGTTTGTGATCGGTCAGGTGTTCACATTTCTGGCGCTCAACTACGGTGATGTCTCGGTCGCGACCCCGGTGCTCGGGTTGAAGATCGTGCTGGTGGCGCTGTCGAGCGTGCTGCTGCTGCCGCAGCCGGTGCCGGTGTTGTGGTGGATTGCGGCGGGATTGAGTTCGCTGGCGGTGCTGCTGCTGAGCCGCGGGGAATCGCGCCCGCGTCATGCGATCGGGCGCACGGTGGTGTCGGCGGGGTTGGCGGCGGGGAGTTTCGCGATGGCCGATGTGCTGGTGCAGAAATGGGCGCCGGCGTGGGGAGTGGGACGATTTTTGCCGCTGATGTTCGGGTCGGTGGCGTTGCTGTCGTTTGCGTTGATCCCGTTTTTCAGCGCTTCGTTGACGGCGGTGCCGAAGGCGGCGTGGGGCTGGCTGGCGGCCGGGAGCGTGCTGCTCGCGATGCAGGCGGCGGGAATGGCGTATGCGCTGGGCGTGTTTGGCGACGCGACGGCCGTCAACATCGTGTATTCGGCGCGCGGGTTGTGGAGCGTGGCGGCAGTGTGGCTGATCGGGCATTGGTTTGCCAACGAGGAGCAACGGCTGGGGCCGGCGGTGCTGCGCAGCCGATTGGCGGGCGCGGGGTTGATGCTTGCGGCGATAGCGCTGGTGGTGTTCGGCTGAAGCGGGCCAGCCAGCAGCGACGGGCGCGTCACGCTTGTCGCGCGTTCCGGCAGGATTTTTGTGCATCCCGCGAGGCGAGGAAAATGGTGGAGGTGCCGGGATTTGAACCCGGGTCTCCTTGATCTTTGCACGCCGCGTCTACCCTTATGTGCTGGTGTTTGTCTCGCCGGCGTTACGCGACCAACCGCGCTTAGACGCAAGCATATCCCCGGGTGAAGATACGACGCACAGCCCGCGGATGGCTCCATGCGTTATGTCTGCTGTCGTCGTCCACGTTGGCTAGCAGATGTCACCAGGCGGACGTCACCGCACTTAGGCGGCGAGGGGCATTTCTTCAGTGTTGCCGTTTGTTTTTTTGAACGGGGATTTACGAGATGCGTTCATGCTCGAAGGGCAGCGGCGCACGCCAACCAAGGATCGAATCCGGAACACCCCCAAGGTGTTGGTGCGATGCCGATGCGCGGGGCGCATGACACCGTCGGATAGGATCGGCGCGAGGCCAATCAAAGAACAGGGCAAGACGTTGTGCCCGGAACGGCCCGATGGCAAGCGTGGCGACGAAGGAAGAAAGTGCCTGCTACTTGTGCCGGCCGAAGCGGACGATGTCCCAGACGACGTAGAGGCCCAGCAGGGCGGAGATGAGGTAGCCGACGATGCCCAGGGCGGGGTAGCCGAAGAGATACGGGCGGATGCCGGTGGTGACGATCAGCGAGGAACCGATGATGAGGGCGCCGATGATGACGCCGAGCGTAAGACGGTTGCTGGCGGCGCTGATGGCGTCGTCGAGTTGTTCCAGGCCCTGGTGCTGGAACTTGATGGTGAGGTCGTCGTGTTCGATGCGGCGGATGATGCGGAAGATGCCGGTTGGCAGTTCGCGGGCGCCGGTGAACAGCGAGCGCAGCATCGAGCGGCTCTCGCGCAGGAGGGCGCGCGGCCCGGTGCGGTCCTTCTGGAGCTGGACGAGGATGGGCCGGGCCTCGGCCCGCAGGTCGAAGCGGGGATCGAGCGTGCGGGCGACCTCCTCGATGGAGAGCACGGCCTTGGCCATGAGCGAGTAGTCGCGGGTGATGTTGATGCCGTTTTGCCCGAAGATGAAGAGGAGCTTGAGCATGGCGCGGCCGAGTTGGACGCGGCCGATCGCGCCGTTGAAATCCTCGCGCAGGGCCAAGGTGACGTCGCGCTCCATGGCGCGGAGGTCGGCGCGGCCGCCGGGGCTGCCAAGGTCGGCGGCGATCTGCACGATGCGCTCGGCGTCCTGCTGGACGGCGGCGGTGAACAGGTCGGCGAGAGCGAAGCGGAGGCGGCGGGTGAGGTTGCCGGCCATGCCCCAGTCGAGGAAGCAGAGGCGGCCGTCGGGGGTCACGAGGACGTTGCCCGCGTGGGGGTCGGCGTGGAAGAAGCCGGCGATGAGGACTTGGTGTATGAGCGAGGCCGCGCCGTTGGCGGCGATGCGCCCGGCCTCGGCGGGCGCCAGGCGTGCCTCACCGACGGTCACGCCGGTGATCCGTTGCATCACCAGGACGCGTTGGCAGCAGAGCTCGTCGATCACCTCGGGGGCGAAGACGCGGTCGGGGTGGGGATTGAGGGCGTTGAAATAGCGCTGGTTGCGGGCCTCGTGACGGAAGTCGAGTTCGCGCAGGAGATTTTCCCGCACCTCGGCGACCACGGAGGGCAGGTCGTAGGGTTGGAGACCTTCGATGCGGTGATGGAGCTGGCCGGCGAACCAGGCCAGCAGGTCGAGGTCGGCGTGGACGGTTTTGGCGAGGTTGGGCCGCTGGATTTTCACGGCGACCTCGCGGCCGTCGGGCAATGTTGCGAAATAAACCTGGGCGAGCGAGGCGCTGGCGATGGGGGTGTCGTCAAACGCGGTGAACGCCTCGGACGGGGTGACACCGAGGTCCTCGACGAAGACCGTGCTCATCTCGGCGAAGGGCAGGGGGCTGACGGCGTTCTGGAGTTTGCGCAGTTCGTAGATGAGCGAATGCGGCAGCACGTCGGGCCGCATGCTCATCAACTGGCCGGCCTTGACGAAGGTCGGCCCCAGCTCCTCGAGGGCGAGGCGGAGGCGTTCCCACAGGGTGCGGCGCTCGGCGGGCTGGGGGATGATGCGCTTCCAGAGGCCTTCCTGCGGATCGAGCTGGGCGAGCAGGTTGGCGAAGCCGTGCTTGGCGAGGACGGCGAAGATGTCCTTGGCGCGGGCGGCGTTGCTGAGGAAGGTCAGCGGTTTCACGGTTCGCCGGCGCGGGTGGGCGGGGTGGCGAGCCTGGCTTCGAGGGCGCGGATGCGTTCTTCGAGGGCGGAGATGCGGGCGTCGGGCTTGTCGCCGTCACGGGAGGCGATGTCCTGGATCTTGGCGGCGAGCGTCTGGCTGACTTCCTCGAATTCCTTGCGGCCCTGTTCGGCGATCTTGGAGGCGATGATCTTGGCGTCCTCGGCCTTCACTTTGCCTTGGCGCACGTAGTCGGCGAGGGTGTCCTCGACTTTTTCCTTGGTGATGACGGCGGCGCCCACGCCCGCGAGGAGGGTTTTTTTGATGAGGTCGAGCATAGTGCCGAAATCCTAATCACCTTGCGGGCACCGGCAACCGCAAAGGCGGCGCGATTATTCGGCAAGGACGGGCGCGACCGGCATGGGGTGGCGACCCGGTTGTGCGGCGTGCGGGGCGGCGGCGCGCAGACGCCAGGCGAGAGCGACCGTGAGCACAAACGCGCCGACGGCGACCCAGCCCACGCGACCGTAGCCGACGAGCCGGCCCGAGGAGGCTTCTGTCGCCACGAGGGCACCGGCGACGAGGTTGGCGAGTCCGCTGAAGGCCTGTTGCACGGCCGAGTTCACGCTCATGAAGCCGCCCCGGTAGCGTGGCTCGACGGCGTTGCTCACCATCGACATGGCCGGCGTGAAGCGGCCCGACATGGTGACAAAGAACATCGTGGTGATGGCGAGCGTGACCGGGATGGGCGAGGCGCCGAGGTGCGTGAGCGTCAACACGGTGGCCACGGCCACCACCGTTACGGCGCCGAGAACGTGGAGTTTGTCGTGTTGGTCTGAAAGCCGGCCGAAGAGCCCGGTGGTGAAGAATGTCGCCGCGCCTCCGCAGAGATAAACAAACTTGAGCTGAGACTCCGTGAGTCCGGTATTGGCGACGAGCGAGGGAGACATGAACGGTATCACCAGGCCGCCGGCGAAAACGAGGGCGGCCGTCAGGAGAAATCCCCGCAGGTGGACGTTGTGCGTGAGGATTTCCCACATCTGGCGGCCGGGGTGGGTTTTGATGTGCGAGGGTGGCAGCGCGGGCAGGAAGCGCGCGGCGATGAACCAGATCGGCACGCTCAAGCCTGCCAACAGCAGAAACGGCGCGTGCCATTCAAACATGTCCACCAAGATCAATCCGCTGGGCACGCCGAGGACCGAGGCGAGCGGGAAGGCCGTCATCACGACCGCCATGCCGCGCCCGCGGCGCTCGGGCGGGATGACATCGGCCACGATGGCCATGACGATGGAGCCGGCGACACCGCCGCAGGCACCGGCGGCCACGCGGGCGGCGAGCAGCAGGTGGAAAGTCGGCGCGAGGGCGCAGGCCAGGGTGGCCAGGCCGAAACCGGCGTAGAGCCAGAGCAGGGCGCGTTTACGGTCGAGACGGTCGATGAAGAAGCCGCCGGCAAAACCGGTGACGGCGGCGGCCAAACCGTAAGCGGCCACGAGGTGGCTGAACTGGGTGGGACTGATTTGGAACACCCGCATGAGGCCGGCACCGAGCGGCATCATGATCATGAAATCCATGATATGCGTGAACTGCACTGCGGCCAGGGTGAAGAGCACGCCCCGTTCGGTGGTGGCCGCGCGAGCGGCGGTTGGCGATACGGGAGTGGTGGACATGCGGCGAGCGAAGCTAGCATTTCCTGCACCCTTTCGCCGACGCGGAATGAGAATAATTCAACACCCGGGTTGCGGGTGCCGCCTGACCGCGTTCAGGCGGCGCCGGCGGGCGGTGGCGGCGGGGCTTCGTTTTTTTGGGCGGGGGCCGGCGCGGCCGGAGTGATCGCGGCCACCGGCGGAGGGGAAAACGGTGCCTGGGCGGCGGGTTTGCGCTCGCCAACGGGGTCCTCCTCCAGCGCGCGCTTGATCTGGTCCTCCACTCCGGTGGTGGCTTTTTTGAATTCGCGGATGGATTTACCCAGGCCTTTGGCGAGCTCCGGCATCCGCTGGCCGCCGAACAACAGCAGGATCACGATGAGGATCAGGATCATTTCGCCGCCGCCGACATCGCCGATAAAGGCCAGGGAGGGAGTGAGGGAAGGCATCATGATTTAGAAGGGCGGCAACAAAGGGTTAAACTAGTCGTAGGCGAAGCGGGCAGGCGAGCGTGCGGTGAAGTTTTATTTGACCGCGATCTCGACGACAAAACTTTGCGCCTGGCCGGGTTGGACCCAGTGCAGGCCGATCTTGGTCTCGGGGGCGTTGGGCGGGCCCATCCACGGTTCAACGCAGTAAAAAGGAGCCTCCGGCGACAGGGTCCAGGTGACCACGGTGGCCTCGGGCGGCGGCACGGCGGCGGTGCCATGTCGGAGGCTCACCTGGCCGGGACCGGCGGCGGGGCCGAAAGTGAGGGTGTTGGACTTGAGGCCGAGGTGGAAGGTGTCGATCAGCGCGGGGTTGTCGAGGCGCTCCTCGGGCTGGAGGGCGGGACCGGGCACGAGTTTGCCGGCGGGGTCCTGGCGGTGTGTGCGCGCGGCCGGGATGCGGATGGCGTAGTCGCCGCGTTTGCGGCCGTCGGACCAGGGCACGGTGAAATAGAAATGGTGCCCCGCGCTCCAAGGGATGGGCTGGGTGTCGAGGTTACGCAGCGTGAGTTCGCAGGCGAGGCCCAGTTCGGAGAAACGGTAGGCGACGGTGAACTCGTAGTTGAACGGGTAGTACTGACCGGCCGCGGCGTCGGGCACGAGGACGGCGGTGAAGCCGCGTGCATCCAGACGGATGATCTTGAATTCACCGTCGCGGGCGAAGCCGTGCATGGGCATCGGCCGGCGGATGCCGGCGGGGTCTCGCCACTGGTGGATATCGCCGGCGTCGAACGTGCGGGCGTTGAATGGAAACAGGATCGGGTTGCCCCCGCGCACATTGGGGAAGGCGTTGAAGTCGGCGTCCTCCGGCCAGTATACGATGTCGCGCACGGAGCCGTCGCCGAGCGCGAGATGCCAGTTCATCAGCCTTGCGCCGTGTTCGGGGAGGGCGAGGAAGGTTGATCGGCCGACCTGCCAGCGCGTGAGCGTTTTTCCGAGATAGGGCACCTTTTCCATGGAGCGGGTGTTTTTGCGCGCAACCCGTGCCCATGCAAAATGATTCTGTGGAAACAGTCTTTCGATTTTATAACGCGCTGATGGTTCGCCACGCTTGCGCAGCCGGAGACGCGGGCTTTAGTTGGCCCACTCTTATGAAGCGCGTGTTCATCGCTTGGTTGCTCGCTTTGGTCGTCCCGTTGATTTCACGGGCGGAGGGCGAAGCCGTGAAGGCCGCTCCGCAGGCGGAGAAGCCTGCCGTAAAGTCGGTGATGGTGATCCCGGTGCGCGAGGCGATAGACAAACCCGTGCTTTATGTGCTGCGGCGCGGCTTGAAGGAGGCGATCGACCGGAAGGCCGACGTCGTCGTGCTCGACATGCAAACTCCGGGGGGGCGCCTCGATGTCACCTTCGACATCATGGAGGCGCTGGGGAAGTTTCCCGGGCAGACGATCACGTTTGTGGACAAGGAGGCGATCTCCGCCGGGGCGTTTATCTCGGCGACGACCGGGGAGATCTGGTTCGCGCCCGACGGAGTGATCGGCGCCGCCGCGCCGGTGAGTTCCGGCGGCAAGGATGTCGATGTCACGATGAAGCAAAAAATCGTGAGCTATCTCAAGGCCCGCGTCCGCGCCCTGTCGGAGGGCAAGGGGCACCGGGGTGCGGTCATCTCGGCGATGATCGACGCCGACACCGAGCTGAAGATCGACGACCAGGTGATCAAGGGTAAGGGTGAATTGCTCTCCCTCACCGCGAGCGAGGCAAGCAAGCTCTACGGCCAGCCGCCCCAGCCGCTGCTGGCCGCAGGCATCGCCAAGGACGTGGACGCCCTGCTCGCGCAAAAATACGGCGCGGGCAACGTCTCCGTGCAACGACTGGAAGTGACGTGGTCGGAGGAGCTCGCCCAATACCTGACGGCTTGGTCCCCCATCCTGATGGGGCTGGGTCTGCTGGCGGTTTTCATCGAGTTCAAGACGCCTGGCTTGGGGTTTTTCGGAATCGCGGGCGGCGTGCTGCTGGGCATCGTCTTTTTCGGGCACTATGTGGCGGGCCTTTCCGGTCACGAGCCGGCGGTGGTTTTTGTGCTCGGCGCGGTGTTGGTGGCCGCGGAGATATTGTTTTTCCCGGGAATCATCCTCCCGGCTTTGGTCGGCGTGCTCATGATGCTGGGAGCCTTGGTCTGGTCCATGGCCGACCTGTGGCCCAACGAGCCCTTGACGGTTGCGTGGTCGGCGGACGCCTTTGCCCAGCCCCTGCAGAATCTGGGCCTCGGCCTGTTGGTCGCGGTGGCGCTCGGCGCGGCGTTCGCCCGCTTCCTGCCAAAGGGCTGGGTGTGGGACAAGATGGTGGTCGGCTCCACCATCGGCGGTGTGGCGCAAATGGCGGGCGTGCGCCCCGAGTCGGCCGATGAAGTCGCGGCGTTGACCGGCCAACGCGGCGTCGCGGTGACCGTCCTGCGGCCAAGCGGGCAGGTCGAGATCGCCGGACGGCGCTACGAGGCCATCGTCGAGATGGGCGCGGTGGACGCCGGCGATGCGGTGGTGGTGCGCGGGCGCACGGCGTTCGCGCTTGTCGTCGAAAGGATATCCGCATGACCGCGATTATCCTGCTCTTTATCACCGGTTCGCTGCTGCTGGCCGCCGAGGTGTTTTTGCCCGGGGCGGTCGCGGGTGTGCTGGGCGGCCTGGCGTTGGTGGCGGGCAGCGTGATGGCATTCGGCGAGTTTGGAGCGGTCGGCGGCGGCCTCGCGCTTGTGGCGGCCGCGCTGCTCGTCGGGCTGATGCTCTATGCCGAACTGGTTTTGCTGCCGCGCACCGCCTTCGGTCGCAAAATGGTGGTCAACGCCACGGTGGACGCCACCAGCCAGCCGCCGGTCGCCCGGCCGGAGGACGTGATCGGCCAGGCCGCCGAGGCGCTCACCGCACTGGCGCCCACCGGCTATGTCCTGGTGGAGGGGCGTCGTTACGAGGCGGCCTGCCGTTCCGGCTTTGCCGACAAGGGTGCTTCGTTGCGCGTCGTCGGCGTGGATAATTTTCGGCTCCTCGTCACCCATTCCTGATTTTCCCTATGACATCCCTACCGTTGCTTATCCTGATTCCCCTCATCATCGCCATCCTGATCGCGGTTGGCGTCTTCATCTCGTTCGTCGGGGTGTGGTTGAAGGCCCGCCTCAACGGCGCGCCGGTCGGCATCCTCACGCTCCTCGGCATGCGACTCGGCGGAGTGCCTTACAGCTTGGTGGTCGACGCTCGCATCACCGCCGTGAAGGCGGGCATCGAGATAACCACCGACAAGATATCCGCCCACTTCCTCGCCGGCGGCAACGTCGTGCCGACCGTGCAGGCGCTCATCGCCGCCCAAAAGGCCGGCATCGTGCTCGACTGGGACCGCGCCTGCGCCATCGACCTCGCGACCAAGGGCTCCGGCAAGTCGGTCGTCGAGGCCGTGCGCACCAGCGTCGATCCCAAGGTGATCGACTGCCCCAATCCCGAGTCGGGCCGCACCACCATCGACGGCGTGGCCAAGGACGGCATCCAAGTGAAGGTGAAGGCCCGCGTGACCGTGCGCACCCACCTCGACCGCTTCGTGGGCGGCGCCAAGGAGGAGACGATCATCGCCCGCGTCGGCGAGGGCATCGTGTCCACCATCGGCACCTCCGAGAGCTACAAGAGCGTGCTGGAATCCCCCGACAGCATTTCCAAGACGGTGCTCGCGCGCGGCCTGGACGTGGGCTCGGCGTTCGAAATCCTCTCGATCGACATCGCCGACGTGGACGTGGGCGAGAACGTCGGCGCCAAGCTGCAGGAAGCGCAGGCCGAGGCCAATAAATCCATCGCCCAGGCGCAGGCCGAAATTCGGCGCGCGGCCGCGGTGGCCGTGGAGCAGGAGATGAAGGCCCGCGTGCAGGAGATGCAGGCGGAGGTCGTGCGCGCCCAGGCCGAGGTGCCGAAGGCGATCGCCGAGGCCTTCCGCTCGGGGCGCCTCGGAGTCATGGATTATTACAAGATGGAAAACGTGAAGTCCGACACCGACATGCGCGCCGCCATCGCCAAGCCCGAGGGCCAGAAGTAACCGGTCATGGACTGGATACTCGATCACCTGCAGGTCATCATCGCCGTAGCCGGCGCCATCGCCTACTGGCTGAACGCCCGCAAAAAAGAGCAGGCCGGCGAGCCCGCCGATTATGATGGCGACGGCACGCCGGACAACACCTCGCCGTTTGGCCGGGCGTTGCGGAATGAGGACGGCGGCGACGATGAAAACACGCGCCGCATCCAGGAGGAGATCCGCCGCAAGATCGCCGAGCGCCAGGGTGGAGAGAGTCCGCAAACCGCCCCGGCGGAACTGCGGCCGGCTCCTCCGCCGGTGCCGGTTCATCGTCGCGAAGAGGATGCTTCACCTTACGCGCAGGAATCCGTCCGGCGGTTCGAGGCGGAACGCGACGCCGCCGCAGTGCTGGAGCGTCAGCGCACGCTGGCCGATCAGCTTGCCGCGCTGAGGGCCCGCCGGTCGGAGGCCGAGCAGGCGGCGAAAGCGATGCGCACTTCCGGCGCGGCCGCGCATTCAGGTTTGCCGTCCCAGCGCTCCGAAACGGATGACGTCGGCTTGCTCCGCGAATTGCGCAACGCGCGATCCCTGCGCAAGGCCATCGTGCTGCGTGAAGTGCTGGGGGCTCCGGTTGCGCTGCGCTGAACAAGTGGCGCGCACGCAACCTGGCGACGGGTGCTGCTCCAAGAATGCGGCGATGGCTGATTCCACCGGTTGGGGTGTCCGCTTGCAAATGGTCGCAGGCGAACGCTTCTTTTGCATCCGAGCCCCGTGAAAATCTTTGGCCATCTTTTGTCCTTCGTTGGCGGCGCGGTTTTGACCGGCTTGATCCTGCAGCGATGGCCCGTTTCGCCGGGCGGCGAAGCGGCGCCGCCCGCCGTCGGGGCGCCGCCGCCGGCGGTTGCCGCGAGGCCAAAGGATGAACCCACCCGGTCCGAGATCGGTCGCCTGCGGCTCCAAAACGACGAATTGACCGCGCAACTGGCCGAGGAACGGACCCGCCTGGCGGAGCGCGATGTCCTTCTCTCCCGAACCAAGGAACGGCTCGACGAGCTGCGCCGGCCGATGTCGGCGGATATGCTCAGCTCCGCCCTGCGAGCCGAGATGAAGCCGGGCGAAGTCGTGGTGACCGGCGGCTACCGGCTGCCGGACGGACGGCGGTTGTACGCGTTTGCCCGGCCGACGGTGGAGCAGGCGGGAGGCGTCGAGCAGGTCCGCATCGCGGTCCAGATATTCAAGATCACGGACGAAACGGGCGCATCGGTCGGCCTGGACAACATCGCCACCAATGCGGCCAACACGCTTCAGCACGGCGAAGTGTGGGTGGCCGATGAATTTGCCAGCGTGGCCGGTCGGTTAAGCGCCGACGCAGGCACGGCGGGCGCGGTGTTTTCTCCCGAGGTGGTGGTGAAGCCCGGGGACAGCGGGGTGATCGAGGCGGAAAACGTGAAACTCAAGGTCACTCCCGCCTTCGGTGCGGACCACGAAAGCCTGGATTTCGAGGTGCGCCTGGAGCAGACGCCGACGCCCCCGGTCGCGCCGTCTCAGCCGCCCAGATAGGCGGCCTTGAGCCGGGGGTCGTCGCGCAGGTCGCGGCTCGCGCCGGCCACGGCGATCTGGCCGGTCTCCAGCACATAGGCGTGCGAGGAAATCTCCAGGGCAAGGTGGGCGTTTTGCTCGACGAGGAGGATGGTGAGTCCTTCCTCGCGGTTGATCTCGACGATCTTTTCAAAGATCGTGGTTACCAGACGCGGGGCGATGCCGAGCGACGGTTCGTCAAGCATGAGAAACGTCGGCCAGCCCATGAGCGCGCGACCGATGGCGAGCATCTGCTGCTCGCCGCCGGAGAGCGTGCCGGCGGTTTGTTTGAGGCGCTCCTTGAGGCGCGGGAACAAGGCGAAAACGTGTTCGCGGGTGCGGTCGATGGAGGCGGAGTCGCGTTGCAGATAGGCGCCCAGCGCGAGGTTTTCGGCGACGGAGAGATTGGCGAACACCAGCCGGCCTTCGGGCACATGGCAGAGTCCGCGGGCGACGATCTCGTGCGGGGCGAGCCGGGTGATGTCTTCCTGGTTGAAACGAATGACGCCGGCCGCCGGTCGCACGAGGCCGGAGATGGTTTGCAGCGTGGTGGTCTTGCCCGCGCCGTTGCCGCCGATGAGCGTGACGATGGCTCCGCGCGGAATCTCGAAGGAGATGCCGTTGACGGCCTTGATGGGGCCGTAGGCCACGGAGAGATCGGTGACGGTCAGCATGGATCGGGGCGGATCAGTGGTGGCCGAACTTGGCGGTGTGTTCCTCGCCGAGGTAGGCCTCGATGACCTTGGGGTCGGTTTGGATCTCGGCGGGGGCGCCCTCGGCGATTTTGACGCCGTAATCGAGCACGGTGATGCGTTCGCACAGGGACATGACGACGCGCATGGAATGCTCGACCAGCAGGATCGTCAGGTCGAAGCGCCGGTGGATCTCGCGGATGAGGCGGATGAGCTCGACCTTCTCGGACGGGTTCATGCCGGCGGCGGGCTCGTCGAGCAACAGCAGTCGTGGCCGGGTGGCCAGGGCGCGGATGATTTCGAGGCGGCGCTGTTCACCGTAGGGCAACGAGGAGGCCGGGGCGTCGCGGAAGCGGTCCAGGTTGAACAAGGCCAGCAACTCGTCCACCCGCGCGGCGATGGCGGCCTCGTCGGCCCGGAAGGCCCGGTCGCGCACGAGTGCCTGAAGCGGCGAGGTGGCGCGGTGGAGATTGGCGGCGACGCGGACGTTGTCGAAGACGCTCAGGCGGGGGAAGAGCCGGATGTTTTGAAACGTGCGGGCGATGCCGAGTGCGGTGATTTGGTCGGGGCGGAGACCGGCCAGCGGGCGTCCGTCGAATGCCAGCGTGCCGGAGGACGGCGCGTAAACGCCGGTGACGAGGTTGAACAGCGTGGTCTTGCCCGCGCCGTTGGGGCCGATGAGTCCGTGCAGACGCCCGGCGGGCAGGGCGAGATCGACGGCGTTGACGGCGGTGAGGCCGCCGAAGCGGAGCGTGGCCTGGTCGAGTTGGAGCAGCGGGGCGGACATCAGAGGCGGGCGCGGCCGAGGCGGACGTTGAAGAGACCCTGCGGGCGGACGAGCATGAGGCCCACGAGCAAGGCGGCGTAGATCACCATGCGGTATTCGGCCACGGGGCGGAGCACCTCGGGCAGGAGCGTGAGCAAGGTGGCGGCGAGGATGACGCCGAGGGTGTTGCCCATGCCGCCGAGGATGACCATGACGACGATCTCGACCGAGCGGAAGAAGTCGAAGCCGCGCGGATCGATGGCGAGCTTGAGATGGGCAAAGAGCCCGCCGGCCACCCCTGCGAAAAATGCGCCGAGGGTGAAGGCGACGACCTTGTAGCGCGTGGGGTTGAGACCGGACGCGGCGGCGGCGATCTCGTCGTCGCGCACGGCGAGGAATCCCTGGCCGTAGGTGGAGTTGATCAGGCAGCTCACCGTGAACACGGCCGCGGCCACCCAGCCGAAGGTCCAGGCGATGGTGGTGAGCGGGGGCATCCCGTTGAGACCGATGGCGCCGCCGAGCGCCGGCGTGTTCTGGAAAACGACGCGGATGATCTCGGCGAAACCCAGCGTGATGAGGGCGAGGTAGTCGCCCTTGAGCCGCAGCGACGGCAGGCCGATGAGAAAACCGGCCAGCGCGGCGACGAGACCGCCCACCAGCAACGCGCCGAAGAACAGCGCGTGTTGCGCGAAGACCGACGGAGACCCGCCGAGCAACTGCGGGGCGAGGCGCAGGGTGCAGGCGGAGGAAAGGTAGGCGCCGACGGCCATGAAGCCGGCGTGGCCGAGCGAGAACTGGCCGGTGTGGCCGTTGACGAGGTTGAGGGAGACGGCGAGCAGGATGGCGATGCCGACGTTCATGGCCACGTCGAGGTAGTAGGCGTTGAGCGCGCCGCCGAAGGCCGTGACCGCAATGGCGGCGACCAGCGAGGCGAGCAGGGCGGCGTGTTGGCGAGGCATGGCGGGTTCAGACCTTTTCCACGGTGAGCCGGCCGAGCAGGCCGGCGGGGCGCAGCAGCATGATCACGATGAGCAGACCGAAGGCGATGGCGTCCTTGTAGGTCGAGTAGGCGCTGCCGCCGACCAGCGTCTCGGCGCCGCCGAGGATGAGCGCGCCGAGCGCCGCGCCCGGCAGGCTGCCGATGCCGCCGAGGATGGCGGCGACGAAAGCCTTCAGGCCGGGCATGACGCCCATGAACGGGTCGATTGACGGGTAGTTCATCGCGTAGAGCACGCCGCCGGCGCCGGCCAGGGCGGAGCCCAGGGCAAAGGTGAAGGCGACCACGGTGTTGAGGTTGATGCCGACCAGCTGGGCGGCGCGCGGGTTGAGCGAGACGGCGCGCATGGCCGCACCGAGGCGCGTGCGGAAGACGATCCACTGGAGACCGCCAAGCAGTCCCAGCGAGACGACGATGACCACGAGCTGGTTGCTGGAGACGGTGAGCGGGCCGAACTGGAGCCGGGCGGACGGGAAGACCTGGGGGAAGTTGCGCGGCGTGGCTCCGAAGAGCAGTTGCACGCCGTATTCGAGGAGCAGCGACAGGCCGATGGCCGCGATGAGGACGTTGAGCTTGGGCGCGTGGCGCAGGGGACGGTAGGCGAAACGCTCGATGAGCACCCCGAGAACGGCGCACGCGGCCATGGCGGCGGCGAGGACCGCGAGCCCGCCCCAGAGCGTGCCGGCGGGCGCGTGGCGGGCGGCGTAGTAGCCGGCGAACGAACCGACCATGAACACGTCGGCGTGCGCGAAGTTGATGAAGCGCAGCACGCCGTAAACCATCGTGTAGCCGAGCGCGAGGAGCGCGTAGATCGCCCCGAGGGAAAGGCCGTTGATCAACTGTTGAAGAAACTCGCTCACAGCGTGGGAAGCGGCGGCGAGTTTACGGGGCGACCGTTTCGAGGTAGGTGAAGGTGCCGGCCTTGATGGTCAGGATGGCGGCGGGTTTGCTGGCGTTGCGGTCGGCGTCCATGTCGATGCGGCCGGTGATGCCATCGAAACTCTTGGTTGCGGCGAGGGCCTCGCGGATCTTGGCGGGTTCGGTCGAGCCGGCGCGGCGGATCGCCTCGGCCAGGATGTAGGCGGCGTCGTAGCCGAGCGCGGCCATGCCGTCGGGAGTGCGTCCGTCGTACCGGTCGCGGTATTTTTTGACGAAGGCCTGGACCTTGGGGTCGGGGGACTCGGCGGAATAGTGCGTGGAATAGTAGCAACCCTCGATGGCGCTACCGGCGATCTGCACGAGTTCGGGGGCTTCCCAGCCGTCGCCGCCGATCAGCGGCGCGGTGATGCCGAGCTCGCGGGCCTGCTTGGCGATGAGCGCGGCCTCGGTGTAGTAGGCGGGCACGAACAACACGTCGGGATTGGCGGCCTTGATGGCGGTGAGCTGGGCTTTGAAGTCCTTGTCGCCCTCCGCGAATTTCTGGTCGGAGACGATCTCGCCGCCGCTCGCGGGGAACTTGGCGCGGAAGACGTCCCCGAGGCCGGTGCTGTAGGCGGAGGAGATCGAGGTGAGGAGGGCGGCGCGCCTGGCCTTGAGGCGTTCATGGGCGAAGGAGGCGAGGACCTTGCCCTGGAACGGATCAATGAAGCAGGCGCGGAAAATGTAGTCGCCGGTGGCGGTCACCGCCGGGTTGGTGGCGGAGGGGCTGAGCATGGGGATCTTGAATGCCTGGGCGACGCCGGCGCCTTCGAGTGAGCGGCTGGAGGTGACCTCGCCGATCAGGGCGACAACCTGGTCGCGGGTGATGAGTTTTTTGACCACGGTGGCGGCTTCACCGGGCTTGGACTGGGTGTCTTCGACCACGAGCTCGATCTGTTTGCCGAGGACGCCGCCGGCGGCGTTGATCTCGTCGACGGCCAGGCGGGTGGCCTTGGTGGAGGAGTCCCCGAAGGTGCCGTCCTTGCCGGTGATGGCCGCGTAGTTGCCGACTTTGATGGTGGCGTTGGGGGCGGGATTCTTGGGTCCGCAGCCGGCCAAAAGCGCCAAGGCGGCGAGCGGAGCGAGCAGGCGGGTGAAAAGGGCGGGCAGATGCATGGGCAGGAGGTTTTAGTTATTTGCGGTGAAGCGCACGCTGTTAATGCGGGGAAGTGAGCAGAGTTTGTTCCCGAAACGTGTTTTTCTTTCCCGCTTTGCTTTTCCCGGTGCAACGTTCTTTAACCGCTCGGTTGAATCTCATCGACCGATATCTTTTGCGGGAGTGGCTCAAGATCCTCGGGCTGGTGCTGGGCGCGATGCTCGGACTCCTGCTCATGCAGGCGCTCTACGACGATTTTCGCGATCTGCTGGCCGATGGCGCGAGGTTTTCCGATTTGGCGGTCTATTACGTGATCAAGCTGCCCAGCTACCTCTCGGTCGTGCTGCCGCTGGCCCTGCTGGTTTCGCTGCTTTACACGCTGGGGCAGATGCATCGTAACCATGAGATCACCGCCCTGCGCGCGGCGGGCGTGGGGCTGTTGCGGATCACGCGGGGCATCTGGGTGGCGGGCGTGCTGCTGTGCGCCGTCACCTGGTATATCAACGCGACGGTGATTCCGTGGTCCATGGAGGAGTCTGCCGCCATCCGCGACGGCATCGAATACCGGCACCAGTCCCGACAACTCTCGACCGACCGCGTGGGGGCGAAGCCCAGCGTGGCCTTCGACAACCGCCAGGACGGCCGCATGTGGTTTTTCAACCGCTACAGTCAGTTCACCCGGCGGGCCTATGGAGTCACGCTGGTCGAACTCGACGGGCAACGCCGCGAGACCTCGCGCCTGCTGGCCCGCGAGGCCTGGCTAGACCCCAAGCGCGGCGGCTGGGTGTTCCGCGACGGACGCGAGATCAAGGTCAATCCCGACGGGGGCGAGGTCGAGGGCACGGTGCGATTCTCAGAAAAGGTGCGCCCGGATTTCCACGAAGATCCCGAGCTCATGCTCATCTTTGACGCGAAGCCGCAGAACCTCTCGTTCACCGAATTGCGGCGGATCATCGATTTCTTCTCGATCGACGAAAACCCCAAGCTGACGGCGTACCAGGTGCGTTATTATGGCGTTTGGGCGGAGACGGTCGGGCCGTTGATCATCATCGCGCTGGCGATCCCGTTCGCGGTGAGCGGAGTGCGCGTCAACCCGGCCGTGGGCGTGACAAAATCGCTTGGGCTGTTCGTCGTCTACTTTGTGCTGCTCAAGGTCTGCGCGACGCTGGGCGGGCGCGACGTGGTCCCGGCGCTATGGGCGGCGCTTTTGCCGAGTCTGGCGATGCTGGGCGCCGGGGTGGCGTTTTTGGCGAGGGTGCGTTGAGGCGGGCGCCGGACCGGGCGAGGGGGCCTCGTCGGTGAAGTCGTTGAGGATGCCCTCGTAGGCCTTGTCCTGTTTGTAGATTTGCAGGATGCGGGCGTGCTCGTGGTCGCTCGTGGGAAAAATCCGCGCAGGCTCGCCTGGCAGGAAAATGCCGGTGTAGGCGCGGGCGCGGTCGACCAGTCGGCGGATGACGATCATGCGGCACGGAATGCGGTCCGCGTCGCGGAGCAAGTCACGACCACGCGTAGTTGAAGCTGATGCTGATGCGTTCCTCGTCCACGCGGTTGGCGGCGACTTCGTGGCGCAGCCAGCTCTCGAAGAGGATCACGTTGCCCGCCTCGGCCGGGTAGGTCGTGTAGAGACGGTTTTCGTCGCGCACGCCGGGCAGCTTGGGCGGGGCGGCCATGAGACTGGACAGACGCGGGTCCTCGAACTTCAGGCCCGGACAGCCGGCCGGCGTGCGCACATAGTAGGTGCCGCTGATGAAGGAATTCGGGTGCAGGTGCAGCGAGTGCGCGGCGGTGGGCGGCATGATGTTGACCCAACAATCGCTCATGCGGATCTCCCGGCCGCGCAGGTCCATGTCGAGGTGTTTGGCGTAGGCGCGCACATGTCTGGTGAGCTTTTTCTCCAGCCCGCCAAACGTGCTGGAGAACGTGTGCAGCCGGTGCATCGACGCGTAGCTGGTGTAGCCGCCCGGGTAGTTTTTGGCGGACCAGGCGCGGCCTTCGTCGTCGTAGTCGCGGAGTTGGCGGCACTCGTCGGCCAGCTCGTCGTTGAGGCGCGGGAGGCCCTTGGGCTGAAGCTTCTCGCAGTAGATGAAGGTGGGAAACCAAGCTTGGATCGGCATGGGCGGAACTGTGTGGTCGGCGAAGGCGACGGCAAGCGTTCGCGCTGGCGTGCCCGCGCGGTGTTGCTAGTGTGCTGACCCTTTAATGTCTTTACTATTGAGTGCGGCACGGGCGGCGCTGATTTTCTTTAGGATGGAGGCGCCGTCTGCACGCCAGCGGTAGGGCTTTGGGGTGAGGTTTCGTTCGGCCAGGTAGGTTTCGATG
>CAIRBK010000037.1 GCA_903876795.1 uncultured Verrucomicrobiota bacterium
GCTCACACGACCGCGACGCGTGCCCCGGAGTTGTCCCCGCGTGGTGCGCCAACCAGTCCGTGGCTGGCCACGAAAGACGCGCAACCAGTCCTGTGAGATTGCCCCGATTCAGTGGACACAGACATACGCGTTGACGGGGAGCAGATAGGTCGCTTCCGAGGACAGGAGCCGAAGAGCTTGCCGCAGGAAGCGACCTATCTGCGCCGGAGACGCCGAGTGTCAGTTTAGGTGGCTGAAAAAGGACCTATGAAAGATACAACAATAGCGGGAGCGGACCGGGAGGTTCGCGCCCATGACGAAACGTACAAGCGCCACGCGGTGGAACTTAGCTTGCGTGGTGACCGGACGATCAAGCAGATGGCCGAGGAGCTGGGTGTGTCGACCTGGGTGCTCTATCGCTGGCGCAAGGTGTACGGGCCGGCGGTGAAGGGGCTGGGCCCCGCCCCGCAGACGATGGAGGAGAAGGACGCGGAGATTCGGCGGTTGCGCTCCGAGTTGGTCCGCATGCGAGAACGGGAGATCGTGCTAAAAAAATCACTGGGCATCCTCTCCGAAACGCCCGAGAGCGGTATGCCCGGATCAAGACGATGAAGGGCGAACATACGATCGAGCTGCTGTGCGAGGTGCTGGGCGTGAGCAGGTCCGGGTACTATCGGTGGCTGACGGCGAAGCCGAGCGCGCGGGCCAAGCAAGATAAGGAACTGGCGGAGAAGATCGTCGAGTTCCACGCGCAGAGCCGGGGCAACTACGGCGCGCCGCGAATCCGGCACGATCTCGAGGAAGCGGGGATCCAGACCAGCAAGAAGCGCTGCGCCCGCCTGATGAAGGAGCGTGGCATCCGCGGCCGAAAGAAGCATCGGCGAAAGCCCCGCACGACGGACAGCCGGCATAGCGAACCGGTCGCTCCGAATGTACTGGCACTGATGGAACCGCCGACGGCGGTCAATCAGGTCTGGGTGACCGACATCACCTACCTGGAGACTGGCGAGGGATGGCTCTACTTGGCCGCCATTCTCGACGCGTTCAGCCGGAAGATTATCGGCTGGGCCTGCGCCCCGACCTTGGCCGCGCTCCTCGTGCTCGCGGCCTGGCGGGACGCCGTGGCGCGCCGCAAGCCATCCCCAGGGTTGCTGCACCATTCCGATCGCGGCTGCCAGTACGTCGAGCAAGGCTTTGTCCTCGAACTCAACCAACTCGGCATCGCCCGCAGCATGAGCCGGGCGGGAAATTGCTACGACAATGCCATGATGGAATCGTTCTGGAGCACGCTCAAGACTGAGTCCGAACTGGACAGTACCATTCCGGCGACCCGCCACGACGCCGAGCTTGCCGTCTTCGATTACATCGAGACCTTCTACAACCTGAAGAGGCGCCACAGCTCCTTGGGTTATCTCTCCCCTGTGGCTTTCGAAAAACAACTAACCAAACAAGACATCAAAGCCGCCTGATTTGGTGTCCATTGTTTCGGGGCAAGCCCAACCTTCATCTCCCGGTAATACAGCTCGTGTTGCCAGCGCTGCGCATAGAGCCGCGCCAGTTCCAGAGCGGGCGCCGACTTCGGTTCGAGCAGGCTGGTCCACAACCGCAACTCCTCGGCGCCTCGGCCCGCC
>CAIRBK010000038.1 GCA_903876795.1 uncultured Verrucomicrobiota bacterium
CGTCGCGACAGATCCATGATCGCCTCTTCCGTTTGCACGCGCCGTTCGCCAGGCGGCTTGCGCCGGTAGACGAAGCTCGAACGAATCAGCCCGGGGTATCGGCACGGCTGCGCTGATGAACAAATGCCCGCCGCAACCATGCCTTGGACGGCGTGGCGGCGCTGCGACGGGCTCACCATTTTTTGAGTTCACTTCCTTCGGCACCTGAATGCTCGTTGCCTGGTCGGCGACCTGCCGCTTCAGCCGTGCGTTCTCGTCTCGCAGCGCCTTCAGCTCCTTCACCTCGTCCAGCTCCATCGCGCCATACTGCTGCTTCCAGCGGTAGAGCGTCGCCTCGCTGATGTTCACGCTGCGGCAGGCAGGCTTCCGCCGCCTCCCCTTGTTCGACCCGGCGCAAGATCGCTACGATCTGCTCCGTGTGTGCTACTTTCCTTTGGACATGCCTGGGTTTCTTTTCCTGGTCCTGACTCTCATCCGCAACGGCCCAGTTTCCGCGCGTCAGGTCAACGATGAGCGGTGTGCAAAAACCGCACGCCGCTCATCGCGCATAAATGCGCTCCTTCCTCACAAAACGGCTCAGACCGGGACCGACGGGAGGCTCCAGATTTCTTTGGCGTATTCGCGGATGGTGCGGTCGCTGGAGAACTTGCCCACGCGGGCGGTGTTGAGGATGGCCATCTTGGCCCAGCGCGCCTTGTCGCGGTAAGCGGCGTCCACTCGCTCGTGGGCCTGCACGTAGGCACGGTAGTCGGCGAGGACTTTGTAGGGGTCGCCGCCGTCGAGCAGGCTGTGATGGAGAGCCCCGAAGGCGTGGCTCTCGCCGGGCGTGAAATAATCGGAGCCAAGCCAGTCCACCACGGCGCGCAATTCGTCGTCGGCGCCGTAATAGGACCACGGGTTGTAGCCCTTGGCGTCGAGCGCCTCCACGTCGGGCACCTTAAGGCCGAAGATGAAGATGTTGTCGTCGCCGACCTCTTCGCCGATCTCGACGTTGGCGCCGTCTAGGGTGCCGATGGTGAGGGCGCCGTTGAGGGCGAGCTTCATGTTGCCGGTGCCGGACGCCTCCTTGCCGGCAGTCGAAATCTGCTCGGAGAGATCGGCGGCGGGGATGATGCGCTCGGCGAGCGAGACGCGGTAGTTGGGCAGGAAGGCGACCTTGAGTTTGCCGCGGATGCGGGCGTCGCGGTTGATGCGGTCGCCGATGACGTTGATCGCGCGGATGATGTTTTTGGCGAGATCGTAGCCGGGGGCGGCCTTGGCGCCGAAGACGAAGACGCGAGGGACGATGTCGAGGGACGGATCCTGGAGCAGGCGGCGGTAGAGCGTGAGGATGTGCAGCAGGTTTAGATGCTGGCGCTTGTATTCGTGCAGGCGTTTGATCTGCACGTCGAAGAGGGCGTCGGGCGACACCTCGACGTTGCACAGGGCCTTGATGACTTCGGAGAGGTCCTGCTTGTTGGCGCGCTTGATGTCCATGAACGCCTTTTGGAAGGCGGCATCGTCGGCGTGCCGCTCGAGACCGCGAAGAACGTCGAGGTCGCGAGCCCAGACGGTGGGAGCGCCGAGTTTATCGGTGATGAGCTTGGAAAGGCGGGGATTGCAGTCGAGCAGCCAGCGGCGGGGCGTGATGCCGTTGGTCTTGTTCTGGAACTTGCCCGGATAGAGCGCGTCGAAGTCCGGGAAGAGATCCTTTTTGAGGAGTTCGGTGTGCAGGGCGGCGACGCCGTTGACGGCGTGAGAGCCGACGACCGCGAGGTTGGCCATGCGGAAGGCCTTGGCCCCGCCCTCCTCGACGAGGGAAAGAACGGATTTCTTGTGGTTGTCGCCGGGCCACTTGGCCTCGACCTCCTCCATCAGACGGCGGTTGATCTCGAAGATGATCTGGGTGTGGCGCGGCAGCACGCGGGTGAAGAGGGGCACGCCCCATTTTTCGAGGGCCTCGGGCAGCAGCGTGTGGTTGGTGTAGCCGAAGGTTTGGACAACGATACCCCAGGCCGTTTCCCAGGTGAAGTTATGCTCGTCGAGAAGGATGCGCATGAGCTCGGCCACGGCCACGGCCGGATGGGTGTCGTTGAGCTGGACGGCGACCTTGGAATCGAAATTGGTCCAGGAATTGCCCTCGTGGCGGAAGTGGCGGCGGATGATGTCGCGCAGGGAGCACGACACGAAAAAATACTGCTGCACGAGGCGCAGCTCCTTGCCGTTCTCGGTCTTGTCGTTTGGATACAAAACCTTCGAAACGGTCTCGCCGATGGCTTTTTCGCGGACGGCATCGACGTAGCCGCCGCTGTTGAACGCGACCAAGTCGAACTCCTCGGTGGAGCGCGAGGCCCAGAGACGGAGCAGATTCACCGTGTCGGTGCCGTAGCCGGCGATGGGGATGTCGTAGGGAACGCCAAGGATCGTCTTGGTATCGACCCACCTGGGACGGGAATTACCGTGGTCGTCGAACACCATCTCCACCCGGCCGTAGATCTGAACGTCGGTGGTGTATTCAGGCCGGACAACCTCCCACGGGGTGCCGAAAATCATCCAGTTGTCGGGATGCTCGACCTGGTGGCCGTGGACAAACTCTTGTTTGAACAGGCCGAATTCGTAATGGATGCCGTAACCGATGGCCGGCAGGTCCAGGGTGGCGAGGGAGTCTAGGAAGCAGGCGGCCAGGCGACCGAGACCGCCGTTGCCAAGACCCATGTCAACCTCGCTCTCGCGCACCGTTTCCCAATCGACACCGAGCTCGCGCAAGGCGGCGCGGGCCTCCTCGTAGAGGCCGGTGTTGTAGAGGTTGTTCTCGAACAGGCGCCCCATCAGGTATTCGAGCGAGAGGTAGTAGAGACGGCGAACGTTCTGCTTGTTGTGAACGCCCTGGGTCTTGATGAGGCGGGCGAGGATGTTTTCGCGTACGGCCAGCGAAGTGGCGATCCACCAGTCGCGCGGCTTGGCGGTGGTAAGGTCACGGGCGAGCGTAAAGTTGAGGTTGCGGACGATGGCCTGCTTGAGGGAGACCACCGCGTGATCCGCCGGAGCCTGTTGTGCGGCCGGGGTTGTAACGGAGCCCTTCGCGATGGCGACTGGGGCGGTTGCGGGTGCTGCCTTGGACTTGGTTTTTTTAGGTGCGGGCATGCGAGAAAGTGTAAACTGACGACAACAGAAACCGTGCCAGGAGAAAATCGGAGGCACAATTCGGTGATCAGTAACAGTTTTTCGTGTGACCTGAACCCAAAAAAACGGGGCGGTGGTTTTTTATCACCGCTGAAACCGGCGGGCGAGTTCGCCCTGGCTGAGCTCGATGTGCGTGGGCGTGCCGCCCGGACTGGTCAGCGGGGCGCGGCAGGCAAAGAGTTGGGTGACCAACGCGTGCATCGCGGCCTCGCCCGCAGTTTCGCCCAGTCGCACGGCCCGTGCAGCGGCGAGGCGGGCGAGTTGTTCGCGGGCCAGATCAAGGCGGCTTTCCTGGAGGCGACCGTCGCGGAGCGCACCGAGGAGTTCGCGCACAAAGGGCTCGGCGTCGGCCGGCTCCATCCAGGCCGGCAGGCTTTCAATGCGGAAAAAGTTGCGGCCGAACTCCACAACCTCGAAGCCGTGCCCGTTTAAAAACTCCAGCCGGGCCAGCAGCAGCGCGCTCGCGATCGGGTCCAGCTCCAGGGCCACCGGCAGCAACAGCCGCTGGCTGGGCACCGTGCCGTCGCGAAACTGGTCCTGCAGGCGCTCGAACCAGATCCTCTCGTGCGCGGCCCGTCGGTCGAGCAGCACCAGACCGGCCTTGGTCTCGAACAAAGCGTAGGCGCCGTGGGCTACGCCGAGAAAACGCCAGGCCGACACCCCGGGAGGCGGCGTGGCGGAATGGCCGATTGGCGATGGCGGATGAACAACCGTGGCAACAGCCGCAGAAGCGGGCGCAGGCCGCCGGGGCGCAACCGTGGCAACCGGTAGCACCGATGCCAGCCTTGGCGGGACAAGGGGCTGAGGCGAGTTCACGGAGACGGGCGGCGTCACAACCCCGATCGTCGGCGTCACAACCGGACCGGCGGCGGGGCCGAGCTCGCGCAGGCGTGCCAGCACGCTGCGGATGACAAAGCCGCGCACCGCAGTCTCGGAGCGGAAGCGCACCTCGCGTTTCGACGGGTGTACGTTCACGTCCACCGCCGCCGGATCGATCTCAAGAAAAACGAACGCCAGTGGGTAGCGCCCCTTCGGCAGCGACTCGTGATAACTCTCGATCAGCGCGTAATTGACCGCCCGCGTGTCGACCGGACGCTGGTTGATGAACGTGATCATCTCGTGCCGCGTCGAACGGCCCGCTCCCGGGCGGCCGATCAGGCCGTGCAGGCGCAGGCCGTTTTCCGTCGCGTCGATGGTCGTGAGCTCGTTGGCCAGTTGGCGGCCGAAAATCTCCGCCACGCGCCCGAGTAAATCGCTGCATTCCGGCGAACGGAAGATCACGCGTCCGTCCTCGATGAGGGTGAATGCGACCTGTGGAAACGCCAGAGCGTAGAGCCGCACGCCGGTGATGATATGGGCGGCCTCGGTCTGGTCGGTCTTGAGAAACTTGCGCCGAGCGGGCACCGAGTTGAACAACTGGGCGACCTCGATGCGTGTGCCGACGGGGCGGCCGCAGTCGCGCACATGCACGAACTTGCCGCCGTTGACCAATATCTCCGAGCCGGCGTCGGCCCCGTTCTCGCGGGTTTGCAGCGTGAAGCGTGACACGCTGGCGATGGACGGCAGGGCTTCGCCGCGGAAACCGAAGCTCGCGAGCCGGTTGAGGTCATCGGCCTCGTTGATCTTGCTGGTGGCGTGGCGCTCGAGGGCGAGCAGCGTGTCGTCGCGCGACATGCCGTGGCCGTTGTCCTCGACACGCATGAGGGAGCGCCCGCCGTGGCGGAACTCGACCTCGATGCGGGTGGCGCCGGCGTCGATGGCGTTTTCCACCAATTCCTTCACCACCGCAGCCGGACGCTCGATCACCTCGCCGGCGGCGATCTGGTTGGCGACCCGGTCGGGAAGGATGCGGACTTTGGCCATTAGACGCGCGGGTTTGCAGAGGTAGGAGCCTGCTTGCAGGCGATGCGGGGCCTTTAAAGTCTTTGGTCTACCGAATCGCCTGGATGCAGGCTCCTACATTTACGGACTCAGCCCAGAATCTTCGCCCAGCGGGCGGCCTGTTTTTTGACCTGGGCGGGACCGGGCATGCCGGTTCCCCTACGCTTGGCCATCGCGCGCTTGAGGTCGAACACCACGGCCCAGTCGTCGCCGTAGCCGGCGTGGATTTTTTTGACCTCGTCCGTGGGGAGCTTGTCCAGCGGCAGCTTGAGCGTCTCGGCGAGCTTGACCACGGAGCCGACGGCGTGGTGGGCCTCGCGGAAGGGCACGCCGCGATCGACCAGATAATCGGCCAGATCGGTCGCGAGCAAAGCGGGATCGGCCACGGCCACGGCGCAGTGCTCGCGGAAAACCGTCATGCCCTCGACCGTCCCGGCGAGCACGTCGGCGCAAAGCGCGGTCTGGTCAAAGCTGTCGAACACCGGCGGTTTGTCCTCCTGAAGATCGCGATTGTAGGTGAGCGGCAGGCCCTTGGCCAGGGTGAGGAGCGTGTGCAGGTTGCCCTGGAGCCGGGCCGACTTGCCGCGCAACAACTCGCAGGAGTCGGGATTTTTCTTCTGCGGCATGAGCGACGAGCCGGTGCAAAAGGTGTCAGGCAGGTCGATGAACTTGAATTCGACGCTCGACCAGATGATGAGGTCCTCGGCGATGCGCGACATGTGCACGCCGAAGAGGGCGCAGGCGTTGGCAAACTCGATGAACAGATCGCGATCAGCCACGGTGTCCATGGAGTTCTGGGTGACGCGCGGGCGGCCCTTGGCATCGACAAAGCCGAGTTGGCTGGCGGTGAACTCCCGGTCGATGGGCAACGTGGTGCCCGCGATGGCGCCCGAGCCGAGCGGGCACCAGTTGGCGTGGTCGGCGACGGCGGAGAAACGGGTGCGGTCGCGCTCGAGCATCTCCAAATAGGCGAAGAGGTGGTGGGCCAGGAACACCGGCTGGGCGCGCTGGAGGTGCGTGTAGCCGGGGATGAGCACGTCGCCATCGCGCTTGGCGATCGACAGGATGGCGCGCTGGGCGCCGAGGATTTTATCGGAGAGAACGGCGCAGGCGTGCTTGAACCAGAGGCGCATGTCGGTCGCGACTTGGTCGTTGCGGCTGCGGGCGGTGTGGAGCTTGGCGGCGGCCGGCACGCTTTTCGTGAGCGCCTGCTCGATGTTCATGTGAACGTCCTCGAGTTGCGTGCTCCAGGCGAACTTGCCTGCGGCGATCTGCGCGAGGATGGTGTCGAGGCCGGCGTGGATGGCGTCGCGCTCCTTGGCGGTGATGAGACCGACATGGGCCAGCATGGCCGAGTGGGCCTTGCTGCCGGCGATGTCGAACGGCGCGAGTCGGTGGTCGAACGAGACGGACTCGCTGAATTTCAACATCAGTTCGGCGGGGCCGGCGGTAAAACGGCCGCCCCAGGTCGCTTGAGATTTCTTCGCCATAAAAAGAGGCGCCAGCAGACGCAGACGCACCGGCCTTCGCAATGCGAAACACTCGGAGGCTCTGCATCAAAGACCACGCCCGCTGTTAACCCGGGAACGGCAACATGCCAACCAGAGGTTACGAAACTGGTGCCCGGGGTCGGACTCGAACCGACAAGTCTTTAGAGGACGGCAGATTTTGAGTCTGCTGCGTATACCAATTTCGCCACCCGGGCGGGCGTGAAACGAGCGCCAAGCTAGGACCGCCGGCGGGCTTGTAAATGGAAAACTCCGGCGTTCCACTCGCCGTCATGTCCGATTTTCGCGTATTCGCCTCCGCGCCCGCACAAGGCCTCATCACCCTTTCGTCCGACGAATCGCACCACCTGGTCACCGTCAACCGGGCACGTGCCGGCGACACGGTCGTGGCCTTCGATGGTCGTGGCGCCGAGTGGACTTGCGAGCTCACCGATGCACGCAAAGCCGGGGCCGCCCTGCGCGTCACCGCCAGCCATACCCGCTCTCCCCTGCCCTGCACAATCACGCTCGCGCAAGCGCTGCCCAAGGGCGGCGTGATGGACGACATCGTGCGCCACGCCACCGAACTGGGCGCGGCCCGCATTGTGCCGCTTGCCTCTGAACGTACCCAGGTCCACCTCGACGGCGACCGCTCCGACAAAAAGGTCGCTAAATGGCGCACCGCCGCCTTGGAGGCAGCCAAGCAGTGCGGCAACCCGTTCGTGCCAGAGATCGTCGGGGTTACGTCGCTGGCCGAGTTTTTGGCGGACGACGTCGTGCGCGGCGCGGAGCTACGGCTCGTCGCCAGCCTGCACCCGGAGGCGCGGTCGCTTCGCGCGGTGCTGGCGGAGTTCCGTGCCGCGCATGGCGGACGCGCTCCGGCAAGCGCCGTGTGGATGGTGGGACCCGAGGGAGATTTCTCGCCGATCGAGATGACGGTCGCGACGGCGGCTGGTTTTAACCCGGTCACGCTCGGACCGCTGGTGCTGCGCTGCGACACCGCTGCGACTGCGGCGATCAGCGTGCTGCGATATGAAACCGAGGTGGCTCCGGTTGGTTGGACAGGGGGAGCGTGAAAGTTAGTTATGAAGAGGGTTCGTGGATTGGGATGATGGAAAGATTTATAGGGATTGGGTTCGATGCCGGGGCGATTGATTTCCGAATGCGTTTGGCAGTCCTGGGCGCTTAGTGGGCGGTGATCGTTGTTGAACCGAAAAGAGCCGCGAAGATTGCGTTCGGCCTCCACCAAGTCGGCGTAGGCATTGGGGTAAACCTCCTCGTATTTGACCGAACGCCAGAGCCGCTCGACGAAGACATTATCCAGGCAACGTCCTTGGCCATCCATCGAGATTTTGACTCCGCGCCCCTTCAAGACCCCGGTGAACTCCGCGCTGGTGAACTGGCAGCCTTGGTCGGTGTTGAAGATTTCCGGGGTGCCGTGCAGCGCGCGCGCTTGAGGACCCGCACGC
>CAIRBK010000039.1 GCA_903876795.1 uncultured Verrucomicrobiota bacterium
CCTTCCCGCACTCAAACCACGTGAAATCATGATATTAAACACCTGTTAACCCACGCTTTTTGCGAGTGCACTCACGCTGGCCTCAGCAGGATGATTTAAAATCACATCTGGAAATGAAATTAGGACCTCCCTTAAAAAAGAGTTTTTTATTAAAATTTTTGGTTAATTGTTAATGGAAAAGAAACCAACAAAGAACCTTTCCTTCGTTAGCGACTAGACAAAACAGCGTAGCAATCACCCCAGTATCAGAGTATCCAATTCACGCCGTCATCTCGCCTACCAGCCCAAGTAAAGATTTAAGACTATCAGGCCGAAACGGCGCCACCGCCCCGCTACGGACTCCCAACGTAGCGGAATCGCGGAGCGATTTCGGTTTGGAAAACGTTTAGTCCAAAGGCATCCAGCCATGGGTTTTTCATATCCGACAAAAGCCGTCGTAAACCCGTAATGAATGCCCCGGAAATGATCGAGTCCACGAGGCTCCCTTACCCCTGGTGAAAAAAAACGGACCCGGCTGTCGAGCACGGTGTCTGCTCACGCCAGCGGCAGGTGAATCAGCGTGCGCAGCCTTTCCGGCGCGATGCGTTCAGGGTGGTCGAGATAAACCTCGAAAGCCGGGCCTTCGCCGAGGAGTTCGCCGCTCTCCGGCAACCAGGCGCCGTAGATGCTCGCATAGGTGCGGGACAGTCCCGGATGCGGACCGCGGTGCAAAAAAACCGCGTGGCGCCCGCCGGGTAGCACTCGCTCGGCCACACCATCGCGCGGCGCGGCCGGCAGACGGAACCGCAGGCAGGCGTCGTAGCGGAGATTCTCCGAAGCGGTGATCTCCGGATCGTCGTGGCAGATGCCGATCATCTCAGCCGGAAAACGCAGCCACACACGCCATGAAAGCGTGCGCATGAGATCATCCCAGGCCGCCGGCGCCGATTTGGCGTAAGGCCCGAGGCGACGGACGAAGCTTATCCGCGCAGGGGCACGTTGCACGATTTTCTCCGGCGCGATAGGTGCCGGACGCTCCGCGTACGCGACCGGCGGCGGGTCGGAAAAATCCCGCTTGCGCCAGCCGCTGGGCGAAGTGCCAAAGAGCCGCTCGAAGGCTCGTGAAAAGGCTGCTGGACTCTCGTAGCCAACCGCCAGCGCCACCTCGGTGACGTCGCGGGGCGAGTGGCGCAGGAGCAACGCGCCGCGTTCCAAGCGCAGCCGACGAAGATGTTCGCCCACGCCTTCGCCGGTCAGGCCTCGAAACACACGGTGAAAATGACAGGGAGAGAGGCATGCCACGCGCGCCAACGACTCGAGGTCCAGCGGTTCCGCGAGGTGGGTGTCAAGGTGGGCACGAACGCGATCAAGTCGCCGGCTGTAGTCATCGCGGGTGGAGTTACGGGGCGGCACGGCGGGTGGGTGGACCCGCGGATCGTGCCAGCCCGCGAGGCGAGGTCAACGCCCGCTCTTTTCGGCCTCCGCAGCGAGTTGCCCGAGATAGGTATCGACGAAGGCCTGCGGGTCGAAGGCCAGGCGGGCGACAAGGCGCATCCAGGGGTTTCGCACGGTGGAGCTTTCTTCGATGTTCAGGAGCACGCCGCGGCCGCCTGCCTGGGTATCGAGGCGGCCGGTCCAGCGGCCCTCGGCGGGACCGGAAAAAGCGATGGTCCAGTCCGTAGGCGCAAGCTGCCGCTCGGTGTGAAAGCGTATGGCCGGTCCGCTGAGTGGCCGCTCTATCCAGTGCTCGCGGCCGGGCGTGGCGTCGAGCACCTCGACGGCGGCAACTCCGGGCCGCCAAGTCGGCTGGGCCGCAAGATTCGTCATCAGTCGCCATACACGCTCCGGCGGAGCGGCGATCTCACGGGTGGCGGAGGCGGTGCGAGTGGCGGGAAGGAGCAGGCCGACGAGTCCGGCGGCGATTACGCCAACGACGGCGGCGAGCAGTGTGAAAAGCAGGATTTTCATGGGCCGCTACTATCAACCAAACGAGGCACGGGCGCTTTGCCGTTCTTGCGGTTTTCCAAGATCACCCCGGGCATGGGTCCGTTTCTTCCGGTTATCCGGCGGAGAGTTGAAAACGCCTTGATACAGTTGGTATCCGATTAAACGAGACCCATGCGAAACCGGAAACCCCGCCAACCCTCTTTTCCAAGTTTCCTTAAGTTGGAGCCGCTGATCGTAGCGGGCCTCCCGGTGAGAGTGGTAAAACGTGTGGGCGGGGTGATCCTTGCGGAGATAGACGGGGGAAGAGAACCCCGCGGCGTTGAATAACCGCCACGGGTTGTGCGTTCTGTTCGAAATGCGTAGCAGCGGAGGCGAACTCGAAAACAGCAGTCTCGAAACTCCTGAACCTGCAAAAGCGGGACTTCTGCGTCGAGCCGTACCCGACCGCGCGCACGTCCATGAGTGCGCGTGACGCCACACAGACGGCTCAAAAAAAGCGCCCGGATCCGCGGAAGCGGAACCGGGCGCTCGTGTTCACTCGTGAACTAAGCCAGGGACCTTAGGCCTTCTTGTCGGAGGCGGCGTCGAGGATGTCGCCGAGGTTCATCATGTCGCCGGAGCTGTCGCGGTTGAGGGCCTCGAAGGAAGCAGTCTCGGCGGCGAGCTGCTGCTCGGAGTAGTTGGCGGCCTTGACGGAGAGGCCCAGGCGGCGCTCGTCACGGTCGATCTTGATGACGCGGGCGGTGATTTCCTGGCCGGGCTTGAGCACGTCCTTCACCTTCTCGATGCGCTCCTCGCTGATCTGCGAGATGTGCACGAGACCGTCGATGCCGTCCTTGAGCTCCACAAAGGCGCCGAAGGAGGTGATCTTCGAGACGGTGCCGGTGACGACGTCGCCGATCTTGAAGAAGGCGTCGATGTCGGTCCACGGATCGACGGCGAGCTGCTTGACGCCGAGGCTGATGCGCTGCTGGGAGGCATCGACATCGAGCACAATGGCGTCCACTTCGTCGCCCTTCTTGAGGATCTCGGACGGGTGGTTGACCTTGCGGGTCCAGCTGAGGTCGGAGACGTGCACCATGCCGTCGATGCCTTCCTCGAGCTCGATGAAGGCGCCGTAGGTGGTCATGTTGCGGACCTTGCCGCGGACGCGGGCGCCGATCGGGTAATTGTGGCGGGCCATGTCCCACGGGTTGGGCTCGAGCTGGCGCAGGCCAAGGGAGATCTTCTGGTCTTCCTTCTGGATACCGAGGACGACCGCGTCCAGCTCCTGACCGACCTTGAGGAGCTCGGAGGGCTTGGTGATGCGCTTGGTCCAGGACATCTCGGTGATGTGCACGAGGCCTTCGACACCGGGCTCGATCTCGATGAACGCGCCGTAGGGGACGAGGTTGACGACCTTGCCGTGAACCTTGGCGCCGACGGGGAACTTATGTTCGATCTCGTCCCAAGGATTCTTGGTGGTCTGCTTGAGGCCGAGGGAGACGCGCTCTTTCTCGCGGTTCACCTCGATGATCATGACGTTGATCTCCTCACCCTGCTTTAGGATCTCGCTCGGGTGAGCGATGCGGCCCCAGGACATGTCGGTGATGTGGAGAAGGCCGTCCATGCCGTCGAGGTCGATGAACGCGCCGAAATCGGTGATGTTCTTGACGACGCCCTTGCGGACCTGGCCGGGCTGGATGGAGTCGAGGAGGCTCTTGCGCTTGTTGGTGCGCTGTTCCTCGATGAGCTCGCGGCGGGATAGAACGATGTTCTTCCGGTCGAGGTTGATCTTGAGAACCTTGAAGTCGTAGGTCTGGCCGACGTATTGGTCGAGGTTCTTGGGAGGCTGGATGTCGATGTGGGAGGCGGGGAGGAAGGAATCGACGCCGATCGAAACGATCAGACCGCCCTTGACCTTGGCCTTGACGCGACCCGCGGCGATGGAGCCCTCGGGGAACTTGGTGAGAATGTTGTCCCAGTTTTTCTTTTGCTCGGCCTTGTCGAAGGAGAGAACGGGGGCGCCGGACTTGTCTTCGAGCTTCTCGACGTAGACGTCGATTTGGGAGCCGATCTGGAGTTCGCCGATGTCGATGAACTCGTTGGCGGGGATGACGCCTTCGGATTTGCCACCGATGTCGACGACGACGTCGTTTTGACGGATTTCGGTGATCGTGGCGGAGACGATGGCGCCCTCTTTGAGCTTATCGAAACCGGATTGAGCGAGCAGCTCTTGCATTACAGAACTCATATGAACGAACGAAAAACCGCCGCGTGCTCCTAAGCGCCGACTTTCCGGGATGACCCCGCGTGAGCGGAGCCGTTGGTTGAAGGTTATACTGACGTTAATGGCCGATGGGAGCGACGCGGCGACACCGGCCTGAGCCAAACAAATGCCGCGAAGTGTCAGAGTCGTCCCGTTCGCAGCACTGCCGCAAGTGTAAAGTTGGCCTGCGCACGCTCAATGCGCGAACTCCAGGCCGAAACGCGCCGACATACGGCGGGACTGATAGCCGCGGGCGAGCATCATCGACCAAAAGCGAGGTGTGCCACCCCCGGGCTCATACGCCCAAACGAAGTTAGAATAGAACCATAACCACGCCTGTCAGAGCGTCACCACACCAACAGCCCGCCGGCGAAGGTCAGGCCCGCGCCGACGGAGCAGAAGATGATCTTGTCGCCAGTTTTGAAGATGCCTTCTTCGGCCGCCCAGCCGAGGGCCATCGAGACGGACGCACCCGAGGTGTTGCCGTATTTAGAGATGGTCACGACGAACTTTTCGAAGGGGATGCCCACGCGTTTGCCGACGGCTTTGAGGATGCGCTCGTTGGCCTGGTGCGGCACGATCCACGCGATGTCGTCGGGCTTGAGTCCGTGACGTTGCATGGCCGACTCGATCTCATTGGCGAAAGCGATGACCGCGCTCTTGAACACGGCGCCGCCGTCCATCTGGAGATAAAAATCGTCACGGTCGCTGCCGTCGGCGCACGGCATGGGACGGTTGGCACCACCGCCGGGACGCTGGATGGCTTTGAAGGCCGAGGCGTCGCCCGCCAGCGCCATGCGGTGCAGGCGGTGGCCGCCGGGGGAGTCGGTGAGGATGGCCGCGCCGGCGCCATCGCCAAAGAGGAAAGCGGTCTCGTGGTCGTTGGGATTGGTGATGCGCGAGAGGAGCTCGGCGGTGACAACGATCACGTTTTTGGCGGTGCCGCCGCGAATGAAGGCGCGGCCGACTTCGAGGGCGTAGAGCCAGCCCGAGCAGGCGGCGTTGACGTCGAAGGCGAGCGCTTTGGGGCAACCAAGGAGCTTGGCCAGCGCGCTGGCCATCGAGGGCACGGGCTGGTCGGGGATGATGGTGGCGAGCACGATGCCGTCGATCTGCGCGGCAGTCATACCGGCCTGGGTGAGGGCGCGATCGACGGCCTGGGCGGCGAGGCGGGTGGCGCTCTCGTCGGCGTCGGCGTAACGGCGCTCCTTGATGCCGGTGAGCTTGAGCATCTCCGCCTCGGTGCGGCCCGGGAAGGCCTTCAAAATCTCGCTGGTCGGGCGGATGTTGGCCGGCACGGCGTAACCGACGCCGGCTATGCAGACGGTCTCCGAGGCGGAGGCGGGCGCCGGCTTGTCGGAGTGGATCGGCTGAGGCTGGAGATTTCCCGATTGTCCGCGCTGCGAAAGGAAGAGGGTGATGTCGTCGCCCGAGACGCGCCCACCGGGTCCAGTGGGGACGATGTTGGTGAGCGTGGCGGGGTCGAGGCCGGCCTCTTGGGCCAGCTTGGCGGCGCGGGGCGTCCACTGGAATCCGCCGGAGGACGCGGCGGAGACCAAGGTGGGCGCGGCAGGCACAGGCTTCGGCTCGCTTGCGCTCGCCGCCACAGTGGCGATCTTGGCGGTTGCGGCGACGGCGGGAGCGGCACCGTTAACCTGGAGGTTTTTGAGGGAGATGTCGGCGGTGCGGACACGCAGGAAAGGTGCGCCGCTGGGCAGGATGTCGCCGGCTCGGGCCTGAACGGCCTCAATGGTCCCGTCGCACGGTGCTTCGAATTCGAAGACCGATTTGTCGCTCTCCAACTCGGCGATTTTCTCGCCCTTGGTGATACGGGCGCCGCTGGCGACCTTGATATCGATTACGGTGAGTTCGCTGACGGTCGCGCCCATGGAAGGGATCGGCACGTCGATAAGGAAAGTATCCATCAAGGGCTGGGTTTAAGCTCTGATTGTTGGCAAGACCGGCGGCGCGGTCAATGGCTTTGCCGTTGGTCACAAGGACGGCTCAAGTGCGTGCCAGTTGCCAAAACGCCAGGCACTTCGCCAGGAGCGCCTCCAACTGGTCGAGCGGCACCATGTTGGGGCCGTCGGAGAGGGCGTTGTCGGGATCGGGATGGGTTTCGAGGAAGAGGCCGTCGGCGCCGGCCGCGAGCGCGGCGAAGGCGAGCGTGGGCACGAATTCGCGCTGTCCGCCGCTCTTGCCGCCGGCGGCGCCGGGAAGCTGCACGCTGTGGGTGGCGTCGAGGATCGTCGGATAGCCGTTGCGCGCCATGATGGGGAACGTGCGCATATCGACGACAAGGTTGTTGTAACCAAAGGTCGCACCGCGCTCGCACTGCCAGATTTCGGCGGCGCCTCCATGCTGCAACTTGCCGACGACGTGGACCATGTCGTTGGGGGAGAGAAACTGGCCCTTCTTCACGTTGACCGTCTTGCCGGTCGCGGCGGCGGCGAGCAGCAGGTCGGTCTGGCGGCAGAGGTAGGCGGGTATCTGCAAGACATCGCAGACTGCGGCGACGGGTGCGCACTGGTCGCTCTCGTGGACATCGGTCACGCAGGGCAGGCCGTAGTCTTTTTTAACGAGGGCGTGGAGGGCGAGACCAGCTTCAAGGCCGGTGCCGCGTCCTCCGGCGATGGAGGTGCGGTTGGCCTTGTCGAAGGAGCCCTTGAAGACGAGGTTCAATTCGGGGTAGCGCGAGCGGAGGGCGACCAGTTTCTCGGCGACGGCGCGCACGACCTTTTCGTTTTCGAGCGAGCAAGGACCGGCGAGGACGAGGAGTTTTTTGGAGTCGAATAGAGGCATGGAGGCTGGAAGGTCGCGCCCATTCATGGGCGATGCTTGGACGGAAAGACGTTGGATGAATCGACAAATCGCCCGTAAACGGGCTCCTGCCTTACTTTTTTCTCGGCTTCACGGCCTTCTTGGCCGGCTTCTTGTTTTTCAACGCGGCGGCGATGAAGGCTGCGAACAGCGGGTGGGCCTTGTTGGGCTTCGACTGGAATTCAGGATGGAACTGCACGGCGAGGAACCACGGGTGGTCCTTGAGTTCGACGATCTCGACCAGGTTGCGGCGGGGATTTATGCCGCTGATGACGAGGCCGCCACGCTGGAGCTGGCCGACGTAGGCGTTGTTGACCTCGAAACGGTGGCGGTGGCGCTCGCGGATGTGCGAGGCTTTGTAGGCCTTGGCGGCGAGCGTGCCGGGCGTGAGCGCGCACTCGTAGCTGCCGAGGCGCATGGTGGCACCCTTGTCGATGATGTTTTTCTGCTCCTCCATCATGTTGATGACGGGGTGAGTGCCGTCGGGATCGAACTCGGTGGAGTTGGCGCCCTTGAGTTTGAGCACATTGCGGCTGTATTCGATGACCGCGATCTGCAGACCGAGGCAGAGACCGTAATAGGGGACCTTGTTTTCACGGGCGTATTTGGCGGCGGCGATTTTGCCCTCGGTGCCGCGGTCGCCGAAACCGCCGGGGACGAGAATGCCGTCGAGACCCTTGAGGAGGGCGAGGCCGTTTTTCTTTTCAAGGTCCTCGGCGTCGATGCGGACGATGTTGACCTTGCAGTTGTTGGCGATGCCGGCGTGCGTGACAGATTCGTAGACGGATTTGTAGGCGTCCTGAAGCTCGATGTATTTGCCGACGACGCCGATCTTCACCTCGTTGGCGGGGGTCTTGATGCGGCGGACGATCTCGTGCCAGATGTTTTTCTCGGGCGCGGGGTTTTTCAGGCCGAAGAGGTCGATCACGAGGTCGTCCATGCGCTCCTTCTGGAGTGCCAGAGGCAGCTCGTAGATCGAGTCCACGTCACCGCACTCGATGACGGCCTTCACGGGGACGTTGCAGAACATGGAAATCTTGTCGCGCAGCCCCGGATCAAGCGGGTGGTCGCAACGGCACACGAGGATGTCGGGCTGGATGCCGATCTCACGGAGTTTGGCGACGGATTGCTGGGTGGGCTTGGTCTTGAGTTCGCCGGCGGCGGCGAGATAGGGCACGAGCGTGACGTGGATGAAAAGGCAGTCGGTGGGTCCCACCTCGAGGGCGAACTGGCGCATGGCCTCAAGGAAGGGCAGGCCCTCGATGTCGCCGGTGGTGCCGCCGATCTCGGTGATGAGCACATCGACATCCTTGCCGCCGGCGTAGATGCGTTCCTTGATTTCGTTGGTGACGTGGGGGATCACCTGGACCGTCTTGCCGAGATAAACGCCCCGGCGCTCCTTGGAGATGACACTCTCGTAAACCTGGCCGGAACTGAGCGAGTTGAGCTTGGAGAGCTTGCCGCTGGTGAAACGCTCGTAGTGGCCGAGGTCGAGGTCGGTCTCCGCGCCGTCTTCGAGGACGTAAACCTCACCGTGCTGGAAAGGGCTCATGGTGCCCGGATCGACGTTCAGGTAGGGGTCGAACTTCTGGATGCGCACGGTCAGCCCGCGCAGCTCAAGCAGAGCGCCCAGCGCCGCAGCCGTGAGGCCCTTGCCCAACGACGAGACCACCCCGCCTGTCACGAAGATGTATTTCATCGGTGAGAAATAGGGGGCCGCTCAAAAGCGTGACAAGCAAAAGCTCGCGACTTCCGGCGGGACACGCCGCTCAAGCCCACAACCACAGGGCAAAGGCCCCCATGATCGCGACAAACGCCAGCGCGGCGCACAACAGAGCCGACCACCGCAGCAGCCCCACGGCGACCCAAAGCAGGCCGAAAAGCGCGCACCCGAAACAGACCACCACAAACCAGCGCGGATAATCGCGCAGGGGATGGAGCCAGACTTCTAAGTTCGACATCACCCCGACACAACGGATCACCGGCACAGTCGCCAAGCCTGCGATTTACCGCTTTACCCGCTTGCCCCCCGGCTCGCGCCGCCCGCACTGTCGTGCCTCTTTCCCTCCATGCACTCCACTCCCCAAATACTCGCCTGGCTCACCTGCGACGGCGTTCACATCGATCCCGGCTCCGGCAAGCACACCATCCTGGGAGTGTTCTCCAACATCCGCGGCCGCCAGTTTCCCGTGGTGCATCCGTTCATGGTATGGTTTCTCACTCTCAGCGACGTGCCCGCCGGCACCCACCGGATCAAAATCTCCATGGGCCTGGGCGCGTCCGACGTGAAGCCCTTGATCGAGCGCACCTTCGACTCCCAAGGCCCGCTCCAGCGCATCAATCTGATCAACGAAATCGCCAACCTCTCCTTCCCCCGGCCCGGTGACTACTCGATCCTCATCGAAGTGAACGACGAGCTCCTGCTCGCAACCAGCATCACCGTATCAAGCTAACCCCGCCTCCTTCCCATGACCGCACCTTCACCCTCCTTCGATTTGATTGGCGTCGGCTCACCGATCATGGACTTGCTCGCCCGAGTCCCCGAATCTTTCCTCACCACCGTCTCCGGAGCCAAAGGGGGCATGGTATTGGTCGATGCCGACGAGATGGAGACGATCGTCACTCGCCTCGAACATCCGCCCGCGACCGTCGCCGGCGGTTCCGCCGGCAACACCGCCGTGAGCGCCGCCCGCCTCGGCCTGCGCACAACCTTTCTCGGCAAACTGGGCAACGACACGACGGCCGCCGCCTATCGCCGGCATTTCGCCGAAGCCGGTGCGGACTGCTCCCGCTTCAAATACTCGGACCTGGCCAACGCCCGCTGCGTCTCCCTCATCACACCCGACGGCCAGCGCACCATGCGCACCTGCCTCGCCGCCGCCATGACCCTCGGTCCCGCCGAAATCGGCCCCGGCGACTTCTGCGGCTGCCGCCACGCACACATCGAGGGCTACCTGCTCTTCAACCGAGACCTCGCCAACACCGTCGTCAACGCCGCCCGCGCGGCCGGTTGTACCCTCAGCATAGACCTGGCCTCCTTCGAGGTCGTCAACGCCGCCCGCGACTGGATCCTCGAACAGTTGCACCAGGGGATCGACGTGATCTTCGCCAACGAGGACGAGATTCACGCCCTCTTCCCGAGCCTCACCCCGGAATATGCCGCTCTCGCCCGCCGTCTGGCGGATTTCGGCGGCATCGCCGCCGTCAAAATGGGCAAGGACGGCGCTTGGCTCGCCCGCGGCGCCGACCTGCACCGCATCGCCCCCGTGCCCGCTCCGCAGGTGATCGATACCACCGGCGCGGGCGATGCCTGGGCGGCCGGCTTCCTCTACGGTTACCTGAAAGGCTGGCCCCTGCCAGCCGCCGGTGCACTGGGCTCGCGGCTCGGCTCCGAATGCGTGCGCCATCTCGGCCCCTCCATCCCGCCGTCGCAATGGCCGCAGATCCACGCCCACGCCGCGACGCCCGGCCGCCAACCCTGATCGGTACCAGCAAGGGGGATACATGGTTTGAACATGGGCCCGCTCCTCCCGTCGCGCCCTTCGGCCCGGCCCTCGGACGCCCCTAGTGTTCTGACCTCTTAATGTCTTTACATATTACAGTTTTCGCACAGGCTCTTGTCATGTCGAGAAGAGCTATTCCCTTGGTCTTGGATGATGAGCAACTTGCGGCCCTGCGAGAGTTGGAGAGGGCTGACAACAC
>CAIRBK010000040.1 GCA_903876795.1 uncultured Verrucomicrobiota bacterium
CACTCCTTTGAGCGCTTCCAGCCCTACCTGGGCTTTGAACTCGGCACTGAACTTACGTCGGTTTTTCTTGGTCATGTTTCGGATCGTTTTTCGGGTTTGGATTTAACGATCCCTCCTGTCCAGTTTTCCGGCACCACCTCACGCAGCCCGAAGTAAAGCGCATCCCCTTGGCGGCGTGTAAGGGTCTGCCGATGAATATGCGCACGCGGGTCGGTTTGATAATCCGCCTGCCAAAGTCCATTGGAGAGGCGCTTGCCCCAGAATAGCCCAGAGGGAGCCATGCCTTGCTCCAGAACGGTTTGAATGTTTCGCAGAGAACGCTCGCTTGTGGGAGCCTGATTGGAAGCAAGCTGTGGTAAGGTGACAATCAACCCGCCGCACCAACCATTTTGTTAGTAGAAATGATTTTCCCTGTTTGGATTACAGGCGTAGATGCCTAGCTCTTCGTTCCAAAATGAAGCATCGTTTTTTTGGATAATAAGATCCGCCGCTTTCGACATGGGGCACGCGGAAGGCTGTTTACGCGTGCCGACGCTGGTGCGGAGATCGAGCAGCTTATCCAAGAAGTCCGCCCTCTGCGGTGCGGTAAACTGACCCCATTTTGCCTCCAAGCTCAACGTTTCACCCGGTGCTAAACGCACACCGCGATCCGGCGATGGTGCCGTTGTGCTAATGGCCGGAAAATCATACCGCTGCGGACGCACGCCGGGCAAACTCACACGGAACTCGGCGGTGGAGCGATCCGCATTTTCCACAACGGTAAAGCCGACCTCACGCCCCTGCTGGTAAGCCTCGGCAAGCAAAGCTAGGCCCAGCCCTCGGCTTGCATCGTGATAACCCACACAGGGAAACGCCATGTCTCCTGCCAGCAGATCAAAGCGAGATACACCCGTTGTATCGTTAAGACGCGGAATATCCGCTATGAACGGCGCGGCCACGGGTGAGATATCCGTCGCGAAAAGCCGAGGCGAATACCCCTGCGCCCGCACGGGAAACCGATTTCCACCATAAACCGCACCAGGGGCGAAGACGTAATGCGCGAGGCTCCAATCGCTAGCCCGAAGCACGAGTTCCAACGAAACATCCGATGACTCGCCGGAAACATGATGCAGCGTGACTGAATAACTCGCGCTTAAATCCTCGCAATCGCCCAAGGCCGTCTCGATAGCCCAGATAGCTCCTCCGGCCTCAAACTCCCCTGAAAAAGTCAGGGGAACCTCGTGCCGCCAGATTTCTGCGGAATCGCAGTGCCCGCGCAAGATTAGGACAGGATTGATAAAGTTGCTTTGCATTTGTAAAACTCATTTGGCGAATAGCTCTGTTGCTCCAGTTTCAGATCCTGTGAATCACGTGCATCATATGCTGACAGGCGTAAGCGTGCCTCCATTCAAAACTGGATCGAGATTCAATGTGAGCGATCCCCATGTGATCCGGTATGGACGCTGATTTGGCTGTCTAACAAGGTTGGGGACGATGGGAAGCGCTGTTAGCATAGGCTCGTCCGCTTCTCCGACGGCAATGCACCAAACAGATGCGATGCTATGAAGCAAAGCCAGGGATTCAGCACCGTAGACAAAACGCCAGGCACGATCCGTATCCGTTTCAACAAATTCACTTTCTTGATTTGAGCCGACGGCGTGCGCGTAAATGGTGAACGTCTGGTCATCAGCGCGAACGCGAAGGCGAGTGAACGAGCCATTTCGCGTGGAAACTTCGACGCTCGATGCTCCTGTGAGCACAAGCTCATCTGCCACAAACTGCCAAGAATGCGCGATTGCGGGCATTACACGCAGGATAACGGCACGCGAACCGTCAAGATAGGCGCGTGTCTGCCCTGTAATGGGAGGTCGAATAGAATCGGTAAGCGCATTTCGGCGGTAAGCGGCGTGCTTATCCCGCGCAGGGTGATGGTAGTGAATGCCTGCCTCAACCGTGTGCCAGCGCAGGAAATTCCAAGATTGAGCCGTAGCAAAAGCAACGGGCATGGATTGCCAAGAGAGCCCCCAGGTTAGATGATCGCACCCGAGCATGATTGGGTAGCGAGTCATCACACCTAAACGGGAATTGGCACCGATCCAAGCCTCCGCGCTTGCGCCATTCAGGCATTTCACAGAAACCCTATTATTCTCCAAAGGAGCACGAGGCCCAGCCAATTCATGCCAGCCAAGCTCGTGGAAAATACGCCCGTGGGGTGTTTTAAACATATGCGGAATTTCTTCACGATTGTGGCAGGCATCGGCTGCCGATGTCCACAGGCGCACGGTATCACGGTAGGAGACGTGGGGTGCGGGTGCGCCAAACAGGTAATTCCGAATCGTCGGAACACGCGGTCCGCCGGAGAAAACATCGTCGATCCGTAACAAATCCTGAAAAAGCCCAGTGTAAAGATTTCGGACATCCTCGGGCAGTTTATGCGAAAGCAGGAGAAGCGCGGAAAGCTGGTCGAGCATAATCGCCGCATAAGGATCGCTAAGATGCTCTCCCCAGCCCCAATGATAATCCCTCCAGTAAACGGCGGACTCGCGCGTGACATTGAGCAGGTTTACAGCATCGGCGTCGTCGCAGCGTCCGTGAATTTCGCGCAGCAACCAAGCGCACACAAGGTCGCCAAGAAACTTGTTGGGATAATAGGCATACTCCCCACTGCGCGTATGGTTATCAAACCAAGTGGCAAGATCAAGCAACACAGCGGAGAGCGTCTCATTGGCCGAAACCGAAAGCTCATCCGCATAACGGCATTTCAGCACTATCATGTTTAGACCAACAAAGAATGCCGCGTTGGTGTCATTCGGTGCGGAATCTTGCCAATACCAGCGAATACAGCCAAACTTATCATCTTCGATTACATGCTGTGATCGTCGGATGGCCGTTAAGACAGCCTCGACGGGAAAGTTCTGAAGCGTGCCCAGCTGCGCGGCTATCAGCAGCCGCGTGCTGGTATTGACCACGTTATGAACGTGCGAAGCTTCACGCGTATCAATCGTGTGTCCGTAGTTTTCTTGAATGAAAAGCCCGACTTGAGGGTCGAACTCTTCCTCAACCCTATAATTCGTAGGTTCGTTACCAGAATTCATGGGATGAATGAAGAATCTGTTGAAGCTATGTCTTGAATCACCGCAGCGATGCCCGTCCTAGAAGATAAGTCGGCTGGGGGAGCAAGGTGGGCGATTGCCGATGATTGCCAGTAGGGGAGTTTTCAAAGGGGGGGGAGTGAATAGGGGCCGAGGTTATAGAACGAACTACACATACACTTCTGAAGGCGTGCAATTCGAAAGCCTTTGACACAGTTCAAATCGAGCGCGATCTTTGTCCCCTAACCAATCGGTAAGGCACCCCCCCCTTTTTTTAGCCGTGTCTCGCGCTTGGCCTGCTTATCAACCCGATCCAACCACCTCTATCCCCCAATGAGTTCCCTAGATTCCTCCCCTCTCCGCGTGCGTCAGATTGATATTGCCCGTGCGACGGGCTTGAGCCGTTCTGCGGTCTCTATGGCTCTCAGCAATCACCCGAATGTGGCTGCGGAAACGATTCGCAAAGTGCAGGAGGCCGCACAACAGCTTGGCTACGCGCCTGATCCCGGGCTTTCCGCTCTAGCGGCGTATCGGGCGAGCCGTAAACCAAAAGCGTTCCAAGCGTCCATCGTTCTAGTGTCGAGTGCGCCAATCCTAGCAGAAATGCGCGTGGTGGAAGGCCGCCTAACGCATCCTGATAACCCGTACGGCTACTGCCACTTTAGCTATATGCAGGAAACCGCCCATTCGCTTGGATATCAGATTGAGTTCATCAACATTGGAACCGACCCCGCAGAGCATCGGCGTTGGAGTGCCCGCTTCGCGCGCCGGGGAGTTCGCGGCATTCTTGTTCGCCCCGGTGTATTGCAAACCCACGAACTTAATCTGGAATGGGAGCGGTTTTCGGTCATCGACCTTGCTATTTCGCCGGGGGCATCGCCGTTCCACCAAGTGGTGAACGGTCAAACGGCTTCGGTGTATGAAGCGATGCGTAAGATCGCGGAAGCGGGGTATCGGCGTCCGGCGTTATGGACTCAGTCCGGCTTTGCTCTTGATCCCCGTGGTCAACGCAACCTTGCCGCTTACCGACAAAGCGGCGTTTTGTTTGAGAAGCTCATCGAGCCAAGTGCGGCCCTCGATTTCGAAGCGTGGGTCGAGTTTATAAGGGCACACAAAGTCGACGTAGTCCTCTTAGGCGACAACGGCGTAAGCCTCCCTCGGCTCCGCGCACTCGGGGTTCGGATCCCTGAAGCGGTTGGCTACGCGGATACTCACCTAGTGGAAAAAAAAACGACGTCGCCGGCATCTACGTCAACCATGCCGAAATCGCGCGCCAGGGCGTCATCGCGTTGGACAACCTGATTCGGCACAGCGTGCGAGGGCAGCCAACGCTCCCGTGGTGCCTGGAGGTGCCAGGCATGTGGATTGACGGTCTGACGCTACCCCAAAAGCGCTGAGCTTTGAGAACCGGAAACCACGGTGCATGCGTGATAACCGGAGGCAGGCTTTTAATGAGCAAACGGCAATCCGCCTGCGATGCGAGTCAGGTTTTTCCCCGCCACTCCACCGGAGGGCAGCCGGCATGGCGTTTGAACCACTGCGTAAACTGTGCGGCGTGGCGGAAGCCGAGGTGCGAGGCCACGGCTTTCACGGCTGTCTCGCCCGTGCCGAGCATTAGCCGGGCGGCTTCCACCCGGCGGCGTTCGTGGTAACGGCGCGGCGTCAGCCCGTAGGCGCTTAAAAAGAGCCGGTCGGTTTGGGAGGTGCTCAGGCCGGTGATTTCCGCGAGGCCTGCGGCCGGATACGGTTCGTGGACCGGTGTTTCATTCAGGCGCAGCACGGCGCGGGCGAGGCGCGCGTCGTCCGGCAAGTCGCGGGCCAACGTGCGACCAGCGGCGCTAAGAGCGTCGCTCCACGCCTCCAGCCAGGCGAGAAAAGCGCGTTGAAGTCCGAGGAATCCGCCCAGCGTCGAGGCGCGCTGGGCGTAGTCGATCCAGGTTTCGCCCAACTGCCTGTGCACCGACCGCAGTAAGCCTCGTGCGGAACGTTCCAACTCAAGGTGGTCGGCGGCGGCAAGGACCAGCCCGTCGCGTTCGCGAAAAAAAGGCGCTCCATCCGGCCAGCGATAGATAAAATGCACCGAGAGCAGCCGCGCGTTTTCCGAAAACTCCTGACGCCCCGCGAGGGTCGGCAGGAACAGCCACTGGCCGGCTTGAGCGCGCCAGGTTTTCCCGGTTTTGGCCGTCACCCGACACCATCCCTCGGTCAGCAGCCAGGCCCGGCTGGTGTCGCTGAAATCGGTTTCCATGGATCGGGCCGCCGGATCAATCGGGCGTTCATGAATCCACAGAAGCTCGGAGCGCACCGCCGCCTTGGTGACAGCCTGCGAACTGGCGGCCGACCTCGATTCGGCGGTTTTTTAGAACCGTAACTCATGTCGGAATAAGACCAAATAGAAATCAGCGTACGTCTAAAAAATCTCCCGCCGCCGTGGTAAATTAACCTTAACCCCAACTTCGAGCCCGCTCGTTGAAAAATTTCCCCATGCCACGCCCCACGCTCCACCTCATCTGCCAAGCCCACCTCGATCCGGTCTGGCTCTGGCCGGTCGCCGATGGCGCGGCCGAAGCCCTCTGCACGATCGACAGCGCGGTCAACCGCCTGCGCGAAAACCCGCGCATGAAGTTCACCCGCTCCTCCGCCCAGGTTTACCGCTGGATCGAGGAGACCGATCCGCGCCTCTTCGCCGAGATCAAGCGCCTCGTCAAAGCCGGTCGCTGGGAGACCATCGGTGGCTGGATAGAACAGCCCGACTGCAACCTGCCCTCCGCCGAGAGCATCGCCCGCCACTCGCTCTACGGCGGTGCCTACTTCACCTCACGTTTCGGCGAAAAACACCGCCCGCGCATCGGCTACAACGTCGATTCCTTCGGCCACGCCGCCGGGTTCCCGCAACTGCTCGTCGAGGCCGGTTTCGACGCCTACGTCTTCATGCGCCCCCAGCGGCACGAGGCGCCTGACGTGCCCGACCTCTTCTGGTGGCGCTCAGCCGACGGCTCCCGCGTGCTCACCCAGCGCGTGCCGGGCGAATACGGCCAGTCGCCCAAAGCCACCGCCGACGATCTCGAAAAAAACCTCCGCGCCAACCACGCCAAACACTTCTCCCCCGGCTTCGACCACGGCGTCTTCTGGCTCGGCATTGGCAACCACGGCGGCGGCCCCACCAAGGAACACCTCGCCCGCATCGCCGCGCTGCAAAAAGACCCGGCGTTTCCCGTTACGCTAAAGTTCAGCAACGTCGCCGACTACCTCAACGCCGTCCGCGCCTCGCCCTCCGCCGCCGCGCTCCCCGTTTACGAAGGCGAACTCCAGCACCACGCCCGCGGTTGCTACGCCGCCTGGAGCGAAATCAAACGCCTCAACCGCGAGGGCGAACGCCTCCTCCTCGCCGCCGAGACCGCCGCGCACTGCGCCGGGCTCTACACCTCGCTCGAACCCGCCTGGTGGGCGCTGCTCTTTAACCAGTTCCACGACATCCTCGCCGGCACCTGCACGGCGCAGACCGGCCCCGAAACCCGCCACCGCTACGGCGCCGCCCACCACGCCGCCCGCGAAACGCTGCGCACCGCCGTCCACCGCCTCGCCCGCCGCGTCGATACCCGCCACCTCACGGGCAACACGCTCTTCGCCTTCAACCCGCTGCCTTGGGCGCGCGAAGTCGAGGTCGGCCTGGATACCTTCATCCAGCCCCACGGACGCGAAAAAATCACCCACCTCGTCACCCCCGATGGCCAGCGCCTGCCCCTGCAATGGCGCACGCCCGACTCCAACTTCGGCCCGCACCTCATGCCGTGGGGCAAACTCACCGCCCGCCTCGCGCTTCCCGCCGCCGGTTATGCCACCTTCGCCCTCGGCCTCGAACCCGCCGCTACCGCGCCGTCCGCTTCGCCCGCGTTGCCGGCCGTGCCCTTGCCGAAAACCCCCGTCCGCCTCGTCGCGCTGCCCGATGCCAGCGACACCTGGGCGCACGGCGTCCGCCGCTTCGAGGGCAAACCCGTCCGCCTCTCCCTCGGCCGCCCCGTCGTGCTGGAGCGCGGCCCGTGGCACACCGCCGTCCGCCACACCGCGACGCACGGACACTCGACCGTGCAGCTCGACGTCATCGCCCGCGCCAACACGTCCGCCCTCGAACTCCGCCTGCGCGTCAACTGGCAGGAGCCGCGCCAAATCCTCCGCCTCGAATGGCCGACCGGCCTGACTGCCGCCACCTGGACCAGCCAGACCTGCGGCGGCCATAGCGTGCGCCCCGCCGACGGCGACGAGCAACCCGCGCAAAACTGGACCGCCCTCGCCACCGCCGCGCAGGCCGCCCTCTTGGTCAACGACGGCACCGGCGGCAGCGTGTCCGCCCGGCGCGGCGTGCTCGCGGTGATCGTGGCCCGCTCCGTGCCCTTCGCCGAACACGCGCCCATCGCCGTGACCGACGGCCCCGCCGCGCGTTACCTCGACCAAGGCTGGCAAGAACACCGTTTCTGGACCCTCCGCCTCGACGGTGAAAACGCCCTTGCCGCCGCCGACCGCCTCGCCGCCGACTTGCTCACGCCCGCCGAGACCTTGATCGACTCCTGCCACGTCGGCGACGCGCCGCTCGCGCACAGTTTCTTCTCCGTCGAGCCCTCGCCAGTAAACGTGCTCTGCCTGAAAAAAGCCGAGACCGGTCCCGCTTGGATCGTGCGCCTGCACAATCCCACCGCCGCCGCCCTCACCGCGACCTTGCGCCTCGGTGCCACCCCGGCGGTTGAGCTGCCTTTGCGCCCGCACGAAATCGCCAGCTACGCAGTCACCCCGACCAAACCCGGCCGCCCGCCCCGCGCCCAACGCGTCGATCACCACGAGCAACCGATCCAAGCATGAGCCACCCCTCCACCGACCTCCTCCTCGGCATCGACCTCGGCGGCACTAAGACCGCTGTCGTGCTTGGCGACGCCACCGGCCAGGTTCTCGCCCGCGCCCAGTTTCCCACCACAACTCCCGACGAAACGCGCCGCCGCATCGTCGAAGCCGCCGCCGGGTTTGGCCTCGATTTTCAGCGCGTAGGCATCGCTGTCGGGGGTCCGCTCGACCTCGCCCAAGGTCGTTTGCTCGCCCCGCCCAATCTGCCCGGCTGGGAACACGCGCCGCTCGTCGCCTGGTTCGCCGCCGACTTCGGCAAACCTGTCGCCTTGGTCAACGACGCCAACGCCGGTGCCCTCGCCGAATGGCGCTGGGGGGCAGGGCAAGGGGCGACCGATCTCGTTTTCCTCACCTGCGGCACCGGCCTCGGCGCGGGCATCATCGCAGGCGGACGCCTCCTCGCCGGCGCCGGGGGCAACGCGGGCGAAATCGGCCACGTGCGTCTCACGCCCACCGGCCCGCTCGGCTACGGCAAAGCGGGCAGCGTCGAGGGCTGGAGTTCCGGCGGCGGCATCGCCCGTCAAGCCGAGGCCACCGGCTGGCCCGTCGGCACCACCACCAAAGACATCGCCCTCGCCGCCGACGCGGGCGATGCCCGTGCGCTCGCCCTGCTCGACGCGGCGGGTGCGAAGCTCGGCGAGACCATCGCCATCCTCGTCGATCTGCTCAACCCGCAGGTCGTCGTGCTCGGTTCACTCTACGTTCGGGCCCGGCGCCACCTTGAACCCGCCCTGCGCCGCACGCTCGCCGCCGAAACCCTGCCGGAGTTGCTCGCCGCCTGCCGCGTCGTGCCCGCCGCCCTAGGCGAAACCATCGGCGACCGCCAGGCCCTCGCCGCCGCCCTCGAAGCGCCGCGCCGCTAGCGCGGCGAACGTCCAACATCCAACGCTCAACATCCAACGTCCAACGCCTCCGATCACTGGCCTCTGGACTTATCCCGCCCCCTCAACTCTCAGCTGTTAACTCCAGCCTCCCCATGCCCCATCTCGCCGAACTTCTCGCCCGCTGCCCCGAGCTTGCGCCGCTGCGCGACGACATCGCCCGCGCCGCCGACTTGCTCATCACGGCCTTCCGCGCGGGCGGAAACGTCCTGATTGCCGGCAATGGCGGCAGCGCCGCCGACGCCGATCATTGGGCGGGCGAACTGATGAAAGGCTTCGAATCCAAGCGCCCGTTCTCCGCCGCCGAGCAAGCCACGCTTCCGCCCGAGTTCGCCGCTAAACTCCAACAGGCCTTGCCCTGCATCCCGCTCACCGGTTTCCCCGCGCTGCGCACCGCCGTGGCCAACGACATTGATCCTACGCTGGAGTTTGCCCAACTCGTCATCGCCCTCGGTCGCCCCGGCAGCGTGTTCGTCGGCCTTTCGACCTCGGGCAACGCCGCCAACGTCTGCGCCGCCGCCCAGGTCGCCCGCGCCCGCAGCTTGAAAGTCCTCAGCCTCACCGGCGCGGTCGGCGGACGCCTCGCCACGCTCAGCGACCTCGCCCTGCGCGTGCCCGCCACCCGGACACTTGAGGTTCAGGAACTCCACCTGCCCGTTTACCACACGCTCTGCCTGCTGATCGAAGACGCCCTTTTCGGCGGCTGAATAAAACCTTTCATCAAATCGCCCCTTAGCCACCCCATGAAACCACGCTTTCTTACCCTCGCCCTTGCCCTGTTCCTCGCACCTTTCTCCGGTGTATCCCAAATCGTCTCCCCCGCGCCCGCGCCGCTTGCCGTGGTTGCGGACGACTCCGCCTGGCAGGTCATCCCGCAGCATCTGCTCGATCCCACCCAGCCGCCCTCCGCCGATGATCCGCGCTGGCTGCCCCTCGCACGTATCGCAGTCGCGACTACCAGCTCGCCAATCCTCGCGAGCCCGGCCTCGGCCTGTGGATTCAAACTAGCGTCGAGATCAAAACTCCGCCCGCCGCCGACGACTCCGTCGTTGTCGCCCTTGCCAACGCCCTGATCGCCGACGCCGCTTTCCTCAACGGCACGGAGCTGCCCAACGAAACCTTCGCCTCCAACCGCCCGTTCCCCAGCGACGATCAAGTCCTCTATCCGGCCAATCAAAACCCGAAAGCCGCCTTCTTCGCCCAATGGGATAACCCGAAAAACTCTTGGTGGACCCGCGAAGCCCTGCTTGGACGCGACTTCGGCGCCATCCGCCGTCCGATGTCGGCGCTGTTCAGTGCTCCGGCCAGCGCGGTCAAAGCCGGACGTAACACCCTGCAACTCGCCATCTACGAACAGGAGGTCAACACCCTGCTGCCCGGCCCGGTCGAGTTGCGCCGCGCCCGCCTTGACGACCGCGTGCAGCTCAACTCCTTCACTCGCACCGCCGGCGACAACGCCACCGAGACCATTCTCCTCGTTCAGCAATCTCTGCCCGGCTCCGATTCCGTCGCGTTGACCATTGAGATGCAGGACGACGTCGGCCTCGTGCTCTGGACCGAGACGCCCGCGCTCGACTTCACCAAGGGTAAGCTCCAGCAAGCCATCCCGATCAAACCCCTCTCGCTCCAAGACTACAAAGCCGTCGTCCGCGCCACCGCGCCCGGCCAGCCCGTGGTCGAGCATTGGGCCTACACCCATCAGGCTCAAACCCAGCCCTCCACCGTGCGCGATGAGTTCAAGCTCACCACCACCAACTGGGAATACCGCCCCATCTCCCAAGACGAAAAAGTCACGCTCCCGCCGCCGACCAACGGCTGGAAAAAAGGCAAACAGGGCACCGGTGCCGCCGATGGTTACAAACACCGTTACTATTTCCGCACCACGTTCACCGCCCCCGCCGAACTGGCCAAGGGCCGCGCCCTGCTTGGCATCGGAGAAATGCGCATGAAGGGTGATTTTTTCCTCAACGGCCAGGAGATCGGCACCCGCCGCTACTATGACGTGCCCTTCGAGCTGGACATCACCGGCGTGGTCAAGCCCGGCCAGCCCAACGAACTCATCGTCGTCCTGCACGATGGCATGACCCCCGAGTTCCTCACCGACGGCACACCGCCCGTGGCCGACGGCCAGAAGGAACCGCCCGCGCTGACTTCCCGCTTTCACTTCGACCGCCTTGATTGGGTGCGACTCAACCACCTCTCCCTGCGCCGCGTGCCCGCCGAGGTCCGCGTGCTGCGCAACCGCATCGTCACCTCGGTCAAAGCCCGCACACTCAGCGTCACCAGCACGCTTGAAAACGCCTCCACCGCCACGCTCCGTGTGACGCCCAGTTTCACCGTCAAAGACCGCACAGGAAAAGTCCTCAGTTTCCTCGGAACTCCAGTCACCGTCCCGGCGAGGAGCACGGTCGAAGCCACCACCACCCAACCCTGGGCCGACGCCAAGCTCTGGTCGCCGGATTTCCCCTATCTTTACGCCCTCGAAATCACACTCTCCGCTGGCAAGACGCTCCTCGACGCCCACCGCGAACGCTTCGGCTTCCGCGAGATCGAGGTCGTCGGAAAAAACTTCGTGCTCAACGGCGAGATCATCCGCTTCCGCACCCTCGCGCCCAGTATCATCCTCAGCAAAGGCAACAACCAGGACGAGCCCGACTTCTACAAATACAACACCAACATCGCCGCCCTGCGCGCCTCGAAGGAGGTTGGGTTCAATTCCTTCCGTATTCGCGATGCCAACACCGTGCGTGCTTACTACGCCGCCTGCGACGAGATCGGTCTGGCCACCGGCATCCTCTCCGAGCTGGTGGACAACCATAACAATCGCATCGCCTTCACCGATCCGGTCACGTGGGAAAATAGCTACAAAGAACTCGTCTCCTCGCACCAGTCCCTCGCCAACCATGCCTCGGCTCTCTGGTATGATCTGGGCAATGAGAACATCGCTATCTCAGGCCCCTCCTCCGACCCCAAGGTGGCGGATTTTCTTTACGCCAACGAGCAAAAGATCCGCGCCTACGACCCCACCCGCTTTGTCTTCTCCTCCGGTGCCATTGGTGGTTACGACGGTCGCGCCCAAGTCTTCTCGCCCCATTATCCCTACACCGCCGCTCCAGCCGGGGCGTTCATGCCGACCCAATGGTGGTATTTTACCACCCGTTATCAGGACATCCCCAAGACCCTGCTCGACCGCACGCTCTGGCCTGATTCCGATCCCACGAATCGCTACAAAGGCATGACCCAATTTCCCGGTGGCGCCTGGGCCAACGTGCCGATCTTCAACGACGAATATGCCTGGATGCAGGATTGGAGTTTTGGAAAAATCGATGGCATCAGCCAGCCGTGGGCGGGCGAACGCGCCTTGAAGCCCTTCAGCCCCCGTTTCCCCAACGGCTTCCGCCGTCAGATGTGGAACGGCGGCAACTGGCGCAACTACGCCATCGGCGACCACCTCAGTTTCCTCGAACGCATCGAATTCGAAACCCAGGCCTACCGCGCCCAGGGCCTCGCCGGCCTGCAACGTTGGGACATCGAATACCGCCTGCCCGAAGGCCCGCACATGCCGGTCGTCGCCTTCCTGCGCGAACACGTCCGCAGCTACTTCGACGACGCGCCCGTCGTCCGCACCCTCTACGCCGTCAACGATGCCGTCAGCCCGGTGCGGCTCGACCTGCAAGTCCGCATCCACCGCCTCGCCCCGGATGGCACCCGCACGCTGGTTCAGACCGAAAGATTCGCCCAAACCCTCCAGCCCGGCGAAATCGTCCAGCGTGCGCTGACCATCCCCGCGCAGCAGGTAGCCGCGCCCACGGCCTTCCTCGCCGAGGTCGTGCGCAACGACGGCGGCACCGAACGTTTCCTCCATCGCCAACAATGGACCGTCTTCCCGCGCTCTTGGGTGGAGCCGATACCGAAGGACGCCCGCATCGCCCTTTACGACCCCCGCGGCACCAGCCAAGGCCTTTTCGAGAGCCTCGGAGCCAAGCCGCAACTGCTGGCCAACCCCGCCGAGATCGCCAAGTCCGGCGCCCGCCTGCTCGTGATCGGCGAAGACGCCGACGTGCCCCCCTTGGAAAACGCTGCTCCGCAACTCGCCGCCTTCCTGCGCGGTGGCGGCACGCTCTTCGCCCTCCGCCAAGCCAAGGAACTCAACATCAACGCCTGGTTGCCCTTGCGCCTAGAGGGTCTCACCCGCACCACCCTGCAGTTCCGCCTCGTCGGCGGCACCAGCGCACTCACCGCCCGCCATCACCCGCTCTTCGACGGACTCCTGCCGAGCGATCTGATCAACTGGGGTCCCCACGGCCTCGTATTCGGTTCCAGTTACAAAATCGATGGTGCTCTGCCCAACGCCCGTCTGCTCGCCGGCCTCGCTCCCTTCAGCGCCCAAGTGATCGAAGGCACCTTTGGCCAAGGCCGCTGGATCGCGTCCACCCTCGAACTCACCCCCGAGACCGTTAAGGTCGCCCCGCCCGCCGCCCGCGTCCTCGCCAACCTCGTGCGCTGGGCGCAGTCCGCGCCGCCCACCCCCGCACCCGCCCGTGCCGCCGTCTATGCCCCTAAGGACGCCGCCGCCGCACAGGCTCTGCAAAACACCATTAAGCTCACCGCCACCTTCACCGACGCCCCGCCCGCGCTGGGTGATCTCGACACCCTCATCCTCGCCGGTTGGGCCAAGACCACCCCGCCCGACACCTTCGCCGCCCAAATCCGCCCGTGGCTCGAAGCCGGCGGCACACTCGTCGTTCAGGGCGGCGGCTCAGCCGTCGCCCCGTGGCTGGAAAAAGTGACCGGGCGAAAAGTCACCGCCGAGCCCGCCCTCGACAACAGCCAAGGCAGCAAGCTCGTTGTCCACCCTCTGCTCGACGGCATCTTCGAAGGCGACCTGCAATGGGACGAAAAACCGCGCAAGTTCGATCAACCCGGCACCTTCACCGACCTGCTCCTGCGCGTCGAGGGCGCGACCGAGTTAATCCATCCCGCCGCGCTCTCCGTCACGACGGTCGGCAAAGGCCGCGTGGTCATCAACCAGACCCGCTGGAGCGAAGCCAAGGAAGCTCCGCGCGCCCAACGCTTCCAGCGCACCCTGCTGACCAACCTCGGCCTGCGCATGCAAGCCCTGGACTACGGTTCCCGCCGCGAACGTTTTACCGTGCCGGATAAACTGGCTTTCACCCCACTGTCGTTGGGCGCGGCGCCTACGCTAGTGTTCTGACCTCTTAATGTCTTTACATATTACAGTTTTCGCACAGGCTCTTGTCATGTCGAGAAGAGCTATTCCCTTGGTCTTGGATGATGAGCAACTTGCGGCCCTGCGAGAGTTGGAGAGGGCTGACAACAC
>CAIRBK010000041.1 GCA_903876795.1 uncultured Verrucomicrobiota bacterium
CACGCCTTCCCGCACTCAAACCACGTGAAATCATGATATTAAACACCTGTTAACCCACGCTTTTTGCGAGTGCACTCACGCTGGCCTCAGCAGGATGATTTAAAATCACATCTGGAAATGAAATTAGGACCTCCCTTAAGTCGGTCATGTGCCCGGGTGAACGCCGGGAACTCCTGCGTTGTTTCTTTGCCGCTATTGGGTGTGATTCGGGTATTTTGACCGGCTCGTAACATGGATGTCTTCATTTCGTAACAATCAACTGTCAAATTGGTTTAATTCGCACGGACCGTGCGTTTCCAGCAAATCCACAAACACCCAAGAACATGGCTCAAACTTCATTCAAATGGCTCGCGCTGCTCGGCGGCGTGGCACTCGGCACCGCCTCATTGGCTGTCGCCCAAGACAGCGGTCCTCTCATCGATGCCCTCGTCAAGAAGGGTATTCTGAACGACCAAGAGGCCGAGGAAATCCGCGCCGACCTCGTGCGTGATTTTGGCACCAATTCCGCCGGTAAACTTGATGTCGCCTCCGGCGTCACCCGCCTGCGCATCTCCGGAGATGCCCGCGTGCGTTATCAGTTCGACAATGAACAGGCCAACCCGGCCGGTGCCGCCAATGATCGTGATCGCAACCGTTATCGTTATCGCGTGCGCCTCGGCTTTCTGGCCGACATCGGCCCGAAGTGGACCGTAGCCACCCGCCTGGAGACAGCCTCCGGCGCTACTTCGACCAACGCCGACTTTGGCAGCGGCACCGACAATTTCGACAAGGCTGGCGACGTGGTTTATTTCGGCCAAGCCTATATCAACTATCGCGACAAGGACCTCCTGGGCTCCGATGCCCTTGACCTCCGCTTTGGCAAGCTCCCGCACAAGTTCTTCAACCCGGGTGTAAACGGCTTCTGGATTGATTCCGATATTAACTTCGAAGGTGCCGCGCAGGAGTTGGTTTATAACGATCTAGGCATCAAGGACTCAAAATTGAGCTTCCGTTCTGGACAATTCATTCTAAACAACAATGCCGCCAATTCAGGTTCTACCGCCGCAGGCAGTTCAACCACATACACGCTAACAGGCGCGGGTGGAGCCCTGCAGCGCATCGTAACCACAAATAACACTGCAACGAGCCCGTCTCTGCTGTTGATCAATCAGGCTGAGTTTGCGACCAAGACCTTCAAGCTGGCCCCAACTTATGTGATGTTTGCAGCTCCCGGTGAGCATGATAGTTCGACCGTTTCCACCAGCACGGTTACTGGTTATGCATTAAACGGCACCCCGACTTTTGGACCCGCTACAGTCAGCACGGGACAGAATAACGATACATCTGTTTATAACAATCTTCATGCCGTACTGTTGCCCGTAGAATATACGATGAGCCTAGGGGCCAAGCCATTGGCGCTCTACGGTAGTTACAGCTACAATTTCTCCGGAAAACAACGCGCTCAGCGTCTTGCTAATTCCACCACCATCAACGACGATGCTTCCATGTATAACTTGGGCGTTCGGTATGGCGAAAATCGCCTACGCGGCGACTATCAGTTGGTTGGTGAATATCGTTATGTTGGCAACGGCTCCTATTCCTCTCTCCTGCTGGATTCCGATTTCAATGGCGGCCTCCTGAATGGTCAGGGCTTCATCTTCTCGGGAACCTACAGCTTCACCGATTCCATTACTTCTACGATTACCTACTTCAACTCGTTTAATATCGAAGAAAATCTCGCTGCCGGCACCAGCCGTGGTAATGGCTTCGGTTCCGCCCAAGTCCTTCAGATCGACCTATCGGCTCGCTTCTAACCACATCATTATATCAAGAGGATGGGGTTTGATCCGCGTCCTCTCTTTATTTCCTCTCGCTTTTTCTCGCTATGAAAAAATCACTTCTCTTCTTCGCCGCCTTATCAGTCGCGGCTGTACTCCCCGCCCAAGCCCAGAAGCTCGTCATCAAGGGTTCCGACACTCTCGGCGCCAAGCTCGTGCCTATGATCGCCGAAGAATATAAGGCCCAATTCCCGGGCATTTCCTTTGAGATCGCCGCCGAAGGTTCCACCACCGGCATCGCCGCCATCACTGACGGCACCGCCCAGATCGGCATGTCTTCCCGCCGCGCCCGTCCGACCGAGCTTTCCGGCGCCGCCGCCAAGGGCGTCACCATGAAGCCCATCATCGTGTGCTATGACGGCATGGCCGTGATCGTGAACGAAAATAATCCGGTCAGCGCCCTGACCCGTCGCCAGGTCGAGCAGATATTCACCGGAGATGTCACCGACTGGTCCGCCGTCGGCGGCACACCCGGCACGTTCTCGGTCTACACCCGCAACACCTCCTCCGGCACCTACCAAGACTGGAAGGACCTCGCGATGAAGAAGCGCGACTACGCCTCCGCCTCCCAGAAGATGGCCGGCAACGAACAGATCGCCGCCGAAGTGGGTAAAAACCCGAACGGCGTCGGCTACGTCGGCGTCGCCTACATCAAAGCCCCCGGCGTCAAGGTGATCCCCATCGAAGGCACCCTGCCCACCAAGGAACTGGTGCTCAGCAAGAAGTATCCCTACGCCCGTCCTAACTTCTTCTACACCAACGGTGAACCTTCCGGCGAGGCTGCCAAGTTCATCGACTTCGTGCTCGGCGCCGAAGGTCAACGCATTATCGAGAAAGTTGGTTTCATTCCGGTCAAGTAATCGTGTCGTTGTAGTGTGCAGGTTTTTAACCTGACTGTCACGGAGGCCCGCTTGGCGGTGTTCCAGGCGGGCCTCTCTCTTTTTTGACGACGCTACGCGTCCCCCTTCTTCCCGCAGTCCTTCAAGTTTGTTCCGATTTGCCGCATGTCGTCCGCGCCCACCACGCCCCCTACAGAGAAACCGCCCGAGTCCGCCAAGGCGTTCCCGATTTTGAAGGAACGCACCCGTTTTTTCGGTCTCACCCTTGACGAAACCATCCGCGCGTTCTTTGGCGGCAACGCCATCACCGCCGTGGTGGTTCTCGCGTTGATCACCTTCTTCCTGTTCAAGGAAGGCTCCGCATTTTTCGGATTAAACCGAGAGAGCGTAACACTTTACCGCAAAGCGGGCCTTGAGTACGTCGATTACATGCGCGCCCAGCAGGAGAGCCACACGGCGCTCACCCGGTATCTTTTTGATATTCGTCTGCGCGCCGTGAGCGAACTCACCGGGAAAGACGGCCTGTCGGTTGCCGAGGCCAACGCCAGACTTACCGCGTTTGACGACTTCGCCGGTCGCTACAGCGACACCATCGAGCCCATTCGTGGCATGGTTTCCGAGCTCACCGACGTCGCCGTCTCGATCAAAGACAAATACACCATCAACGAAGACGCCAAGACCGAGCGAGCCCAGTTTCTCGCCGCCGGGATGACCGCCGAGGCCGACGCGGTGAGGATCATCGAGATCGATTTCAAGGCCGAGCTCGCCCCGCTCGTCGGTGTCACACCGGTTTATATCGAGACCGCCAACGGCGTAGCCACCGCCATCACCGAGGTGCTGGCCAGCCCGCCCGCGTTGCCGGTGCCCGCGTTGGATTACCGGCTGACCCGCTTTAAGGAGCTCAACCGTCAGTTCCTCGCCACCTTCCCGGAAACCCGCCGCCTGGTGGAAACCTGGGATTTTCAGAAGCCGGTGCCCGTGCTCGACACCGTCACCGGATTTCTTTTCGGGCGGCAGTGGCTGACCGCCAGCTTTTGGCAGGATTGGTATGGTATTTTGCCCCTGTTTATCGGCTCGCTCATGGTTTCGATCATCGCGCTTACCCTCGCCGTGCCGCTGGGGGTAGGGGCGGCGATTTACATCAACCAGTTTGCCAGCCTGCGCGAACAACGCGTGATCAAGCCGGCCATCGAATTTATCTCCGCGATACCCTCTGTTGTGCTCGGGTTCTTCGGTATCGCGGTGCTTGGCTCCGTGCTGCGCGCCTGGTCGCAACAGGCCCTGACCCTGCCGGAGTTTCTTCAGGGCATTCCCCTGGTGTCGTGGGTGCTCGGTTTGCCGCTGCACGCGCTTAATGCCATCGCGCCGCACATACCTGGTTTTCCTTTTTCCGAACGCCTCAACTCGCTCACCGCAGGTTGCCTGCTCGCGTTGATTGCCGTGCCGACCATCTTCACGCTGGCCGAGGACGCGCTCAACAACGTGCCGCGGTCGTTCAAAGAGGCGTCCTTCGCCCTAGGGGCCTCGCGGATGCAGACCATCATGCGCATCATCGTCCCCGCCTCCCTTTCCGGTATCGTTTCGGCCGTGCTGCTGGGTCTCGGTCGTGTGATTGGCGAAACCATGGTGGTGCTCCTGTGCGCGGGCAACCGCATCTCAATCCCGGATTTTTCCGAAGGGCTCAGCGTGTTCGTCCAGCCCGTCCACACCATGACCGGCATCATCGCGCAGGAAATGGGCGAGGTGGTGCGCGGCAGCATCCATTATCGGGCTTTGTTCATGGTCGGTCTCGTGCTGTTCTTTCTCGCCCTGCTCATCAACTTCTTCGCGCAAAAGATCGTGCGCAAATACCGCATCTCCATCGGCTGATCCCATGAGCGAACCTTCAAATCCCTTCGCAACCAAGCCCAGCACCGGTCGCTCCCTCGAAAAGGTTGTCCTGGGCATCTTTCGCGCCGCGACCTACTTCGTTCTGCTGTGCGGCTTGGCCATATTCGCCGACATCGTCCTTAAAGGCCTGCCCACGGTGGCCAACGCCTTCAAGACCACCTCGACCTTTCCTTACGTCACAAACACGTTCCTGTTCGAAGCGCCCGAATCGCTCTATGTGTTCGAACATGAGGGAAAGAAGCTCGAAATGGGGGATCGCGAGTTCCGCGCCTTTCGCGAGGCCGAGGAGGCCAAGGCCGCCGCCGCCAAGCAACCGGCTCCTAAATTCAAGCCCGAGAGCTACGTCTATTCTGCGGGTGGAATCTGGCCGTGCATCGTCGGCACCGTGCTGCTGGTGGTCGGCTCGATGAGCATCGCACTATTTCTCGGCGTGTGCAGTGCTATCTACCTCAACGAATACGCCAAGGACGGCCCGGTGGTTCGTTTCATCCGCCTCGCCATCCTCAATCTTGCCGGCGTGCCCTCCATCGTTTTCGGCCTCTTCGGCTTCGGCATGTTCGTGATCTTTTTCGGTTGGAACGTCTCCCTCATGGCAGGCTGGTTCACGCTCGCTTTCATGGTGCTGCCCGTGGTCATCACCGCCTCGGAAGAATCCCTGAAAGCCGTGCCGAAGGGTTTTCGCGAGGGTTCGCTCGCCCTCGGCGCGACCAAGTGGCAGACTATCCGTAAAAACGTGCTCCCGTATGCGCTGCCCGGCATTCTCACCTCTTCGATCCTGGGCATCGCCCGCGTCGCCGGCGAGACCGCTCCGATCATGTTCACCGCCGCATACGTCGTCCGCGACAAGCTCCCTTGGGATGTCGAGAAATCAGCCGACTTCTTTTTCCAAGGCGTGATGGCGCTGCCGTACCACATCTACGTGGTCTCGTCGAAAATCCCGCAAAACGAGTACACCGCGCGCGTTCAATACGGCACCGCCTTCGTCTTTCTCGGAATCGTCGCGACCATCGCGATGTCCTCGATCATTTTCCGCAACAAACTTCGCAGTCGCTACAAATGGTAACCGACATATCGTCTTCCAAGACCACTCCGCACATGGAAACGCCCGCCGCTCCCGCCACGTTCAAGGTCAATGTCCCTTCGTCCTCGACCAAGCTTCCCGCCACCACCGGCACGCTGATCGACATCGACAACCTTGATTTCTATTACGGAGCCAAACAGGCGCTCTTCGACGTCAACCTCAAGCTCGACGACAAACGCGTCACCGCGTTCATCGGCCCGTCCGGCTGCGGCAAATCCACGCTCCTGCGCTGCCTGAATCGCATGAACGACCTGATCGACGGCACCGAGGTGAAACGCGGCTCCATCAAAATCCGCGGCGTCGATATCTACGGAAAAAACGTGGACGCGATCGAGCTTCGCAAACGCGTAGGCATGGTCTTCCAGAAGTCCAACCCGTTCCCCAAGTCCATTTACGAAAACATCGCCTACGGCCTACGCATCCAAGGCCAGAACAACAAGGTCCGCCTCGACGAGATCGTGGAAAAATCCCTGCGCGGCGCCGCGCTTTGGGAAGAGGTGAAAGACCGCCTGCACGAAAGCGGGCTCGGCCTCTCCGGCGGTCAACAGCAACGCCTCTGCATCGCGCGCACCATCGCCGTTTCGCCCGAGGTCATTTTGATGGACGAACCCTGTTCCGCCCTCGATCCAATCGCCACGGCCAAGGTCGAGGAACTCATCCACGAGCTCAAAAAAGAGTTTACCATCATCATCGTCACCCACTCGATGCAGCAGGCCGCGCGCTGCTCGGACAAGACCGCGTTTTTCTACATGGGCAAACTCATCGAATACGACGACACCCGCACGATTTTCATGAACCCCTCGAATCCGCAGACCGAAGCCTACGTCTCGGGCCGTTTCGGCTGATCTGGCGCATACCTCTGTCCCGCTCAACGTTTTCGCCCTCAACCTTTTTTCAATGAAACGCTTCTTCGACACCGAACTCGAACAGTTCCGCTCCCACCTCATGCTCATGGGCGAGACGGCCATCCGCCAAGTACGCGATGCGCTCAAGGCCCTGGTTGATGTCGACGTGGCCTTGGCCGACCGAGTGATCGCGGCCGATGACGAACTTGATCGGCTGGAGATGGAAATCGACGACGAAGCCATACGCTACATGAATCTGCGCGCCCCGGTGGCCACCGAACTGCGCCTGGTGATCGTTGGCATGAAGGCGTCCCACGACCTTGAGCGTGTCGGTGACGAATGCACCACGATCGCCAAGCGGGCGGTGCGACTGGCCGCCGAACCTCCGTTAAAACCTTATGTGGACATCCCCCGCATGGCCAACATCGCCATAGAGATGTTGCGCGAGGCGATGGAGTGCTTCCTGCACGGAGATACTGAAAAGGCCCTGGCCATCGTGCGCCGCGACGCCGAAGTCGATGCGATCAACAAGCAGCTCTATCGTGAGCTCACCAGTTTCATGATCGAAAGGCCGGCGACCACCACCCGGGCACTGGAGCTCATGTTTATCTCCAAATCACTTGAACGTATCGCCGACCACGCCTGTAACATCGCCGAAGAGATGGTGTTCCTCGCCAAGGCGCAGGACATACGCCACCGCGAAGAACTCAAGAAGAGCTGAGTCTGTCACCGACAATTGACCCACCCGGTCTTGCAAACGGCCGGGCTGGTCTGGAGTCAGTCCGGGAGTCTCGTGTCTGAGGTGGGCGATTATTCAGAACCTTAGGTGCTTAACCGTGAGTCCTTTGTTGATAAGTTGCTTGAGTGAGCCGATGCCGATCCTGAGGTGGTCCTCCACGTAAACTTTATCGACGGTCTCGTCGCTCTCTGCGGTCTTGATGCCCTCGGGGATCATGGGTTGGTCGCTTACAAGGAGCAGCGCGCCGGTCGGTGTTTCATTGTAGAAGCCGGTCATGAATATGGTGGCGGTCTCCATATCGATGGCCATGGCCCTGATTTTCCTCAGATATTTTTTGAATTCCGCGTCGTGTTCCCATACCCGGCGGTTGGTCGTATAAACCGTGCCGGTCCAGTAATCCCGGGCGTAGTCGCGTATGGTGGTTGAGATGGCCTTCTGGAGGGCGAAAGCTGGCAGGGCGGGCACCTCGGGCGGAAAATAGTCGTCGCTCGTTCCCTCGCCGCGAATCGCCGCGATGGGTATAATCAGGTCGCCGACCACGGCGCGGTGCTTGATGCCGCCACATTTGCCGAGGAAGAGGACGGCCTTCGGCTTGATGGCGCTGAGCAAGTCCATGACGGTGGCGGCGGTGGCGCTGCCCATGCCGAAGTTGATGATCGTGATGCGCCCGGCGGTGGCGCTGCTCATCGGCTTGTCCCGGCCCTGGACTTTGACCCGGTTCCACCGCGCGAAGAGCTTCACGTAGTGCTGAAAGTTGGTGAGCAGGATGTGATCTCCAAACTGGTTGAGAGGGACGCCCGTGTAGCGTGGAAGCCAGTTTTCGACGATCTCGCGCCGTGTCTTCATGCACCACACTTAACAGGTGTCGCGGTGAGCGCACGAGAAAACGTATTCGGAGAGGGCGGGGCACCGCTCTACCGATGATGCGATCTCACTTTTTTTAAACCAATGGCTGGATGCTTTTAGATTAAACGATCTCCAAACCGAAATCGCTGCGCGGTTCCGCTACGTTGGGAACCCGCCGCGGAACGGCGGAGCTGTTTCGTCAGGCTAGTCTTAATTCACACAACCATTGGTATCAGGCTTCGGCAAGAGCGTTGGCCGTGTTGAGATGCTCCGTGCCCGTAAATTTCTGCGACTGCTCGTCGGCATGGTAACTGGAGCGAACCATCGCTCCGCTTTCAACCACGCCGATGCCCAGGGAAAGACCGTAGGCCTTCCACTTGGCGAACTCTTCAGGGTGAACCCAACGCGCGATTTTCCAGTGCTGTTGGGTTGGCTGAAGGTATTGGCCGATGGTCACGATGTCGGTCTTGTCGTCGGCTATGTCCCGAAGTGTCCGGGCGATCTCTTCCTCGTGTTCGCCCAAACCGAGCATGATGCCGGTCTTGGTGGTGAAACCGCGTGACTTGGCGTGACGGAGGATGCTGCGCGAACGGTCGTAGCGGGCCTGGACACGGACGGGCTTTTGGAGGCGTTCCACGGTCTCGAGGTTGTGGTTAAAGATGTCCGGCCTGGCATCAAGCACGAGGTCGAGCAGGCCGGTGTTGCCTTTCCAGTCGGGGGTAAGGACCTCGATGGCGGTGTTGGGATTGAGGTGCTTGACGGCGCGGATGGTCGCAGCCCAGACGGAAGCGCCTCCGTCCAGCAACTCGTCGCGGGCGACGGAGGTGATGACGCAGTGCTTGAGATTCATCTTGGCGATGGACTCGGCTACGCGGGCGGGTTCGCCGAGGTCGAGCTCGGTCGGGCGGCCGGTTTGGATCGCGCAAAAATTACAGGAGCGAGTGCAGATGTTGCCCAGGATCATCACGGTGGCGGTGCCGCGGGACCAGCATTCGCCCAGGTTGGGGCATTGTGCGCTCTGGCAGACGGTGTGGAGCTTGTGATCGTCCACTAGCTTGCGCACGGCTTGGTAACCGGGGCCGCTGGGGAGTTTGGCACGGAGCCAAGAGGGTTTGCGCGAAGTGTCGTCCATCGTGAAAGGACGCAGAATGAAAACTCGCGTCACGAATGCACACCAAATTTTACCGAGCCGGCCGCCTATTCATGCCGCCAAAGTCTGGAATCAGCGGCTGCTGGCTGGTTAGAAACAACGGCAAAAGTCGCGAGAACTCTTTGGCCAGCAACGCCCTGACCTCTACGAGGTCGAGGGTGCGGCCAAACTCCGCTTGCAAGGAGGTGACGGTGCCTTCGGTGGCGCTGATGCCGCACGGGACGATGCCCTGAAAGTGGGCGAGGTTGGCGTTCACATTCAACGCAAAGCCGTGGTAGGCGACCCAGCGGCGCACGGCCACGCCGATGGCGGCGACCTTTCGCGTGCCGATCCAGATGCCGGTCTTGCCCTCGCGTCGGGAGGCGACCAGTCCCAGCGAACCGACGGTGTTGATCATGACCTGTTCGAGCAGTCGCAGGTATTCATGAAGATCTTTGCGCGAGGATAGATCAATGATGGGGTAGCCCACAATCTGACCGGGTCCGTGGTAGGTGATGTCGCCGCCACGGTTGGTTTTGACCACCTCGATGCCCTCGCGAGCCAGGTGCCCGGCTTCCCAGACGAGGTTGTGTTCGGCACCGCTGCGCAGGCCGACGGTATAAACCGGTTCGTGCTCGGTGAACACGAGTGTGTCGCCGATATCGCCGGCGATACGGCGGACCACGAGTTCGTTCTGCCCAGCCAGGGCGACCTCGTAGCGGGTGAGTCCCCAGTCGAGTGTGGTTATGGCGTGCGCGGGTGCCGGGGCGGACATAACCGGAGGCTAGTGGCAGGTGGACGGTTGTCAGGCCGAAGTTTCCGTTTGCGCAGGGTTGGGGGGCGCGCCACGGTTTTGGGTTCACATGAGCGAGACTCCTTCGACCGATATTTCCCACGACCAGCACGCCGTGCGCCGCCAGAAGCTGGCCGATATGCGAACCGGCGGTTTCGATCCGTTCCGTGCCAATGTCGCGACGACCCATTTCTCGCAGGATGCCAAGTCGCTCCATATCGACGGGCAGGATTATGCGACCACCGTCAGCGTCGCCGGCCGCCTGGTCACCTTTCGCGTCCAGGGGGGCAGTTCGTTTGTGAAAATTCAAGACCAGCAGGGCCAGATTCAGCTCTACTTTCGCAGGGATGTGCTTGGCGAGGATCGCTACGGCGTCTTCAAGAAATCCCTGGACTTGGGCGACATCATCGGCGTCACCGGCACGTTGTTCAAAACCAAGACCGGCGAGATCACCGTGCGCGTCGATTCTTTCACGCTTGTTTCCAAAGCCCTGCGGCCCCTCCCCGAGAAGTGGAGCGGGCTCACGGATTCCGAGCAGATTTATCGCCAGCGCTACCTCGATCTTATCGTCAACCAGGAGTCGCGCCATCGGCTTATGACGCGCTCCCGCATCGTGTCGCACATCCGCCGTTTTCTCGAAGACCGACAGTTCCTCGAAGTCGAGACGCCGGTACTGCAGGCGGTCGCCGGCGGTGCGGCGGCGCGTCCGTTCCAGACCCATCACAATACGCTCGGTGTGGACTTCGTGCTTCGCATCTCGCTCGAACTTTATCTCAAGCGCATGTTGGTCGGAGGTTACGACCGCGTGTTTGAGATCGGCCGCAACTTCCGTAACGAGGGCGTCTCGCGACGCCATAATCCCGAGTTTACCATGCTCGAGGTCTACCAGGCCTACAGCGACTATCGCGGCATGATGACTCTCGTGCAGGATCTGCTGCGTTCCCTTTGTCAAAACGTCCTTGGCGTTTCCGAAATCAAGCACGCCGCCAGCGGTGAAACCATCCATTTCGGAGTTCAGTGGCGCGAGGTTAGGTATAAAGACCTTATCATCGAAAAGACGGGCGACGCTGAATGGTTCAGCCGCAGCAAGGAGGAGAAAATCGCCGGGTTGCAAAAGCTCGGCCTCCATGCCGACCCGAAGTGGGAGGAGTTCGAGCTGACCAACGAGATTTTCGGAAAGCTCATCGAGCCCAAACTCATCCAGCCGACCTTTGTGACACACCTGCCCAAGGAGTTGTGTCCGCTCGCGAAGATCACCGCCGACGACCCGACGACGATCGATGTGTTCGAACTCATCATCGGCGGCATGGAGATCGCCCCCGCCTATTCGGAGCAGAACGATCCCGACGTGCAGCGGGCGATGTTCGAGGCCCAGGCCGGCGAGGAGCAGCAGAAAATCGACAACGATTTCCTGCTGGCCCTCGAGCACGGCATGCCGCCCGCCGGCGGCATGGGCATCGGCATCGACCGACTTTGCATCCTGCTCACCGGGGCCGAGAGCATCCGTGACGTGATCCTTTATCCGCAATTGCGTCCCGGCTCCTGAGCTAAAGCCGTGAAAAACACCAAGGGCGCGACGTCGAACCCAACTTTCCGGTCTGCGTGCTCCCCAGATGATTTCGCGGTAAACATATGCCCTGGTATCTTTATCTCGCCCTGAAGCAGCTTTTCCCGAGCGGGAAACGGTTGTCGTTTTTCACGGCGATCTCGATCCTCGGCGTCGCGTTGGGTGTGGCCACGCTCGTCGTGACCAACAGTGTCATGGGAGGCTTTGGTTACGAGATTCGCCGCATGATCATCGACACCCAGGGGGAGGTGCAAATCCGCGCCCGCAGCCTGATCGAAAATCCCTCCGAGGTGGCCGCCGCCGTTTCCAAGGTTCCTGGCGTGGTGGGCGTCACGCCGTATGCCCAGGGCGTCGGCATGTTGGAATACGGGAGGAAGCCCGCGTTTCCGCTCATCCAGGGTGTCGACGTCAATCGCGTGAACGACGTTATCCCTCTGCGACGCTTCATCCGCGCCGGTTCACTCGACGACCTTGATGACGACACGGTGATCCTGAGTTCGCAGCTCGCCGAATCTTTGGGTGCGCGCATCGGCGGAACAGTGACCATCTCATCCCCCCTGCTAATTGAGCGCCTGAAAAACGACGAAGTGTTTCTCCCTCGTGAACTCGTGGTGGCGGGTATTTTTGAAATCGGGCACCAGCAGCTCGACAGCAACACCGTGCTCGTGACGCTGCGCCGTATGCAAGACCTCTACGGTCTTGGCGAGTCGGTGCACGGTTTTAACGTCAAAATCGCCCCCGGTCTCGATGCGGATACCGTGGCCGCACGCATTAACGCCGCGTTGTCCGCGTATTCCGAGATGCGGGCGTTTTCTTGGCTCGATGCGAACAGCGAGTTTCTCTTCGTGATCCAGATGGAGAAGAACCTCGTTTCGATTCTTCTGCTTTTTATCATCCTGGTGGCCTCGTTTTCCATCATGAGTTCGCTGCTGACCACAGTGGTGCGCAAGACCCGCGAGATTGGTCTGCTTGGTGCGCTGGGGGGCCGCCCCGGCCAGATAGCCGCCTGTTTTTGCGTGCAGGGTTTTCTGATCGGTGTGCTCGGCACCTCCGGGGGGCTGGCGCTGGGCTTCGGGTTTTTGCACGTTCGCAACGATGTTCTGCTTCTCTTCACGAAACTCACGGGCAGCCAGGCGACGCTCGAGCGGTTTTATCAATTCAGCAATGTGCCCGCGCATATCGAGTCGGTCGATCTCGTGGTGATCATCGCCGGCACCATCGTGATCTCGACGCTAGCCGGTATCTTTCCGGCGTGGCGCGCGTCCAGACTCAATCCCGTGGAGGCCCTGCGCAATGAGTGAGATCATCCTCGAAGCCTGCGGACTTCATAAAACCTACCTGAGCGGCGAACGTCGCCTGGGGGTGTTGCGCGATGTGAGCCTCTCGGTGGAGGACGGCGAAAGCGTATCCATCCGCGGCGAGTCTGGCTCCGGCAAATCCACCCTGCTCCATCTGCTGGCCGGGCTCGACGCTCCGGATTCCGGCCGTGTCGCTTGGGCCGGCCGCCCCGACACCGGAGCCGTCCGCCGGGCGCGGTTTCTGGGAATGGTCTTCCAGTCGTTTTATCTGATTCCCGAACTCGATGCGCTGGCCAACGTACTCATGGCCGCCCGCGTGGCCGGCCCGGTCGGCGCTGAGGAACGGCGGCGCGCCCGCGACTTGCTGGCTCGTGTCGGGCTGGATCAGCGTTCCCATCACCTGCCTGCGCAGCTTTCAGGCGGGGAGCGCCAGCGGGTCGCCGTGGCGCGCGCCCTGATGAATTCCCCGAGGCTCATCCTTGCCGACGAGCCCACTGGCAACCTTGATGAAAAGACCGGCGACTCGATCATCAACCTGCTATTGGGGCTCTGTACCGAGCAAGGCATCGCACTGGTGCTGGTCACCCATAACGCGTCCCACGCGGCCCGCACGGCGCGGACGTTGTTCATGCATGACGGCAAACTTCAAACGCTGCAAACTCCTTAACCCGTGAGCTTCTTCTCTTCCACCAAGCCCAAGATCAAATGCGGCGTCGCCGGCGTCGGCTCCCTCGGTCAGCACCATGCGCGTATCTATGCCTCGCTGCCCAATGTCGAGTTCATGGGCATCTACGAGGCCAGCGACGAGCGCGCCAGGGAGATTTGCGAACGTCACAACTGCCGGCGTTTCGCCTCCATTGAGGAACTGGGCGACGCTTGCGATGCCGTCTCGGTGGTCGTGCCGACCGACAAGCACGAACTCGTCGCTTTGCCGCTCCTGGCCAAAAAATGCCACCTGCTGATCGAGAAACCCATCACGGCCACGCTCGCCGAGGCGGAGCGCGTGCTGGCCGCCGCCCAGGCGAACAATTGCATCGTCCAAGTCGGACACATCGAGCACTTCAATCCGGTGATGAGTTTCATGGAGAAACACATCGACCGCCCGGGTTACATCACGGCGGAGCGACTCGCGCCCTATACGCCGCGCGGCACCGAAGTCGGCGTGGTTCTCGACCTGATGATCCATGACATCGGTATCGTGCTCGCGCTGGCCAAGTCGCCGATACGCAAGATCGACAGCGTGGGTATCAACGTGCTCTCCAAGACCGAGGACATCGCCAACGCCCGCATCGAATTCGAGAGCGGCTGCGTGGCCAACCTCAGCGCCAGCCGCATGAGCCTGAAAAAAAACCGCGAGATCCGCATCTTTCAGGACAACGCCTACCCTCTCGCTCGATTTTATGAACCAGAAGGGCCACCTGGTGAAAAAGAACGATCTCATCGCCTATGGCCTTAAGCTGAAGGTGGGGCTGGCCAAGGCGGGCGACGCCAGTTCGATTCCGGTGGAGGATATTCCCATCGAGAAGGACGAGCCGCTGAAACTGGAGTTGATGCACTTCACCGAGAGTGTGGCTGCCCGCACCCAGCCCAAAGTCGGTGCAACTCTGGCCAAGACGGCGCTCGAGGTCGCCATTCAGATCACCGAACAGATCAAGGCGGCCAAGAAGTGAAACGATGACGACTGTTTTGAAAGTAACGGCCCCTGGGGCTGACGAGGCAGACGAGGATTGGGGGCGCCGGTTTTTCGCTCCTCGGATTCGTTGCGAGATGCCCGTCTCTCTGAGATAAACCCTATGGCTTCCGATTCTCTGGCCGCCTTCCAGCTTCCTCCGCCCGCCGCCGGGCGTGTCGATCTTTTGGTGATCGCAGGCGAGCATTCGGGTGACCAGCACGCGGCCATGATGGTGCGTGAATTACGGGCGAAGCGCCCGGATTTTTTCGTCGCCGCACTTGGCGGACCTGAGCTGGCCAAGGCGGGGGCGCAACTGCTGCACGATCTGACCGCCTCGTCCGTGGTTGGGCTGGTCGAGGTGCTGAGGAACATCTCCTTTTTCCGCGCCTTGTTTGACGAGACGCTGTGCTGGATTGAGAAATACCGGCCGCGTGCCGTGTGCTTCGTCGATTACCCCGGACTCAACTTGCGACTTGCCAAGGCACTCCGTGAACGGGGCCTTTCAGTCAAGGGCGGCGGCTCCATCCGTTCGCTTTACTACATCTCTCCGCAGATATGGGCTTGGAAGGCCCGGCGCCGATTTACGATGGCTCGCGATTTGGATGCGCTCGCGGTGATTTTTCCATTCGAGGTGGAATGCTACGCCGATACCGACCTGCCCGTTGAGTTCGTAGGCCATCCCTTTCTCGATGATGCGCATCAAGCACCCGTGCGTTATGATCCTGCCGGGCCGGTCCTGCTGCTGCCGGGCAGTCGCAAGCAGGCGGTGGAGCGCATTTTTCCTCTGCTGCTGGCCGGTCACGCGGCCTACGCCAAGCGCGATGCGGTCGTGTTGTATCCGAGCGAGTTGATCAAAAAAATCCTGCTAGCCGCGAAGCCCCCGTCCAATGTGAAGCTTCTGCCTGCCGGGTCCGCCGTGGCCGCGTCGGCCGTGCTCACATCAAGCGGAACCATGTCGATGCATTGCGCGCTGGCGGCGATTCCGGGTGCGGTGGTGTATCGGGCCAACCCCATAACCTACCTGCTCGGGCGTATGCTGGTGAAAGTCCCGTTTTTGGGCATCGCCAACTTGCTCCTGAAGGAACCGATGTATCCCGAATACATTCAAGGCGCGGCCACGCCGAAGGCGCTGGCCTCCGAACTGGAGGTGTGCCTGAGCAAAATAGAGCGTCTCATCGCCACACAAACACAGGCGGAGCGGTTACGAGGCTTGTTAAGCCGTCCGATTGGCGGCACCTCTGTCGATTGGCTTATCAAGCAGATGGCCAGATAGGCCGCCGGGAGGAAAAACTGTCGGGTGAAGAGCCCCGTTTCTCCAGCGTTGGGTTCAGGCGGTCGTGAACTTCTGGTTGGCCTGTGCGACGAAGTTCTCGAGCTCGGCGACCGCGGTGGTCGGTCCATGCTCGGATAACAACTGGCGGCGAACCTCGGCGGCGCGGCGGGCATGGGACGCTTTGGTTGCAAGTCGGTCGAGCGCGGCGTGCAGCTGTTCGGGCCAGACGGTTTTTTTCAGGCGGAAGCCGCAGCCGAGACGTTCGACCTCCATGCCGAAGAAAGTCTGGTCTCCGATGTGTGGCACGACGATCTGGGGCACACCGGCGTGAAGCGCACTCGCCGTGGTGCCGGCCCCGCCATGATGGATGATCGCGCTGGCGTGCTTGAACAACTGGTCGTGCGAGACCTTGCCGATAACCTTGATGTGGTCGTCGTCGCCGAGTTGGGGAAACTGGGCCCAACCGCGTTGAACTATGATTTTGCGATCACGCGGCCATGCGCGCACGAAGCGCTCCATCCATGCGCCTGGGTTATCGTAGACCATGCTGCCGAAGGTGAGCACGGGCACCCTTTCGCCGCCGGTGAAAGCGCTCAACTCGGCGTCGATCCCCGGATTCTCGGGTGATTGCCAGCGGCAGTAGCCGATGAACTTGAAGCGCGGGTCGAGCTCGGCTCCGGGCGGGCGCAGCAGGGAATCGGAGACGGTCACCAGGACTCGGTCGGCAGGCTTGGAGAAAAAGTTGCGGACTTTGGGCAGGCGGGCGGCCTTGAGTTCGGCGTGGACGCACTTGTTGATGACGCGATCAACCACGGCGTTGGCGATTTTCCAGAGCCAGCGATTCCAGGCGCGGCGAGTGGTTTCGCCCAACCAGCGAGGGGAGGGGATGTTCTCCGGAGGGTAATCGGGAGACGGGATTACGTGAGGTGCGAAGGCGAGGGTGGCGAAGGGCACGCCGTGTTTTTCGGCGATGCCCCGGTTCATGGGGAAGAGGTAGCTGGAGACGAGCAGGTCGGTCTCGGGCATGATCGCGTCCATACGGGCGATCATCTCCGGGATGTATTTTTTGGCGCCTACATAGATCTCGCGGAGCTGGTAGATGGGCGTGCGAATTTTTTGGAGACGCCCCATCCAGTAGCTGAGGTCGGCTTGTTCCCACTTTGGGCAGAGTGGATAGAACTCAATGCCGGCGGCCTCGATTTCATCCTTGTAATGGGGGATGGTGGCGAAGCGCACATGGTGGCCGGCCTTTTGCAGCGCGACCGCCAGGGCGATTACGGGATAGATGTCGCCGGTGGAGCCGTGTGAGGTGAGAATGACGCGCATGTTGAGGTCAACGTGGCGCTTAACCGGAGTCGAGGCGAGAGACGGCTGGTGACGTTTCGGTGACGGCTGGCGATGCGTGCTTGCCAAGACAGACGATGCCGCTGGTCGCGGTTACTTGATGAGGTCGGGCGGGACGTTGGCCAGGGCCTCCTCAAGGGTGGTGAGCCCCTGCCGGACCTTCAGGATCGAATCTTGGTGGAGTGTTTTCATGCCGGTGCGCATTGCGATGCGCTTGAGTTCGGCGACCTCGACCTCCTTGTTGATCGCGTTGGTGAGTTCCTCGTTGTTGATCATCAGCTCGTGGATGCCGACGCGGCCCTTGTAGCCGGTGCCGTTGCACACGGGGCAACCCTGGGGGTTGGCCTTGAAGATTTGCCCGCTCCAGCCGATGGCGTCCCCGAGGAGTTTCTTTTCGCGGCCGACGGGCTCGTAGGGCTGCTTGCAGTTTTTGCAGACGCGGCGGAGCAGGCGCTGGGCGCAGACGGCGACCAGTGATGCCGAGATGTTGAAAGGCTCGACACCCATCTCGCCGATGCGGGCGACGGTCGAGGGCGCGTCGTTGGTGTGCAGCGTGGAGACGAGCAGGTGGCCGGTGAGAGCGGCCTCGACGGCGATCTGCGCGGTCTCTTCGTCGCGGATTTCACCGACGAGGATGATGTCGGGATCCATGCGCAGGTAGCAGCGAAGGGCGCGGGCGAAGGTTAGCCCGATCTGCCGGTTCATCTGCATCTGGTTCAGGCCGGGAAGGGTGTATTCGATGGGGTCCTCGGCGGTCTGGATATTGACGTCGGGCGTGTTCACCTCGGCCAGGGCGGAGTAGAGCGTCATCGACTTGCCGGAGCCGGTTGGACCGCAATGCAGGATCATGCCATAGGGTTGGCGGATGCACTCCCTGTAGCGGGCGAGATTCTCATCGGAGAAACCGAGCGCGGGCAAGGGGAGGGTGGTCTTCTGCTTGTCGAGGATGCGCATGACGACCTTCTCGCCGTGGTTCATCGGACCGGTGGCGACACGCAGGTCGATATCGATGTTTTTCTTGGTGTATTTCTTGAAAACGATGCGACCGTCCTGCGGCAGGCGACGCTCGGCGATGTCGAGGTTGCACATGATCTTGAGCCGAGTGACGAGGCCGTTGGCGACCGCACGGGGAAGCCGAAGTTTTTCCTGGCAGAGACCATCGATGCGGTAGCGGATGACCAGGTCCTTCTCCATCGGCTCGATATGGATGTCGGAGGCGCCGGAGATATAGGCGTCCTCGATGATACGGTTGGTAAGTTGGATGACGGGGGCCGACTCCTCGTTTTCCAAGTCTTCAGCCTTCACGTCGCCACCCTCGCCGGTGTATGCGGAGCTGATGACCTCGGCGACGCTGGAGATGTCTACGTCGGTGGTGGTGGCGGCCGGGTCGTGTTTGAAATGTTTTTTGACCAGTGCCTCGATGAACGGCGCTGAGGCGATGCGGATGTCGTCGATGACGAGCTCGGTTGCCTGCTGAAAAGCCTCGCGGCGGGCGTAATCGAGCGGGTTGGTCATGAGCACGCCGATGGAATTCGGCGACGTGCGATTGCAGGGGAATATTTGCTCGCGGCGGATGATCGCGTCACCGATCGCGGTGACGAGGTTTTCGTCGATGGTGATCTCTTCGGGTTTGGTGATGAGCGGATGGTTGGTTAGCCTGGAGATGAACTTTGCGGTGTCGTCGGCGCTTGGCTGAAACTTTGGATCCAGCATGCGCTGAATGAGCGCGGCCGAGTATTCTGCGACCTCCTGGAGCAGCAGGAGATCGTTGTCGGTAAACTCCCCCTGCGTGCCCTCGGTCGGCTCCTTGTTGAGAACTTGGATGGCCCCTATGGTTATGCTGCCGGACTGGAGCGGGACGGTAAGCATGGAGCACACGTCGAAGCTGGTGGTCTGAGCCATCGACAGCATCATGGGTACCTGAGTCTGCGTGTTGCGAAAGAAGACGGGTTTTCCCTCGGCGATAACCTTTCCGACTATGCCTTTGCCCAAGGGGAGTTTCAGATCAAGGAGCTTGACTGCGGTTGCCTTGAAATTGTCGGCTCTGGCCTTATCGGAGCCCCAAGGCGTGGGAGAATAGTAAACATGGCGGAAGGCGATGTCGTTGCCCTCGACCAAGTAGAGGGTCATCGACTGAGCCCGCAGTGCCTCGACAACCTTGGATGCGGTGAGTTCTATGACCGAGGAGACGTCTTCACGGCTCGGAGTCGGCTTTGAAATAACCTTGATCAGCAGTGAGCGCCGCAGGGTGCTGGCGATGGAAACGGTCGAAGCCATGAGTCGGATTTTTGCGCGAAAGGCGCGGAGTCTTGAATTGCCAGCGAGCCAACCGGGTCGCAATTATAATTCCTGCGGCGCATCCCGCGCCGGTGACTATGTGGAGACTTTTTCGATCCTGGTTGTCATGTCTGCCTTTTTCGCGCGAGGTCACCACGGGTGAGCGCGGAGAGCGGATCGCCGCCGATTTTCTGCGAAAACAGGGCTACAGGGTGGTGGCGCGCAACTGGCGTAATCCCCGTGATCGGCGTGACGAACTCGATTTGGTGTGCCGGGACGGCGAGGTCCTTGTTTTTGTCGAGGTGAAGACCCGCGACAGCGGCGCGCTGGTGGCGGGTTACCACGCGGTTGATGTCCGCAAAAAGAAAGTCATTCTCCGCACGGCCAAGGCTTACCTCCGTAAAGTGCGCCCACTACCGAACACTTATCGGTTCGACATCGTGGAGGTCACTCTGGTGCCTGCCGGAGGGCCGGAGGTGCGCCACTACCAGAACATAGATCTGTTCCCCAAGCACTTCAGACCATGAGCGGAATTGTGCTATTCGATGCGGATTATTCACCGCATTAGCCTTGCTTGCCTGCCTCGGGGTGGACGAAATTCGGCCCATTTCCATGGCCAAAGCTCAACGTCATCCGTTCCTGCAAGGACTCAGCAAACATCGTGGCAGCGCACCCACGGTCGTCGTGATTTTTGGTGCCTCGGGCGATCTGACCGCCCGCAAGCTGATTCCCGCGATTTTTAATCTCAGCTATGACAACCTTTTGCCGGCCGATTTTTTCCTGGTCGGCTACGGTCGCAAGGCGATATCCCACGAGCAATTCCGCAAGGATGCAACGGACGCCATCAAGGAGTTCTCCCGTCGCGAACTAAACGAGGATGTATGGGGGCGCGTTGCCGAGCGCACAACCTACGTCGCCGGAGGTTATGATGAAAAAGAAGCCTTTGATCGTCTCGCCGTCCACATCGCCGGCATCGAAAAAGATCTCGGACGGGAGGTGCAGTCGCTCTTCTACATTTCGACGCCCCCCTCGGTCTTCGCTCCGATTCTGGTGAATCTCGGTGCCAGCGGTCTTGCCTCCAAATATCTCGGCAAGCCGCATCACTCGAAGGTCATTATCGAGAAACCCTTTGGCAAGGACCTCACCTCGGCTCTCGCGCTTAACCACACCATCCGCCAGGTTTTTGAGGAGCATCAGGTTTACCGCATCGACCACTACCTCGGCAAAGAAACCGTCCAAGATCTCTTGGTTCAGCGCTTTGCCAATTCGATTTTCGAGCCGTTGTGGAACCGCAACTACATCGATTCCGTCCAGATCACCGTGGCGGAAGAGGTCGGTGTGGGCTCTCGCGGCGGCTACTACGAGCAGAGCGGCGCGCTCCGCGACATGATCCAAAACCACACCATGCAACTCGTCGCGCTCACCGCGATGGAGCCGCCGGTGTCGCTCGACGCCGAGGCGATCCGCGACGAGAAGGTGAAGCTCCTCCGGGCCATCCAGCCGCTAGATCTCAGCCCCCGCGGAGATGTGGTGCGCGCCCAATACTCCGAAGGCATGATGGGCGGGAAGCAGGTCAAGGGCTACCTCCAAGAGGATGGCATCAATCCGCAGTCGGCGACCGAGACCTATGCGGGCATCCGTCTCTCCATCAATAACTGGCGTTGGCAGGGCGTGCCCTTCTACCTGCGCTCGGGTAAACGGATGGCCCGGCGGGTGACCGAGATTGCCGTGCAGTTCAAGCGCCCGCCCGGCACTCTCTTTGCCGAGAGCGAGCGCTTCAACCTCGCCCCCAACACTCTCGCGTTTCAGATCCAGCCCGACGAGGGCTTGAGCCTGGTGCTCAACGGCAAGGTTCCCGGTCTCGAAACCCGCACTCAGCCGGTAAAGATGAACTTCCACTACTCGACCACCTTCGGCTCCAACACGCCGGAAGCCTACGAGCGTCTGGTGCTCGACGCCATGACCGGAGACGGAACGCTCTTCATTCGCGGCGACGAGGCCGAGACCTCATGGAAACTTTACACCCCGGTCCTGGATGCCTGGGCGGCCGCCGGCCGTGCGGGCATGGACAGCTACCCGGCCGGTTCCTGGGGCCCCCCGGATGGAGACGCCTTATTGGCCAAGAACGGCCATGTGTGGCGCCAGCCCTGAGGGCACGGTTGTGTCGCAAACTTAAATCCTTAATTCCCAATACCACCCCTTTCTCGCCAGGCGGTTTTTTAACCACCAGGCGGGAATCGGAAAGTCGGCCCCTCTTCACGATGTCGGAAATTTTCAACGCCTTGCCGGGCATCGAAGTGCCTGTTGGCTCGATCAAAAAGAGCATGACCAAGATGTGGGACGACACCTCCGCCGCCGGCGGCGTGGCGCCATCGCACGACGCGGCCAAGGCCACGCAGGTTAACTTTGTTGTCCAGTTTGGACTGCACACCACCGTCGAGGACGCCCGCGAGCAGTTCCAGACCGCCGTGCGCTTTTCGCGCCGCTATCCTTGCCGTGTCGTCGTGCTTTGTCCGATGCCGGATGAATCAACGGCCACCGAGATGCGCGCCAAAATCTATGGCGAATGTCACCTCGGGAAATCCAAGGGCGATACCCGTTGCTGCGAGTTCGTGATGCTCAACTACCCGTTTTCGGCCCGCCCCTTCGTCGAAAACCAAGTGTCGATCTGCCTTTCGACCGACCTCCCGCTCTACTACTGGCCGCATCGCTTCGTCTCCAGCGCGCGCATCAGCCAGTTCCAATATCTTCTCAACCGTTCGCAGCGTGTCATTCTCGACAGCGCGATCACTCCCACCGACGCGATTTCTTTCCCTTGGCCCAAGCCCGAGACTGTCCGGGATCTCGCCCATGCGCGATTGCTGCCGGTGCGCCAGAGTATCGCCCAGTTTCTCAGTGCTTATCCGCCGGCCATGATCGTCGATGGGCTTAAGGGCATCACCCTGGTGCACCAGCCTGCCGTCGCTGCCGAGGCGCGGGTGCTGTCAAAGTGGCTTGGGGATCGCCTGGCTGACTGCGGCTCGTTTCCGGTTGCCGTGGATGTCCGTGAACGCACCGGCGGCATCTCCTTCGAGCTGGATTTCATCTACGACAACCCGCACCGATTCCACTGGAGCGGCGATTTGGCCCACGGTAGCGGCAAATTCGAGGCCGATCTCGGCTCGGGCAAGACCACGCTGCCCACTGCAGTGAGCCTGCTCAGTCCCGAGGCCGCACTCGGCGAGGCGATGTTCTTCTGATGTTTGTTGGGAATGTCGAAGCCTGCCTGCAGGCGATTCGTAGGACAAACTCAGTCGTCAAACTCTCATCGCCGGCAATCTGGCTCCCGCCTTTCCGGCTTCGCTCCAATTTATGAAAACGCTTACTACTGACTACGGCCGCGTGTTCATCGGCTCCAAATGCGAATTGTTTCAGCAGGCTCTCGACCTGGGGATGGCCGCCCGCGCGCAGACCACTCGCTCCCGTTTCCTCTGGGCTCTTACCGGCGGGGGCACGCCTAAGGAATGGTATCAGTGGGCCGTCGCGGAGCAAAAAATCACATCCGCCGAGGCAGCCGCCATCGAGTGGAGTGTGAGTGACGAACGCCATGTGCTGCTGAGCAGCTCCGAAAGCAACTTCGGCAACGCCGAACGCCAGTTCCTCGCCCCGCTCGGCGTGCCCACCGACCGCCGTCATCCGTGGATGGTGGCTTGGCCGGTTTCCGAGGCGGCCGAAGCCTACCGTCGCACGATGCTCATCCTCGCCGGTCCGGGCCGTGCTTACGACGTGTGTTTTCTCGGCATGGGCGACGACTGCCACACGGCGTCGCTGTTCCCTGGCACACCGCTGCTCAAGGACGACGGAGGACTGCCTTTCGACGGGCAGGAGGTGCCCGGCAAGGGCTGGCGACTCACCATTACGCCCACCGGTCTGCGCCAGTGCGGATTGATCGTGGTGATGACGCTGGGGCCGGGCAAAGCCGAGGCTCTGCATCGCGTGATGCGCGGACCCCACGATCCGAACAACGTGCCATCGCAGATTCTGAAATCATGCGCCGACCGCGTGGTTTGGTTGGTGGACGACGCGGCGGCGGCAAAGCTGTGAGGGATTTGATGTAGGAGACTGCTTGCAGGCGATGAGGAGCCTGAATGCGGGCCGGAGGTTAATCGCGGGCAAGCGAGTGACTGCATTTTGAACGCTGCGCCTCACTGGCGCAATGTGCCGTCGGCCCGTTCGGCCTGGAAGGCGGCGTAGGTCCGCGCAAGACCGTCGCTCAATGAGATGCGCGCCCGCCAGCCCAGCGCGGTGAGTTTGGAGACGTCCATCAGCTTGCGCGGAGTGCCGTCGGGCTTGGTCGCATCCCAGGTGATTTTACCCTGGAAACCGGTGGCGGCGGCCACGGATTCGGTGAGTTCCTTGATGGTTACGTCGGTGCCGGTGCCGACATTTATCCAGTCGGGAGGGTTGTCCTGCCGGAGCAGGAAGGCGCAGGCGTCGGCGAGATCCTCCACATGGAGGAACTCGCGCCGGGGTGTGCCGGAGCCCCAGGCGACGACCTCGGTTTTTCCGGAGGCCCGCGCCTCATCGAACCGGCGAATGAGGGCGGGGAGCACATGGGAGTTTTGCGGGTGGTAATTGTCGCCGGGTCCGTAGAGGTTGGTCGGCATGGCCGAGTGGAAGAGCACGCCGTGCTGCCTGCGGTAGTATTGGCAGAGCTTGAGCCCGGCGATTTTGGCGATGGCGTAGGCCTCGTTGGTGGCTTCGAGTTCGCCGGTAAGCAGGCAGTTCTCGGGCATGGGCTGCGGGGCGTGCTTGGGGTAGATGCACGAACTGCCGAGGAACAGCAGCCGCTTCACACCGTGGCGGTGGGCGCTGTGGATGGTGTTGGCGGCGACGATCAGGTTGTCGTAAATGAAGTCGGCCGGGTAGGTGTTGTTGGCATGGATGCCACCGACCCTGGCGGCCTCGATGACGGCCGCGTCGGGCTTCTCGGCGGCGTAGAAAGCATCGACGTCGGCCTGGGACGTGAGATCGAGTTCCTTGCGCGTGCGTAGCAAGAGAGTGACGCCCGATTCGCGCTGAAAGCGGCGCACGAGCGCGGAACCGACCATGCCTTGGTGACCCGCGATGTAGAGTTTCATGGGGCCGTTATCAGGGCTTGGGAAGCTTGGCGACCTGCGCTTCGCGTTTGGCGAGGTCGATGTCGTGATCGACCATGAGCTCGACGAGTTCCTTGAAGCGGACCTTCGGTTCCCAACCTAGCTGTTTCTTGGCCTTGGCGGGGTTGCCGATGAGGAGATCGACCTCGGCGGGACGCTCGTAACGCTGGTCGTATTTAACATATTTCTCCCAATCGAGGCCGGCGCGGGCGAAGGCTACCTGGCAGAACTCTTTCACGCTGTGGGTCTCGTTGGTGCCGACCACATAGTCGTCGGGCTGGTCCTGCTGGAGCATCATCCACATCATCTCGACGTATTCCTTGGCGTAGCCCCAGTCGCGCTGGGCGTCGAGATTGCCGAGGTAGAGGGAGTCTTGGAGACCCAGTTTGATGCGGCCGACGGCGCGGGTGATCTTGCGGGTTACGAAAGTCTCGCCGCGGCGGGGCGACTCGTGGTTAAAGAGAATGCCGCTTGAGGCGTGCAGGTTGTAAGACTCGCGGTAGTTCACCGTGAGCCAGTGGGCATACATCTTGGCACAGCCGTAGGGGGAGCGCGGCCAGAACGGGGTTTTCTCCGTCTGGGGGATTTCTTGGACCTTTCCGTACATCTCCGAAGAGGAGGCCTGGTAGTAGCGGACCTTTTTGACGAGGCCTGCCTCACGGATTGCTTCGAGGATGCGCTGGGCGCCGAGCCCGACGACATCACCGGTGTATTCGGGCACGTCGAACGAGACGCGCACGTGCGACTGGGCACCCAAGTTGTAGACCTCGTCGGGCTGGAGCTGGTAGAGCAGCTTTACCATCTGGACGGAGTCGGCGAGGTCGCCGTAGTGGAGAAACAGACGCACCCCGTTCACATGCGGATCCATGTAAAGGTGATCGATGCGGCTGGTGTTGAAGGTGGACGCGCGCCGGATGACTCCGTGGACTTCGTAGCCTTTGGAGAGGAGCAACTCGGCGAGATAGGAACCATCTTGTCCGGTGATACCTGTGATGAGGGCTTTTTTCATGATTGGGAAAGAATGGAGAAGCTATGGATACGAAAGATCAATGATTACCAATGCAGGTAGTCGCCCTGGGCGAGCTCTTGGGCGAACTCGACGAAGAGCTGCACTGTCCGCTCTACGTCCTCAAGGTCCACGATCTCGCTCGGGGTGTGCATGTAGCGCATAGGGATGCTTACAAGGCCGGTGGCGATGCCGCCGCGGCCGATCTGAAGCGCACGGGCGTCGGTGCCAGTGGGCCGCGGATCGGCCTCCAGTTGGTAGGGGATTTCGAGTTTTTTGGCGGCTTTCACCAACCGTTCGTAAACCTTGGGATTGATGTTGGGGCCGCGACAAATGATGGGGCCGCCGCCCAGCTTGGCCTCGCCGTATTTGCGTTGGTCGCAATCGGGGTGGTCGGTCGCGTGGCCTACGTCAACGGCCAGGGCAACATGCGGGTTGACGGCGTAGGCGGCGGTGATGGCACCGCGGGTTCCGATCTCCTCTTGCACGGTGGCCACGGATACCAGTTGGGCGGCCAGCTTTTTCTTGCTCGGGGCAAGCCGGATCAGGGTTTCGCCGACGACGTAGGCACCCACTTTGTTGTCGAATGCGCGAGCGGTGCCGACGCTGCCGTGGATGAGTTCAAACTCGTGATCGTAGGTGACGGTGTCGCCGATGGCGACGCGTTCGAGGACCTCTTTTTTGGAGCGTGCGCCAATGTCGATCCAGATATCGTGGATCTCGGGCACCTTTTGGCGTTCCGCCTCGTCCATGAGATGGATGGCTCGTTTGCCGGTCACTCCCTTGACCGGGCCGTTGGCGGTCTGGATGACTACGCGGCGGCCGGAGATGATCGTGCGATCATGGCGGCCGATGATATCGAAGTAGATGAAGCCGTCCTTGTTGACGTAGGTGATGATGAGCCCGAGTTCATCCATGTGCCCCGCGAGCATGAGTACGGGATCGCCTTTGGGGTTGAGCGTGGCGATGCGGTTGCCGAGCGCGTCCTTGGCGTAGGTGTCGGCCGCCGGTTCGACGTAGTGGTCGAAGACCTTCTGGGCTTCGAACTCGGCGCCGGAGGGCGAACGGGCGTGGAGTAGATCGACGAGAAAGGCGGGAGCCTGGTATTTGGACATGGGAGAAGGTGGACTAGGATTTCGCGACCTTGATTTGGTCGGCAATCTCTTCCAGCGGGTAGATAAGGATTTCGGCGAGCGTGGGATGATACCACGGGGCGCGGAGCATATCGAACACGGTGGCCTTCATAGCCAGGGGGCCGCTGAAAACGTGGATTAACTCCCCGGCGTGCGGGCCGACGATCTCGGCGCCGAGGATGCGTCCGCGTTTCGGTTCGGCGATGACCTTCACATAGCCGTAATTGGCGTCCATGAGGATCGACTTGCCGTGGTCGTTGAACGGGTAGGACGAGACGAGGAATTTCTCCCCGCGTGCGGCGAGTTCGCTTTCCTGCCGGCCGATGCTGGCCAGAGTGGGGTCGGTGAAAACCACGTTGAGCAGCAAGGCGTGGTTGATAGGCTTGAGATCCTTGACTCCGAAGGCGTGGCGGGCGGCGAGTTCGCCTTGGGCTACGGCGAGATGGACGATGTCGTGGGGGCCGCAAACATCGCCGCCAGCGTAGATGTGTTTGGCGGTGGTCTGCTGCCAGCGGTTGATTTTCACGCGGCCCGCCGGGGTCAGTTTGACACCGGCGGCGTCCAGATTAAGGCCCGTAGTGTTGGGTTCGCGTCCGAGGGCGTTGAAGAGATGCCGGGCGCGGCGGGTAACGGTTTTGCTGTCGCTGATGAATGTCACCGCCACCCCTTTGGCATCGCCGGAAATTCGGGTGATTTTTGTGTCGGTATGCAGGTCGATGCCTTCGTCCCGGAACGCCTGCTGGACGACCGCGCCGGCCTCGGTCGAGTGGTCTTTGAGGATGTGGGGGCTACGTTGAATGAGCGTGACCTTGGTGCCGATGCGGCGGAGGAATTGAGCAAGTTCGCAGGCAACGATGCCTCCGCCGAGCACGATTACGCTTTCGGGAATGAAATCCAAGTCGAGCACGTCGTCGCTGGTCCAGAATGGAGTGGCGGCAAGACCGGGCACGGCGGCGGGCACGCTGATCTTGGAGCCGGTGCCGATTAGGAAAAACCTGGCTGCGAGCCTTGAACCGTCGGCGAGTTCAACGGTGTGCGGATCAATGAAGCGGGCGTGTTTGCGGTAGACGTCGTATTTGCCCGATTCGAGGGCCTTTGAGCGATAATCGGCGAACTCGCCGATGATCTTCTTCTTGCGGGCGTGGAGCGCCTTCATGTCGGCCTTGGCGGAGGGGATGCGCAGGCCGAAGGTTTTTCCCTTCTGCGCGAGGTGCAGGATCTCCGTTGAATACAACAGCGTCTTGGAGGGCATGCATCCCTTGAGAATGCAGAGGCCTCCCAATTGAGGCGCGCCATCCACGATGGCCACGCGTTTGCCGAGCGAGACGGCGGTGCGGGCGGCGTTGAAGCCGGCGGAACCGCCGCCGATCACGAGTAAGTCGTAGGGTTTGTGCATGGTGGCTTGGCGTGTCTTAACGGCCTTTTCCAAACAACATGATGTGAATGGTCTTCAGCACGATGGCGGCGTCTATGAAGAAGGAAAAATGACGGATGTAGTAGAGGTCGTATTCGAGTTTACGCAGGGTGTCCTCGATGTTGGCGCCGTAGGGGTAGTTGACCTGCGCCCAGCCCGTGATGCCCGGTTTGACCAGATGCCGGAAATGATAACACGGAATTTCAGCTTCGTAGCGCTCGACCAGCTTGTCCCATTCGGCGCGAGGGCCGATCAGGCTCATGTCGCCGATGAGCACGTTGAGCATCTGTGGAAGTTCATCGAGTCGGGAGGCGCGCAGGAACCGGCCCGTCCGGGTGATGCGTCGGTCGCCGGCCTGGGTGTAGGCGTCGCCCTCGCCCGCGTTGAGGCGCATGGTGCGAAATTTGAGGAGGCGGAAGGGCACCCGGTTTTTCCCGATGCGCGTCTGGCGAAAGATCACCGGCCCTCGGTCGTCCAACCAGATGGCCAACGCAATGGCGGCAAACAACGGTGAGCCTAAGATGAGCGCAAAGAGGGAAAGCGCGATGTCACTGATGCGTTTGAGGCGTTCGAAGACCGGTTCGCGGGCGATTTGGAAGCCCTCTTGGAAGAGCCAGGCTTGGTTGAGCCGGTAGAGGGGGATCTTGCGCCAGTAAACCTGATGAAAGAGCTCCAGTGTATAGGTCGGAACACCTTGGAAAAAAAGTTCGACGAGGCGTTGGGAAAGGGGCGCGTGGAGATCTCGGTTGTTTTCATGGAGGACGATGGCTTCGACCCGTATCTCGCCGTGCTCAACCCCGTCGAGCACGCGGTCCACGGTTTGTAGACCGTCGCCTCCGGATTCCGCAGGAGAAACGTAAAGAACGGGCTGCTGGTAGCCCATGCGCGCGCATTCGGCGGCAAACCCGCGACCGCTTTCGGCATCGCCGATGAAGACGAGCGTGTTGCGGATGCGGAGGGCGTTGCCCAAGGCGTAGGCGTAGCGGCGGTAGGCGAGCGTCACCGGGGCGTAGAGCAGGAAACTAAGGGTGATCACGCCGCGGCTTTGTTGCAGCGGATAGTCCCCGGTGAGGAACACATAAGTGAAAAGCAGCGTGCCTATGAGCGCAAAAAAAACCGCGATGATGTGTTCGCTGGTGTAATTGAGGCTCATCATGTCGGTGCTCCGCTTGTAGGCATCGATCAGGTAGAATCCTCCGACGACCAGAAGCGCGGGCACGGCCAGGGGCCAGAGAATCCATTGGTCGTTGATGAGGATGCCGCGCAGCCAGCCGACGATGTTGAAAATCGCCACCAGGAAAAACAAGTCGAGCGATAGAAAAACGAGGAATCGGTTGAGATGCTTGCGCATGGAAAGTGCGACCTGTGCTGTCTCAGCGTGAATCAGCGCGTTTAAGCTCGGCGGCCTTGGCGGCTCCGAGAAATTCGTAAAATGCCATCAGTCGGCAGAAAACATAGCCGCGATAACCGTCTAGGAAGCCGGCGCGCAGGACGTAGTGATAGACAAAGCGCAGCAGAGGGCGGAACGGCAGTCGCGAGGCGAGTCGCTTGAGGCGGCGCTTGCGGGCCAGCGCGGGCGTGAGCGGGGCGGCGGAGGCCGCTTGTGCGCCGGTTTCGGAGAGAAGCAGTCGCGCCTCCCAGTTGGAGTAGCGGTTATGCTTCTCGACCCAGATGGAAATCGTCGGGAATGCATAGTGTTCCATCTCGTGGCGCAGGTGTCCGGAACGGCCGTCCAGAATGACATGTTCATGGACCTCGTTGTCGCCCGAGCCGGTGTCGCCCACGCCGTCGAGCTGTTCGTAGCGACCGGCGCGATGGCGGAAAAAGCGCAGGTTCCAGCTTGGGTAGTAACCGCAGTGCAGCAGCCAGCCATCCAGGAACCAGAAGCGACGATTTACATAAAAACCGTCGCACTCCGGGGCGTTGACCACGGCTCGCAATTCTTCAGCCAAGCCCGGCGTGATGCGCTCATCGGCGTCCAGGATGAACACCCACTCGTGTTTCCAGGGCACGTGCGCGAGCGCCCAGTTCTTTTTTTTTGGAAACGTGCCGTCCCACTTAAAATCGACGACTTGGGCTCCCAGCGACCGGGCGAGCTCAGCGGTGCCGTCGGTGCTGCCGGAATCGACGACCACGATCTCGTCGGCAAACCGGGCCGAGGCGATGCAATCGCGCAGGTTGGCGGCCTCGTTTTTGGCAGGAATCAGGATGGAGATGGGGCAGGGCTCGGTCATGGCGATGAAGGCGACGCCTCCGGGGTCAGGGCAGCGTGGCGCGCGGCGATGAAGAATAACATCCAAAAGGTGATCATGACGGCGGCGTTGGCGAAGGGAAATTCGACCCATGCGTAGGCCAGCACCAGGCCGCATCCAACCAACGGATATGCGGTCAGCGGGTGGCGCAGGTTTCGCCAGGCACGTCCGGCAAGCGGGACGATGCCCATCAGCACCAGCAGGCCGGTTCCAACCAGTCCGGTTTCGGCCAGGGATTGCAGCCAGTCGCTATGGGCGGTCGCGTAGGCGTTCTGGTTTCGATCCCGCAGGTTAAGCGTGAACGGACGCTGGGTCTGGAAGCTGATCGCATAGGTGTTCAGGCCCCACCCGAACCATGGTTTTTGACGAAACAGTTCCCAAGTGTCGCGGTACAAATCCGCCCTGTCTCCAAATGGCGATTGGTTCTGGTCGATCGCCAGCCGGGTTTCGACGTAGCGTTCGCGAAGATAACCAGAAGAGAGCCACCCGGCCGCACCGGCCGTTGCGATGGCCAGGGTAAGCACGAGCGCGACGCGCGGCCAGACGCGCTCATGCGCGTTCCGCCCCTCCTTTGTTATGCCGACAAGCCCGTGGACCATGGCCAGGCCGATGAAGACGGCGGTGATCACCGTGCTCGCGCGCGATGCGCTGACGGGGGCGCTGGTCGCGATGAGAACGGCGGCCACAAGCGCCGCGCTGAAGGGCGAGTGCCACAGGTCCCGCCCGCGATGTCGCGAGGCCAGGTTGAAGAGCAGCCCCAAGGCCGAGGCGAGCCCCAGAATCATAAACGCGCCCCAGTGGTTGTAATAGATAAAAGTGGCGAAAAACCTCGGGTTGGGTGATTCGGCCGCGCCAAAGTAAAAGCCCACGGAGGCCAGTTTTTGCAGGGTGCCAAAGATCGAAAGAACAAAGGTGTTGGCCACGATGAGAACCAGCAGCCGGGTCAATGCCGTGCGACTACGGACAACGACCAAAAGGTTGAAGGCGGACAGGTAAACCGCCGCTCCAAACCACCATGCGCGCAGTGAGAGTTCCGCAGAAACCGTCTCTGGCCAGCCGGGATGTCTGGCGGTGCCGCGCACAAACGCGGTCTCGCCGTCGATGAGGACCGCGCGAAAGCCGGGGTTGTTTGCGCTGAGCCAGACAAGGCCGCTGAAGAGCAGCAGGGGCACAAGCAGGCCGATTTTGCTTCGTGCGGCCCTGCCTCGGGCGCCCGATTGAAAAAAGGCGGCCATTGTAAACAATGCGCCGACGGAGGCCCAGACGGATAGGGCGTCGCGCATCCAGGGCGTGTTGCCGCCATAAACCCAGGAAGAACCCAGCATGAGCACGGCCACGTGAAACAACACGACTTTTTCCAGCCAAGATAAAATGGGAAGGCTCCGGCTCATCAGTCGGCTGCGATGTGACGGTAAAAATCACTTAGGATCGAGGCGGTGGTCTCCCATGAAAAAGTCGCGGTGGCCCAGGTGCGCGCCCGGTCTCCCGAGGCCGCCAGGGCACATTCGGAATTGGTCAGCAAAGCGTCCAATTCGGTGGCGTAGTCTTCCCAGGGCACGCAGCGGCCGGCGCCGTGCTCGGCCAGTTGCCGCCAGGGCGTTGTGTCGGTGGTGAGAACAGGCACGCCACGCACCAAGGCCTCGGCGATGACCAAACCAAAGTTTTCAGAGTGGGAGGGGAGCAGAAACAAGGATGCGACCGCATAGGGAGGGGGAAGTCCCTGGCCGTCCCGCACGAGCACGCGGTCTCCCCCGCCGTTGCGCACAATGTGGCTTTTGAGTTGATTGACGGAGTATTCCTCGGGAATGCCGGCGACCAGCAGCAGCCAATCTGCCCGCGGTTTCGAGAGCCACAGGTCGATGAGTTCCAGCACGCGCTTCTTGGAGTGGAACCGGGAATAGAAAAGAGCCACGCGGCGTCCGGCGAGTTCGGGCAGTAGTTCGAGCCATGCCAGCCGCGCCGTTGTTTCCTCGGTGGGGACCGGTGGGGTCACGCCATTGGGTGCGACGCAGATCGGTTGGCGGAACCCGAGGTTGCGTATATCCCGGGCCTCGGCCTCAGCGGTGGCATGCCAACCCCGGGCGGCTTGGAATGCCCCGGGATGCACGAACCAGGCGGCCAGCCGTTTTTTCCAACGGCGATGACCCCATGCCCACGGGCTCATCATGCCGCGCGGCGAAATAATCAAAGGTATGCCCGACTTGCGGGCCGCTTTGTTTGCGTAATGCAGCGGGCGCAGCCACAAACCGTGGTTGTGAACGATGTCAAATTCCCGCGAAAGCAGGTGCCGGTGGAGCGATTCACTGCGCGCCAGCACCTCCGGTCGTTGACGTAAAAACGTGTGGACAACCGGTGCCGCGTCTTCGGGCGACCGACTGTCTGCGACTCCTTTTCCGGTCGTCAGCAGTTCGATGTTTTCCCCCAGCCGGGACAATCCTTCCGCCAGTCCGCGCACCGAGCGGGAAGGCCCGCCGTGGCGGGCTTCGAGGCTGGGGACGATCTGGGCGACTTTCATTGCGGATCGACGCGCGGCTTCAGGGGCCGGCAGGGATGCCCTCCGCAGACCATCCGGGCCGGTTGGTCCTTGATCGCCACGGAGCGGGCGCCGATCACCGCGAGTTCACCGATGGTTACGCCCGGCCCGACGAAGACCTCGGCCCCCAACCAGGCGTTGGCGCCGATGCGAATGGGTTTGGCCACCAGAGGCATCGCCCATCGCGAATAATCATGCGTGCCGGCGCAGAGGTGAACGCCTTGGCTGAGTTGAGCTCCATAGCCCAGGGTGACCGGCGCGAGATTATAGATGTTTACCCAAGGTCCCACCATCACACGGGCTTCGCAGGCCAGTTTCCACGGATAGATGATGCGCGCCGAGGGATAAATCCGCACTTGGCTGCCGGCCGGGATATCCGCTCCAAACAGCCGCAGGAGCCGGACACGAAATCCGTGACAGCCGCGCGGGCTCCAACGGAAAAGCGTGGCTTGCACCGCGCCCCACAACCAGCGGCGAGCGATCTCCCGGCGCGTGTTCGGACGGGAATTACCCATGCCTAGAAAGGGTGGGGGGCATGTTGACGACATGAGCTCAAGTGTTTTGGCGACCAAAGGCGGGGCAACCGTTAAAGAATCCGCGGCGACGCAGCCGCTTCAATCGCCCGGGCCAGGCCTCGCGTCGCCTGCGGGTAGGTATAGCCCGCGATCCGCCCGGCGATGGCGGCTTTCATGCTTGTGAGATCGGCCGTCAACGCACGCGCGAGAGCGAACCGCAGTCCTTCAGTCGAACCGGCGGAGAACACCCAGCCGGTTTGTCCGTCGGTCACCAGGTCGCGCTGACAGCCCACGCGGTCGCTTACCAGGCAGGGTAAGCCGAGGTGCATGGCCTCGTTTACGGCCAGTCCCCACGTCTCGCCGGGTCCCTTCGAGGGGAGAACCAAAACGTCGGCCAGAAGGTAACGGGCCGGCATCTCGGTTTGATTGGCGAAAGGCAGGAAACGCACCGCAGTTTCGGGACGGTTCCTGGCCAGCGCCTGGATGACGGGCAACTGTTCGCCGTCGCCGACAAAGACCAGGGCGCTGTCTGCTCGTGCGACCGACAGGAAGGCCTCAAGCAGGGCAAGGGGTTGTTTTTTGGCGATGAACTTACCCGCAAACAGGACGATTCGCCGGTCCTCAAGACCGAGAGAACTCCGGAGCGCGGCGGCCTCTGCCAGCAGGGCTGGTGAGGGGGTGAAACGTTCAGCGTCCACGCAGTGCGGCACCGGGAAGAGCCGGGCTGATGGCACCCCGTTGGCCCGGAAGTAGTCGCGGTTGGCCTGGCCAACATAAGTGACCGCCGCAAAACGGGAGTAGAGCTCGGTGAGCAACCACGTCTTGAAAAGGGGCGGCTTGGGCCGATCCAGGAGATGGGAATCACCGCGAAAAATGAGGGGGCGGTCGGAACCGAGGATCAGGCAAAGGTGGGTCAGATAATTGTAGCCGAAGATCAGAACCACGTCGGGTCTCCAAGCCTGCAAGCGTTGGCCGAGAGAGGGGTTGTTGAGTCCGCCAAAATGATGCGTGCCCGGCTCTCGCGCGATATTTGGCACCAACTCCCAATCGTAGCCCGAGAGGAGGTCCACATCCCAGAGGATGGGGCGCCCGAATTCGGGATCGTGTCGGCTGGCGATGCCAAAATCCCACAGGTAAAACACGCGCAGCGGCCAGCCGTTGGACGTCATCCATCTGAACCAAGGACTGTAGTATTGAACGGGGTGGGAGACCACCACCGCAAGGCGTCTGGCGGGAAACGTCGTCATCCGATTTCGTCGTCCTCGGGGCGCACCAGGGTCGTGGAATCGACGAACGGCGCACAGGCCATGATTACGGTCAGCACGGCTTGAAACAGGGAGGTGATGAGGACGCTGGCAACCATCTCGAACGATGCGGCGATGCCGATTAACAAAACGAAGGTCACCATGCCCTCCATGGAGAGCAGCGGTTTGTTGACCGTAAGGTTTTCGAGGCCGGCGAAAATGAGTCCCAACGCCACCCCGAGCAGGCACGCGCCCCAGAAAGGTCCGAAGTTTCCATAGGCTTCGGGCAGCAAGCCCCAGGCGATGTAGGTGGTGAAGGAATCCTCGCGTAATTGGCGTCCAAAATGAACGTTGAGCCTGATTTGTCCCTCATGCGTGCGCGGTTTTTCGGGCCAAAGAATGCGAGGTATCAGCAACGGCGGGATGATGGCGTAGGTTTCCCCCATCAGCACCGGGCTGTTCCCATTGGTGACCCGATCAGAAACGAACAGAAGGTTTTGCAGGTTATCCATGCGCGCCAGCATGGTCTGTCGTTTGGCCCTGGTTGATGTTTCCTCTTCGCCGGCGCCTCCGGAGAATTTCTCCAGGCTGTAGCCCGCCCATTCCGAGAAAAATGCGGGGAACCCGCCTATGCCGGTGTGTTTACCGATCTGTCCTTCGGCTCCCCAGTAACGCTCGCGCATCTCAAACTTGCCCATGTTGAGGAAGGCAAGCGACGTGGCGCAGACGATGATGAAACTCTTGGGCAGCCGTCCCGAGCCCCAGAACAAGCCGATGACCACGGCACCGACGATGTTGATAACCGACGACAGCAGGATCGAGGATGAGAGCAGGATAAGGTGGGCGGTCAGCACGCACCAGAATATGGCCCGGGTGCTCGCACTGGCACCACCTCCCGCGACGAACATGGCGACCAGAAAATACCCCGACCTGCCGGCGGCGTTGACGATTGCCACCGCGATGGAGGAGGTGCCTGAAGGCAGGGCGGCCATCACTTCGTCGATCAGTCCCAGGAGACGCACTAGCTCGTAGCCCGCGGAAAGTGTGATGAGGGCCACACCGACGCGATTTAACGCGCGGTTGCTGTCGCCGGTAAAAACGCGAAGGGTCAGCGCTGTCGGCTTTGAAGGCCTGAAAAACTCCATGCCCATGCGCCAAGCGGTCGAGCATGCAACCAGCAGGATGAGCACCTCCATGCCCGCGCGGTCGATCAGGGTTGTGTCATAACCCGCAAGCGTCTCGTTGCCATTGATCAGCGGGATTCCGTAAACGGCAAAATGCTGTATGGCGAGTATGGGCAGCAACGGGAGACCGATGCCGCCTCTACGCCAGGTGATCAGGGCCACGCAGGTTCCGACTCCTATCCATAGCAACGCCAGCCAGCCGATCGCTTCCGAAAAAAACATCCGGGCCACGAGCACGACAATGATCAAGACCACGATGGCGATGCCTTTTTTAAGCACTCCATGCAGAGCGTCGCCCAATTCCCCGATCCTAGTGTAGCGGTCCAGCGGACGAGTTATCCCTTGCGCGGTCGTGCTCATAATGCCTTGAAGCCGGACGCCTGGTCGAAAATCTCTGCCAGACGCCTGGTCATGCTTTCGGCCGTGAACGGAAGGAACGAATCGGGATTGGCGGTCCGCAGGCGATGCATTTTCCCCTCATGGAACCAGCTCTGGAAGATGTCTCGGGCTATATCGTCGATCGCATCGGTGTTTTCGAATTCAAAGCATTCCCCGCAGTCGGCCTGCCGGGCGAACGCCAGCACCGGACTATGACGATTGAACAGGACGAGCATCGGGCGGTTCGCCAGGATGTAGGGGAATATCTTTGATGCGCTGTAGCTCGGATCGTTGGATCCGATCGCCAGCAATGCATGTGCATGCACCAAATAATGCAGCGCGTCGAAGTATGGGACGCGGTAGCAATGCTCCGTGACATAGGCTTGCACCCCTTCGGCACGGGCAACGGGCATGGCCCATTCCCGGCCAAGAGGCGGAGGCGCGTAGTCGGTCCCGATGAAGTGAAAGCGGACCTTGGCGGCCTTGTCCGGCTGTGCTTCCAGATAAAGTTTGAAGGCGCGGAAAATCGCAGTGAGCGATATGGACATGTCGGGCCCGCAGCGGCCGGCGTAGATGTGGTGAAAAAAACCATCTTCGAAATTCACCAAGGGCGAGGCAGGCCGATGCTGTTTAGCCTCATGAATATCCCGGGCGGCGGCGCCGAAGGGCAGCAACTCCACCCGGCCGGCGGGAAACCACGGGTATCGGGCGGCCAGGGTAGGTCCGTAAGCGTCGGAGACGGCGATCACGCCGGAGGCCTCTCTTAATGCGGCGGGTTCCCGTCGTTTCGCCCGCCACTGGGCGGCGGCAAATTTCAAAATGCCGCCCGGCGGCTTGGTTCGGGTGCGTTGGTAGTAGTCATTCACCCAGGGGTCTTGGTAATCGAGCACATAGGGAACCCCGAATTTCCTTTTCCAGAGCGGGCCGAGCGTAAACGCGTCAAACTGTGTGGTGGTAAAAAAAACCAGGTCGAATTTCTCTGCGGCCAGCAGCCGTTCACCCGCATGACTGAAGGCCCGGCCGCAACGCAGCCAGAGACTGCCGACGCCAAACCAGCGGGTGAAGCGAGCGGGAATCCCGCGGGTGCGGATGACGCGTATGTCCGCCGGGTAAGTGGCTTCAAGCAGCGGATCTAGCACTCCCCCTTCGATCAGATCCGGCGCGATCGCCAGCACGACGGGCTCCCAGCCGCAGGCGCGCAGGTAGGGAAGCGCGAGGCGCGCGCGCTGCATGTCGGGCGCGTTGGTAGGAGCGAAATGCGGGCTGATGACGAGGACTTTTTTCAACGGGATTCGGTACCGATCATGCCGGGGTCTTGAGGCGAAGAACTTTTATATCCCAGACCTGACCCCGGTCATTGGCGGCCGTGCGGGCGTCGATCACAACGAAGTAGTCCTCGAGGTTTTTCCAGACGGCGGAGTAATTGCCCCAGCGAAAGTGCGACACGATGAGCACGCCGTTGGGGGACAGATAACCACCGAAGTCGGCTGCGGTTCTGGCGGGGTGTCTGGCATAGCCCAGGCACTCGTTGAATGTGATGACGTCATAAGGGCGATCAGGCCGCCACACCTCAAAGTTGCCCGAGGTGAAGTTGGCATGCGCCAGGTTAAGCGCGCGCGCCCGCTTGAGGCCCTCTTCCGAAAGATCGACGCCCAGGTGCGTTTCTATGCGCGCGGGATCGAGCATCGAGGCGAGCCGGCCGCTGCCGCAGCCTAGATCCAGCAATGCGGGGCGATTGGAGTAGGCGTAGATCAGTTCGAGAAGAACCTCGTGGCGGGCCTGTTCGGAGGGACCGGTGAAGTGATCCCAGTTACCCGAGCGGTATTCCTCGTCAAGGGCGTGGACGGGCACGGGCTTGCCGCCGCCGCGGGGGGCGTGAACCAGGCGGTAATGGAGAAAATTCCAGGCCTTCTTAAGGAGATTAATCACGGCAATGTTGGGGACAGGGGCGGATTATGAAAAATTCTTCGGTCGCGTCGAAAACACTTAAAAAAGCGTGCGACAACACGGGATGAGACCAAGGGGGGGAGGGCTCGACCTGGGATCGATACGCATTAATGGCGGCACGTTTCAACGCCGCGCTTTCTTCTGACAGTTCACACCTATAGACCTCATGGGAGGCGCGCAGCACGCGCAGCAACAAGCGAGGGCTCCACTGGGACCATACCAGATATTCGAAAACGCGGGTTGGCCGCCCGGCGGAGGCGCGGCCCACGAGTTCGCAGGCGGCCTCGTGTTCGCTGCTGCCGTCGAGGGCTGAACACACGAACACGCAGTCGGGGTTCAGGCTTTTGATGAGGCCGCGCATGTGCTCGACCAGATGCGTCCGTTCGCGCGCTCCCAGGTGCGGCAGCCGTCCGTCGGGAGCTCCGAGGAAGAGAAGATTCTGAGACGGCACGCCGAGAATGTCCGCCGCCGCGCGGGCCTCCCGCGCCCGCATCTCGGTCAATTGGGCGGGGGAGACTTCAGGATGTCCCGGGTGGGAATGACAGCCGTCGGTGATGAAGACCACATGGACGATTGCTCCCGCATCGACGGCTTGAATGATGAGACCTCCGCATCCGAGTGTCTCGTCGTCTTGATGGGGAGCGAACACCAGAAGGGTTTCTCCGCGTCTAAACCGGGGCAGCGGTTGGCTCACGGAGCGCAGCTTCTGACGGAGCCAGGCCAGGAACCGGCGACGGAGCCATAGTTTTAAGTCCGGCATCATTTATCTGGATGGCTCCCCGTCACGATTCCTTCGCAGCTCCCCGAAGCGCCTTGGCCACAAGGCCCAGGAGGATGCCGCGTTCGTGTTCCCAGTTGAAGCGCTCCTGGCCCGCTTTCCAGGCCGCCGCCGCCGCCCGAGACAGCCTGCCCGAATCGGCGAAGAACGCATCAAGCGCGCGGGCGGTTTCCTCGGGGTGATCGAGATCGATGATCAAAGCGGCGTCTCCCAGCGAACGTGCGAAGTCGGTTTGGGCGCTCGTGGGCGTGCAGGCGACTGGCAGGCCGGCCAAAAGGTAGGTGAACAGTTTATTGGTCAGGCAGAGGTCGCGGTTTCTCGGGCGGGTCTGCTCCAGCGAAAGCCCCACGTCGTAGGTAGACGCCAGGACTGCCATCTGATCGGAAGGTGCAAGTGGCAGAAATTCAAGCGAACCGGCGTATCCTGAAGATCGTGCATGTTGCGTAAGCATCTCCTGGAAGCCCGGTGCCGTGACTCCGCGAAGGTGAAGCGACGAAGGTGTGCGCAGATGCGCAAGAACCCCTACCATGCTTTCCAATCCCCTGCCTGGCCCGATAGTCTGCGAAAACCAATAGAAACGCCGGGGCGCGTTGTCGTTTCGCGCCATATCCGGTGGAGGGAAAGGAGCCTCGCGCATCGGGAAGACGTTGAGGATAACAGCCGGTTCGGGGATGCCGTAGGTTTCCGTATAGGCGCGGGCGATCAATGGGGCGGCCGCCGTCGTATAAGCGGCTCCCGGCAGCAGCGCTCTCTCGATGGTGCTGAGCGCCAGACGCTCCGTTCCATCCTGTTCGCTCAAGTCGGTTTCAGCCGTATGGAAATCCTCTGCGTCGAACGCGTAGGGCACGCCTCGGTCGCGGGCGGCGAGGGCGGCGGCGGCCAGCCCGGCGACGGTGTGACCGATATAGAGATCGGCGGCTATGGACCTCGCGGCCGCCGCCAAGGCCGCCTGGGCGGGGTGCTGCGCGCGCATGGCAAGGTCGAGGGTCGGAGCGGCCTTGCGGGCGAGGCGGCGGCGGGCCAATCGATGCAGGGTGCGGCTGGGCAGCCGCCGCCAGGAGCGGGTGTAGTCGACCACGGTTGCCGTCCATGACGCGGCGCTGCGGATTTGCGCGTCGAACGGATCGACCGGCGCATAGTTTCGACCGCAGACGACGTGTACGCGGTAGCCTGCGGCCTTGAGCGCATCGGCCTCCTTCACGAGCCGGGGATTGCTCGCCAGGTGGGCGGGGGAGACCAGGCAGATGAGCGGACTCATGGCTGGCGGCCGGAGAGAAAGCGCGTGACCGCCGAGCCGAGCGCCGCCCGATAATCGGTCCACTGCCAGGACGCGGCGGTCTCCCGGGCGTGTGCGCGCATTGCGTGAAGCTCGGCCCGGTTTTGCTGGCACCACTCGATGGAGGCGATCAACGAATCGACATCCCGCGTCCTTACGAGAAGTCCGTTCTCGCGGTCGCGCAGGAGGTCGTTGCATCCGGCCTGGTCGCTCGTGATCACCGGAAGACCTTGCGACCACGCCTCGGTGGCCACCATCCCGAAGCCGTCGCAGAGTGTGGGGAAAATCAATACGTCGCTCTCCCGGTAGCGGGACATGAGTGCATCGCGTGGAATCGAGCCGCCGATCTCCACACCTTCCGGCAGCGGCAGCAGCAGACGGTCCGGCAGGGCGACGGCGCCGTAAATACGCAGGGTCGCGTGGCGGCCCAGCCGGCCCCGGCGCCAGGCTTCAAGCAGGTAATGCGCGCCCTTGCGCACGCCAAAAGTGCCCGCCCAAAGAACCGACAGCTTCGATGAAACACTTCCGCCGCCGACCGCTTCATCGGGCGAAATCGGCGGAGGAGCGCCAAGCGGCACCACGGCGACTTTGCCCGTGTCGCGTCCCGCCCGGGAAAACGTGTCGCGTGTAAATCGCGACGCGGCGACCACCAGGCCGGCGGCATCCCATTCGCGCTTTCGCCGGTCCGCCCTGCGCTCCTCACGCGCAAACGTGTGCCGGTAGAACGGAGTCTTAAGCTCGGGAAACTGATCCAGTTCGCGTTCCAGCATCGACTGCACAAAGGCCGGCTCGGGTGCGGGGACGTTGTAGATGATTTTCCGTCCGGTCGCCCGCGCCTTTTCAAAGGTGGCCAGCGAGCTGTGCTCGTAGCCGAAGACCGCAGTGATTTCCGAAGTCAGGCAATGCCTAGCCACATGGCGGTCGAAGCCGGTCTCGGCCCACTCCCAAACCAAGTCGCCGAGGCGCTGGGATGAATCAAGGCGGGCGGACAGCAGCCGCAACAATTCGCCGGCCGGCCGGCCGGTGACACGCTCCGCCGGGAGTTCGGTCACTTTCCTCCGGCGCAGATCGCGGTCGAAATCGTGGCGGGCGAATCGGGCGAGGTTGATCGCGATTTTTTGCCAGCGGCATTCCGGCTCGTAGCGCAGGGTGGTGTGCAGTTTTTCCAACAGGCCCGCCTCAAGCAGGGCGCGTGCATCCTGCTGCACATGCGGGGCGACACTGGGATGGAATATCAGGGTGCTCACAGCGAATGGTTCGCCCGCGCCTCGGCGCTGATGTCCAGATAAGCACGAGCTTGTCCCGCCAGGGTCAGATTTTCGGTCACATAAGCGCGCGGACTGAAGCCGCCTGCCTTCGCTTTTTTGAGGAAGCCGGGCAGCTTGGCGTTGAACCCGGCCAGATCCGGAAAACGTTCGCCGCAGCGCGCGTCGAAATAGGGAACCGAGGTGACCCCGGAAAACCGGACACGGTGCGGATACATGTAGGGATCCTGCCAGAAGCCCCCGCGATCCCAGGCTAGCAAAGGTACATCGGAGGCAAGCGCCTGGAGATAGGCGAAGCCCTGGGTTTCGTGTTCGCAGAGAAACACCATGGCGCGAACGCTCTTGAGCAGCGCATGATACTCCTCCTCGCGATAGTGGCCGTAGCGCAGGTAATGCACTTTCATACCCGCGGCGGCGAGTTGGTCGCGAATCGGGTTGAGCAGGGCGGGTTCCAGTTGGTCGCGTTGCCAGCGGATCTTGTCGTAGACGAGCACGGTGTCGGGTTCGGGCGGACGGGCCGGCGGAGCCCACAGGCGGGTGTCGATGCCCGCCGGCCAGACAACGGTGCGCAGAGGCACGCCTAGGTCCCGGTCATACATGGCCTTGAACCAGTCGCAGGAAATCACGAGACGACAAAGCTCGGGACGCCCCCAAAACGTGTTTTCAGTCGGGTGGTCGTCGATGCCGGGACCGTAAATGATCGGGTGTCCGGCGGGGATTTTTTCCATCACATGGGATTTCCCGATCACATGGGCCCAGGCGCCGGGATTGCGGCGCAACCCGCGGTAGTCGTTTACCCGGTAATTGAAGCCGATTTCGTCGAGGCCGGCGCGGAGGTTAAGATACCAGCGCATGACGCCGCCCGGACGCGCCGGACCGCGCACGGCACGACGAACGATACGACGCAGGTAACGATCTCCACTGATCCAGCGGTCGGGATCGGGTTCCTCGTAAAAAAGAAAAAACGGTTCGATCATTTCAGCGGGCCAGCCAGTCGGGCAGGAAGCGGGTGACCGTGCGTTTCAGAGTGCGCAGTTTCTCGCGTATCCAGACGCGACGAAAGGCCGGATCGCCGCGGTCGAGTCGTCCGCGAGTAAACAACAGGCGCCGGAATTCTTTCGTGAGTTTGACCCCGTCGAAGGTCTTGAAGGGGTAGGGTGCCGGAGGTGAACCGGTCACATGGACGGCCACGCCTTGGTGATAACGGGCCAGGACGGCGGCGAGCCAGGGAGCATTGGCCAGAACGGCGGCGTTGGCCTCGGCCGACATGTAAGTACAAACCACGCCGGGCCGCTCGAGGCGGTATCCGCTCAGGTGGAAAAACACGACGGGGGAACCGTCGATTTCCCAGCGTGCATCGTCGCATTGGGCGACCGCGCGCTCGTGCACGTTCCAAAACGCGATGTTGAGGCGGGGGTCGCGGCAAATCTCGACGTGGCGGGGGAAGTAGTGAGGCAGCAAGGGCAGCAGTTTCTGATCGACAAACATGCCGTGCGGGCGGTCGCAGAAGCCGTAAACGGGCAGCCGTGTACGCAACCAGTTCAACATCTCGACGGATTCCGGGCAACGCCGCCAGGCCGCGAACCCGCCGTTCAGCAACCCTTGGTCGACGATGTCGATCTCGGTGGTGTGGGTGATCGACAGTGGCGGAGGGACCAACTGATGCGGAGTAAGGAGCAGCGGTGCGGACTCCATCTGATCCCAGACTTCGGAAAACGAGCCCGTCACGAGCAGATCGACATCGAGGCAGATGACCCGTTCGTGGTGTTGCGCGAAGAGATGGGAGACTAGGAATGGTTTCAGCGCGTTGCAGAACTCGAACGCGTCGAAATACCAGCGCATCAAGGGTGGCCCGGCGTCGGCAAGCTCGTCCAACGCGACAAAGCGCAGGCCGCCGCCCGACGGGGGCGGCTCCCCGCCGACCAAATCGGTGATCAACACATGGAGCACTTCGGGGTTGCCTGCCGCACGCAGGGAATCTGCCAGAGCGCGGGCAAACGGCAGGTGGGAGCGGGTGCTGACGGTGCAGAACGATTTCAAATGTGGGACGGATTTAATTCAGAAAAGGCCGCAAGGATAGAGCCACGTCGGTAATCCGCTCCTTGGCGGTGGCGGAGCCTTTGGGTCGCAGGAAAACCCAGGCCATGGTCCAGTGACGATTCTCGGCGACGAGACCCTTGCGTACGGCGACGCATTCTCCAGCCAACAGCGGGGATTCACAGGTCTGCGCCTTGAACTCGTCGTCCGTGCTAACGATCAACCGCACCTCATGGGTGTCGGCGAAGGAAGTCATAATGTGGTCGAACGTGTTGTGAAGCTCGATCACGAGGTGGGCGTTGCGTAGGGTTTGCGCGATGTCCCGGTCAAACAGTTCACGTTCGGCACCCTCGCAATCACAGAAAATCAGTACCTGCGAATCGGGTGAAAACGATTTTTCCCAGCCGGCGGGAGCGGCTCCCTGAATCTCAATCCTGGCATCGACGCCGTTATGGCGGGCCATCTTGGCGCAAAGCGAGCGGGCTTCGGCGTCGATATCGAAGGCCAAAACGCGGGCTTGCGGAAACATGCGGGCGAATCCTACGGCATAATAACCCTCGGCGCAGCCGATATCGGCAACAACGTCAAATTGTCTGCCAGTCAGCTCGTGTCGGATCACCTCGTGGAGCTCTTTTTCATAGAGTCATAGCAGCTTGGGGTAGAGCGCGCTGCCAAAGGCGGTGAGTTCGGGGTAAGAGAGTCCGGCGAATGGTCCTGCGATCACGTGTCCGCCTGTCTCCTTATCGATCAGCCTCTTCACTGCAAAGGTACGCGCGCGCACAATCATCCCAGCAAGCCAGCAAAGAGGGCGGCCCAGAAGGCTACGAGCAGTTTTGGAGCCCAAACCTCCAACAACTAAACGTTTGACTAAGTATGAAAGTGTTTGATGCGCGATCTGCATGCAGAGACTGCCACAATGGGTTATTGTGATTATTGATTCCGGGCGTGTTGCTCCCAGCGACGGGCGAGCAGAGGCATGGGCAGCCAGTAGCTCGCATGCCTGAATGCCAGGGTGGTGTTTCCTTTGAGCAAGTCGGCTACGCAGGCTTTCAGGTGAAAGTGCCGCAGTCGCATAAACTCGCGCTGCATGGCGGGGAGATCGCGATGCTTCATACGCACGAGCAACTCGTAGTTGAACATTTGTCGGGTATCGGTGGAAAGCGATCCATCCCGCAGGCGAATGTGTGTTTGGGTGTCTGGGCTTCCATCGTAGAAAAACGATGCGCCCGCACGGGCGCATCGGAGCCAAAAATCCCAGTCCTCGAATGAGCGCAGGGAGGGGTCGAAACCGTTGATTTCGCGTGCGACTGAACAGGGGACGAGAGCTGCACTTACTGGCATCAGGTTTTCGCGGGCCAACTTCTCCAGCATGGTCTCTGCATTGCAACTCTCGGCGTGGTGAACGGTCGGCTGATTTTCTTTGGTGCGATCACGAAAGTACGTGCAGCCGCTGTAAACGAGTGTTCGAGGCCGCTGCTGCGCTTCTTCCAGATTCAGTTCTAGTTTCCGCTGCGCAATCAGATCGTCCGAATCCAGGAAGAGGAGGTAATCGCTGCGCGCATTTTGTATGCCGATATTGCGCGCCGCAGCCGGCCCACGGCGGGATTGCCGGAAAAGTTGGATGCGAGAGTCGTAGCGCATGGCTGCGCGCACGATTTCCGGTGTGCCGTCAGTGGAGCCGTCGTCTACTATGATGCATTCCCAAGCGGGCATGGATTGGGCCTGTACGCTTTTCAGCGTTTCCGCCAGGGTCGCTGCGGAGTTCCAAGCGGGGACAAGGACGCTTACGCGCGGGTTTTCAGGCATGACGTCGAAGGATACGGGTTTTCACCCACGTTTTGGCTATAACGCTTGCGGTTCTCAGCGGCGCGGTTCGGGCGCAAAGCCGAATAAGCGAAAGGTTGTGCAATAGGCCTGTGTATTTGATCTTCTGATGCAATTCTCCAAGCAGGTAGCGGGGCACCACTGCCCGCCAGAGCTCTCTAGCGGAAATCTCATGGGGTGTTAGGGGAAGAATCGTTGCCGGAACGGAATTCACACCAGCCGGGCTCAGCGCATCTACAAAGGAAGGATGCGCCATAATCGCAATGGCGAGGGTGCGCAGCACAGCACGTTCATCGGTTTCAAATCGCTCGGATTGAGAACCGGTTTTGGATGCGGCGTGTTCCCTGAATGTCGCCAGCGTCGACTCTATCCGGCAGATGGTTTTGCCACCACCATCGATCGCCAAAAGACGAACCCAAAGCTCGAAGTCCATGGCGAAATGAAGGGATTCGTTTACGCGCCCTACAAACGAGGTCCGATAAAACATCGCTGGCTGGGCGGTGCGGTGGTTGACTATGTCGTCGGCGGTATTGCCCGTCAGTTTGATTCCGTAGTTACGGAGGACTTGACCATCACGCAGGACATTGAGCTGTCCGGCAATCAATCTGGCTTCGGGGTGGCTCGCAGCATTTTGAGCCAGTGTTGCCAGCGCGCCGGGCTGGAGATAATCGTCGCTGTTCAGCCAGTTGAACCATTCTCCGGTGGCACGAGCCAGTCCCTTGTTGATGGCGTGGGATTGCCCGCGGTCGGGTTTACTTTCCCAATGGGAGATCCAAGGGGAGTATTTTTTAAGAATATCAACGGTGCCGTCGGTGCTGCCGCCATCGATTACGATGTATTCGAGATCGGGGTAGCCCTGCAAAAGGACCGAACGTATTGTTTCCTCAATGAAGATTCCTTGATTAAAGGAAGGTGTGATGATCGTGATGCGCTGGCAGTTTTCCCCAGGCGTCACTTGATGCGTGGCCGACGCATAAGTCCACGGCCAGCCGGAACGACCCGAAGGCGGGGTAGGGAGGTCGGCTATCGTCGCGGGCCGGTTGCGCCCGGTCTGGCTTAGATACGACTCATGATCCTTGGCCGATTGGGTAGATGCCGCGAAATCATACGTTCGTCCGCTGACGGGTTCATTCATGATTTTTTATGCATCAGACTTTCGTAGACGCCCCGGTATCTGTTCGCGTTTATTGAGGGCGCATGGCGTGCGATTACGAGACGTCGACCTGATTCGATTAAGGCTCTTCGTAGTTCTTCGTCTCGGGTCAATCGACGCAGGCTTTTTGACAGCAAACCTACATCGCCGACTGGAAAAAGCAGGCCTGCGCGACCTTCGTCCAGCGCCTCACGGATGCCGCCGACATCCGATCCGATAACGGGTGTGCCGCAGGCGAGAGCCTCAATTGCGGTTTGCCCGAACGCCTCGGCGTGAGAAGGAATCACAAAACAATCCATCGCGGAGTAGGCCGCACACTTGAGATCATCGTTCTCCAAGTAACCGAGATGGATCCAAGGTGAAGACACCGAGTTTTTAACCGTGTCCGTAGGTCCGCTGCCAAAACTCAGCAGGGCCACTGGAACGGAGCGTTCGATTTCTCGAATCGAGGCCAGAAGATCGACCAGGCCCTTGCGCTTGTTGCGCAGACTGGTGCTTGCGAAGCCGATGATGAGGTGGTCAACTGGTAAGCCGAATGCGAGTTTGGCCGCTGTTTTGTCGCGAGGAGCGAACCGATTTGCATCTAGAGGATAAAAAATGGTTTCAAACCGTGTTTCTGCTGCGAAGAAACCCGATGCTTGGGCTGCAGTTGTGTTCCAAGTGCTGTTGCCGATGATTGCTAGCGGGGATACCGATTGAAGCCTTTTTCGTTTCAATGTGCGCCACCGATCGTCAAGTTTATGCAAAGCTGGATTATGTTCGCGATCGAGAGTGTAGTGAAAACCGCCGAGATAGGGGTTTTGGTCATGCAGGGTCCAGACGAGTGGTTTTGTGATCCGCGCAAAGAAGCGCGGATAATCGACGAATCCCGTAGTCCAGTGAAGATGAACCAGGTCGGCATCCGTCACCCATGGATGGGATTCGGGTGCGAAGCGCGCGTGCGGGCTGGAGAAAAGCTCGAATTCCGCCGCCCCTCCGGATTTTTGAATTTCCAAAACGGTATCTGCCTCATCCTTGGCGACAGGGTCGTGGACTTTTAGCAGGCGGCGCAGCCCACGCTTCCACAAGGGTGGAACCAGCGGCGGGCATGTAGTGCAGCTGTTGGCCGTGGATTCGGCCCCAGCACGGGCGCAAAGAAAGCGGCTATTGATGCCGATGGTGCGAAGCGCTTCATGTTGGCGCCAGGCGGCGATTCCGGCCCCTCCGGTGTTGGTCGTGGCGATGTGGACGATATTCATGCCGGCCGGTCCTTGATCTTCCTGGCGGGAACACCGCCCCAAACCTCGAAGGAGGGCACGTCTTGGGTGACGACGCTGCCTGCCCCGATCACTGCGCCGCGACCGATATGAACACCCGGGAGAACGACCACGTTGCACCCCACCCAAACGTCGTCGTCGATTCGTACGGAAGCACCGACGAAACCTTGGCATTGAATGGGCATCTCTCGGGAATGGTAACAGTGGTTGCTCGAGGTGATGTAGGTATTGGCCCCGATCAGAACCTGTCTTCCTATGGTTATGTCAGCATATACGTTTAGCCGGGTGTTGAAGCCTAGAAAAACATGGTCGCCTATCTCAAGACGTCCCGCGCTTTGTTCTGGCGATGAAAACCACAGACTCACCCCGTGCTCCCAAATCAGTTCCCGCCCGAGCACCATTGAGTCGGCCGACGGTAGATACCCGTAAACGCGCAACGACGGTTCGCAGTCGCCGCCGCCCCGAAAAATGCGCTTTCGTATCCGCGACGCGACGCGCCCCATGCGCCTCCTTGCTAGAAACCTCCTCCAAGGCCCGCAACGGTTCTCGATTATCCGCTCCAGATAGGTTTGCAGCAGGAATCCGTCGGCCAGCAGGAGACGCAGTTTGGACCAGCCGCGCGAATTTACCAGCAGGGCGAGACCAATATCGGCGCGGCGTATCCGATAGTGCATCGAGTGGAAATTCGGAGCAAAAAGCCGGTCAAGCTCGGCCAGCACTCGGGCTCCGTCTCGGGAGTCAAACGAGGCTGGGAACGGAGCCAATCCAAGGGCCCCCAGCAAGAGCTCCCGGGATGTTTCCGAAAGCGAAAGCCCCCGCACATACGACCGACGTATGATGGAAATTTGCGCTTCCTGTTGTGTTCGTCGGTTTACACCCACTGAAGCCCCGTGCCGCCGGTAGCGCAGGAGGGGATCAGGGAGATTCGCGAAACGGACGCGCGAGCTCAGCCGGCACCACAATTCATAATCTTCGGTCACCCCGAAGGCCGGATCATAACGATTCAATGGATCGCGCAGCAGATGGGCCCGAATCATCAGTGCCGGATGCGCCAGAGGATCACGAAACATCAGTTCAGTCCTGATTTCCGCGTCCGAGAGCGGGTAGATCGTTCGCTCGCAGACTCGTCCTTCGGAATCGATGATTTCCAGACCGGTGCCGACTATGCCAATTTCCGGGTGGGCCTCTAGAAACGTTGTCTGGCGCGCGAATCGTTCGGGATGACACAGGTCGTCGCCGTCGAAGCGGGCGATGTAGGTGCAGCCTTCGCTTTTCTCCAACAGTGCGTTCAGGGAGGCGGCAACGCCCAGGCTCGTCTCATGACGAACGACCAAGACAGGGAAACGGCTCTCCCCGGAGAGAATCTCGCCTGTTGAGTCGGTCGAGCCATCGTCGCAAGCAAGCAGGCGGAAGTCTTGGAATGTTTGCCGGGCCAGGCTATCGAGCGCCGCCTTGAGAAAGCGCTCGCCGTTTTTTACGGGAAGAATGACGTCGATCCTGCTCATGGTTTGGGTGGAGCGCTGTTTGCCGATGCGGCGCAAACAAGTGTTTCGGCGAACGTCGCTATAGGATCAGCCGGAGCGAGCGAGCGAATGTCCCGACCTGCGCGCAGTCCGAGTTCGCGCCATTCGTGGCGACGGAGCCAAGCGCGTTCGAGCGCTTCGTCGAGGGCGCGCATGGTCGGCCCTGCGGCAACGAAACCGTTAACGTTGTCGTCAACAATCTCGGGGTTTCCGGCCACGTCGGTCACAACACACATGCGGTGCGCCATCATCGCTTCGATCGCGGCCAGCGGCATACCCTCGACGCGACTTGGCAGCACGAGGGCGTGGTGGTCTTTCCAGACTGTTCCGATGTCATTGGCGAATCCTTCGAAGGTAACAGTTTCAAGTCCTGCGGCTGCCCGACGTAACACATCCTCCGAGGCACCATTGCCAAACAACGCGAAGCGCAGCGGTCTACGGCGCCACTTGGGCTGGTCGAGTACGCGGAAGAGGATATCCTGGCCCTTGCTTCCTGGTTCTAGGCGTCCCACGCAAGCCATCCTGAGTGGCTCGTCGACGGAGGGCCAAGTCGGCGTGGTATTGCGATCTATATTGAACGGGTTCCAGACGACTTCGGACTGCGGCAGCGGCGCCGCCAGCTGCATGCGTACCAGATCACGATTCGAGCGCGATACGAAGTAGCACCGGTGAGCGGATTCGAAGCCGAGGCGCAATTGTTCCAGATGTTCTCCGACCGGCCACCAAGCGTCTTGGGCGGCCTGAACCATCAAAGCGTAACGAACGCCCAGTTCCCGACATGCCCGAAGCCATTCCGAGCCGTCATATTGACCGGCCTGAGCGATAAAAACCAGGTCCGGGCGCAAGGCGCGCACCTGATGGTCGAGAATCTGGACTTCATGAGAAATTCGCTGCCACCGCCTCCGCCAGCGCCGCACACGCTCTCCCCATTTGGGACTGTAGCTTATCGGTATGGGTTGAAATTTAACGCCCGCAGCCAGCGTTTTCAGAAGGGTGGCGGGTTGCAGGGTGAATTCGCGCCTCAACACCACGACTTCATGGCCTTGGTCCGCCATGCGACGTGCGGCCCCGGCCCACAGTTCTTCGCTGCCTCCCCATGGAACCACCTCAAGCGTCGAAATAATCAGAATACGCATCGGCGTCTTTGCACTACTATGACCTGCGGAATAGTTTCCTGCCCAAGGCCAACGCGAGGGGGGGAAGGAAAGCGGTCCACGTCAGTTCAAGCCCGACAGGGCGACTGTGCAGCGCGTCGAATTGATCGAGTGCCGGCGGAATCTGGTTTTCTAGTTTGAGGCCTTGAATACACCAAGGCGCGCGCAACAAGGAGAGTACAGCGTTGAGCTGGCTCTGAGGGCATGACTGAAGCCGAGTCGCTAACAGGTTCTCAAGATCAACGCCGGCATCCCGGGTGGTCTGGAGTATCCAGCGTGTCGTGTCAGTCATGTGGGCGATGGTTTTTTCCGCATCGAAATTACGGCCGTCCTGCTGCGGATGCATGCGGATAAAGACTGCCGGAACCGGATCAAACAAAACAGATCCCTGCCGGGAAAGGGCGACCGAGAGCATTCGATCCGTGTCAAACGGGTTGCCAAGCTCGTAAACCCCCAATGACGATTGCAGCGCCGTGCGCCGCGCGATCAAGCAGGAGTAACGCAGCGGTGTGCCCGCCAGGCAAGCAAGGCTGACATTGGGTGCCGAGAGGGACCACACGCCGGTCGTTGCTGGAAAACCCGCGCCCAACCAACAGGCGAAACTGGGGTCTCCCTGAGCGGGGGTGGTTTCAGCCGCCACTTCGCTAAAGGCGGCGTAGCGGGCGGCCGCCAGAGGGTTTGCATCGAGATCGGCCAACGATTGCGCGAGGTGATGCGGTGCCCACCAGTCGTCGTCGTGCAACACGGCCACGTAGTCGGTGGTCACCGAGTTCCCCAGCGCGACAAAGTGCGGATTGGGCAATAGCGCTGGCTCGCGGAAGGTGTAGCGGATAGGCAGTCCGGGGAATTCGCGGCAGACGCTTTCGGATGAACGGTCGCCGCCGTTTTCCGAAACATGCACAGCCGCTATCCGATCCTGGGCACGCTGGCGGCCGACTGAGGCCAGCGCTGTGCGCAACATTTCCGGTCGCCGGCAGGTGGGGATGATGACGGTCAGGTCCATTTCAGGTGATCGCTGTGTTCTGCCAGTCCAACTTTGGGCGGATGCAGCCGATGATGGTTCCGGTAAACTCGTTCCTGCCCGCTCCGGTCTCATGCACCGTGAAAGTAATGGCGTCGGTAAGGTGGATCTCAATGCGCGCGGAATCCGTGATGAGAATAATGCTCACGCTGTAGAGCCCGTCGTTGAGGAAATTGGCCGGCAGACGCACCCGGTCGCGATAAATGCCTACGGAGGGGGTCGAATTTCCCGGGCCGCTGCTGAGGACGCAGGCGCCGTGCTTGTCGAAGAGATGGATACTCGAAGTAAGCGTGAGGTCGGGTGTGTGAACCGCAAACTCGTATTCGATAAAGACATCCCGATCAATCGGCACGTCGTGCGAGATACGACCTTCGGTGACGATCCGGGCGCGGTGCAGTCTGACACGGTTGTTGCCGGCCCGGGGGTCTTCCGGCGGCCAGGCGACCTCGCCACCCGCATGATCTCCGGATCGGATGTAGGACGCGACGACCTCGCCGGCCTGTCCCGCGAATTTGACCCTACCGTTCTCCATGAAGATCGCTCGTCCGCAGAGATTGGCCACGACGCCCAGGTTGTGGCTTACGAAAATCACCGTGCGCCCGGCGTCGCGGGAAACCTGGTTGATTTTGCCGAGACATTTTTTCTGAAAGGCTGCGTCGCCCACGGCGAGGACCTCGTCGATGATCAGGATTTCGGGCTCCAGATGGGCGGCCACCGAGAATGCCAGACGCACATACATGCCACTGCTGTAGCGTTTCACTGGTGTGTCCAAAAAACGCTCCACCTCGGCGAATGCGACGATCTCGTCGAACTTGCGGCGTATCTCCGCCCGGCTCATGCCGAGGATGGCGCCGTTCAGATAGATGTTGTCCCTGCCGGTCAGATCCGGATGAAACCCCGTGCCGACCTCCAGCAGGCTGGCCGCGCGGCCCTGCAGCATGATGCGGCCGGTGGTCGGACCGGTGATGCGCGAGAGGATTTTGAGCAGCGTGGATTTGCCCGCGCCGTTGCGGCCAATGATACCGACCACCTCGCCGCGCTTGATCTCGAAATTCACGTCGCGCAACGCCCAGAAATCCTCGCGTTGGAGGCGGGTGTTACAGCGCACGCGCCGCCATGCGAGGCGGGCCAGGTGGTGGAGGCTTTCGCCGAGGGTGTCCTGTCCGGCAAGGTGGCTCAGCCGGTAGCGCTTGGAAACGTTCTCCGCGCGGATGACAATATCGTCGCTCATGGTCAGATAATGTCGGCAAACGAGCGCTCCGAGCGCCGGAAAAACCATACACCGGTCACGATCAAAACCGCCGCCCATGCCAAGGAAAAAACCAGACTTTCCAGGTGAAAGACCGCGCCTTCCCCAAGCAGGCACCAGCGAAATGCATCGATCACACCGGTCATGGGATTAAGCGCGAGCAAAGCCTGCCAGTTGGGTAGAAAATCGGTGCGATAACCGACCGGCGTGGCGAACACGCCGATCTGTAACAGGAACGGCACGACGATGCGGAAATCGCGAAACCGCACTGTTAGTGCCGCGAGCCAAAGACCGGCTCCGAGGGCGAGCGCCAGCGCGAGCAGGATGAACGCCGGCAGCAGCAGCGCCCGCCAAGTCGGTACAATGCCCGTCCATGCCAGCGCCGCGCCGAACAGACCGAGCAGAATCGCGAAATCGACCAATGCGACCGCCAGGGTGGCCAGAGGCACGGTCAGGCGGGGGAAGTAGATTTTGGAGATCAGGTGCGCATTTCCGACCATGCTGCCGCTTGTGTTGCTCAAGGTGTTGGCAAAGAGCTGCCAGGCCAGTTGGCCCGCCATCACCACGATGAAATAAGGCTCGTTGCCCGAGGGCATCCCGGCCAGTCGGCCGAAGACAAACGTGAAGATCGCGACCGAGGCCAGCGGCTGGATGATCGCCCATGCGGCACCCAGCAGCGTCTGCTGATAGCGCACCTTGATGTCGCGCCATGCCAGGAAACCGAGTAGTTCACGGTAACGCCAAAGGTCGGCCCAATAGTGGCGCTCGGCGCGGCCTGCCTCGATCACCAGAGTCTGCGGCATGGCTGGGGGGATTTTCATGCTGAAAGGATACGTTGCAGCCGCTCCTTAAACAGAGGGAAGGAAAACCGGCGGACGCTGATGCGGATCGCCGCCGCATCCCATGTGGCAGTGAGCGCCGAGACACAGGCCGCCGCGAGTGCGGGCACGTCGGCGTAGGGCACCAGGCGCCCGCTTTCGGGCGTGATCACTTCGGGAGATCCGCCGGCGTCGGCCGCGATGCAGGGTTTTCCGTAAGCCATGGCTTCGAGGTAAACCAATCCGAACCCCTCCTTCTCGCTGGGCAGAGCGAAAATCGTGCAGCGCGCGAATTCGTGGCGCAGCTGGCGGTCATCCACATAGCCGGCGAACTCGACCGCTGCATCCAGTGCGAGCTCGCGCACCCGTTGTTGCAACCTCGGGCGATCATCACCGCGGCCGATGATGCGCAGTTTGGTGCCGGGCGCGCCTCGGAGGATGGCGGGCATTGCCTCGATGAGGTGATCCACGCCTTTGTAGCGGTCGGTGGAACTCAGGCGCGACACCGCGAGGATGACCGGCTGGCTGGTGGTCGAAAGGGCGGAGTCCACCCCGTCCGCGTCGAGTTCCGGATCGAGGGCGTTGGGCAGCACGACGACACGTTCCGGGTCGATCTGGATGTTTTTGAGGAGTTCTTTGCGCGTGAACTCGCTCACGCAGAGGACCCTCCAGGCACCCTTCAGGGCCCGGCGCTCCCAAAAGGTAAACGGACGCCAGACTTCGATGCCATGTGCGACCAGCACATAACGCAGTCCCGGGCGGCGCCAGCCCGCCAGCCAGGCGACAGGCAACTGGGCCACATGGCCGCAGACTATGAGCTTGGCTCCGGCGCTTAGATTGAGCGCGGCGCGTATGAATCTGCCTATGTCACGGCCGCAGGCTTCCCAGCGATCAAGCGCCGTTGCGAGGGAGTAGGGTCGCAGGTCCGCCGAGTCCACCGAAACGTCGTTGAGGGCGACAAATCGCACGCGGTCTTCTTTTCCGGCGAGGTCGCACAACGCCTTCAGGTAAAGCCGCAGGATACGAGGGATACCGCTGTCGGTCGTGAACAGTTCGGGGGCCAACAACAGCGTCTTCATGCGACAACAGGGCGCGGGCGGTTGATAAACGCGATGAGAATCGCCAGGGACCAGACGCGCGACCAGCCGGCGGCATCGCCTCCCGCCAGAAAACCTCGCCAATGATGTTGCACGGTCTGCGCTTCAAAAAAACCGCTTCGGCCGATACTCTGTGTTGAGAACAAATCCTCGAGAAACGCCCTCAACGGACCGCGCATCCACACGGGGTAGGGCAACGAAAAACCTTGCTTGCGGCGGGTGTGCAGGCCGGGAGGAAGAACATCGCGTACCGCCTCGGCGAGCGCCGACTTCGGGCGGTCCGGCGTATGTCGGTACGAGACCGGCTGGCCGGCCAGCCAGCGCACCAGCGGGCGGTCCACAAAGGGCACGCGCAGCTCCAGCGAGTGCCGCATGCTCATGACATCGCTGTCTCGCAGTAGCACGTCGGTCATGTAACCGCGCAGCTCCGCCACGCTGGCCAGGGTGAACAAGTCGGCCGAGGCGAGTTCTCCTGCGAGCGCGGCCTCGGCGGGGTGGGGTGCGTAGGGGAGGGAGGCTTCTGGTGAGAGCAGGGAGAGCCGTGTGGATTCGGCGAATACGCGCCGTTGCAGCAACGCTCGGGCCGCCGGTGAGTGGCCGTGGCGCAGGGTGTCGGCGAGTTTGCGCGAGCGGGTGTCGCCGAGATCACAGCAGTTAAGCAGGGCGGTGCGCAGCGGGCCGGGGACCCGGTTCCAGAGTGGCAACCAACGAGAGAGACGGGTGGTATTGGCAAACGAGGGATAGCCGCCGAAAAGTTCGTCCGCTCCGAGTCCTGAAACGGCGACCGTGACACCCCCGGCGCGAGCCGCTTGGCTGGCATAGTAGGTGTTGATGCCGTCGCCGGTCGGTTGGTCGAGGGAGGTGATGACCGTGTCGATTTCGGCGGCGAGGCGGGCACCCGTAAGCACGGTGGAGTGGTGGTCGGTTCCGAGGTGGCGGGCGTTATCGGCGGCCGTCTCGGCTTCAGAGTAACCGGTCTCTTCGAAGCCGATGGAAAACGTCTTCAGCCGGGAACCACCGGCGTGGGCCATCAGGGCGACGAGCGCGGTCGAGTCGAGTCCGCCGGAAAGAAACGCGCCGACCGGCACGTCGGCGGCGGAGTGCGCCCGCAGGGAGTCCTCCAGCTGCGCGCGCAGCCCGGTGGTAAATTCCTCGCGATTGCGTGCGGGTGTGGCCCCCGGGGCGGGGGCGGCCAGATCGCCCGGCGTATCGTAAGAGGTGATCGATAGCCGGCCGTCGTGCCACACGGCCGCATCGCCGGCACGGAGGCTTTGCACCGCCCGATAAATCGTGCGCGGGGCCGGCACCGAAAGCCAGGCGAGGTAGTCATTTACGCCGCCCGGGTCTATATCCGCAGGAACCGCGCCCGACGCCAACAACGCGTTGAGTTCGGATGAAAACACCAGGCTGCCGTCGGGGCGGGTGTGGAGGTAAAGGGGTTTGATGCCGAAGGAATCACGAGCGAGCAGCAGGGTACGCTCAACCGAGTCCCAGAGCGCGAAGGCAAACATCCCTCTCAGTCGCGGCAGTGCATCGCGACCCCAGCGGACAAGCGCGGCGAGCAGCACCTCGGTGTCGCAATCGGTGGAAAATTCGTGGCGGGCGGCTAGTTCAGAGCGGAGCGCGCGGAAGTTGTAAATCGCACCGTTGAACACGAGATGCCAGCGGCCGTCGGGCGTGCTCATCGGCTGGTGTCCGCGGCCCGGGTCGAAAATCGCCAGCCGGCGCATGCCAAGTGTGGCCTCACCGCAGGTCGCCAGACCGCCATCGTCCGGGCCGCGATGCATCATGGCTTTATTCATACGCCCCACGGCTTGGGCGCGCTGATCTGGTGTCGAGTGGCGGCTGATGTAACCGGCTATGCCGCACATGGGGAAAAGGCCGGAGAAAGCTTCGCCCCGTCGCTTCCGGCGAAGGCGACTTCAGTGCGTGAAAAGGTCGGCGCGACCATGTGAAAACCGCGATCGGGGATTGATCGACGGTTGCGGCGTAAGTTGACGCATCGGAACGGTTTTCGGCAACGACTATGTTGCACGAAAGGCCTTCTCTCAGGCACAGATGGCGGCGGCGATTTCGCGGGCCTTTTCGGGCGAGATCAATTTTTCAACCAAGTGGATTCCGAACTCGCAAGCGGTGCCGGCGCCACGGGACGTGAGAATGCGGCCATCGGCGACTACGCGCTCATCGCCCAAGATGGCCGACAATTCATGGGCGACCGAACAATGAGCGGTGTAACGGCGGCCAAAGAGAAGACCGGCGTCGTGAAGCACGGTGGGGGCGGCACAAATGGCGGCAAGCCATCGATCGGCAGCATGGTGGGCGAGGACGATGGAGCGCACACGCGGATCCTCCCGGAGGTGTTTCACGCCCGGCCCGCCAGGCAAAAAAAGGAGATCAAAGAGTCGGTCGCCGACTGCAGACAGCGGTGTGCTGGCATGAATGGTGATCTCGTTGCGACCGGTGACATGAATGGAGTCGGCGAGCGCGGCGACCGTGACCTCGACCCCGGCGCGCCTGAGCAGATCGACGGGGGCGACGGCTTCCATTTCTTCGAAGCCTTCGGGTAGAATGACAAGTGCGGTGGGCATGATCTAAGGGGTTGGCCGGTTTGACTTAGTTGACCCCGTACGAAGTCCGTCCACGAGCGTAAATTCGCGCAGATGAAACACTGTCCGAGCCGGGTTGAGTCCGTGCCTTCGCAGGCTTCACGGATGTTTCTTGGCAACAAGTCAGTCGATCACTGAAGGTCTGCAAGCGAGGGACAGCGTGCATTCGGACGGCGTTGCCCTCGGTCGCCTTGGCCGAACACGCTTTCGCTCTCGCGCCGGGCCGGTTTATCTCCCAGACACACCCAGACTTTACTGCCATGCCCACCCAGTTTCGCCCCTGCATCGACCTACACGACGGCAAAGTGAAGCAGATCGTCGGAGGCAGCCTGCGCGACGACGGCGCCGGGCTGCGCGAGAACTTTGTGAGCGAGGACGGTGCCGGGGCGTTCGCCGCGCGTTACCGGGCCGACGGGCTTGCCGGCGGGCATGTGATCAAGCTGGGTCCGGGCAACGACCAAGCTGCGCGCGAGGCGCTGGCGGTGTTTCCCGGAGGTTTTCACATCGGGGGCGGCATCACGGCCGACAACGCCGAGTCCTGGCTTCATCTCGGCGCGAGCCATGTCATCGTGACCTCTTGGCTTTTTGATTCGAACGGGCATTTCCTCAACGAGCGCCTTGAGATGCTGAAGAGTCGGGTGGGGGCCGACCGGCTGGTGCTCGACTTGAGTTGCCGCCGCACGGAGACCGGATGGACGGTCGCGATGAACCGCTGGCAGACGTTGACCGATCTTCAAGTCACGGAACGGACGCTCGACGGATTGGCGGGGAGCTGTGCGGAGTTTTTGATCCATGCCGCAGACGTGGAGGGTTTGTGCGGAGGCATCGACGCCGATCTGGTGGCGCTGCTGGGAGCGTGGGGCAAGATTCCGATGACTTACGCCGGAGGTGTCGCCACGATGGATGATGTGCGCAAGGTGGAGCGGGTCAGCAGAGGTAAGTTGGACCTGACCGTAGGAAGTGCGCTGGATCTTTTCGGTGGTCACGGCGTGCGTTACGCCGACCTGGTTGCCTGGAACCGGCTTGTCACTTGATAAGCCAAAGGGCCGTGTGGCCGGCCTCGTTCTTGAGGCATAAGAAAGCCGCGTCGGGCGACGCGGCTTAAAATGGTGCTCAGGGCGGGACTCGAACCCGCACGCCTTTCGGCACACGCCCCTCAAACGTGTGTGTCTACCAATTCCACCACCTGAGCGTTCCTAAACAAGGGAAGGCGGACTAAGATAAATCTTCGGAAACGTGTAAAGCCCCGAAATGCATTTTTCTCATTTCGGGAAACAGCTTGCTACTCCCCCGCCTGCATGGAGACTGCGTGCGCTCATCAGCAACTCTCAAGCCCGCCCTCAGTACAACACTTACGCAGGCCATACGCCCGCATCGCTCCGAATGTCAGAGACGCCATCCAACGAAAAACCGGCCAAGGATTTTAACAAAATCGATCTGGGCCAACTCCAGAGCTTTAGCTTTGGAACGCAGTGGTCCCACGACAAAGCCGACACCTCCGGCCCGGCGGGCGGCGGTACGCGCGAACCGCGTCGAGACGACCGGCCGCGTCGCGAGGGGCCCGGCGCCGGTGCCGCCCCGCGCGACCGTCGCGGCTTCCGCAAGCCTGCCGGTCCCGGCGGCGAGGAAAGTGCTTCCGTTCCTGCGGGCGGCAACTCGTCGGCACCCGCGCCACGCGAGCGTCGCGAAGTCGGTTTCGACTCCCGCGGTCCGCGTCGCGACGGTCAGGGCGGTGGCGGAGCTCCCCGCGGTGATTTCCGCAGCGGCCAGGGCGGTGGTCCCCGCCGCGAGGCCGGTCCGCGTTTCAACGGTCCTCGCGACGGCGGTTTCCCGCCCCGCGAACAAGGACCCTACGTCAGTCCGTTTTTCAACGTCACGTTCTACCCAGACGACACCGGTTTCACCGCGCTGGCCAAGGCCATCCGCGCCTCATGCCGCACCTACGAGCTTTTTGAGATCGCCCGGGTGATCGTCGGGAAGAACGACCGCTTCATCGCGGTGCTCCAGCACAAGCCCTCAGACAACTCGGAGGCAATCAAGCCGGCACCTTTAGCCATATCTGTTCCCGACGGGGTGCCCTTTGAAAACGAGGCGGCGGCCATCGCCCACGTCATTGAAAAACACATCGGACAATTTTTCGATTCGGCCGAGGTGGAAATCGAGGCGCCCAAGGGCAATTTCCAAGTCGTCAATCGCTGCACGATCACCGGCGCATTGCTCGGGCCGCCCAATTACCACCGGTACAACCAGATCGTCCAGCAGCACCATGCGGCCAATATCAAGCTGCCCTTCGAGGTCTATCGCGGAAAAATCGAATCCGTGCGCGATCCCGAGGTGATCGCCCAGTGGCTGGAAAAGATGAAGAAGACGGTGCGCTACACCTGGAAGCTCACGCCGCCCGCGCCCGCTCTCGCCGAGGGCGAGGCCGCCCCCGAGACCGTGCCTGCCGTGACCTTCGATTCGTTTGAAGAGGCCCGCCAACACCTCCTGGCCAACGCCAAGGACAAGATCGTGCGCACCGTCGAGTCGCTGCGTTTCCCGGGCAAGAATCTTGACGCTCTGCCCGCCGGCGAGATACGCCGCACCATCGAAGGCGCTCTCGAGCGCCAGCGTCGGTTCCCGCTCGATACGGCCAACGCGCTTCGCGGTCGTCTCCGGCGCGAGGGCTTCACGATTTTCAAGAAGGGCTCCAAGGGCGTGAGCTACGTCTGCGCGGTCAAGCGGAAGTTCCGCGTTCCGAACCAGACGTTCTCCGACTCTATCGGCACGTTGATCTCGTTCCTGGAGACGCATCCGATGATAAAGGCCGGCGAGTTGTCGGAAAAGCTCCTTGGTTTCACAGTGCCCGCCAAACCCGCCGCCCCCGCCGAAGGCGAGACCGCCGCCGCGCCGGTCCCAGCCCCGTCGCTGATCCCTGAGCAGCAGGCCAAGTTAACCCGCCTTAATGGTGATTTGCGCTGGTTGGTCAGTGAAGGTTACGTGACCGAGTTCATTGACGGACGCCTCTTTGCCCCGGCTCCGGTGGTCGAATCCCGCAAGAAGGAAATCGAGAGCGCAGAGCATGATCCGGAGAATTTCCCCGAGGTGCCAGCCGCCGAAAACGCCAAGTCGGCCCCGGCGGATGCTTCTCCGGAAGAACCCGCCAGCTGAACCCAGAAACACGGTGCTTCATCAATTCGGGCCGCCCTTAAACGGGCGGCCTTTTTTGTCCGCCGAAAGCAGCGCTTCCTCTTGATGGCGGTTGCGGTGCCTTGACCCAGGGCGGTTGATTGCGTTGAAGGAGACCATGCTATCAAGCGTGCTCATCGTCGATGACGAGAAACACACCCGCGAGGGTCTCCGCCAGGCCTTGGAGGACGATTATGACGTCTCGGTTGCCGCCAGTGCCGACGAAGCGTTCAACCAGCTTGAGGCCCAGGAGTTCGACGTCGTGCTCACCGACCTCCGCATGCCCGGAAAGTCGGGACTGAAGGTAATAGACAAGGCCCTGGCGCTGCCCAACAAGCCTGCGGTTATCATGATGACCGCCTATGGCAGCATCGACACCGCGGTTGAGGCCATGAAGCGGGGCGCGGTCGATTTTCTCACCAAGCCCGTCAACATAGAACGACTCGAAGTGCTCATTCAGCGAGCGCTTAAAACCCGCACGCTTGAGGTCGAGGTAAAGCAGCTCAACGAGCGTCTCGACGAAAAGTTCAACATGGAGGGAATCGTGGGGCACTCTGAAAGGCTCAAGGCGGTGATCGACCGCGTCCGCCTGGTCGCTCCATCGAAGGCCACCATTCTCATCGACGGCGAATCCGGAACAGGCAAGGAACTGGTCGCCCAGGCCATCCACCAGGCGAGTCCGCGTTCCCGCGCGCCTTTCATCGCGGTGCACTGCGCGGCGCTTTCGGAAAATCTGCTTGAGAGTGAAATTTTCGGACACGAGCGGGGCGCTTTCACGGGGGCCATGGAAAAACGCGTGGGCCGCTTCGAGGCGGCGGATACCGGCACGCTGTTCCTCGACGAGATCGGCGAGATCTCGTTGTCCACCCAGGTGAAGCTTCTGCGGTTTTTGGAGACCAAGTCCATTGAGCGGGTCGGCGGCTCCAAGCCCATACCTCTTGATGTGCGGTTGGTGGCCGCCACCAACCGTGATCTGGAAAAAATGGTGCGCGAGGGGAAGTTCCGCGAAGACCTTTTTTTCCGTCTCAATGTCGTGCGCATCACCTTGCCCGCCCTGAGGGAGCGATCCGAAGACATCCCCCTGTTGTTGGCCCATTACATCAACCAGTTCGCCAAAGAGAACGGAGTCGCCCCGTTCACGATCGAGCCCGGCGCGTTGCGCTACCTGCAGGCCTATCCTTGGCCGGGCAACATCCGTGAACTGCGCAATTTCACCGAGAACGCGGTGGTGATCCATCGCGGGTCCAAGTTCACCGAATACGACCTTGACCCCAAGTTCCGCGGCGAAACACAGGCGCAGCCGGCTATGTCCATGCAAGCCGTTGGGGGGCTCGCATTGCCGGCGAGCGCCTTCCGGGGCTCTTCCGGAGGGCCGTCTCTCTCGATCGAGGAGAACGAGAAGCGGCTGCTGCGCGAAGCCCTGATCAAGGCCCGGGGTAATCGCACAAAGGCGGCCGAGCTCATGGGCATCAGTCGCCGCACCCTGCATCGCAAGTTATCTCATTGGCCGGAGCTCGACGTCATCGACGGCTGAGGCGGCGGGTTAGTGATTGCCTCGACCGGCGGGCGACATTTGCTCGGTTCGTTTTCCCATCATGCGTATTACCCCCTTGTTGTTGATCGCGCTGCTCATGTCGTCGACAGTTCGCGCCGAGGTGCGTCTCGTCGGCTCGGATCTCCTCGGCAAGGAGTTCACCCAATCGCTCACCGACTACTCGAAGCGCAACGATCTCGGCGTGCAACTGGCGCTGGGCGGCAGCCGTGCCGGATTGGAGAAACTCAAGAGTGGTCAGGCCGAGCTCGGGTTAATGGTGTTCTCACCCGAAGAAAAGCCGCCGGAGGCCCCGTTTGTGGCCTTGCCGGTCGCCTATCATACGGCGGTCGTCGTTGTGCCGGCATCGCTGCCGCTTACCCAGATCACCTATGACCAGCTCAACATCATCTACGGTGACGAAGCCCGGTCCGGCTTGAAGCTTTGGGGGGATCTCGGTGTGACCGGCATGTGGTCTCTCAGGAATATCCAACCCAACATCACGGGGCCGGGGGCGGGACTGACCTACGATCTTTTCCGCTACACCGTGCTGAGAACTCCAGCCCTGAAGCCGACGGTCGGTATGCAGGCAGATTTGACCGAGAGTCTCACCCGTATCCGGGGCGATGAGGGCGGGGTGGCGATCTTGCCCCTGCTGCCGCCCAATGAACTGCGGTTAAAAACGCTGCTGGTCGCACGCGGTGCGCAGGATGTGGCGTTCGGACCCACGCCGGACAACATTCATTCGGGGGATTATCCGATTCGCTTGCCGGTGTATTTGGTTTTTCGCAAGGAGGCGGCCAAGCAACTCCAGCCGATTTTGCGTTATCTGCTCAGCGAAGATGCGGTGACGCTATGGCAGAGCGCACGGCTGGTGCCGTTGCCGATTCAGGTCCGCAATCAGCAAATCTTCGATTTGGAAGTTCTGTAGTGGGCAGGTGTTCGGCGCACTGTAGTGACACTTAAAAATCCCTAAAAAAGCAGTTGACGATAGGTGCCAGGCATCTTGTTCTCCACCTCTCTCACGCAGGCGTAGCTCAGTTGGTAGAGCACCACCTTGCCAAGGTGGACGTCGAGAGTTCGAGTCTCTTCGCCTGCTCCATTTTCATCCAAAGCCCCGTAGCTCATAGAGTTGTGGGGCTTTTGATTTTGGGGTTATGTTCCCGCTTTCTAAAAAAAGCGCGTAGGTTCTAAAAAAGACGCCAAGGATTGCCAGTGTCAGCAAAGTACCGAGGGGGATTGTTAAGCTCAATTGAAACGATACCATCTCAACCCCGCACCGCCGCCAATCAGGCGTTGATACGTGCGGCTTGCGTCGCAAGGTGGATGCGTGGCGTTCGAAAAACACCTGTTCGTTGACGCGGCCAACGTCCTTCATGCCTGGCCGGAATCCCGCGCCTTGCTCAAGCGTGACCGTTGGGCCGCGCGTTCTTGGTTGGTTCAGCGACTCTCGGCTTTGCACGACTCCGAGTCGGTGCTTGTCACCGTGGTGATCGATGGGCGCGGCGACGAAATCGTGATCGAGCATCCTTCGAAACAGGCAACGTTGACCATCGTTCATACGCCGTCGTCACTCACGGCCGATGATGTGATCGAGCAAATGGTCGCACGTTCGCCTGATCCTGCCCGCTGCGAGGTCGCCACCGACGACCAGGCCGAGCGCGATACGATCGAGGCTACAGGAGCCGTCTGGGTTCCGGCGGCAGATTTGCTCGTCCGCATCGAGAGATCAGAGCATAGGATCAACGCCAAGGTGGCGTCGATCAACCGTGCCAACAGACAAAATTGGAGGAATCGATAAACATGGACGGTCATGGTAAAGAGCCGTGCTCATCGGTCGGCGTTGCCGAAGTTCAGGGACTCTACGGCGCGTTTTCGTTTTCAGAGCGCCTGCTGCAAAAAATCTGGCAGCGCGGGGACTTCGACCCGGTCGGCGCGCGCCTGGCCGACGGTCGTGATTTAAGGGTGCAGCATGTCGGACGGTGGAATCACTTGGGCGGACCCGATTTCGCGGGCGCGCGTTTGCGCATGGATGGCCGCGATCTCGTCGGCGACGTGGAGCTGCACTTGCGAGAGAGCGACTGGGCCGCACATCGACACGCCGAGGATCCGGCCTACGCCAACGTGGTGTTGCATGTGGTGCTGTTTCCCTGTGCCGAGGCGGTCACTCGGGGCGTTGCCGGACGGGATATTCCCATCTTTTGCCTGTTGCCGCGTCTGCACCGAGGTCTTGAGGAATATGCCGCCGACGACGCGGTGGAGCGGCTGGCTGGCCGGCCTTTGCATTACGCCCAGGAGGCGCTCGGCGGCCTTGGACTCGATGAACTGGACGCGTTGCTCGGCGAGCATGCGGGCAGGCGTTGGCGGGCCAAGGTCCGCAGCGCCCGCGAGCGTATTGACCGATTAGGATGGGAAGGGGCCTGCCATCACGCGGCGCTGGAGGTTTTGGGCTACCGTTTCAACCGTGCCCCCATGCTGGCGGTTGCCTCGGCTCATCCGATGGCGGAGTGGAGCGCCGGTCGTGTGGCTCCCGATCTGGTTTTTTCAAGTCACGCCGACCGATGGAGCCTGCAGGGAGTGCGGCCGCTCAATCATCCGGCTCTTCGTCTGCGCCAATACGCCGCTTGGTGTTCCGCGCGTCCCGACTGGTCTGCGTGGCTGCGCCAGGGGTCGTTTTGGAGCGAACTTGCCGCCGGAGCGACCAGGGCGGGGGTGGGCGAGTGGCGAAAATCGGTGCGACTGTCGGCGGCGAGGGAAAGCCTGCAAAACACGCTTTGCGGAGGAGTGATCGGCGGGAGTCGATTCGACAACCTGATTGGCGACGCATTCATGCCGTTGATCGAGGCCGAAATGGCTGCCGCTCTTCAGGCCGTGTGGAGCGGATGGTACGCGGGGGACGCCCCGGAATCCGTTGTGGCGGTTTTGCGGTCGTTAGGTGTGATCGGAGGCGCCGGGCGTCCAGTTTCGCAAGGTCCGGTGCAGGGCTTGTTGGGCTGGATGCTGGAGCGTGAAACCGTCTCGGGCGGGTAGTTCATGTCCCCGTCTCGGGCGTGGGACTTGACACGGATTTGCCGCCCGAGCAAGGTCTTCTCTTTCTAACAACGTTCACTTTCCAAAAGGTGGGCCCTTCGGCCCGCCTTTTTTGTCCCAACTACACATCTTATGAGCAGCGAAATTCTTTCAGTTCTCGAGTACATGGAGAAAGAAAAAGGCATTGGTCGCGCCGACATGATTTCGGCGATTGTCAATGCCATCAAAACCGCTGCGCTCAAAGGTGTTAATGCCGGACAGGAGCTGAAGATCGAGATCAATCCCAAGAACGGCCAGCTGCACGCCTGGACGCTGCTCAAGGTGGTCGACTCCGTCAGCAATCCCCGCGCCGAGATTCATGTTGAGAAAGCCCAGGCACTGAAGCCCGGCGCCCAACTCGGCGAAGTGCTGGAAAAGGAAATCGATCCGGCCACGCTCGGTCGTATCGCCGCGCAGACCGCCCGTCAGGCTGTCATGCAAAAGATGCGTCAGTTCGAAAAGGATCGCATCTATGACGACTTCAAAGACGTGGTCGGCAACATCGTGACGGGGACGGTGCGCCGCAAGGAGCGCAACGACATCTTCATCGATCTCGGCAAGGCCGAGGCCGTTCTCTCCGGTAAAGAGCAGGTCCCCGGCGAGGAATACCAGCCCGGTGATCGTATCCGCTGCCTGTTACTCGCCATCGAGAGCACGCCGCGCGGTCCCGAGTTGATGCTCACCCGAGCCAGCCCGAAGTTTGTCCGGCGTTTGTTTGAGGTTGAGGTCGGCGAAATCGCCGACGGCACCGTCAAGATCGAGGCCTTTGCCCGCGAGCCAGGCTACCGCACCAAGATCGCCGTCACCAGCACCGATCCCAAAGTCGATCCGGTCGGCGCTTGCGTGGGTGCCCGCGGCGCCCGCGTGAAGACCATCGTCCGCGAGCTCAATGGCGAGAAGATCGACATCATCAACTATTTCGCCGACCCGAAGCAGATGGTGATCGAGGCGCTCAAGCCCGCCGTGCCGCGCGAGATCGCACTCGACGAGAAAAATCATCGTATCCTGCTCAAGGTGGCCACCGAGGATCTCGCCATCGCCATCGGTCGCAAGGGCCAGAACGCGCGTCTCACCTCGCGCCTCATCGGCTGGCGTCTCGACATCGAGGAGTTTCATGCCGTCTCCAGCGATCCACGCGCCGTCGCCGTCGGCACGCTTGTAAAGACCTTCGGTCTCGACGCGACTCTGGCCGGGCGACTGGTTGCCATCGGCATCAATTCCCCCGCCGCTTTCGAAGGCGTGAGCGCCGACGATCTTGTGGACGGTGGTTTTTCCTCCGAGGAGGCTGCCTCCATTCTCAACTCGGTTGGTGGCGTTCGCTAAGCACCCACGTTTCCAAGCCCCCAGCATTTTCATAAGACGACTATTATTTAATGAGCATCCGCATTCACGAACTCGCCAAACGACACAATATGGAGGCCAAGGACATGCTGGCCTTGCTGAAGGAGCGCGGCTTCGTTTCTGCGGATACCAAGTCGGTCTCCAGCACGCTCAACAAGATCTACGAAGAAGAAATAGAGAAGGAGTTTGCCGCCAAGGCCGCCCCAGCAGCCCCGATCGCCCCGGTCCCCCCTGCGGCTCCCGCCTCGTCCGAGCCTGCCGTGCACAAGGTGCCCGCAGTCAAAACCGCCGCAGAGGTCGTGCGTGAAAAAGAACAGGTCAAAGCAGCCCAAGCCCCTGCCGCGCCCGCTGCGGTTGCCGCGCCCAAGCCTGCCCCCGCCGCTCCTTCCCCGGTGGTTTCCGTTTCGTCGCCGCGTCCGGTTTCCGTGCCTCAGCCGCTGCCGACTCGGGCTTTTCCCGCACCTCCTCAGTCCCCGGCAGTTTCGCGGCCCCCGGTGGTATCCGCCCCCGCACCGCTCCGTCCCTCGGTCTCGGTCGCTCCGTCCGTGCCTGCGGTTTCTTCCGCACCCCGTTCCGCTCCGGTGATCGTGCCGTCGGTGGTCCGGCCCGCACCCGCGCCGGTTGCTTCCGCACCCGTTTCGGCCCCGCGTCCCCCCATGCCGATTCCCGGCGCACCCAAGCCGACGCCCGCCATTGTCTCCGCTCCGGGCAATCCCGCGAAACCCATGCCGGTCACGCCCCCGGCCCAGACGGCCACCATCACCACCGAGGGTGACGTCAAGATCATCCATCTCAAGCCCCCGATCATCGTCCGAGATTTTGCGACGGCGCTGGGGATGAAGCCCTTCAAGCTCATCTCTGAGCTCATGGAGATGGGAATCTTCGCTTCGATGAACCAGACCATCGAAGAGACCGTCGCCGTAAAGGTCGCCGAGAAGCACGGCTTCCTGCTGGAGATCAAGCACCGCGGCGAGGCCGCCCAGCAGGCCCAGCAAACCGCCAAGGACAAGGCCAAGGACAAGGAAAAGGCCGCCGCCGAGGCCGAAGTGCAAAACCTCGCACCGCGTCCGCCCGTCGTGTGTATTCTCGGTCACGTTGACCATGGTAAAACCTCCCTGCTGGACGCCATCCGCAAGGCCGATGTCGCCGCCGGCGAGGCCGGAGGCATCACCCAGCACATCGGCGCGTATCAGATCGAGCACTCCGGCCGCAAAATTTCCTTCCTCGACACACCCGGCCACGCCGCCTTCACGAAGATGCGCGCCCGCGGTGCCAAGGTCACCGACCTCGCCATTTTGGTTGTGGCCGCCGACGACGGCTTCATGCCGCAGACCGACGAGGCCCTCAAACATGCCCAGAATGCCGGCGTCACCCTCATGGTTGCCGTCAACAAGATGGACGTGAAGGGCGCCAACATCGAGCGTGTGAAGCAGCAAATGCAGGAACGCGGCATCGCCCCCGAAGACTGGGGTGGCGAGACCGTCACCGTGCCTGTCTCCGCACTCAAGGGCACCGGCATCAGCGACCTGCTGGACATGATTCTTCTCCAGGCCGACGTGCTTGAGCTAAAGGCCAACCCGAAGGCCGAGCCCTCGGGCATCATCATCGAGTCGCAGATCGAGACGGGGCGCGGTCCGCTCGCCACCGTGATCGTCCAGCGCGGCACGCTCCGCGTGGGTGACGCCATCGTCTGCGGTCCGCATTGGGCCAAGGTTCGCGCCATGTTCGACGACGCGGGGCAGAATCTCAAGGAGGCGCCGCCTTCCTCGCCCGTGCGCGTCATCGGCTGGTCCGGTGCTCCCGACAGCGGTGCCGAATTCAAATCCGTCAAAAATGCCCGCGAGGCCGAGAGTCTCGCCGAGGAAGCACAGGACGCCATCCGCAAGGTTGCCGGGACCGCCGCATCCGCGCCCAAGGAGGTCTCTGTCGAGAGCCTCTTCGCCAACATCGCCGCCACCCAGGCCAAGGTGCTCAAGGTCATCGTCAAGACCGACGTGTTTGGCTCCACCGAGGCAGTGCGCAACGTCCTCGAGGCCATCAAGAGCACCAAGGTCTCCCTGGAAATCGTTTCCATCGAGGTTGGTCTTGTTTCCAAGACCGATGTGCTCATGGCCAGCGCCGCCGGCGCCGTCGTAGTCGGCTTCAATACCAAACTCGAAAACGGCGTTACCGCCGTAGCCAAGCATCACGGTGTCCGCATCGAGACCTACGGCATCATCTACGAACTGGCCGACAAGGTCCGCGACATGATGGCAGATCTTCTCGATCCCGACCTCAAGGAGACCAAGACCGGAGCCGCCGAGGTGCGCGCGACGTTCCCGCTCGCCAAGGGGTTTGTGGCCGGCTGTTTGGTCACCGAAGGCAAGATCACCCGCAACGCCTCCGCGCGCCTCCGCCGCAAGAAGGAGATCGTGTTTGAAGGCAAGGTGGGCACGCTCAAGCGCTTCAAGGACGACGCCAACGAGGTCCGCGCCGGCATCGAATGCGGCATCAAGCTCGGCGATTTCAACGGCTATGAAATCGGCGATGTCATCGAGTGCTACGAGATCACCAAGGTCCGCGCCGCGCTCTGATCCCGTAACCGGCGACTGGCCACCCGATGGCCGCCAGCCGGGCTTTCCCCATGTCCAACCGCACCCTTCGCGTCAATGAGCTCATCCAGCGCGAGCTGAGCTCCATCCTGCGCACCATCTACAAGGACGATGCCGTGACCATCACCGTCACCGGCGTCCAGGTTTCACCCGACCTGCACGAGGGCAAGGTCTTCGTCGCGGTCACCGGCGACGAGGAGGACGAGGCCAGGGCGCTGCGCTGGCTCAAGCACAACACCAGGGAGTTCCGCTTTGAGCTGGGCCGGCGCATCGTGCTGAAGAACATGCCGCACTTCACGTACGCCATCGACGTCTCCACCGAGCGCGGCAACCGCATCCTGTCGGTCCTCGATGAAATCGCCGCGCAGGATAAAGCCCGCAACGCCACCCGGCCGCCCGCGCCCGATCAGGAGTAAGTCGTGGAGTTGATCTATCCCGAGTTTTACGACCGCTTCGCGTCGTTCCTGCGCTCGATCGAAGACCGCCAGGTGGTCGTGATTTCACACGCCCGGCCGGACGGCGATTGCATAGGTTCACAGGTGGCGCTTACGCGCGTGCTTCGCTGCATGGGTGTGGATGCGATCTGCGCCAATCCCGATCCGGTGCCGCGCCGCATCCGCTTCGCCGTGGGCGACACTCCACTCGTCGGTTTCGACGGATTGCCTGCTGGCGATCACACCGCGATCTACGTGGACTGCGCCGACCAGGGCAGGGCGGGGGAGAAGTTCAAGGCGCGTTTTCCGGCTCCGTTTGCCAACATCGACCATCATCTTTCCAACGTCGGTTACGCGCAGCACAACTTTATCGACGTGGGTTCCGCCGCCACCGCCGAGATCCTCGCCGGTCTGTTCATCGATCATCACCTGACGATCGACGCGCAGGCGGCCCAGGCGCTCTATGCCGGCATCGCCACCGACACCGGACAGTTCCGCTTCAACTCCACCTCGCGCCGCACCTTCCTGATCGTGGCCGAGCTCATGGCGCGCGGCGCCCAACCCTCGGCGGCCGCCGCCGAGCTCTACGAGCGGGAAACGCCTGGCAAGCTCGACCTGTTGCAACGTTTCCTGGCCTCGTTGCGTTACGCCTGCGGCGGCCGTGTCTGCATCGGCACCCTGCCAAACGGCATCTATGCCTCCACCGGGACCAGTCCCGAAGACGTCGAGGGCCTGGTTGATTACGCACGCTCGATCGAGGGCGTGGAAGTGGGCGTGCTCATCGAGGAACAGGACGGCGCCATCAAAGCCAGCCTGCGGGCGAAAGACCCCGTTTATCGCGTGGATCAAATCGCGGCCCAGTTCAATGGCGGAGGTCACGCCTGCGCCGCAGGTCTCAATCTCAAGAACGTCTCTTTGACCGAGTTCCGGTCCCGGCTGACGCTCGCTCTTGAACGGCAGTTCGCCACCGTGGCCGCGCTGCACAAACCCGCCCCCTGATGCTCGCGCCCGCCAAGGAATACGACGGAGTGCTCCTCATCGACAAACCCGGCGAACACACCTCGCACGACGTGGTCGCGCGTTTGCGCGGCATCCTGCGCATGAAACGTATCGGCCACGCCGGCACGCTCGACCCGATGGCCACCGGCCTGCTCGTGATGCTGGTCGGCAAGGCCACGCGACTCTCTCAATACCTGATGAGCGTCGAAAAGGAATACACGGGCACCATCAAACTCGGCGAGGTCACCAACACCCAGGACGCCGAAGGCGAGATTCTCGCGACCCAGCCCGTGCCCGCGCTCACCGAGGAAGAGGTGCGCAAGGCGCTCGCCGGGTTTCTCGGCGACCAATACCAGACGCCGCCCATGTTCTCGGCCATCAAGATTGGTGGGAAACCACTCTACAAGAGCGCCCGCGCCGGTGAGGAAGTGGAGCGGGAGCCGCGTTTCATCCGCGTGATCAACTACGATCTCACGCGCTGGGAGTCGCCCGAGATCGATTTTCGCGTGCTCTGCACCAAGGGGACCTATGTGCGCACGCTGGCCCATGACCTCGGCCAGAGGCTCGGCTGCGGTGCGCACCTCAAGGCGCTCCGGCGAATCGCGTCCGGCTCGCTCAACGTATCCCGCGCGGTCACTCTGGAGCAGTTGCAGAAAATGACGCCGTCAGAGATCGACAAGGTTCTCATCCCCGCGCACGAGGCCGCCCCAAGCGTGGCGTTTGGCTGATTCCGCACCGGCCGTTTCCCGTGCCCACCCGGACCTACAGTTCGATCTCCGAAGCCGCCGCCGCGTTGCCACCGAAGCCGCTGCACCTGGCGATCGGGATGTTTGACGGCGTTCACTTGGGCCACCACGCCGTGATCGAGGCGGCGGTGCATTCGGCGCGGCGCAGCGGAGGCATCGCCGGCGTGCTCACGTTCTGGCCGCACCCTAGCCGGCTCTTTCGGCCGGACCATCCGGTGCGGTTGATCATGACCCCGTCTTTAAAAACCCGCCAGCTGGCCTGGCTGGGGATCGACGCGGTGATCACGGAGGCCTTCGACGCGGACTACGCCGCCATCACGGCGGAGGAATTTTTGCCTCGGCTCAAGAGGGCGCTGCCCGAGCTGACCACGGTTTACGTCGGTGAAAACTGGCGCTTTGGCCAGGGACGTCGCGGCGACACCCAACTGCTGGTGGCCGAGGGGAAAAAACACGGCATCGTCGTGGTGAGCGCACCGCGTATCAACCAGAACGGCGAACCGATCAGCAGCACCCGTATTCGCACATATCTCGAGGAAGGTCGTGTCGAAGAGGCCAACGCCCTGCTTGGTTACACCTATTTCGCCGAGGGCGTGGTCGCGCCTGGAAAGCAGCTCGGTCGCCAACTCGGGTTCCCCACGCTCAACGTCGTCTGGGAGCCCGATCTACGGCCTCGCTTCGGAGTCTATGCCGTCCTCGTTTCCGGAGCCGCGGCCGCCTCTCCGCTGCCGGCCGTGGCCAACTACGGTCTCCGTCCGACCGTGGAGGATTCCGTCATCCCGCGCCTGGAGATCCATGTGCTCGCGCCTTGTCCGTTCGACGCCGGCGACGCGTTGAGCATCGAGTGGCTGGGGTTTCTTCGTCCGGAACAAAAATTTGCCGATGTGGCGGCGCTGCGTGCGCAGATCGCCGCCGACCGCGAGGCGGCGCTCGCCTGGTTTGCACGCACGGGCGCGAACAGCGTTCATCGCGCCTAGGAGAGTTTGGCGCCGGCGAAGAATTCACGCGCCTCTGCCAGCAATTGATCGTGGGTGAGGTGGTGGTCATCCATCGCGATCGCCGCGGCTATTTTGGCTGCCAATTCAGGGCGATGGACATTGGTCCAGGCAATGAATTGCTGCGGCTCGTTGCCGTGACCCGTGCCGGCGCCCAGGATCAGGATGTGATCGGCCTCTTTGAGCTCGTCGGCCACCCTGGAGAAAAACAGGGATTGCCCATGCGGCTCTTTCGCATGGGAGAAATCTACGTCGTCAAGGGTGTGGCGAAAATGGTTTTCCAGCGGAGGGGGTGTGACCACCCGGGGTCTCGCGCCATGCCGGTCCGACTGGAAGATGCAGGCACGCTCATGATCGATGACCAACACCCACCTGCCGTTCGCCGCTGATTCATCGGGCTTGGGCGCGTTCGCCTCCGCAGTTTCCAGAAAATCGCGCAGGCGATGCAGGTCCTCGATGTCCGAAATCTCCTTGGTGCGCGGTGTGGGTAAGACCAGCACCCGGCCGTTGCGCGTAATCCGCAGGTCGCCGTTGGGTTTCTCCTCGATCCGGCAGAGGGCTGAGAGCATCGCGCGAACGGCCCGCCATTCGAGGTTGTGCGGGGCCGGGTGTTTGAAAATCAAATCGTAGGTGCGCCGGTGATGCTCGGGGAGAGTTTGGGGTGCTTTCATGGGAAGTGGGGGAAAGTGCAGTTGGTTTGATCGACATGGCTAGGATGCGCCAAGGCAGGCTTCGTTTATATGGGGTGCAACCCGTGTTCGCAGCCGGATCGCGCCTGGCTTCTTCGGGCAAACGGGTCCGCATCGGTAGTCGCTCACCCCATGTCTAAACGCTCGGGAGCGGCGTATAGTTTTCTCGAGTCATGAAGATGCCGCCGGTGCGGACATCCTCGACATGCATGAACCAATGATTCCCATGAAACCCTGCTCAATCTATCTTCGTCCGCTTTGCGCCGGTCTCGCGCTTGCCGCCGCTCTGGCCGTCTGGATACCCGTTTACTCACTCCGTGCCTCTCCTCCCGAGGGGACAACCATGCCTTGTGGCGGCATGATGACCTCCGACGGCACGATGCTGGATCAACATCGGAAAATGATGGCCGATATGACGGCGCAGGATGCCGAACTCACCGAGTTGGTTGCCAGGATGAACAAGGCCCCCCAAGCCCAGAAGATCGACCTGCTGGCCGACATCGTTACCCGATTGGTCGCCCAGCAAACCGCTCGGCACACACGGATGCAAAACATGCGTGCGGCCATGCGGGGCTACATGCCCATGGATCCCGACTCCATGCCTGGCAGTATGATGATGGACATGGGTGACAAGGATATTCCCAAAGAGTCCAAATAAGCGATCGGGCTGAGGTTGCCCCGAATCGACGGACACGAGTTGGGTCACTAAAAAAGACTCAATGATGAAAGAACCGAAGCAGCCGAGCGAGAAGCGCAGTTTTATCAGAAGATCGGCCAACTCTGGATGGAGCTCGAGTGGCTTAAAAAAAATCTGCGCAGCTCCACGGCTGAGAAACGAACGAAGATTGATCCGGACCATCCCCGGTTAAGCGTGAGCCGGCAGTGCCGGCTACTGGCACTGCCGCGCTCCAGGTGAACCGCAAGCGGGTGCGCCGGCTGATGGCGGCGACGGGGCTGGCGGCGATTTACCGCCGGCCGAACCTGTCGAGAGCGTCGAAGGCGCATCCGGTTTATCCGTATCTGTTGTGTGATCTGGCGGTCCCCCGGCCAAACCAAGTTTGGGCAACGGACATCACCTACATCCCGGTACGGGGCGGCTACGTTTACCTCTGCGCGGTGATCGACTCGCAGAGCCGCTGTGTCCTTGACTGGGAGCTGTCGAACACGCTGGAAGCGTCGTTTTGCGTGCAGGCGGTGGCCCGGGCGATGGCCGTTTACGGGGTGCCGGAGATCTTCAACATCGATCAAGGCTGCCAGTTTACCAGCGGGGAGTTTACCCGGCCGCTTTTGGCTGCGGGAGTGAAGCTGTCGATGGACGGCAAGGATCGGCGCCTGGACAACGTTTTTGTCGAGCGTCTCTGGCGCAGCCTCAAATATGAGGAATTGTATCTCGAACGCCACGAGGACGTGGTCGAGGCAAACCGGCAGATCGGAAACTACTTGTCCACCGGTCCGAACCAGCGGGACCGTTTTGTTTGGTTAGTCTCAGGTCTATTCTTTTGACTCGGGGGGCGGCGAAACCTTTTGTGCGTTGGTCGCTTTGGGCGGTCTTTCGCATGATCTCGATTCGCATCCACAATCTCACCAAGCGGTTCGGTGCCACCACGGCGTTGCGCAACCTTGATCTGGTCATTGAGCCGGGGGAGCTTTTCTTTCTGCTCGGCCCCAGCGGTTGCGGCAAAACCACCCTCCTGCGCAGCCTGGCTGGTTTTTATGTGCCCGACGAGGGGAGCATCTGTTTTGGAGACGAGGATGTGACCCGCCTGGAGCCGCATAAACGAAACACCGGCATGATGTTTCAAAGCTACGCACTTTGGCCGCATATGACGCTGGCGGAGAACGTCGCCTTTGGTCTTGAAGAGCGCAAGGTGCCCCGGGCCGAGATCAGGCGCCGGGTGGGCGAGGCGCTTGAGTCCGTCCACATGAGCGCCTACGCCGAGCGTAAACCCAACCAGCTCTCCGGCGGGCAACAGCAGCGCGTGGCTCTGGCGCGCGCCCTGGTAATCAGGCCGCGTTGCCTGCTGCTCGACGAGCCGCTTTCCAACCTCGACGCCAAGCTGCGCCTCGAAATGCGCGCCGAGATCCGCCGCGTGTGCAAGCAGTTCAACCTGACCACCGTTTATGTGACTCACGACCAGAAGGAGGCGCTCTCGATCTCCGACCGCATGGCGATCCTTGACGGCGGCAGGATTCTCCAGGTCGGCTCGCCGCGCGAAGTCTATCGCCGCCCGACCGGCCGGACGGTCGCCCACTTCATCGGCGAGACCAATTTCATCGAGGGACGCGTTACCGGCCGCGACGGCGAACGCTTCTTGGTGGAGACCCCGGTCGGGCGGTTTGCCGGTGTCCCGGGTGACGCCGCGTTCAAGCCGGGCGCGGGCGACGCGGTCACGTTGTCCATCCGTCCCGAGTGCTGGCAAATCGGCCGCGAACCGGTCGCCGCCAATGTCGTGCGCGGGCGCATCGGCGGCTCGGTTTACCTCGGCGAGGTGGCGCAATACGACTTCGTGGCCGGCGCGAGCACGCTGAAGATTTACGAGTTGAATCCGCGTTTCGTCGGCGCCGCCGCCGGCGAGTTGTGCGCGAGTGTCGAGCCCGACGACGTGGTCCTGCTGGGGCGCTGACCATGGTCAAGCAGGCGGCCATCCTCCTCGCGTTGCTGGTCACACTGGCGCTGCCGTTTGCGCTGCGCACGACGCCGGAATCCGCCGGAAAAGCCGACGACACGCTGATCATCATCTCGCCGCACAACGAGGCCATTCGCCACGAGTTCGGCCTGGCATTCCCGCGCTGGTATCAGGCGCGCACCGGGCGCACGGTGGCGATCGATTGGCGCGTGATCGGCGGCACCAGCGAGATCGCCCGCCACCTCGACGGCGAATACACGGCGGCGTTTCGCCACCACTGGGTCAACACGCTGGGCCGGCCCTGGAGCAACGAGGTGCAGTCGGCCTTTGGCAACGGCGCGCTGCCCGCCACCGCCCCGGCGGAGGCCCGCGAGGCGCGGGCGGCGTTTTTGGCGTCGGAGGTGAGCTGCGGCATCGATTTGTTTTTTGGCGGCGGCAGTTACGACTTCATCCGGCAGGCGCAGGCCGGGCGTCTGGTGGATGGCGGCCTTTTGAAAAAACACCCGGAGTGGTTTGCCGAAGACGTGATTCCGTCGGCCTTCGCGGGCGAGCCGTACTGGGACCAGCAAGGGCGGTGGTTCGGCACGGTGCTGAGCTCGTTTGGCATCATCGCAAATCGCGACGCGTTGAAGCGGCTCGGGGTGCCGACGCCGAGCGCGTGGGCCGATCTGGCCGATCCGCGGCTGGCCGGCGAGGTCGCGTTGGCCGATCCCACCAAGAGCGGCTCGATGGCCAAGGCGTTTGAAAACGTGATCCAGCAGCAGATGCAGCGAGTGGTCGCGGCACGCCTGGCGACGGGGCCGTTCGCCGACGAAGCGGCGCGACGGGCGGCCGAGCAGCAGGCCGTAGCCGAGGGTTGGCTGGAGGGCGTCCGGCTGCTCCAGAAAATCGGGGCCAACGCGCGCTACTTCACCGATTCGGCGCAACGCGTGGCCATCGACGTGGCGGCGGGTGACTGCGCGGCGGGCATGGGCATCGATTTCTTCGGACGCCAGCAGCAGGAGGCGGTGCGGCGTCGCGGCGCCTCCGATCGTGTGCTCTATGTCGCGCCCGAGGGCGGTGCGGTGGCGTCGGTCGATCCGGTGGGAGTGTTGCGCGGGGCGCCGCACCGGGCGGTGGCTGAGCTGTTCGTCGAGTTCTGTTTGTCGATGGAAGGCCAGAAGCTCTGGAACTTGCAGCCGGGCACGCCTGACGGCCCGCAGTATTTCGCCCTGAGACGGCTGCCGGTGCGGAAGGATTTTTATACATTGCCGGGCATCGAGGCGGTGCGCAGCGATCCCCGCGAGCTGCCGTATGCGCCGCAGCCGGACCGTTTGATTTACCACCCCGAGCGCACCAGCCGACAGTTTCGGGAGATGTCCTTTGTGATCCGCGTGATGTGCCTGGATACCCAGCCGGAGCTGAAGCGGGCCTGGCGGGCGTTGATCGCGGCCGGTATGCCGGCGGACGCGCTGGCGGTTTTTTCCGATCTCTCCGCAGTGGACTACGCGGCGGTGAATGGCCGCATCCGCGACGCGCTGCGCTCCAAGAACAAGGTGGACGAGATCACCCTGGCCAACGAGCTCGGCGCCCGTTTCCGCTCCCAGTATCGGCGTGCGGAGGAGATGGCCGGCGCGGCCGGTTCGCGTTGAGCTACGCCTGCGGGTGAGGTGGACCAGCCGACCTGCGGAGGCCACTCCGCGATGAACTCGGCGAACGTCGGCCCTGTGGCGGGCAAGGCGGGGTGGCTGGCGTGTCGGCCATCGAGTCCGACGAGGTGTCAGAACTTGCGGGTTGTGCCCGGCGGGGCGACGGACGATTTTGGCTCGATGCCGGTGATCGACGCCCATGTGCACCTTTACCCGCCCGAGGTGAACCACGCTCCGGCGGCGTGGGCGGCCGCGCACGGTGAGCCGCAGTGGGCGCTCATGTGCGCCCGCGTGCGCAAGAAAACCGGCCGCCCGGTGCAGGGATTTCCCTCGGTCGATACGTTGTTGCGCGAGATGGACGCCGCCGGCGTGGATCGGGCGGTCCTGCTCGGGTGGTATTGGGAGACGCCCGCGAGTTGCGGGCTGCAGAATCGGTTTTACGCCGAGTGCGTGCGGGCGCACCCGGACCGCTTGTCGGCCTTCGCGACCGTGCAACCGCTGGCGGCCGGGGACGCGTTGGCCGAGATGCGTCGGGCGCGCGAAGCGGGGCTGGCCGGGCTGGGCGAGCTGTCGCCTCATTCGCAAGGCCTAGCGGTGGACGATCCACGATGGCTCGCGGTGCTGGCGCTCGCCGACGAGTGGCGCTGGCCGGTCAACCTCCATGTGACCGAGCCCGATGGGGGCGCTTATCCCGGCCGCGTGGAGACCCCGCTGGCGGACTTTCCGCGGTTGGCCACGCAGTTTCCCCGGGTGAAGTTTGTCCTGGCCCACTGGGGAGGGCGCATCTGGCGCGCGGGCGCCGACTGGCCGATCAACGTGTGGGTCGATACCGCGGCTTCGCCGCTGCTCTACGGCGCGGATGCGGAGATCTGGCGCGAGGGCCTGGAGAGGGCGGGGGCCGCACGCGTGTTGTGGGGCACGGATTATCCGCTGGAGCTTTATCCGCAAGAAGCGGGCAAGGGAACGCTGGCGGGCTTTCTGGAGGAAGCGCGGTCCCGGGTGTCGTCAAGCGGGCATCCCGGGGCGGTTTTGGGTGAAAACGCGGCCCGGCTGTTGGGTTTGTCTGCGGCCGGTTGACCGAAGCGGCCGTGGCGGGTCAGGCGTATTTTTTGACCAGCTGGGTGAATCCCTTGAAGAACGGGTGCCCGGCGTCGTGCAGCAAGGCGTAGAAGACGGTTTCGGACGGAAGAACGTGGATGCCCGACCGTGTCAACGCATCAATGCACGCGGCGGCGTCTGCCGGCCGGCGCGCCCCGATGGCGTCAGAGAGGACCGTGACCTGGAGGTTGGCGTCGAGGGCGCCGAGGGCGGTCTGGTAGATGAACACGGGGGTTTCGATGCCGCACAGGACGAGGTGTTCGATGTCGAGCGAGCGCAGGGCGTCGTGGATGCCGTCGTCCGCGAAGACGGAGAACGTGCTCTTCGCGTGCACATCCGCACCGGGTGCCAGCGCGAGCAGTTCGGGCAAGGTGCCGCCGAGTTTGCGCGGGAGTTGCTCGGTGAAGGCGACGCGCATGCCCAGACCCGCAGCGGCCTCGACGGCAAAGGCGCACCGTTTTTGAACCGCCTCGGTCTCGGCGACGCCCTTCAAGAAGACGGGTTGAAGATCGACGCAGAGCAGGAGGACGTTGGAAAGCGGTGCGGAGCGGGACATGGTGTTCAGGGATAATAACGGCGGCGGGCTTTGACCTGCACGAACCGTTTTTCGGGAAGGATGTAGGCGGTGAGGCAGCCGCCCATCACGCAAGCGGTGTCGATGCCGACGGACCACTTGAATTTATAGACCTCGGAACGGGGCGTGTGGCCGTAGACGACGAAGGGCGGACCGTTCCACAGATCGGCCCACGGCGGGGCGTCGGGGGCGTCGGCGCGTTTGCACGGACGGCCTTGTTTGTCGATCGATTGGATGCGGGTGACGACGGAAGCGGGCTGCTTTTGCCAGGGCTCGTCGGGCAGGAACCCCCCGTGAACAAACACGGTGTTGAACTCCTCGACGTGGTGGGTGAGGGGCATCGCCTCCAGGTAGGCCCAGTCCTCGGCGCGCAGTTTTTGGAACGTGTCGGCGTCGGTCTCGCGGGAGATTTCGGAGACCGGGGTCTTGTTTTTGCGATAGGCGAGCAGGCGCAGCTCGTGGTTGCCCAGGAGGGAGATCGCGCGGTTTTGGCGGGCGAGGTCGATCACCTTGCAACTGTCAGGGCCGCGGTTGACGAGGTCGCCGACGAGGATCAGACAGTCGTCCTTGGTGAGTTCGAGGCGGTCAAGCAGCTCGGAAAACTCTTGGTGACAACCATGGATGTCGCCGATGGCGATGATGCGGCCGTTCATTCGTGCGTGTGGCGGAAATTTGCTAGCGTCCACCCCCCGTGGAAGTAAACAAGAAAGCCTATGGAATTGAACCTGCAGCCTCTGGCCACGTCTTGTTTCGTCACCGGAAAACCCTTCGGTGAGGGCGAGCGGGTGCTCAGTTTCCTGGTGCGCAACGAGACGTCCGAAGAGGTGGCGCGCTACGATGTGCTGGAAGCGGTGCGCGCCGAGTTCACCGCGCCCGGCGAGGTGGCGTGCAGCTGGGCGCATGTGTTCAAGCCGCGCAAATCCGGCGAAAACCCCGAGCGCGCGCTCAAGCTCACTGCGGAAAATCTCTTCGTCACCCTGGCCGATCCGGCCAACGAAATCGCGCCCGGTAACGAGCGGCTGGTGCAGTTCCTCGCCTTGATGCTGGAGCGTAAAAAGCTGCTCCGCCCCAAGGGCCGCGCCGCCGACGGCAGTCGCGACTTGTTCGAGCACTCCAAGACCAAGCTCGTCTACGCCGTGCCGGCCGGCGACCTCAACCCCGAGTTCTTCCTGGCCATCCAGGAGCAACTCGGCCTGCTCGTGGGCGGCGACGCCCAAAAGGCTCCCGTGTCCAAGCCCCATTCAGAGGCCGCTCCCGCCGGTCCGGTTTCCTCGAATTGAGCACCGCTGGTCGGACTAGTCTCGGCGTCGTCCCGGCATCGTTCGGCCTGGACTGCGGCGGTGGGAGGCTTTGACAGCCCCGGCCAGCTAAGCCTGTCTGGCGTTTTGCCCGTGTTTGCGGGTGTCATTTTTTAAAACCATGTCCCACGTTCGCGTCCGTTTCGCTCCCAGTCCGACCGGGTTCTTCCACATCGGCAGCGCCCGCACCGCGCTGTTCAACTGGCTTTACGCCCGCCACACCGGCGGCGTGTTTATCCTCCGCATCGAGGACACCGATCAGGCGCGCAACAGTGAGGAGTTCCTCAATGTCATCTACGACAGCCTCACCTGGCTCGGCATGAATTGGGACGAGGGTCCCAAGATCGGCGGTGCCTACGGTCCCTATCGCCAGAGCGAGCGCGCTCCCATCTACAAGGAGTATCTCCAGAAACTCCTCGACGCCGGCCGCGCCTACGAAAAGGACGGCGCCATCTGGTTCAGGCTGCTCGGCGAGCGCTCCGAGGTGTTCGATGATCATCGCCAGAAGACCGTCATCAAGGTCGCCAATACGCCGGCGGTGATCGACGACCAGATCCGCGGGCGCGTCGAGCGCCTCGAAGACGAGGATTTCGTGATCTTCCGTTCCGACGGGAATCCGGTGTTCCACTTCGTCAACGTCGTGGACGACATCGCCATGAAGATCACCCATGTGATCCGCGGCGAGGACCACCTTTCCAACACGAGCAAGCACGTCGAGCTGTTCAAGGCCTTAGGCGCGCCCGTGCCGAAGTTCGCCCACATCCCGCTCATCCTGAAACAAAACGGGCCGGGCAAGATGTCGAAGCGCGACCAGGGTGCGCTCATCGAGGAGTATCAGCGGCGTGGCTACCTGCCCGAGGCGTTGGTCAACTTCCTCTCGCTGCTCGGCTGGTCGCCCAAGGACGACCGCGAGAAGATGCGTATCGCGGACATCATCGAGCTCTTCGATTTCCCCGGGATCAACCAGAGCAACGCGCGCTTCGACGACAAGAAACTCGCGCACATGAACATGGCTTACCTGCTGGAACTGCCGGCCGACGCCATTGTTGACCGGGCCCGCGCCTACTTCGGCAAACAAGGCACGCCGGCCTCCGCGGCGGCGCTCGCGGCCAATCCGGCGTATTTCCGCGAGGTCATGCTCATCAGCCAGCCCAAGATCAAAGGCATCGAGGAGCTGCCGGCCTACACCGCGTATTTTTTCGGAGAGGATTTTGTGATCGACGTCAAGGTGCGCGACAAAGTCATGGGCAAGGGCGAACCGAAGGCCCGCCTGGCGGAGTTGACCGAGGCGTTGGCGACGATGGATTTCTCCAGTGACACCGCCATCGAGGAGGGCATCAAGGCGCTCGCGACGGCCAAGGGTCTGGGCTTTGGGGATTATCAATCCGTCGCTCGACTGGCCGTGAGCGGCACCAACGTGGGACCGAGTCTCACGAGCCTGTTCCGCGTGCTCGGCCGTGAACGCGTGCTGGCCCGCTTCGCGCGGCTCGCCTCGTCGTAACGAGACCTGAGCGGATTTATTCGACGGGAAAATCCAGGCGGTGGGCCGCCTGGATTTTATTGGCCGTGCCGGCGGGCACACCGGCCGCAGCGGCGAATTCGGGCCATCGCTTCACGGCGGCAAGCACGTCGCCGATGATGGCGGCGACGACGCCTTTTTTGAGCGAGGCGGCTTTGGCGCACGCCTTGAAATCGGCCAGCGTGAAACCGTCGCGCTTGCCGTTGAGCGTCATCTGCTGGGACAACGTCCACGCGCCTGAGGGATTGTAACTGTAGGTGACGTCGAAGGCGGGCGAGAGTGACCAGCGCCCTTGTTTGTCCATCAAGAAGGCGATGTTTTTGACGTGGTCGTCCTGGTTGCGCGCGACGATGTTGAATGCCATGCGGCGGAACTGTTCCTCGGCCGACGCCGGCGGCAGACCGAGCCGACCGATGACGAGCAACGCCTGCTCGTAGGAATAGGCGCCCGCCTGGTTGAAATCGAAGTGGCCAAGCGCGCAGAGCGACTGCATGTGGAGTTTGCCGCCGCCCGGGACGCGGTCAAAGCGACGCGTCATGAAATGGCGCCGGCCGTTTTCCTCGAAGAGGCGGCACTCGCTCATTGTGATGCCGGCGGCGCGAGCCATGAGCGCATAGGCGTATTCGATGGCGCCAAAGCCGGCGGGATCGTCGAGCTCCTTGTCCTTGTTGCCGCTCACGCCGTCGAATTTGAGCAGCCAATATTCAAAACCGTCGCCGGCCTCGACCTGACCGGAGCGCACCTCGCGGGTGGCCGGGTTCCAGGCGATCACGGCCTTGGCGCGCGCGCCGCCGGCGGACGTGCCCACACGCAGGATGTCGTTGAGGGCTTTTTGGCGACCGCTCGCGCTTAAATTTCCCGAAAGCGAGGACCGGTGCTGCAACACCGCCGAGGCGAGACGCACCAGCGCATCGATCTCGATCTTGGACCCCTTGCGAGGACGAGGGCCCAGCCCCGGGGAAAACTCCAGCGCGCCCATGCCGCGCGTGACGGTGTAGCACAGACGCTCGATAGCGCCGAACGACTCCGGCGTGCGGCCTTCCGTGGCGAGCCAGGCATCGATCAGCGCGTTGCCGAATTTATCGGGCAACGAGTCTGACAACATTCCCGGGAGGCCGTGAAACGTCCCGCGCGGCAGGGCGGGGAATTCATACACGCGCCTGGCCAACGGCATGACCAACGGCGACAGCTCGATGCCGCTGCCGACAAACGCATCTTCGTATTCGAACGACGCACAGTCCCGCCCTGGCTCCTGTGAAACCGCACCAATGGTGCGCCCCCAGAGTTTGACCTCGGCGATCATGGTTATTCACCCCACGTCCACTTTTTCTCGGCGAGCGTGCCGGGCTCGGGTGCGCGACGACCCGTGGCTCGGCGGCGCGAATGCCCCTGCAGGCGCAGCAAAGCCATCGGACTCGGAGCGGGCTCGGGCAGGAAAGCCTCGAACCTATCCAAGATCCCCAAAGCCCGGCAGACGCGCACGAAGCCCGACAATTGCGCGGCCACCTGGCCGGCTTCGAGCCGCTCAATCGTGCGTTTGCCGACGCCGGCCATGTAGGCGAGATCGGCCTGGGTGAGATTTCGGTCAAGACGCAGACGCGCCACGCGTGCACCCAATTCCTTGAGCACGGCGTCGTCGGTGAGCTGGGCTGTGATCTTCATCGCTCAGCCAATAGAAACGAATAATTAGAAACTGTCAAATCCGCCTTTAATGGCGAATATGAGGCTTATATGTAGTTTATTCGCCATAAAAGGCGTATAATGGGATTTCTATTTTTGGGGCGGTGTTTTAGTCCAAGTATCTTTGAGCGAGATTGTTCGGTTAAAGACGGGCTTGCCCGGGGTGGTGTCCTTGCTGTCCAATGCGAAGTAGCCGATGCGCTCGAACTGGAAGCGGTCTTCCAGCCCGGCGTCGGCGAGCGAGGCTTCGAGCCGGGCGGTGACGACTTCGAGCGACTGCGGGTTGACGACCTTGAGGAAATCCTCCTCGACGCCCGGTTCGGGCACGGTGAAAAGGCGGTCATACAAACGCACCTCGGCGGCCAGGCTACGGTGGGCGCTGACCCAGTGGATGGTGCCCTTTACCTTGCGGTCGGAGCCGGGCTCGCCCTGGCAGGAGGTGCGGTCGAAGGTGCAGCGCAGTTCGGTCACGGCGCCGGCGGCGTCTTTGACGATCTCGTCGAGCTTGACGATGCCGGCGTATTTGAGGCGCACCTCGCCGCCCGGCTTGAGGCGGAAATATTTCGGCGGCGGCGCCTCGGCGAAGTCGTCGCTCTCGATGAAGACCTCGCGGGTGAGGGCGACCTTGCGCGTGGTGGGGTGTTCGTCCTGCGGATTGTTGGTCGCATCGCACTCGATGACCTCGTCCGCGGCGAGGTTGGTGAGCACGAGCTTGATCGGACGCAGCACGGCGAGACGGCGGGCGGCGAGGGTGTTCAACTCCTCGCGCACGGCGTGCTCCATGACGGCGATGTCGGTGAGCGCGTCGAATTTGGTGACACCGACGCCGATCACAAACCGGCGCAAGGCGGAGGCGGGGATGCCGCGACGGCGCAGGCCGGAGAGGGTGGGCATGCGCGGGTCGTCCCAGCCTGCGACCACGTTGTTGTCCACCAACTGGAGCAACTTGCGCTTCGAGACGATCATGTACCCCGGGATAAGCTTGGAGAACTCATACTGGCGGGGAAGCGCGCGGGGCAGATCGAGGCTTTCGAGTACCCAGTCGTAGAGCGGGCGGTGATCGACAAACTCGAGTGTGCAGATGCTGTGGGTGATGCCCTCGAGGTAGTCGCTCAGGCAGTGGGCGTAATCGTAGAGCGGGTAGATGCACCATTTGTCCCCGGCGTGGTGGTGCGGGACGTGGCGGATGCGGTAGAGCAGGGGATCGCGCAGCCACATGTTGGGCGAGGCCATGTCGATCTTGGCGCGCAGGGAACGGGCGCCGTTGGGGAACTCGCCGGCGCGCATCCGCCGGAACAAGTCGAGGTTTTCCTCAACGGTGCGGTTGCGGAACGGGCTGTCCTTGCCGGGCTTTTCGGGAGAGCCGCGGTAGGCCTCGGTGTCTTCGGCGCTCAGGTCGCAGACGTAGGCCTTGCCCTTCTTGATGAGCTCCATCGCGTAGGCGTAGAGCTGCTCGAAGTAGTCGCTGGCGAAGAACGGTTCGCTGTCGGGCGCGGGGGCGACGGGCGCTAGGTGGTGGTCTGGGCGGCCGTTGACGACCTGCGGGGCCGGGTGGGCGCCCTTGGGCTTGAAACCGAGGCAGTGGTCGGCCCAGCCTGCGATGAGCCACTGGACGTCCCGGGTGATGGACTCGACGTATTCGATGTCCTCCTTGGCGGGGTTGGTGTCGTCGAAGCGGAGGTTGCACCGGCCGTTGTTTTCGCGGGCGATTCCGAAGTTCAGGCAGATCGACTTGGCATGGCCGATGTGGAGGTAGCCGTTGGGCTCCGGCGGGAAACGCGTGACGATTTTTTGGTGAAGCCCGGCGGCGAGGTCGGCCGCGACGATGTCGCGGATGAAATCGGAGGGCTTGGCGGGCTCGGGAGCGGCGTTGTTCTCAACGGTCATAAAGGGCCAACTTGCGCAACGCCCGCGCGGGCGGCAACGCTACATTTACGCGGACGCCGTTTCTGAGTTGCGGTGGTTGCCGACGTGGCTCCGTCAATGGCCTGCAGCCGGGTAAAACTTATCGCTGTCAGCATGGTTTGTCCGCCAAGGGGGACAAAGGCATGATGCAGCGCTGCGATCAGCTTGGAGTGCTCGGAGGTGGGCACGCCGCCGAGGTACCCGGCGGCCACGACGGAACCGAAGGCCGCCCCGACGCCGATGGAGAGTTCCAGGACTGTCTTGGACAGGCCGGAGGCCTTGCGCCTTGCGCGCGTCTCAGGCACCCGAAAAGCGGTCCTGATGTTGTGAATAACGTCACGAACTTTGCGTTTGCCGCACGCGGGGGCGGCGTCTGAATGCCCGTTTCTTTTCATGCATCTCAAGGCCCTCAAGCTTCATGGTTTCAAGTCCTTCGCCGATCCCACTACGCTGCGGTTCGAGCCGGGTGTGACCGCCATCGTGGGACCGAACGGCTGCGGCAAATCCAACGTGGCCGACTCCATCCGCTGGGTGCTCGGCGAACAATCCGCCAAGGCCCTCCGCGGCGGCAAGATGCAGGACGTCATTTTCGAGGGAGCCGACACCCGCAAACCCGCCCAGATGTGCGAGGTCTCGCTGCTCCTCACCGACTGCGAAAAACAACTCGGCAGCGAATTCCACGAGATCGAGATCATGCGTCGCGTCCACCGCGACGGCCAGGGCGAGTATTTCTTCAACGGCCAGCCCTGCCGCCTGAAGGACATCCAAAAGCTGTTCATGGACACCGGCATCGGCCGCACGTCCTACTCCATCATGGCGCAGGGCCAGATCGACCAGATCCTCTCGTCGAAGCCCGAGGAGCGCCGCGCGGTATTCGAAGAGGCCGCCGGCATCACCAAATACAAATCCCAGCGCAAAGAGGCCCTCTCCAAGCTCGCGCTCACCGAGCAGAACCTCGTGCGCGTGGCCGACGTCGTCACCGAAATCGGCCGCCAGATCGGCTCGCTCCGTCGCCAGGCATCGAAGGCCCTGCGTCACAAAAAACTCTCCTGGCGCCTCCGTCACCTCGCCCTCGCGCATCACGGCTATCACCACGCGCTGGTCAGCGCGACACTCGCGCAACTCGAAGAGCAGTTCATCCGGTTGAAAGCTGCGGCCGAAACCCGCCGCGCGCATCTCCAGCAGCAGCAGTCCGCCCTCGAGGGCCGGAAGGCCCGCCGTTCCCAGCTCACCCAGCGCGTGCAGGAGGCCCAGCAGGCCGTGTTCGATCTGCGCTCGGAAAAGGAACAGGCCGAGAACGCCGCCAACCTTTCCCAGATCAAGCGCTCCGGTCTGACGGATCGCCTCGAATCCTCACGCGCCAACCTCGGCGAGTTGGAGTTCCAACTCCACGAGTTGTCCAGCCAGGTGGATACCGGCGCGCAGGACAAACAGATGCAACTCACGCTTCTCGGCAGCTCGGACGCCGTCTTTCAGGACCGCAACCGGGAACTCGCCGTCGTCGAGGCCGAGTTGACCAAGATCGATCAGGAGCTTCAGCAGACGAAGTTCCAGCTCCTTCAATTCGAGAGCAACGTCGCCCGACTGCGCACCGATTGTTCCAGTTACGAGGTGGATCAGAAGACCTCCGCCCATCGGCACGAATCCGTCGCCGGCGAACTCGAACAACTTCGCCAGCAGCAGTCCGCCGCCGCACAACAGCTCTCCGAGCTCACCGCCCGCGTCGAGGAAGCCACCGTCGCCAAGGCCCGCGCCCATCAGGAAACGCAGGACGTGCAGATCCAGATCGGCGACCTCACCAAGGAATTCCGCGAGGCGCAGAAAAAGCTCCAGGAAATCGACCGCCAGCTCGCCCAGCGCACCGCCCGGCTGAATCTCCTCAGGCAGCTCGCCGAGAAATTCGAGGGCTTCGGCGAGGGCGCCAAGGCCATCCTCCAGGGCCGGCTCGCGCCCACCCTGGGCGAGGCCAGGGCCGTTCCCGTCACCCAGGGCCTGCAAGTAGCCCCCGCCCATGCCAAGGCGGTCGAGGCGCTGCTTGGCTCCGCCGTCGAGGCCATCAACGTCGCCGACGTGGCCACCGCCCAGAAAATCCTCGCCCAGCTTGAAACCGAGCAGATCGGCAGCGCGGTGCTCCAGGTTTCAAATCTCAAATCCGAAATCGCTAATTCGACGGCTCTGCCGCTGGGCCTCACGCCCGCGACCGCCTCCCTTTTCAACTTCGACCCCGCCCATCCCGCCGCCGCGCTGCTCGGCGCGTGCTACGTCGCGGAGAACCTCAACGCGTTCCTCGACTTCTGGCGCGATAATCCGTCGTTCGGCTTCCTCGCCGTCGCCACCGCCAAGGGCGAGATCGTTGATCGTCGCGGCCTCGTCTTCGGCGGCTTCGCCAAGAAGTCCAACAACAGCATCGTCCAGCGCGAAATCGACCTGCGCGAGACCGCTCGCCTCCTGGCCGACGACCAGAAGGCCCACGACGACCAGAAGGCCGTAATTGAAAGCCTCAACGCCCGCCTCGCCGAGGCCGAGGTCGCCCTCGAGGCCAGGCGCGCCGAGGTGCTGGAGGCATCGCAGAACGTCGCCACCGTCCAGTCCGAGGAGCGCAACGCCCAGCGCGCCCTCGACGAGATCGGCGCCAAGGCCAACCGCATGGAGTCGGAATTGCAGGGCCTCGAAGCCCAGCGCAACGAGACGCAATCCCGCTTTGAGCGCGCCCGGTCCGCACTCGTCGAGGCGAACGCCGCGGTCGAGGCCGGCCGCGCCCGCATCCACGAGATGGAGACGCGCCTCGCCGGCTTGCGAACCGACCGCGACGTTAAGCGCGATTCGCTCTCCCAGGCCCGCTTGGAACTGGCCGACGCCCGCCAGAAGGTCGAGGTCCTCGACCGCGGCATCGCCGACATGGAACGCCGCCGCCGGCAGTTGTCCGAGATTTTGGTGCAACGCCAGCAGGAGGTCGAGGTGTGGACCGAGCAGATCGCCTCGCTCGAATCCGAGAGCGACAACCAGAAGGCCCGCGCCGCGCAGATCGCCGAGACCCTCGTGGTCGCGCAGCAGCAGGTGGAGTCGATCCGCAACGAGCTCGCCGACGTCGAGCGTGAGATCGGCGGCGTGGAAAACTCCCAGGAGGGCATCCGCACCGACGCCGAGAAAGCCCTGGCCGATTTCAGCCGCTGCGAGGTCGCCCTCGCGCAGAACAAATCCCGCGCCCAGTTCATCGAGGAGGACGTGCAGCGCGAGTTTCAGATCCGCGTGGGCCAGTACGACTGGCGCGCCCTGCTCTGGCGCTCCGAGGACGATCCCCCCGATCTCAAGGAGCTCGATCTCGACGATGAAGAAGACGATGCCCCCCAGCCCGCCTCGCTCGCCCCTGCGGCGGTCGCACCCGCGCCGGCCGTCGAAGGGGAATCCACCGGACAGACCGCAGGCGAAGCCGACGCCGCGCCCCGGCGTCGCAAGAAAAAGGCATCCAGATCCGACCCGACCGATGCCGACCTTGTCGCGCTGGAGACATCCGCCGACATGGACGCCGTAAAGGTTGAGTTGGACGCCCTGCGCCAGCGCCTCTCCAGCATGGGCGCGGTCAACACCGGTGCCATCGAGGAATACGCCGAGCTCAAGCAGCGCTACGACTTCCTCAAGGGCCAGAGCGACGACTTGAACACCGCCAAGGCCGATTTGGTGAAGACCATCGACGAGATCAACAAGACCTCGATGGAGCAGTTCCAGATCACCTTTGAGCAGATCAAAAAGAACTTCATCTACACCTTCCAGACGCTCTTCGGCGGCGGCATCGCCAACTTGGAGCTGATCGTGACCGACGACATTCTGGAGTCCGGCATCGAGATCACCGCGCAGCCGCCCGGCACGAAGCTCAAGGGCATCACGCTGCTCTCCGGCGGGCAAAAGACCCTGACCGCCGTGGCGCTGCTCTTCGCGCTCTACATGGTGAAACCCTCGCCGTTCTGCTTGCTCGACGAGCTCGACGCCCCGCTCGACGAATCCAACATCGGGCGCTTCACCAATCTGCTGGGCAAATTCGTGGACAACTCCCAGTTCATCATCATCACGCACAACAAGCGCACGGTCTCGGCCGCGCAGGCGATCTACGGCGTGACGATGGAGGAGCGCGGCGTCTCCAAGACCGTTTCGATGAAGTTCAACGCCCACAAGGGCGACATCGAAGCCCACTCGGAAAACATCGCCGAGTCCGTCCGCGGAGCCAAATCCGCGGTCGGTGCCTGACCAGTCCGACGCCTCCTCGCATCATGACCTTGCCCAAACTGAAGTTTTGCTGGAGTGGTGCGCACTTCGAGGCTGAGTGGCGTTTTGGGCTTTTCGGTTTTTACCAAAGGGGCCAGTTGGCGGGGCGCAGGCGCGGTCTGGCGGTCAGTGTCCGCGGGTTGCTTGCCTGGTCGGCCGGCCTGGCGGTGGTCGCGTATTTGTCAGCGGCCCTGGCCCTGTGGTTCTGGTTTGAGCGCCGACCCTACAACTTTGTGACCTATGCCGATCTCGTCCTCCCCACCCGGTGGGACGGCGTCCAGAAACTGCGCGGCCAGGCGCTGGTTGCCGAAGGCATGGACGACATCAAGGCCCGCCGCTGGGGCGAGGGCATGCAAAAGCTTCGCATCGGCATCGCCCGCAACCCCGGGGAACTCAAGGGGCGCCTCGTTCTGGGCGAATTGTTCCTCGCCATGAGGGCGCGCAAGCAGGCGATCGAAGTCTACGAGGGCGGTTTGGCATCGGCCTATCCCGGCCGGGAGTACGTTGAAACTGTCATAAAGGTCGCTACCCAGTCCGAGGATTTTGACCTGTGGTTGCGGGCCTGCGACCGGGCGCTAGCGCTGGTCGAGGGCCGCGAGTCGCTGGCGGCGGACCGCCGGTGGTTGATTCGTGAAAAGATTCGCGTGCTCACGGCGTCCGAGCGCACGGAAGAGGCGCTGGCCTTGGCCGAGAAGGAGGGCGAGTCGGGCAGCCCCGCGATTTCGGAACTGCGCGTGCTCGCCTTGCTGGCGGCGGGACGGCCCGCCGAGGCGGTGGGCTTCCTCGAGGCATGGACTGGGCGAAAGGGCGGCAAGCCAGACGGGCAGATCGTGCGTTTGCAGGTGCGCGCCCTGCGGGAGGCCGGCGATATGGCGGGAATGGACCGGGCGTTGGATACGCTGCGGCAGTTGGCGCCGGCCGATCCGCGTCCTTATATTTACGGGGTGGTGCAGTGGTTGCTGGCCGGCCGGCGTGAGGAGGCGCTGCGCGGCTTTGACGGTTTTCTGCTGCGCTTCGGCAGCAAGCCGGAGTTTTTACAACCGATGGCCGATCCGCTGACGAGGATCGAGGAGCGGGAGGTGTTGGAGCGACTCGTCGAACATGCGCGCCAGCACGGTTTTGACACGACGCCTTTCCGCCAGTCGCTGGTGCAGTCCCTCGTGGCCCGCGGAGAATGGCGGGACGCGGCCCGGGAGTTCGACGTGATCAAGGCACCCAAGGAAAAGCGGGAGGCTTTTGTTGTCTGGCATGAGTTGATCGACGCGCAAATAAAGGCGGCGTTGGATCCATCCGAAGGCACCCAATCCAACTTGGTCACGCTGGTGCGCAACCGGCAGTTCACCCTTGTTTTTTACAAGGACCTGATCGCCAACTTGCGCCGTGCGGGCCGTGCGGCCACGGCGCGGGAGATCGTGACCTTTGCCCAAGGGGTTTACCCGGAAACTCAGGCCTTGGAAACCGCGCGCAAGGAGTTGGACGCGCAACTGGCCGCCGCCGCCCCCGCCGCCCCGGAGGTTTTGATCTCGGCAGCCAAGCACGCCGAGGCCGCCAAGCAGATTGTCTCTGTGGCGACGCCTCGCCGGGAGTTGGGCGAGAAGGCCTTCATGACGAAACTCGAGGGGCTGACCCAGTCCGCCGACCACCAGGCGGCACTTCAATTGATCAACGAGGTCCGTCAGGCCCGACCGGCCTGGCTCCCGGCCTCTGAGTCCGAGATCACCCGGGCCGAGGTGCGGCTCAACGGCAGGGTGGGGGACCTGCTCGCGTTGCGGGCGGCGGCTCGCCGTTACATCACCGGCGAGCGTTTACGCTCGGCCCAGATGATCGAGGTCGCCCGAGAACTCCATGCCGCCGACCGCAAGGACGGCGCGATTTTGCTGCTCAAGGAGTTATTGGCCAAGGTCCCCGACTACGCGGTCGCCAGCAGGCTCCTGGAGGAATGGTCCCCGAAGTCGGCCAGTCAGGTGCCTTGAAGGGCACTGCCTCCAGTGGCGCTAATGATTCGTGTCGCCAAAGTAGAACCGAATCTTCTAGCGGGAAAAACGGATTGCGAGGGCGAGTCGGCTCCCTCTAGCTGAAAGTTCTGTTCACGCGCAAACCTGCGCTTCGCAACGACCTTAACCTCCAAGTCTCCCACCATGCCCATCGCAGTCGGTTCCCACGCCCCTGATTTCACCCTCAAGACGAAGACCGCCGAAGGTCTCAAAGACATCAAGCTGAGCGATCATTTCGGCAAGAAGCAGACCGTTCTTCTCTTTTTCCCGCTGGCCTACACCAGCGTTTGCACCGAGGAGCTTTGCGATATCTCCAACGGCCTCGCGGGCTACTCCGGTCTCGGCGCCGAGGTCATCGGTATCAGCGTGGACAGCCCCTTCTCGCAGGAAGCCTGGGCCAAGGCCAACGGGATCAAGATCACTCTCGTGTCCGACCTGAACAAGGAGACCACCAGGGCCTACGGCGTGCTCTTCCCGGGCCTCGCCGGAATCGGCGACACCTCCGCCCGCGCCGCGTTCGTGATCGGCACCGACGGCCTCGTCAAATACGCCGAGCAAACCCCCACCCCGAAGGACCTGCCGAACTTCGCCGCCGTCAAAGCCGCCCTCGCCAGCTGATTTCCCCATAACCGCGCCCCATCCAACGGTTGGCGCGGATTTCGTTTTTACGCACCGCCCACCGCATCCCGATGAGTCTTCCCAATCCGTTCAACACGCTCCAGACGTTCACCGCCAACGGCGCGTCCCACAAGTTCTACTCGCTGCCCGCGCTTGAGCAGGCCGGCTTCAACGTGAAGAAGCTGCCCGTCTCCATCCGCCTCGTGCTCGAGTCCCTCCTGCGCAACGCCGACGGCAAGCGCGTCTCCGAGCAGGCCATCCGCGATCTCGCCGGCTGGCAGGCCAAGGCCGCCCGCACCGAGGAGATCCCCTTCGTGGTCGCCCGCATCGTGTTGCAGGACTTTACCGGCGTGCCGCTCCTCGTGGACCTCGCCGCCATGCGCTCCGCCGTGGCCCGCCTGGGCAAGAACCCCAAGATCATCGAGCCTCTCGTCCCCGTCGATCTCGTCGTTGACCACTCCGTGCAGGTGGACTTCGCCGGCTCGGCCGACGCGCTCGCGAAGAACCTCGACCTCGAGTTCTCCCGCAACCGCGAGCGTTACCAGTTCCTCAAGTGGGGTATGCAGGCCTTTGAAACCTTCAAGGTCGTCCCCCCCGGCATCGGTATCGTCCACCAGGTCAACCTCGAGTATCTCGCCAAGGGCGTACTCAAGGACGGCAACGGCGTTTACTACCCCGACACGCTCGTCGGCACCGACTCGCACACCACGATGATCAACGGCATCGGCATCGTCGGCTGGGGAGTCGGCGGGATCGAGGCAGAGGCCGGCATGTTGGGCCAGCCGGTGTATTTCCTCACGCCCGACGTGGTCGGCGTTTATCTCACCGGTTCGCTCAAGGAAGGCGTCACCGCGACCGATCTGGCGCTCACGCTCACGCAGATGCTCCGCAAGGCCAAGGTCGTCGGCAAATTCGTCGAGTTCTACGGACCCGGCGCCGCCGCGCTGCCCGTCGTGGACCGCGCCACCATCGCCAACATGGCCCCCGAATACGGCGCGACCATGGGCTTCTTCCCGATCGACGCCGAGTGCGGCAACTACCTCCGTGCCACCGGCCGCGCCGACGCCGACGTCGCCCTCTACGAGGCCTACTACAAGGCCCAGGGTCTCTTCGGCATCCCGCAACAGGGCGAGATCGAGTATTCCACCGATCTTGCGCTCGACCTTTCAACCGTCGTTCCGTCCGTCGCCGGCCCGAAGCGCCCGCAGGACCGCATCGAGCTGCCCAAGATGAAGAACGAATTCGTGACCGCCTTCTCGAAGCCGGTCACCGAAAACGGCTTTGGCAAAAAGGCCGAGGACTTCTCGGCAGTCTCCGCCCAGATCGACGGCACCAAGCTCGGCCACGGCTCCGTGCTGATCGCCGCCATCACGAGCTGCACCAACACCTCCAACCCCTCCGTCATGCTCGCCGCCGGTCTCCTCGCCAAGAAGGCCGTCGAGAAGGGCCTCACGGTCAACCCGCTGGTCAAATCCTCGCTCGCCCCCGGCTCGCGTGTCGTCACCGATTACCTCGAAAAGACCGGCCTCGCACCCTATCTCGACCAGCTCGGCTTCCAGACCGTCGGCTACGGCTGCACCACCTGTATCGGCAACTCCGGCCCGCTCGACCCCAAGATCGAGGAGGTCGTCGTCAAGAACGACCTCGTCGCCGCCTCCGTGCTCTCCGGCAACCGCAACTTCGAGGCGCGCGTCCACCAGAACATCAAGAGCAACTTCCTCATGTCACCCCCGCTGGTCGTCGCCTTCGCGCTGGCCGGCCGCGTGGACATCGACTTGTCCGCCGAGCCCATCGGCGCCGGCAAGGACGGCGCCCCCGTCTTCCTGAAGGACATCTGGCCCTCCCTCCAGGAAGTGCGCGACCAGATGCAGGCCGCCCTCAAGCCTGAGGTTTTCCGCAAGCTTTACAGCAACTTCGCCGAGCAAAACCCGAAGTGGAACGAGATCCCGTCCACCACCGGCAACGTCTACTCGTTCGACGCCAAATCCACCTACATCCAGGAGCCGCCGTTCTTCACCAACTTCTCGCTCACCCCGGGCGCGATCAAGGAGATCAAGGGCGCTCGCG
>CAIRBK010000042.1 GCA_903876795.1 uncultured Verrucomicrobiota bacterium
ACCACGTGAAATCATGATATTAAACACCTGTTAACCCACGCTTTTTGCGAGTGCACTCACGCTGGCCTCAGCAGGATGATTTAAAATCACATCTGGAAATGAAATTAGGACCTCCCTTAAAAACAGATTACTAAGAAATGCATTTTAGGTAATTGAATAAAGTTTTAGTGATAGAAAAAAACGCCAAATTCAACACCACACCCCTATTGGTAAGACCGTCCGCAATTAATACAGCGCTTTGTTCAAAATAGATGCTCAGCCATCAAATTAGCACAAGCCTGTAGTAGAGACCCCATAAACTACCAGATGAAAACTCGTCATACTGCCCCGGTCTTCCAAGTCACCGATTTAGAGATTTCACTTAAACACTACACGGAGATTCTCGGCTTCAGCCACGACTTCCGCTTCGGCGATTATGCCGGTGTAAAGATCGGTGATATCTGTCTACATTTGTGCGGCCACTCAATACACCAACGGCCCATTGGCGGTGGCTCTGCTTACATATTCTGCGAAGAACCGGTTGATGCCTATCACGACGAACTCGTCACCCGCGGAGCGAAAGTGCTCACCACGCCCAAAGACTACGCCTATGGCATGAGGGATTTCATCGTCGCCGATCCCGATGGTAACCACTTGGCCTTCGGCTGCCGGTCTGGGGACATAGCACCTGTTCTAAGCACCACTAAATGATAAGCCCCGCTTGGCTTTGCGCCCACCTCTCGCGATGAATCCACGGCGAGCGCTCGAAACAGATTTGCCGGCAATCCTCCGATTATACGGTTTTTTGCATCCAGACGACCCGGTCCTCGACCCGCACACGACCGCCGTGCAAGTCCACTGGCATTCAATTTTATCTGACTCCCGGCTGAGCTATTTTGTCGCCGAAACAGAGGGACACATCGTGACAACCTGCACCCTGACTTTGATTCCTAACCTTACCCGAAACCTGCGGCCTTACGGTGTCATTGAAAATGTCGTGACCGACCCAGAGCATAGGCGAAAGGGCGGAGCTACGAAGGTGCTGCACTACGCATTAGAAGAGGCGTGGCGGGAGGGATGTTACAAGGTGATGCTTTCAAGCGGCAGCAAACAAGAAGGCACCTTGCGGCTCTATGAGTCGGCGGGGTTTCAGCGTGGTGTAAAAACGGGCTTCGTCGTTTATCCGCCCGCATCCACCAGCGCAAACTGGCGGTAGAGGTCGTGGTAATCGCCGCGCTGCGCAAGCAGCTCCAGATGCGAGCCCCGTTCCACTATCTGCCCTTCCTTTAACACCAGAATCTGATCGGCGCGCCGGATTGTGCTCAGGCGATGCGCGACCACAAAACTCGTGCGTCCTTCCAACAGAAGAACCAGCGCCTGCTGCAAACGGCTTTCCGTGATCGTATCCACCGAACTCGTTGCTTCGTCCAAAATCAGAATTCGCGGGTCGGCCAGCAAGGCCCGCGAAAAACAAATCAACTGGCGCTGTCCCAACGACAGACTGGTGCCTCTCTCTCCGACCTCGGTTTTCAACCCATTGGGCAAGCTCTCCAACAAATCGAGGCAATCCAGACTGCGCGCAGCCTGCCGCACCTCATCGTCGGTGGCCTCGGGACGCCCCAAGCGTATGTTGTCCATGACCGTACCAGTGAAGAGAAAGTTAGTCTGCAAAACGATGCCCATCTGCCTTCGTATGGAATGCCCGGTCAGCTTCTGAATATCCTGCCCGTCGATACAAAGTTTACCGTCGGTCGGCAGGTAGAACTTCGCGATCAAGTTGATGATAGACGTTTTCCCGCTACCGGTGTGACCGACCAAGGCCACCATCTGCCCGGGCTCGGCCGTAAACGTGATGCCCCGCAAAACCAACCTTCCGGGATCGTATGCGAAAGTGACTTCTCGGAACTCCACCCGCGCACCCTTGACTTGGCCCGAAGGCCGGACAAGTTCCCGCGCATCCGGCGCATCACACCACTCCGGCTGCAAATCAAGCATACGGAAAACGCGCTCTGCGCCCGCCAACGATGTAATAGCCTGCGTATGCAGCTGGCTGATGCGCTGGAGCGAGTCGAAGAACAAGTTTGGTAAAAAAAAGAATGCGATCAGACTGCCAATCTCCATGCCGGCATACCCATGAAGCGCTCCGTAGCCTCCCACCACCAGCAAAGCTGCCACAAAAAACTGACTGTTTAGCTCAATCAAAGGCACATAAAGCGCCGTTTGATCAGCCAGCAGCACATTGTTGTCCGCGTGTTTATTCACCAAGTCCTCGTAAATTTCATCGTTTTTGACCTGCCTGGAATATCCCTGGATCACCCGCATCCCGCGAACCGACTCAGCCAAGCGACCCGTGATTCGGCTCTGACTTTCAGCCACGGCCCGCGAGAGCTGTTTCAAGCGCGGAAAAAAGTGTCCGTTTGTGATCCAAACCAAGGGCCACACCGCGAGTAATACGCAAAAAAGCACCCAATTATAATATAACATAAGGGCGGCCGCGCCGATCATTTGCCCAAAAAGCAACAGGCTGAAGAAAAACACTCCCTGCACTCCGTTGCGCACCGCCTCGATGTCGGTGATAACGCGGCTCAAAATCCCGCCCAGCTTGGTTTTATTATAATAACCCATGGGCAAATCCTGCAGCTTGCGAAAAATGCCATCACGCAAGTCATGCACCACCGACTCGCCAAGCTCCAGCGCCATGCGCTGACGGAAATGAAAGGTCAGTTCGGTGAACATGGCCAAGGCGAAGAAGCCGATCGCCCCCCAGACGGCCCCCTCGTAACGCCCGCCGCTGATCGGCCCGTTTATCACCGCCGCCAGCGCCCAGGCCAAAGCCGGCTTTTGAATCGCCCTTAAGAGTGTAAGCGCAAAAATCGTGTTTCGCTTTACCGCGTAGGCGCGTGTAAAGCCCAGCAGCCTGCGGACCATGGACCAGTTAATAGACTTTTCGTCCGTGCCCGCGCCTGGAACACGAGGGACGGCACCTTGGAGACCGGCGGCGGCGTGCAGGCTCATGCGAGGGCCTCCACCACGTTCGCTTCCAGCGCGAGAATGCGGCGACTTTCATCATCAACCATTTGTAACATGGCCGCCCGTCGATACGCACCATCCTGATTGATCAATTCGGCGTGGGTGCCAAGTTGTACAATGCGCCCTTTTTCCAAAACCACAATACGATCGGCCCGCCGCAAAGTACTCAGCCGGTGCGCGACAATAAAAGTTGTTCGCCCTTGGATCGCGCTTTCGATCGCGGTCAAAATTTCATGCTCCGTTTCGGGATCGATCGACGCGGTCGGATCATCCAGCAAGAGCACGGAAGGGTTTGTAAGCAAAGCCCGGGCGATGGCCAGGCGCTGGCGCTGGCCGCCCGAAAGATCGACACCGCTTTCACCCAAAACCGTTTGATACCCCTGGGGCAGAGCCTCGATAAACTCGTGCGCCCGCGCGGCCTTTGCCGCCGCGATCATCGCTTCCGGTGACGCCTCCGGGTGGCCGAAACAAATGTTAGCCGCGACCGTGTCGCTAAACAAAAAACTCTCTTGAAACACCACGCTCACATGCCGCCTGAGCGACTGCAGCTCCAATTGCCTTATATCAATTCCGTCCAGGCGGACAGTGCCCCGGCTCGGATCATAAAAACGAGGAATCAGGCTCAGCAAAGCACTTTTGCCCGACCCCGTCTCGCCCACGATGGCCACGCATTCACCCGCGCCAATGTGCAGGTTCACGTCCTTCAAGACCGATTCTCCGGCCACGTAATCAAATGACACCTGATCAAGGTGTACATCGCCCTTGCAGCGTACCAATAACGTGGGTTCCTTGGGCGAAGAGACGCCCAGCGGAGCGTCCAGGATTTCAAAAACGCGCCCGGCGCCGGTCAGGCTTTCTTGGACGCCATTCGCTATTTGAGCGACCATCGACACCTGGTTGGAAAACTGCTGAAGCAACCCGGCGAAGACCACCAGCCCCGCCCCCAGCGGTATGGACCCGTCAATCACCAGTTTGCCGCCGTATAAAAGCAGCACCGCGACGTTTACTTGGGTCAGCAGATCAATGGACGGAGTGAAAATGCTCACCCGCCAAAAAATACGTTGTTTTTGACGACGCACCGCCTGGTTTTCGGCGCGAAAACGCCGCCCCATTTCGTCTTCTCGCGCGAAGCCCTTGATAACATTCACGCCCTGTACGCACTCAACCAGCGTCAGAATCATGCGGTCGAACAAGTCGCGGTTTTTTAAGTATTCCGGATGTACCATTCGAGAAAAAATGATACAAGCCATCCAGAGCACCGGCAGGGTCGCCAGACAGGCCAGGGTTAACTTGACGTCGATCAAGAGCATATAACTTAAATATACAACCAATGATATAAACGTGACCAAGGTCTGGATGAGCACGGTTTCCACAAAGGTGCGAATAGCCTGAATGTCGCCCGTGGCGCGGTTGATGATGGCGCCCGTGCTTTGCTGATCGAAGAAACGAAAACCCAGATACTGGAGTTTCGAGTACACCGCAGCCTGCAGATCAGCGACCACTTGCCGGTGGACGAGGCGGGCCAGGGTGTTCCCGGCCAGCCAATTGAGCACGGTGCGGAGCAGAGCCGAAAGAATCACCAGGCCGGAGATGACCAGCACCACGCCCCAAGGCGACCAGACTGCCGGCGGCGACCAACCAAGAGGCCACGCAAACGGTTTTGAACCAGGGTTTAAGACACTATTAATGTAGTCGATGCCCAAACCGGTGAAACCCAGACCCGAGAGCCCGAGCACGATCAGCAAAAATTGGCATCCCAACACTTTCAAACAGCCGGTCCGGTGTTTCCAGCAAAGCTGCAAAAGACGTTTGAAAATGAGCGACGAAGTTTGAGGGACGGACTGGGTGTTCACCGTCCCAATGGGCGCCCCCGAGTCCCGGTTGGGTCAAATATAAAGACTTCATTAATCAAAGATTCACCTGCTCTTTGCGGTAACTTTACCGAAGCCAACCGGAACTGGTTCCGAACGAAACTCCCGGCGGACGCAATTAATCGCACATTCACTTTCGATTTATTTAACCTTAACACCCGGCTGCGAGATTCGCGGGGTGCAAGCCATCCATCAAGACAACGACAGTGTTCTTACCGAGTGTGAGCTCCCGGCCCTCAAGCGCCTGGTTGAATCGCTCGAAACCCGTCACCACATCCAGGTGATAAAAAACCCCGGCATCTGCCTGACCATGGTGCGCGCCGAGGATTCTCTTGAAAAACAGGAGTTCTTTCTCGGCGAAGCCTTGACTACCGAATGCGAGGTCTCCGTGGATGGCCGCCCCGGCTATGGTCTCTGCCTCGGAGAAGAGCCCATCCGCAGTTACTGCGTAGCGGTTTGCGACGCCTTGCTCCACGGCGAATCCGCCGCACCGGCAGAATTGCTGGCATTCTTGGAAGAACACAGGGCACTGCTCATCGCCCGGGATACCGAGGAGTTTAATCACATCCTGCGTTCCCATGTGGATTTCAAACTGATGGAGCAGGACTAGTCTCACTCCATCACTGTAAACGCGCCACCGCCATCACCTTCCTACCCGATTTTTTATGCTCCGAGAAACAGTATATAACGAGATTTTCGACTCCCAACGCCATTTCCGGACCATCCTCGACAGCATGTCCCGGCCCGGAAAGTTGAATCGCTTCGCCCCGATCCCGCTCACCCCTCCCGCCGGTCTTGCCAAACCCGCCGCTTATGTGGGACTCGCCCTCCTCAACGCCGATGTTTCCTTCCACGCGGAACTGCTCGGACCTGAGGCCGTTGCTTATCTCCGCGTAAACACCCACGCTCAGGCCGCCGCCCCCGGACTCGCCGATTTCTTTTTCGTGCGCGGCAGCGATGGCGGTGCCGCAGCGCTCATCGCCGAAGCCAAATTGGGGCTGCCCGCCTATCCCGAAACCGGGGCAACCTTCGTGTTCCAAGTCTCCCGACTGGGCAAATCATCCAACATTGGCGGACTCCAACTGGAGCTCACCGGGCCGGGGATCGAAACTCGCGAAATTATTTTTGTGGAAGGGCTTAACCCCGATTTGATCACCGCGATCAAGACTCGAAATGTGGAGTTTCCTCTTGGTTTGGACGCCATGTTCGTCAGCGAGGACGAATCCATTATGTGCCTTCCCCGCACCACTCGCGTGCTCGTGACCAATCTTTGACCCGCCTTTACCATGGGATATGTTGCAATCAAAGGTGGCGAAGACGCCATCGCCAACGCCAACGAGCTGGTGGAGTTTTATCGTATTAAAGCGCGCACCAAGCCGATAGAACTCGCGCAAATACTGGGACAGTTCCGCCTGCTCATCGACAAAATCATGGGCGAGGGTTCTCTCTACGCTCCCGAGCACGCGGCTCTTGTCCTTAAACAAAATGAAGGCGACGTTTTCGAGTCGGCCTTTATGTTGCGCGCCTACCGGGCCACCCTGCAACGTCGCTACTATTCCGAAAAACTGGCCACCCGCGAAATGTTCGTGCGCCGTCGCATCTCCTCGGCTTTTCGAGAAATTCCCGGCGGTCAAATTCTCGGCCCAACTCGTGATTATAGTCAGCGTTTGCTCGACGCTCGCCTCGTAACCGAGACCATGGGAGACATCGACGCCTTCCTCGGTGAGTTTGAAGCCAAACTGGATCGCTCCTCGCTTCACGGCGTGCCCACGCTCTCCAAGGTCATTGATTTACTACAGTCCGAGGGGCTTTTACGGGAAGTGGAAGCCGATACCAATCGGCGCGTGGTGGATATAACCCGGGAGGCCGTAAAGTTTCCCGCTCCCCGCTCGGCGGCGTTACAGATGCTGGCACGGGCGGAAACGGGCGGCATCATGTCGCTGGCGTACAGCGCACAACGTGGATTCGGCTCGGCCCACGCCACGGTGGGCGAGCTGCGCGTAGGAGAGGTTCCCGTGCGTGTACGCGACGCCCGCGGACGCGTACGCTTGATCGGGCGCATCCGGGTCACCGAGGCCGAGATGATCTCCAAGATTAAAACCCAAAAGAAAGACCCCGTGCCTTATCTGTCATTGGGCTACGGTCTTTGTTTTGGGCAAAACGAAACCAAGGCGATTTCTATGGGCATCCTGGATCGTACGATGCGCTCCGGCGGCGACGCGCCATGCCAGACCCAGGAGTTTGTACTTTATCATACCGAAGGCATCGAAAGCTACGGTTTCACCAACCACTTGAAACTGCCCCACTACGTCACCTTCCAATCGGGTCTAAACAACCTGCGTCAGGCGGTGGAGCGTAAAGAAAAGAACCGCGGAAACCTGGGTTTCGGCAGCAAACCCGCCCCGCAAAAAATCAACCAACCCGCTTCCTGACATGATCACCGAGTCCAAATTTCAACAAACCTATAACTTCGGCTTTATCGACGAGAGCACGAAAAAGGAAATCCGCCGCAAGCTGCTCAAGGCCGTGGCCATCCCCGGCTACCAAGTGCCCTACTCGTCGCCCGAGATGCCCATAGCCCGCGGCTGGGGCACCGGCGGCCTGCACGCCACGCTCTCGCTCATCGGCCCCGAGGATATTTTCAAAATCATCGACCAGGGCAGCGATGCCTCGGTCAACGCGTGCAATCTGCGCGACTTCGTCAAGCGCATGACCAATTGCCGCACCACCTTCGACACCGCCGAAGCCACCCTCATCCAGACGCGCCATCGCAAGCCCGAGGAGATCCTCACCGACAAACAAATCATCGTTTTCCAGGTGCCCCAGCCCGAGCCCCTGCGCAGTGTCGAGCGTTACGAGTTCAAAACCCGCCTGATGCACGCCGAGGCCGACTACGCCAAGATGTGGGTTTCGCTTTACGAAAGCTATGTGAAGTTCGGCGCGATCATGCAGGGTGCCGGCTACCCGGTTCGCGTGAACGGGCGCTACATCATGACGCCTTCGCCCATCCCCCGCTGGGACGTGCCCAACCTCTCCATGGCTCCCTGCCTGCACGTCTTCTCCGCCGGTCGCGAAAAACGCCTCCACTGCGTACCTCCTTTCACCAAGGTCGAGCCGCTTGAGTTCGAGGATGTGAAGTTTCACGTCGAGGACTTCGGCGCCATCACCTGCGCTGCCTCCGGTGGCGACAAGGCCTTCATGGACGAAATCTACGAGTCAGAGACTTCGCGCAAGTTCGTGATGAACGACTCCAACTTCATGGACAAGGTCCGCTCTGGCACCCGCCCACCCCAGCGTCTCTTCACCAATCCGACCGTTTAATCGCACCGTATCCCACCTCCCATGAATTACCAAGACTCTGACAACGGCTGGCTGCTGCGGGTGCGCAATCTCACGAAGATTTACGGCGATCCAATCTCCAATTCGATCCAATACACCGGTCCGGCCCACGGAACCAACATCTGTCCCGAGACCGACGCCATCGTCGCGTGCGCCGAGATCAACTTCGACCTGTATCCCGGCGAGGTTCTTGGTGTGGTCGGCGAATCGGGCTCAGGCAAGAGCACCCTTGTACAACTGCTTTACTTCGACCAAATGGCCACCGGAGGCGAAGTACATTTCAAGGCAATTGATGAGGGCAAAACCAATATAGTAACCCTCTCCAACCAACGTAAACGTCAGGCCCGTTCCAGCCTCATGGGCATGGTTTATCAAAACCCGCGTGACGGCCTGAACTTCAACTTCTCCGCCGGCGGCAATATCGCCGAAAAACTGCTCATGGCGGGTAATTTCCACGTGGGCCGCATCCGGGAGAGAGCCAGCTTCCTGCTCGAAAAAACGGAGGTTCCGGTCAAGCGCATGGACAATACACCGGCCACGTTCTCCGGCGGCATGCAACAGCGGGTACAAATCTCCAAGGCCATAGCCAACAACCCTCCTTTGCTCTTTCTGGACGAAGTCACCAGCGGCCTGGATGTTTCCGTACAAGCAAAAGTGCTCGATCTGATCCGGCACCTCCAACGTGAACTCGGGGTGTCCATGATCGTGGTATCCCACGATCTCGCGGTCATCCGCATGCTGACCGATCGCACGCTGGTCATGAAAAACGGCCGTATCGTCGAGTCCGGCCTCACCGACCAGATCCTGCAAGACCCGCAGCATCCCTACACCCAGCTGCTTGTCAGCAGCCTGCTTTGATAAACCGCCGATCCACTCTCACCATGCCCACGCTCCTCAAGGTTCAGAACGTATCGAAGCACTTTCAGCTTCATATCCAAAATAATAAACACATCCCCGCGTTGCACGATGTGTCTTTCGAAATGGACCAGGGCGATATTCTCGGTCTCACAGGCAAGTCCGGCTCGGGCAAGAGTTCGCTGATGAAGTGTATCTACCGCACCTACCTGGTGAATTCCGGCACCATCCAGCTTCATACTGATTCGGGGGCCGTTGTTGATCTGGCCACCGCCAACGAGCACGAAGTCCTGAAAATTCGTAAAACCGAAATGTTTTACTGCTCGCAGTTTCTCAGCGTGATCCCTCGCGTGCCGGCGGTGGATGTCGTGGCCGAGTCCCTCACTCGCAAAGGACACGACCACGCCGAGGCCCGCGCTCGCGCCCGCGACCTGCTCGACCAACTGGGGCTGCCGCAGGAACTCTGGGACGCCTTCCCCGCCACCTTCTCCGGCGGTGAACAACAACGGGTCAATGTCGCCCGGGCCATCATCGCCGCGCCCCGTTTCTTGCTCATCGACGAGCCCACCGCCTCGCTCGATGCCAAAACCAAGGACGTGGTCATCGACCTCGTGCTCGCCTTGAAGGCCAGGGGCACCTCCGTGGTTTTGATCACCCACGACCAGCACACCCTGGAACGCATGTCCAGCCGCCGGCTGCACTTGGAGTTCGGCCGCGTGCGTGAGCTGGCCACCGCTTAAGACCGCGCAGCCCGCACCTTTGATGTTTGTACTGACGATGACCCCCAGGCCTCAGCTGGTTGTGCGCGCCTTGATCATACTCGCGTTGTCGTGTTTTGCGCTCCTGGGCTTGCCCGGTTGCAAAAAACAGTCGCAGTCCGGTGCGTCCGATGCGCGTCCCTCGATCCTCAGAATAGGCTGGGTCCCCAACGAGGAGGACGTGGAGAGAAGGGCGCGTTGGGAAGGGCTGCGCGCTTACTTGGAAAGACGCCTGGGCATGCCCGTGGAACTTCTCCAGACGGGCCAATATTCGGCCGCCATCGAAGCGATGCGCGCCGAAAAACTGGACGTCTGCGGTCTCGCTCCCTTCGCGTACTTGATCGCGAGCGAGAAGGGCGCCGCCGAGCCGCTGGTCGCTCCTGGGTTCTCCGATGGTCAACCCAACCGTTACCGCTCCGGGTTCATCGTTCCCAAGGAAAGCCCGATTCGCACCATGGAGGACGTGAAAGCCCGCGCCCGCGAACTCACCTTGGCGTGGGCCGATCCGGCATCTGCCTCCGGTCACCTGGTGCCTCGCGCTTTTCTGGAGTCCATCGGCATGAACCCGGAGAAGGACTTCAAACAGGTGATTTTCTCCATGAACCACACCGGCTCCATCATGACGGTCAAAGCCGGCAAAGTGGATATCGCCGCCATCACCACGACTTCCCTGCGCAACATGATCGAGAAAAAGCGCATTGCCGACGGCGACGTCCGCGTGATCTGGGAATCCGAGCCCATCATGGCTTCGATCATCGCAATGCGCCGAGACCTTTCTCCCGCCTTCAAGGACGAGCTGCGTGCCGCCTACCTCGCCTTCGCCACCGAAGATCCCTCCGGCTGGAGCGCGCTTGCCCCCATTTATCTCTCACCCGGAGTGGTCTGGGTCGCCGCGCAAGATTCGGATTTCGAGTCGCTGCGTAAACTAGCTCGCGGCGTGAAGCAGTTGCACCTGCTCAACTAGGGCCCGCGCACGTTCCGGTTGTCATTTCCCACTGCCATGACCGCCGCGAAGCCCTTCTTCCTTTTGTTCGTATTTGTGGCGCTGATGTCGCTTGCCGGCTGCGGAAAACCGTCCGAATCCGCCCAGTCGCCAGCTGCGCCTCGCCCGAAAACTTTGCGCATCGGCTGGGTTCCCAACGATGAAGACGTGGAACGCCGGGTACGTTTTACTTCCCTCACGAATTACCTCTCCCAACGCCTGAACATAAAGGTCGAGCTCGTCGAAACCGGCACCTACAGCACGGCCATCGAAGCCATGCGCGCAGGCAAGCTCGACGTCTGCACGCTCGGTCCTTTCGCCTACCTGATCGCGCACGAAAAAATCGGGGCCCAAGCCTTGATCGCTCCCGGCACCCCCGCCGGTGCGGTCAACACCTACCGATCGATCTTTGTGGTGCCCAAGGACAGCCCTCTCCGCTCCATGGACGACGTGAAGGCCCGCTCCCGCAGCCTCACCCTCGCCTGGGTGGATCCGGCCTCTGCCTCCGGCCATCTGGTGCCGCGCGCCTATCTCGAATCCATCGGCATAAACCCCGAAACCGATTTTAAGAACACCCTTTTCACCCTCAGCCATCTGGCCTCCGCGATGACAACCAAGGCCGGCAAAGTTGACCTGGCCGTCATCACCGAAAACACCCGCCGCGACCTCATCGCCAAGGGTCGCCTGGCCGAGGAGGATCTGCGTGTCCTTTGGACCTCCGCGCCCATCGCCACCAGCGTCACTGCGGTCCGAGGCGATTTATCCGATGCGTTTAGGGAAGAGCTCCGTGCCGCCTACCTCAGCTTTCGCACCGAAGCGCCCGAGTCATGGAAGGCCTTTGCCCGTTTGTTTCCCGATCCTACGACAATCTGGGTAGCGGCCCGGGACAGCGACTACGACGAACTGCGCGCCCTGGCTCGCGGCGTGAAAAACATGGATCTCCTCGCCAAATGAAGGTACGCCCCGTCCCGCTGTCTCTTCTCGCCGGCTTACTGTGCATGGGTGTCCTGGCCCTCGTCGGATGCTCGCCGGCCGCCTCCGAAGCTCCGGCCCCCTTCCGCATCGTGTTCGTGCCTCAAACCGGGATGGAGGAACAAAGCGTCGCCGCCTACCGCGCGCTGCAAACCTACCTGGCCCCCCGCCTGGGCCGCCCGGTGGAAATCACCCAGGTCGTCAACGCCAACGCCGCCATGGAGGGCCTGCGAGCGGGCAAGCTCGACATGAGCAACTTCTCCCCGTGGCCCTATCTGATCGCAGCCGATAAAATCGGGGTTCGGGCCATTCTCTACACCCACGATCCCGAACAAAAACCGGTCTCGTACTGCGGCGTGTTGGTCACCCCCGCCAACTCGCCTCTGGCCGCGCCGGAGCAGTTGCGCAGCCAGGCGAAAAATCTGGTTTTCGCCTTTGAAGAACCCGTCTCCACCTCGGGCCATTTTGTGCCGCGCGTTTTTCTCCACTCGCTGGGGATAAAGCCCGAAACCGATTTCAAACAGGTCGTCTACGGAATGGACGGCATCGCCAATCTGCTCGCCGCGAAATCCGGCCGGGTGGATGTCGCCGCACTAAGCGACACTTCGCTCGATCGTGCCGTTGCCCAGGGCCGCGTCCGTGCCGAGGAGTTTAACGTTCTTTGGCGCTCCGCCCCTTTGCTGAGCACTCTGGTGGCCGTGCGCACCGCGTTGCCCGCAGATCTGCAAAATCGCGTCGCCGCTCTTCTACAGGCCATGCCCGTAGAAGCCCCGGAATTGTGGGCGATTTTTCGGAAGAATTTTTCAAACCCCGTGAGCGGTTTTTCCCCCGTGCAGCCCGACACGCTCGACTACTTTCGCGAGGCCATCCGCACCGTTCCCGGCCTGGCCGATCCGTCTTGAATTTTCACCCGACCTCAACCTTTCACCGCCATGCTTCACGTCGAAAATCTCACCAAAAAACTCCCCGATGGTCGCCTCCTTCTCGACCGTGTAAGCCTCAAGGTTTCGCGCGGTGAATTCGTCGGCATCCTCGGCGCCAGCGGCGCGGGTAAATCGCTCACCCTGCGCTGCATCCTCGGGCTCACCAAAGCCGACAGTGGCACCGCCACCTTGCACACCGAAGCCTGCGGCGGAAAATCCTATGACCTGCTCACCTGCAAGGGCCGCGAACAGCGCAACTGCCGCCGCCGCATGGGCGTGATTTTCCAGGGGTTCAACCTGGTCAAACGGCTGCGCGTGCTCGACAACGTCATGATCGGGCGCCTGGCCCGCATCCACCCGTTGCGTTCCTGGCTCTACGGTTTCACCGACGCCGAGGCCGCCGAGGCGCTGGAAGCCCTGCGTCGGGTAAAAATGGATATGCACGCCGACCGCATCACCGGCTCGCTCTCCGGCGGCGAGATGCAACGCGTGGCCATCGCCCGCGCGATTTTTCAAAAACCCGCGATCTACCTGGCCGACGAGCCCATCGCGGCCCTCGACCCCAGCAACTCGCTCGGGATCATGAAACTGCTGGCGCCGCTGGCGCAGGAAACGCCGGTCGTCGGCGTCTTTCACCAGCCGGAAATGACGGCTCGTTTTTGCACCCGCGTAGTGGCGATCAAGGCTGGTCGCGTGGTCTACGACGGTGACCCGCGTCTTTCCCATAATCAGCTCCAGGACATCTACGGCGACGAGTTGATGCAGGTCCTGCGCCCCGCGCCCACAACGCCCGAACCGGCGATTGCCGAATCCTCACGGAGCCTGCCCGTCTTGGCCAACTTCGCCTGATTTTCCGCCGCAAGCGTTCTTACCCGTCGTGTCCGTCCCTTCGCCTTCACCGAGCCCTCAGCCGGTCGCCCCAGCGGCACCGCCCCAACGCCCTACCGTCGTTCCGCGCCGCCTGCGCCGCCCGTTGCTCATCGCCGCGGTGCTGGTGCCGCTCGTGATCGTTTCGGCCTGGCTGTGTCAGGTGAGATTTTCCGGCCTGTGGCATGACCTCGGGAAGGGCCTCGAAGTCATACGGTTCTTTTTTCCGCCGGACTGGAGTTCCCTGCGGGAAATGGCCGGTCCGGCCTTGGTCACCGTGTTGCTGGCCGCGTTGGCCACTCCGCTCGGCGTATTGTTGTCCCTCGGTTTCGGACTCGCCGGCGCGCGCAACATCGCCCCGCCTTGGCTGCGCACGACCGCCCGAGCTCTCATCGGCGTGGAGCGCGCGCTTCCGGAAATCATCGTGCTCCTTTTGCTGGTCGCGGCGTTGGGCGTGGGTCCGTTTCCGGGCGTGATCGCGCTGGCCATCGGCAGTGTCGGCATGTTGGGCAAGTTATTCGCCGACGCGATCGAGGAGATCGACCCCAAGGTCCTCGAATCCGTGTCCTGCGTGGGGGCCACGCGTTGGCAGGTCATCCGCCACGCCGTCCTGCCCGAGGTCATGCCGGCGTTTTTGGCCAACTCCATCTTTCGCTTCGAGGTCAACATCCGCGCCTCCGTGCTGCTCGGCGCGGTGGGCGCGGGCGGCATCGGTTTCGAACTCTCGAAGGCCATGTCGTTACTCGAATATGAACGCGCCATGATGGCCGTGCTCGTCACCTTGCTGCTGGTTTTCGGAGCCGAGCGCGTCTCCGACTGGTTGCGCGCCAAAGTCATGGACGGAGGTCGCCTCGCATGAGCACCCTGACCGCTGCACCTGCTTTGACCCCGGCCGCCTATGTGCCGCCGTCCGCACAGTTTCGCCGCCGCATGATTTGGCTGGGGTCGTGCGCCCTGTTGATGGTCCTCGGCGGCGTTTATCTGAAGTTCAAGCCGTGGATGCTCTTCACCGATTTCCACCACCTGGTGCGGCTCGGCGGCGAGATGCTGCCGCCAAACCTGGCGATGCTCTGGCACAAACCCGCGTTGTTCAAAACCATCGGCGAAACGGTCGCCATGTCCTTCCTCGGCACGCTGCTGGGCGGGGCGGTAGCGTTCGTGCTGGCGTTTTTCGCCTCGCGAAACACCGCGCCGCACCGGTTGCTCCGCGCGTTCACCCGCCTCGGCTTCGGTCTGGAGCGGGCCACCCCCAATTTTGTCGTCTTGCTGGTTCTGTTCATCGCCTTCGGCTACGGCCCGTTTGCCGCCATGCTCGCCCTCGCCTTGGGCAGCGTGGGGCTGTTCGGAAAACTCTTCGCCGACGCGATCGAGCAGGCCGACCCCGGCCCGTGCGAATCCGTCGCCAGCGTGGGCGCGACCCGTCTGCAGGTCATCCGCTACGCCATCATTCCCCAGATTCTGCCCTCCGTGGTGGCCAACAGTTTCTACGCCTTCGACGTCAACCTGCGCGCCGCCATCGCCCTGGGCGTTTACGGCGGCGGCGGCATCGGCTTCGAGCTGCAGCTGGCGATGAAGGTCCTGCGCTACCCCGACGTGCTGGCGCTCATTCTCTTCATCATCGTGCTCATCACCGGAATGGAACGCGTATCCGACTTCGTCCGACGCCGGCTGATCCAGAGCTCCGAATCCCTGAAATAATTTTTCCCTCCATGAACCGCTCCATCCTCACCAACGCCCGCATCGTTCTGCCCGATGCCACCATCGCCGGCTCCGTTGTTCTCGAAAACGACCGCATCTCCGAAATACTTCCCGACCGCCATTTCGCCGAAGGCGTGGATCTCCACGGCCAGTGGCTGATCCCCGGGATTGTCGACCTGCACACCGATTACCTCGAAAAGGAAATCAACCCCCGCCCGAAGACCAATTTTCCCCTGCCCATCGCCTTTCACATGATGGACCAGCGTGCCCTCGCCTGCGGCCTCACCACCGTGCTCGGCGGAGTGCGTTTCTCCAACGACCGCGACAAGGAATCCACCCTCTGGGGCGGCAACGGCCTGGCTCTCGCCGAGGCTTACGAAGAACTCCGCCGCACCGCGCTGGCCCGCCACTTCCTGCACGTGCGCTGGGATACCAACTTCGAGCCGGTTGACCACCTGCTCGAAGCCATGGCGAATTTTGAGTGTATCGGGAACATCGTTTACAACGAAAACATCCCCGGCGAACGCCAGTTCCAGGATCTCGATGAGCTGGCCCGCAAACGCGCCGCGCGTGGGGACAAAACCATCGCCGAGGCCCGCGCCGAACTTGATGAACGCATCCGCATCGGACGCAGCATCAACAACCGCCCCAAGGTGAAGGCCGCCTTTGCCGGAAAACTCTGCCTCGGCAGCCACGACGACACCACGGTGGAACACGTGATCGAGGCCCAGGCCATGGGCTGCACCCTCGCCGAAATGCCGACCAGCCTCGTGGCCGCCAAAAAAGCCAAGGAGCTCGGCCTGTCCGTATGCATGGGAGCGCCCAACTACCTGCGCGGCGGCTCGCACTGCGGCAACTTGTCTGCCGTGGAAGCTCTGGAGCACGGCCTGGTCGATGCCTTCTGCAGCGACTACCACTTCCCGTCGCTGCTCGGCACGGTGGTCCTCATGATGTCGCGCGGGCTTTCCGCCGCCAACGCGGTGAAAATGGTCACCTTGAACCCCGCTCGCATCCTCGGCCGTGACGCCGATTTCGGCAGTATTGAAGTGGGCAAGAAAGCCGACTTGGTCGCATTCCACTTACGCGGAACTTTCCCTTTCGTCTCGGCAACCTGGGTCGATGGCCGCTTAAAACTCCAGCTTGGCACCGCCCCTGCGGTTCCGGCGCACGTTTGATAATTGACGGGCAACGGCAAACAATACGCTCTTTAGTCAGCTTCGGATTCAGCCGAGATCCGCACCTTGTTTTGATCAGACAGGGCGCGGATCTCGTCATAAAGACCCTTCGCACACTTCACATATACCAGGTTCTCATCCCTATATTGAGCCATTATTTTTCTGCTCAATTCTGGTTCTTGTTTATTTAAATTCAATAAAGCGGTTTTCACTTCTTGCTTCAAGGCCTCAGGCAAAGCTGCGCGAATTGCCAACGGTCCGTTGGGCAAGGGCTCCGATATCCAAAGCACGTTGATAGCGTCAGGCGCGATCTTACCTTTGCGCAATAAACTTTGTAATGTAGTATTGCTCACCCCGGCCAAATCAGCTTTTCCCAGCGCCACGTTTAGCACCGCCACGGTGTGGCTGAGTGTATAATCCGTACTCTTAAAGTCTCGCTCTGGTCGCAGGCCCAAGGTGGCCAGCTTGGCTCGTGGCACAAGATGCCCCGAGTTTGATGCCGGGTCGGTGTAGTTGAATTGTATGCGAGCTGCCTGCGCGGGTACATCTTTCAGGTTAAGGAATCCCGTGTGCTTTCCAGAAATGAAAGCGCTCTGATACATTCGAGGGCCTTTGGCTTCCTGTCCCGGCACCACGATCGCCTCAGCCGCGCCACGTTTCTCCGCCAAAACATATGCAAATGGACCGAGACCGATAAGATCAATTTTACCACTGGCCAACGCCTCGATGGCCGGCCCATAGCTCTCGGTCCGCACCAGCTCCACCTTAATTCCGAGAACTCGGCTAAGATAACCGCCCAATAAACGCGTGGCGCCCTCGCGATCCACCGTGGTCTCCTCGGTTGGCGTATACCCGATGCGCAGGATTGCGGGTCGCGCCGACGAATCGTCATTCTCTGGAGGAGCGGTCCGTCGCTCACAGCCGGCATACAAAAGACACATCAGGGCCAATACCGTTGTGGTAAAACCCCGCGTTGTTTCCCTGATCATTTCACGCGTCCTTCGATTAACCAGTAATATCCAAGCTGGGTCCATTTCAGCCCCGCCGCTAGATCTGCCAAAACCGCCCTAACCTCGGCCTCGTCGGGAAAGTTTTTTAACACTTCGTGTCTTTCACCGTTGGTCAACTGGCGGAGCTGGAAGGTGTTGCCCTCAGCATCGGTCCGACAAAGCGGGGTGCTGCTGCCGGGCACATAACTGTTGTCCAAGAAGATAAAGGATGCACCGGGATGCAAACGGGCGAAAAAAGCATTTAAAAATGCCCTCAACTCCGCGCGTCTGACGTGCGACCACCAAAAGGCCGCGAACCCGGCCGTGACCGGAAAGGGCGCAGGCGGCGGAGCAAAGGCGTCCGCGTTGGCAAAAACCACTTTTGTACTCCCCTCCAGCCGAGCGCGGGCCAAAATCAATACTTCGTCATTATGGTCCGTGGCAAAAACGCCCGAGCACTGAGGTTCTATGACCTCCGTCCAGAATCCCGTGCCGCAGGCGACTTCATAGACGGCTTTGCTGCTGAACGCCCCGGCCAGCGCAGTGCGGAGCGTCGCCAAGTCAGCCTGCCGTTCCGGTTTTTCATAGATACGATCATATTCGCGGGCGCGGCGGGCATAGTAATCGAGCATTTCGGGATCGGCGGGCATAAAACATCAGGAGGCTTCGCGCATCGCCTCGACCAGGTCCAGCATTTCCGGCAGTTCCCGGAACCGGCAGGCCCGGAATGCGGCGAAGTCGGGCTGGCTGAACTGGGCTTCGCCTATCCACAAACTCGCTATCCCCGCTTCGCGAGCGGCCTCAAACCCGGAACGTCGGCTCGCCCCGACATACAGCGTATCCGCACGGGTAACCCCCAGGCAGCCGATGGCTTGTTCCAACAGCTCGCGATCCAGCGTGGCGCGACCGTGCGGCTCGGTGATAAGCACCGTTTCCAAAAACTCGATCAAACGCGCCGATTCCAGCCGGGCGGCTTGCTCACGCACGGTGCCCTCCGCCACGATGCCGAGCCGATAGCCCAGGCGGTTGAGCCGCCCCAGTGTGGCTCGTGCCTCGGGCCGCGCTTGCGGCCCCCTTGGAAAGGCATGTTTGTATTCCTGAGCGAGAAAACGCGCGGCGGCCGAGGGCAACCCAAACTCCCGTACAAACTCTCCGTAAACCAACTCCGGGTCCTTCGGGTTCTCCGTGTATAAACCATACAGTCGCGACGCGAGTCGCGCTTCGTCGTCGCAGTTCGAGGCCACCGCATCGCTCCAGCGTGCGGCCTGCTCCTTAAAAAAAGCCTCCGCACCGTTGTTTGGCAAAAACAAGGTCCCTTCCGGCTCGATTAACAAAGCCCGAATCATGGATTGGGCGCCAAGCTGGCGGGGATCGGCGTCGTCCCGTATTTCTTCAAAAACGCATCCATATCGAGCAGATCTTTAAAGCGCTCGACCAAGGAGGCCCGGTCCCATTCCCACCATGCGATGGCCAGCAATTGCTCGATGACCTCGGGCGGGAACCGATACTTGACCACCCGGGCCGGCACGCCTACCGCAATCGCATACGGCGGAATATCTTTGGTAACCACCGCACCCGAGCCGATCACCGCCCCCGTGCCGATTTTTTTGCCCGCGATCACTGTTACGCCATGGCCTATCCAGACATCGTGCCCGATGATACACCGGTGATCCCGGCGCCATTGGAAAAACTCGGCGTCCTCCGCCACATCGAAACCATATTGGATGCGCCGATAGGTCGAATGATGCTGCGTCACGCGCCAGGTCGGGTGGTTGCCCGGATTGATCCGCGTTTGCGCCGCGATGGACGCAAACCTCCCCACATCGGTCCACACCATGCTCACGTGACCGGCCAGATAGCTATAATCACCCAGGGTGGATTCCGCGACCGAACAATGCGGGCCGATGTCGGTCCACCCGCCCAACTCGCTTTTGCGCACCGTGGCGGTGGCATGGATCGAGGGCGTCTCGCTCAATTGCTTGGGCGCGTGGGCGGTTTTAGGCTCGGGAAAGGCTTCGATGTGATGCAGCATAAAAAAACGTCCGGCCTAGAACCGGTAGGTCGGCAGCTGGGGCAGCGGCCGGAACTCGGCCAGATGATCGTAGGCCCGCAACTCGGCCACGGGCATGGAAAACAACAGGTTTTGCTCAGCCAGACCGCGATTCAAGTCGCTCACCACACCAACCAACCGCACCCGTTCGGCTTCGTCCATATTCGCCTCTATATAACCCAGCGTGATATGCCCGATAAACGGCCGGGTGCGTTTGATGCCCAGAGCGGCGATGTCGGGATGTCCATAAAAAAGATCCCTCAACGCGAGCACGCGATCAAACGCCGCTTTTTCATGAAACACACCAAGCACGCCGAGCGCGGTGCCAAATAAACTGATGCCCACCATGCGCATGACCGGCACCTCGCCGGCGTCCGCGGCCAACGAACCCAAAATCGTGGCCACGCGCTCGGGATATACATCGGCAATCCCGGCCCGCACCACCTGACGGTGATAATTTTCGTCCGAAAGGGTGTTGGCCAAGGTCTGGTGAAAACTGGCCGGCGGCAGGGGGTAAAACGCATCCCGATTATCAAAACCGGCCATGAGCGCCTGCTGCACCTCGCTCAAGGTTCTGGCCGTGGCGTCGTTGTCGGGCGTACTGTTTAACACCGCGAGCACGGCATGGCCCTGATACGGCGTCGGCACCCAAGCGTTGCCTTCGCGGCGAAACTTTCCAGCCGGACCCAGTTTCTGCGCGCGAGCGATCAGGCCGCGGGGCGAAACCTCGTGCCATTGGCGCTGCTGATAATCGTCAAAGGGGAGCTCAAGCGGGATCTCGGGAGTTTTCATACGATGTTACAACCCGAATAATGGAATGCTAGGAAGCACCGACTTGTAACTGCGCCACCCGGTCGCGGCCTGCCATATGCACGCGTTCGCCGCGCACAAAGGTCTGAGCCACCACCGGCGACTCGCCCCGCAGCTGGACCACGATCAAATCCGCCTCCTTGCCTACTTCAATACTCCCGGTGTCTTGAGCGACTCCTGCGGCGCGGGCGGGCACCAGCGTGGCGGCGTTCACCGCTTCGTGCAATGGCAACACCCCTTCCCGCGCCAACTTGAACACCGCGTGAATCATGGCCGGCGGGTAATAATCCGAACACAATGCGTTTACCGCTCCCGCGCGCATCGCTTCCGCCACGTTGAGATTGCCGGTAAGCGAGCCACCGCGAAATACGTTGCTCGCGCCGCCAAAGACTTCGAGCCCGAGCTCGCGAGCGGTCTCGGCGGATGCCATGTTGATGGGAAATTCGCATATAGTGACCCCCAAGTCATGCATCTGCCGCACTTTTTCCGGGGTGTCGTCATCATGCGATGCAATGGGCACCCCGAAGCCCAGGGCCAGATCGGCCACGGACTTCATCTGCTCCAAGGTAAGGCGGGGACGCGCCTGCTTTTCCGACAAAATACGCAAGGCCTGCGCCTCGTCGATACCCAGTTTGGACTGACGCTGTATAAACAATTCCCGGGTATATTGGCCCTGCCCGGGGGTATGATCCATGAAAGACAATAAATCCACCACCCCATCCTCCAAAAGACCCCGCACCAATCCCAACGCGCCCGGGCCCATGCCCACCACTTCATAACGGGCGTGGATGCGCGTCTTGGCCAGGGTGTGCCCCGCCGCCATCGCGCAAACTCCATCGACCACTTGTCTGCGCGAGTAGCGCGAACGATTGTTTAACTCCGATTCCTCGTACCCGAAGTGCAGGGAGTGATAGACCGTCGTGATCCCGCAGGCCACCAGTTTACGGTCGAGTTCCTGCACCGCCACATCGATCGGGAAATCCGCCGAGGGACGCGGAGTGATTTCTTTCTCCAACGTATCCGTATGCAGGTCGATCAAGCCCGGCATCACGTAAGCGCCCCGCAAATCGAGCGTTTCATAATCACCGCTAAACAGTCCGCTCAACTCGGCCGCCTCACCCACCCCGACGATTCTCCCGGCGCTTATCGCGACGGCCGCATTGGCCATGATGCCTGCGGGCGTTATTACGGTGGCTTGAGTCAGAAGGCGGTCAGGCGACATACGTTATAATAGGGATGTATGGAAACGCTAAGCCCGCGGGTTTAAGATTGGATTAAGAACGCATTAAAAGACGGTGGCGTTGCCGCCTTGGGCTCGCGTACCTGCGCTTTGCCCGCTTTCCCGTTCTTGTAATGACGACGACCCGGTCCCTGCGCATACTCACGCTAAACACCTGGAAAAACGACGGTGATTATCCCGCGCGGATCATCGCCATGTCCGCAGGCTTACGCGAGCTCGACCCGGACGTGGTGCTACTCCAGGAGGTTTTTCACGTGTCCGAACCGGCAGCCGAGGCCGACACCGCCCGCGCCCTCGCGGAGGCGCTCGGTTTGACCACGGTTTACGCTCCCGCCCGCGCCAAACCGCGCCTCTGGCGCGACCGCTCCCTCCCCAGCGAATCCGGGCTCGCGGTGCTCGTGCGCGGCGAGATCCTCGCGCACCACACGCTTCAACTCCCTTCCACCCCTGCGGGCGGGGAGCGCATCGCCCTGTTGGCTAGCGCCGTCGTTCGTGGCTGCACCGTCACCGCCGCCTGCGTGCACCTCTCTCACCTGCGCGGCGACGATGCCGGCCGCCGCGCCCAGCTCGATCAGGCGCTAGCGGACCCCGTTTGGTTTTCTCCGGCGGATCTGCGTGTGCTCGGAGGTGATTTTAACGCGACCCGCGAATCGGCGGTCTGCAGCCATTTAAACAACCACCCGACTCTCGACCTCGCCGAAGCCTTCGCCTCGCTCGCCAGCCCGCCGCCCACCCACCCGCTCCCTCCGGTTCCCGGACGCGGGCGCGCCATCGACCTGCTCTACTCGCTGAAACCGCGCCAGTTCGGAACCGCGCCTGCCCCGATACGCGTCGGCATCGGCCTGGATTCACCCGTCGGAAACGTCTGGCCCAGCGACCACGCCGCCGTCTGGGCGGATTATTAAACCAAGTTTATGCAAGCGCCCAAAATCCTCTGCGTTAACAGTTTTACCGTTCACGGTGTGGTTGGCCTTAAACCCTTCATAAACGCCCTCGGTGCCCATTGCCTGCCTGTGCCCAGCCTGCTGCTCACCGGCCCGGGCAACATGCCGGGAGTGCGCCGCGTCGAATCCGATTTCACCACCTTGCTGGAGGGCACCCTTGCCGCCTGCGCCGCGCGCGCCGAGCGAGTCGTTCTCTTCTGCGGCTACCTCGCCCACGCCGGTCAAATCGACACCGTCCTGGCCGCCTGCGAGCGATACCAGGACCTTATCATCGAGCGCGTCATCGATCCGGTAAGCGGCGACGAGGGCAGGGCCTACGTGGCGCCGGACTTGATCGCCGCCTGGCCGCGCTTGCTAGCCGTGGCGGACTGGGCTTTGCCCAACCGCACCGAGCTTTCCTTGTTGAGCGGCCAGACCGACGAAGCAGCCTGGCACGAATGGCGCACGCGTTTCCCCGCGCTTTCTTTGCTGGTCACCAGTTGGGAAGAGACGGACACGCACATCACGACCCGCCTCTTCCACCGTGGAAATGAGCACCACTTCGAAGACGAACGCCTGCCCGGTCGCTACAGTGGCAGCGGCGATCTCTTTGCCGCCCGTTGGCTGCGCGCCCGGTATTTGTCGGGCCTCGACCCCGCGCAAGCGGTCCGGTCCGCCACCGCCGAAGTGAGGGCGGCCATCCTGCACGCCCGCGACCGCGACACCCGTGACTTGGTCGCGATTTAATCCGCCATTTATCAAACCCTAACGCGCCTCCGGCAGGCTTGCGCGATGGGCACCTTATTTTACGTCGTGGGCGCTTCCGGCGCGGGCAAAGACTCTCTCCTCGGCTACGCCAGGGAAAAACTCGCCGGGGCGGCACCCGTGCTTTTTGCCCACCGCTACATCACCCGCCCGGCCGACGCAGGCGGGGAACACCACGTGGCCCTCACGCCCGCCGAGTTTGCCCTGCGAAAGTCACTCGGGCTCTTCGCCCTCGACTGGGAAAGCCACGGCCTGAGTTACGCGCTCGGCCTGGAAATCGACGCCTGGCTGGCCGCCGGGGCCAACGTCGTGATGAACGGCAGCCGCGGCCACCTTCCCGAAGCGTCGCGGCGTTACCCGACCAATCTGTGCGTGGTGTTGATCACCGTCGATCCCGCCATCCTGCGCACGCGCCTCGTGGCCCGGGGCCGTGAATCCGCCGCCGAGATCGACGAGCGCGTGGCGCGCTCAGCCGCCTTCACCGTCAAGCACCCGAACCTAAAAATCATCCGCAACGAAGGCCCGCTGGCGACGGCAGGCGAGGAGCTCGTCTCTTTGTTGGCGGGAATCGCAAACAGCCCCCATCGGTAGAGTCTGCTTGGGTCCGGGGATCATACGCGTCCCGCGTGTGCAGGTCGGCGTCCCGCCGACCAGTTCTGGAACGGGTGCCCGCTAAACAAGGACCAAGATTCAGCAAAACAGCAGGCGTTTCGCTTTTTCCGCGAGACACCGGATAACGGTTTCTATTTCGGCCGGGCTGGATCCTTGGGCAAGGATGGCTCGGGAGACACTGGGCAATACCCTTGATCGCGCTGCCCCGAACCGGAACGCGACATCCTCCAGCCTCGCGCCTTGTGCGCCGATGCCGGGTGCCAGTAAGTAGGAATAGGGCAGGTCGGCGGCGACATCACCCGCGTCGGGCAGCGTAGCGCCGACCACGGCGCCGATGGGGCCATGCGTTTCGTCGGCAGGCCGCGAACCGTTTAACTTGGTGATTTCTCCGGCGATGTGTTGCGCCACCGTTTGTCCGTCGGCAAGGCGGGCGGATTGCAAGAGCGCGCCCTCGGGGTTTGACGAGCGCACCACGACGAAAACGCCGCCCCCCTCAACAGTGGCGTAGTCGGTAAGCGGACGCAGTGCTCCAAATCCAAGATAAGCATGCACGGTGATCGCATCGACTCGGATTGGACTGGAGGGAGAAAAATAGGCGTGGGCGTAGGCCTCGGCGGTGGCGTCGATGTCGCCCCGTTTGGCGTCGAGCAACACGAGCAGGCTACGAGCGCGAGCGGTAGCGATGATGGTTTCAAGCGCGCGCCCACCTTCGGCCCCGAAGCGTTCAAAGTAAGCGCTCTGCGGTTTGACGAGCGCGACGCAGCCCGAAGCGGAGGCGACGATGCGTTGGCCAAATTCAAGTGCACCCTCGGCTGAATCGGGCAGGCCGCAGGCCCGCAGTGATTCTCCCGAAGGATCGATCCCTACGCAAAGAGGACCGTGGGCCTGTATAGCAATTTTGAGGCGGTTTGAAAAGCTGGTCATGTGGTCGCGAAGAAGAGGGAAAAAGTCCGGACGTCTGATGATTTATTCTATCGATTGCTAGCTTGTCAGTGCTGCGAGAGGGAGAGAATGAAAGACGCGGCGCGGGTCAACGACCCAGCCTACACGCCGGCGGATTGAGTCTCTGCGTCGAGCAAACTTGCAGCCGTGTTGTGATTTTTCGGTTACGACTTGAATTGCCGTTGCGGGCGGGAATTCGGCCCCCCTTTCGTAAGGCGAATGCCCACTTGGAGCAGCGATCAATACCTTAAGTTTAACCGGGAACGCACGCAGCCAGCAATCGATCTTGCGGCGCGCATCGACCTCGCAGCGCCCGCGCAAATCGCCGACCTCGGCTGTGGCCCGGGTAACAGCACGACCGTACTCGCCCAACGTTGGCCCGGAGCCAAGTTGCTCGGCGTGGACAACTCCAAGGCGATGCTCGCCAGTGCCCAACGGGACTTCCCCGACCCCACATGGGTTGAAGCGGACATCGCATCCTGGGCACCCACCCGCACCTTCGAAGTCGTCTTCAGCAACGCCACCCTGCAATGGGTGCCGGATCATGCGACTCTCTTGCCCCGGCTTTTTGCATTGGTAGCGACAGGCGGCGCTTTTGCCATGCAAGTGCCGAATAACCTCCACCACTCGGGGCATCGACTGATGCGCGAGCTGGCCGTTTCACCTGAGTGGTGTCGGTTTTTCCCGCAGCCTACCCGCGAATGGCACGTCGAGAGCCCCGCCTTTTATTACGATTGTTTCGCCGCGCTCGCGTCGCGGGTTGAGCTCTGGGAGACCGATTACATTCACGTCCTCAATGGACCCGATGGCATCGTCGAATGGTATCGCGGCACGGGCCTGCGTCCATGGCTCGAGGCATTGCCGGATGAGGCGACGCAGTCACGCTTCATCGAGGACTACACACGACTGATTGCGGAAGCCTACCCCCGCCAGGCCGACGGTCGGGTGTTGTTTCCCTTTCGTCGGCTCTTCGTGATCGCTTACCGCTAGCGACCGAGCCTGACCGCACTGCTGAAAAGAAGTTAAATCAGCGTATCGCCGCTGGGTTCGTAGCAAAGATTATAGTCTTCGATCATGCCGTAGATTTCCTCGAAACGATCACGCGCCATTTGCCATACCTCGGACACGCGGTCGCGACCATCGGATGTTTTCCGCACCGCAGCCGGTATCCGGTGATAACCAAGCCGGGCGGGAATGGCGGCGCTCCTGACATTGGCAGGGTCGCAGTAAATCTCGGCGGTAAGCACATCCAATCCGCGAAAAGCCACGAACATGCAGCCGAGAACCGCCTCGGTGGCGTAGCCCCGCCGGGCTTCGTCGGCCCGCAGCCAATAACCGAAATTGGCGGTTCCCGATGCGGCGGTAATCCGAATGCTCACGCTGCCCAGCACGCGTGCGCCTTCACTTGAAAAGACTCCGAAGTGCAGACTTTCGCCCACTAAAAATTCGACCCGCTGACGCGCGATGCGCTCACGTTTTTTATCCAGTGATTCGGGCTCGTGGTGAGCCCAGGGCATCCAAGGACGGAGGTGTTCCAAACTCGTATCAATCGCCTCCTTCAAGCCCGCCGCATCGTCCAAATCCCAGCGACGAATAAGCAATCGAGGCGTTTCGATGGAAATCGGTAGTTTATTCATGTCCGTCATGGTTCCCGCAGATGAGCGCGGAACGGAGCGGGAAGGTTTAGCCGAGTTCGCTCTTCGTAAACAGGGCGGTCAACACGAGCCCTTCCCGCGCGAGGTTTTCGCGGCCGCCCGCCTCGCGATCAATCACGCACACGACATCCTTGATGACCGCGCCTTCTCCTCGCAGCTCCCGCACCGCGTCGAAGATAGCACCGCCTGAAGTGACGACGTCCTCCACGATCAGGAGCCGGCGTCCGTGCACCTCGCCACCTTCGGCAAGGCGACAAGTGCCATAGTCCTTGGCCTTTTTTCGGATAAAAAGCGCAGGCTTCTCCGTAACTTGGGAAAGGAGCGTAGCGATGGGAATCCCTCCCATTTCTAATCCGGCCAAGGCGTCGAAATCCTGGGACAAACGCTCGGCCAAATGCCGCGCAACCGCGAGGAGCAGCACGGGGTCAGACTCGAAGCGATACTTGTCGAAATACTCGCTGGCGGTGACGCCGGAACGAAGCGTGAAAACGCCTTGAAGACGCGCGGCGGCGTTGATGGCACGGGACAATTCAGGGCGAGAAAGCATGGTCGGAATTTCGGTCTATGTCTTGGAATCAAGCGTTACTGGATAGAGGCGCAACCGGGCCGGAGCAGAACATACGGGATCAAGCGCACGAACATTGGCCAGCTCCCAGGCCAGCCAACCCGGTTCCCAAACTGTGGCACAGGAGGCGGCAAGTTCGTCCTCACGCCAAGGATGCACGCCTACGACATCAACTAAAGCGAGCGCGACGCCATCGGGATCTTCGCTCAGCCTAGAAACGGCAGTCGGGCGGCGGAGTATCGCGCAAAATGTTGAGTCGGATGGCGCTCGTGGAATCCCGAGGCGCACCTGGCTTGTGCATCGAGCGGGTGCCGCGAGCGGCAGGCGGCCAACAGGTTGTGCGAGACAACCCGATCCGAGAGCCGTTTCTAGGCTCAAGCCTCCGCTGCTCAGGCGCTGGCGGTTTTGCACGATGAGCAGGTCGCGCAGCGGAAGTGTGTCCGGCCTCCAGCGACGTATCTCCAGTCGCTTCGCGCCGACGCGGATGTGGTCTCCGGCAGGCGCGACGACGGACAAGGCGGTGTAGGTTTGCGGGGTGGGGCGGGTCACGGGTGGCACATCGAGCTGCGGACGGGAAGCGGGCGTCGCACCGATAATCGCGATTTCAAGCGCCATGGAGCAGCCACGTTTCCAGCTCCGAAAGGCTGCGCACCTTCACGCCTGAAAAAGCCGCCTCCGGATCATGCGCCGCGAACCACACCGGCACCATGCCGGCCAAACGCGAACCCTCCACGTCCGCAGCAAGGTTGTCGCCGACGAACGCAATTTCATGCGGCGTCACGCCCAAACGCATCGCGGCGCGCAGGAAAATTTCACTGGCGGGTTTCTTCATTCCCTCGGCCTCGGAAATCACGATTGCGCTCATATAAGCATCCATTCCGGTGACCGTGATCTTGGATTTTTGCACGCGAACGGTTCCGTTTGTGACGATTCCCATCCGCCACCCTCGGGCGTGCAGGCGCGCCAAAACCGGCAGCGTATCTGGAAACGGACACATCGCCTCGCCGAAACTAGAGCGAAACTCAGCCTCCATGGTTGTCGCGATGGAAGGATCGATTCCGAATTCCTCGGCTAGGGTTTGATACATCGTTTTTTTGTCGCCGTAGCCATGGTCGTCCAAAAGCAGCAAACGCGACATAAACTCGGCTCGCATCGTAGGGTTTAAGTGCCTCTCCGCTTGCGAAGCGAAGAAAGCCGCCGCGCTTCCATCGCGATCCACCAGCGTTCGATCCAGATCAAACAGGACGGCGCGAATCACGAGGCGTTATCCGTAATGAAGATTTTATCCCAAAAATCGCCTCAGCGCGCGAGCCCACGCTCCACCAGCCATGCCAGAGACCGGTCCTGTTTCTCCGGCGACATTTCCAAAATCAGGCGCGGGGTCTCGGGCAAGGTCGCCAGCGCGGCAAAAACCGCCCGCCAGCGAATCTCCCCATCGCCCACCGCCCAGTGCCGGTCGCTTTCCAGATCGGTGTCTTGCAAATGAACGTGAGCGAGCAACTCGCCCGCCGCCATCACCCAGGTGTCCACCGGCGGGCCGCCGCGTGCGGTCATCAGGTGCGCGTGACCGGTGTCGATGCTGCGGCGCACCCAGGGCGAGGCAAAGGCCGTCACCAAGCCGTCGAGCGGATCGGTGCGCAGATCAAAGATATTCTCCCACACCAGCACGCAGCGCCGGTCCGCCGCCTCCTCCACCACGGGCGCGAGGTTTTCCACTGTCTGCGCGATCGTATCCGCCAGTTCCTGACCACGGAACCGGGTTTGCGCCTTGCCGAAAAAGGCGAAGGGACTGTGCAAGACCAAATGCGAACCTCCGATCGCGGCGGTGAAATCCAGCGACTGCCGCAGCCGGTCGCGCAACACCGACACCAATTTCGCATCCGCCGAGGACCAGGGCATGCCATCGTAGGGTGCATGAACTCCGACCCGCCCCGTGTGACCATCCAACAGCGCTCGCGCCGAACGCGCTTCGCCGGCCCAGGCTCCGTCCAGAAAACCCGCCGTGCACGGATCCTGGATCTCCAGATCGCGCCCCGCCGCGAGAAGCCAATCCACGCGCTCGGGGAGAGCCGATAACCGCAACGCCGCGCCGACGACCAAGGGTATTTGTGCCATGCCAGCAGCGTGACAGAGTCTCGTTAGAATCCGTTAAAGAGCAGGTGAACTTTGCTCTGTATTCGTCGCCCGCATGTCTTTGATTCCGGCCAAAAACTGCCGCACTTCGGCACGATTTTTAAAAATGTGCGTCCGCTTGCCTTCGGCCCTCGCCTGCTCGACCACGGCCAGGGTTTTTTCCCTTCGCAACGCGCGCCATGTCCAAATGTAACGCAGAAAAACCTTGTCAGGCAGCCTCTCCGGGCAGCCTTCGTTCAAATCGGGCCGTGGCCTGCCCAAATGCCGCCAAGCCCGGCTATACACCCTCGCCAGACAAAGCCAGCGACTGAAATCGAGAAAGATCATCGTATCGCAACGCTCGAAGCGCGCGGCCGATGCGTTGTTATAATTCCCGTCCGTGATCCAGCGCTCGCCGGACACCAGCGCATCAAGCTGCGCTCTCCACTCCGCTTTGTCCGGCTCGACCCAGCCGGGACGCCAAAACTCCCGATCCAGGTGCACCACGGGCAAGCCGAGTCGCGCCCCGAGTTCGCGCGCCAACGTGGATTTACCCGCTCCACTGCAACCCAGAATGACAATGCGTTTCATGGCTGATAAAATGGGGCCTCTGAGATGGTTCCCGGCATGATCGGGTCAACCCACTTCGTTCTCTCACGCCAAAAATTTACGCGCGCCAACCATCGCCGGGCGTGAGTATTAAGATACCAACAAGACGGGGTTAATTTTGCGCTCCGTCGCTTCCGTTCCCTTGACGTTCCCGGCCATCAATCAGTCAATCCTTTTTCCGACCCTTCCCGGTTAGGAATGCCACCATGAAGATTACTCGCTGTGATGTCGCTCTGGCACTCGCCCCGCTCCGCCGACGGCCCGGGACGGCGGTGATTTTGGTCATCCTCATCGCCGCGGCCTGCGCGTTGAGCACGGTGAACCTCTCCACGTTCCTTTTCCTCTACGCCCGCCCGTTGCCTTTCACCAACTACGAGCGCGTGGCCTATCTGGGCCAGGCGAGCGGAGTGCAGCGCAGTGCCGCCGGAGACCCGCAGACTCTGGACAATTTTCTTTTCCTGCAAACCGAGCTCGGTAGCGCGGAACGGGTCGCCGCCTACAGTGCTTGGCGCAACGAGACGCTCCGCCACCGCGATACGTCGGTCACCGTCACCGGTTGTTGGATCACTCCGGGCTTTCTGGAGATTCTCGGCGTGAATCCCGCGTTGGGCCTCAGCTTTTCCGATGCGGCGGCCATTCACCAAAGCCCGCGGCCCTTGATTCTTTCCGATAACCTGTGGACCCAGCGTTTTCAACGCGACGCGGCCATCGTGGGGCAGACCGTGTATTTGAACGACCGCCCTCATGTGATCGTCGGCGTGATGGGCGCGGGCTTCGAAATGCCGGGACTTTCCCGCGACGAGCAACCGGCCTATTGGGCGCCGCTCAAGCCCGACGACATTCCCAAGGCGGATTGGAAATCACGCTGGTTCCCCACCATCGCGCTGCTCAAGCCCGGGGTATCCCTGGCACAGTTGAACGCCGAGTTGGCCTTGGTGACGCCTCGTTTGCGCCAACTCCACCCGACGGTGATGGCGGAAAGAAGCCTCGTCGCGCACGATCTCAAGCAATGGGTGCTGGGCGATGTCCGGCGTTACTTCAATCTGCTCGTGATCGTCGCGGCCCTGCTCTCGGTCATCGTCTTGGTGAATCTCATCAATCTGCTGCTTGGGCAATTGGCCGACCGTCAGGCCTACATGGTGACCGCCCGCGCGCTGGGCGCCGACCAAATCCAGATGCTCACACCCCTCGTGTTGGAGTTTCTGCTGCTCGCGGTTGTCGGCTGCGTCGTCGGAGTGCCGCTCGCGCTCGCCTACCGTCATGTGCTCCTGGAGATGTTGGGCCGCGCGGGGCTGGCGCTGCCCACGTTCGAGCCCGCGCTGTATGGCGCCGTCGGCCTCGCGATCACCCTGCTGGTAGCCACCGCCGTGGTGCTGGGAGTTCGTATCTTGCAACGGCAGCAGAGCGGAGGCAGCGAACGACTGGTCGCCAGCACGCGCACGGTTATCGGTGGCTCGCGCGGATTGGTCGACGGAATCGCGGTCTTGGGGCAGACCGCGCTCGCGATCACTCTCCTGGTGGTGTGCACGTTGCTGGCGCTTGGCTTGAAACGACAAGCCTCCGCCAACGCCGACCTGCCGCTCATGAAGGTGCAGCGGGCTTTTCTGGTCATGCGTGTGGAAAAATACCCGACGCAAGAAGCACGGATCCGGCGGCTCTTTGAAGTCAAAGAAGCGCTGCGCGCATTGCCGGAAATCGAAGGCGTCGCGCTCGCCAACCCCGCGATGCCGCACGAGGGAAATCCCAAATACCGGATGATCGATGACCGCGATACCGTGGCGGCCAAGGATTCGGTGAAATACATCATTCGTCCTGCCGTCTGCCACGACTACTTCAAACTGGCCGGACTCAAGGTGATTTCTGGAAGAACATTTAGTGAACAAGACATGGTTTCCAAACGCCGCTTGCTGGTCGTCAGCCAGAGTGCGGTTGAACTCCACTGGTCGGGGCAAGACCCGGTGGGCCGTCGCGTATTGATCAACCATCGGACCGACGATTGGGCCGAAGTCATCGGAGTCGTGGGCAATATCGAATCTGCGGAAACCAACCTCGACCTTCCCTTGGTATGGCGCTCCTTCAACCACCATCCGTTTAACATAGCGGAACTCTTGTTTAATACGAGGACCGGAGCTCCCCTCTCTCGGCAACGGCTTGAAGAGGTTCTCAACCAGGTCGATCCCGACATCATCTTCGGTGAATACGGCACGATCACGCAACTGCAGGAGCGGCGGCGCTGGATGCCGGAGGCGATCGCGCGGCTGAGCCTGTTGCTCGCGGTCGTGGCGAGCGTGGTCTGCGCCTTCGGCATTTTTTCCATCTTGAATCGCCGGGTGGAGGCCTCTGCGAAGGACATCGCCGTGCGCAAAGCGCTCGGGGCTTCCGCCTGGCATATCATCACGAGTGTCGGAAAGCGCGATTTTCGCTGGGCCGTCAGCGGTGTCTTGGTTGGCGTGATTCTTTCGCTGGTGGCCGGGAGGCACTTTTTTGAAGTGACCAACCTGCGCATGGTCGAGGTAGTGGGCGCGCCGTTGATCGGTGCCTCGGGCGTTTTGCTCGCGGCTGTGATGGGCGCGACGGTTCCCATCGCCCGCGCCTTGGCCGCGTCCACAGTGTCACTCTTGCGCGGCGAGTAAGCGCCCGCGTCTTAATCTCATGGATATTGCCCGTCCCGATTTATCCCGTGAGCGACGTCGGCGGAGAATCGTCGTCGGTGTCGTCGGCGCGATCGTGCTCGTCGGATTGGTTGTCGGTCTGGCCCGGCTGAGTCCGGCGGCGCCTGCGGTGGACCGCGCGTTGGTCTGGATAGATACGGTCAAGCAAGGCCCGATGATTCGCCAGGTCCGCGGACTTGGCACTTTGGTGCCCGAGGAGATTCGGTGGGTCGCGGCGCGCACTCCCGGACGAGTCGAGAGCATCGTCGTGTATCCGGGCACTGCGGTGGAACCGGAAAGCGTTTTACTCATTCTCAGTAATCCGGCGGTGGAGCAGGCGGCCGCAGGGGCCGAGTCTCAACTGAAGGCTGCGGAAACAGAGTTGCTCAATTTGGAAGTACAGCTGCGCAGCGGCGTGCTGGCGTCCGAGTCCGCGGCGGCCTCCGCTCAGGCAAGTCTGGAGGCGAGTAAGTTGCGCGCCGAGGTTTATGAGGAACTTTTTGAAGAAGGCTTGGTGTCTTCGCTGGAAATGCGCCTGGCCAAAGTGAATGCCCGCCACTCCGCCGCTCTCAATGCCATCGAGATCAAGCGCTTGGCCTACGCCCAGGATTCGATTGCGCCGCAACTGGCGGTCAAGGCCGCCGAGGTGGAGCGACTTCGGGCCGAGGCGCACCTGCGACGCGCCGATGTGGAGGCGCTCACGGTGAAGGCTGGCATGAGAGGTGTGCTGCAACTCCTGCCGGTTGAGGTGGGCGCGCAGGTTCCTTCGGGAGCCAATCTCGCTCGCGTCGCCAACCCCGCTCGGCTCAAAGCCCAGATCCTGATTGCGGAAATCCAGGCCAAAGAAATTCAACTGGGCCAGCTGGCCCAAATCGATACCCGCAGCGGTAAACAGGGGCTAATCGAAGGCAAAGTCGTGCGCGTAGATCCTTCGGTGCAGAACGGGACGATCACGGTCGATATCGGACTAACCGGGACCTTGCCGCTTGGGGCGCGCCCCGATCTTTCGGTGGACGGCGTCATCGAGCTGGAGCGCCTCGATAACGTGGTTCATGTGGGCCGCCCCTCCTTCGGCCAGGAAAGCGGGGCGGTGGATTTTTTCCAGCTTGAGCCGGATGGGGTGCATGCCTCCCGCAAACGCGTGCAGTTGGGGCGCAGCTCCGTCGCCTCCATTGAAATCCTGAGCGGGCTTCAGCCGGGCGACCGAGTCATACTTTCCGACATGTCTGCATCCAGTTCCCACCTCCGCATCCGCCTCGCCGACTAAATCCATTTACCATGACCTCCACGCCTTCGCCGCTCATCGAACTGCATTCGCTCGCCAAGGTTTACCTCACCGACGAGGTCGAGACCCATGCGCTCTCCGGGATCAGCTTTTCCATCGCGAAGGGCGACTACGTCTCCATCGCCGGCCCTTCGGGCTGCGGCAAGTCGACGTTGTTGTCCATTCTCGGGCTGCTTGATACGCCCAGTTCAGGCACCTACTTGTTGAACGGGCGTCCCGTGCATGACCTGACGCAGGCTGAGCGGGCGCGCATTCGCAACCGGGATATCGGCTTCGTTTTTCAGTCGTTCAATCTCATCGGCGATTTGTCGGTCGCCGAGAATGTCGAACTCCCGTTGACCTACCGTGGCTTGGCTGCGGCGGAGAGGAAGGCGCGCGTGCAGGAAGCACTTGAGAAAGTGGGCATGATGCACCGCGCGAAACATCTTCCGGCGCAGCTCTCCGGCGGCCAGCAGCAGAGGGTGGCGGTGGCTCGGGCGCTCGCCGGTCATCCGGCGGTGCTTTTGGCCGACGAGCCCACGGGGAATCTGGATTCAAAGAACGGAGACGCCGTGATCGAGCTCCTGCAGGAGCTGCATCGCGGCGGCGCCACCATCGTCATGGTCACGCACGATCCGCGCTTTGCGCGTCATGCCGCGCGCACCGTCCATTTGTTCGATGGACGCATCGTTCAGGCGGAGGACGCGGTTCATCGCTGATCCCGTGCGTCGCGTTCTCCTTGGTTTTTGGCTGGTACTGGCGATGTGGGCCGGTGGCGTCCGCGCGCAGCCGCTGCCGGCGGCCGAACCCGCGCGATTGACCTTAAAGCAGGCGATCGTTCAGGCGCTGGATCATAACAAGAGCATCAAAGTGGAGGGATTTACCCGGTCCATTGCCCGGGCGGGTATGCTGGAGGCGCGAGGGCGCTTTGAGCCGGCGCTCACTTTTGCACGCACTTACACCGAAGACCAGGAGGCTGCGCCCGGGAGCTCCTCAGCCTTGCAGCGGGAGAAGACTGACGATTATCGGCTCGCACTCGAAGGTCTGACCCCGTGGGGCATGACCTACGAATTCGGCGGCAGCACGCAGCACCAACGCACTGCATTCAACTGGATGGGCGGGGACTATACCACTTTTGGCGGTGTTTCGCTGACCCAACCCCTGTTGCGTGGATTCGGCTTCGGCTCCAGCCTGTATCGTGTTCGCCTGGCCCGGGCGGATCGCTCGATTTCGGAGTGGGGGTTTCGGCAGACGGTTATGACCACGGTGACCCGGGTGGTGATCGGCTACAGCGATCTTTTGTTGGCGCACGAAAATCTGCAAATCGCGCGGCGAACGCGGGATTTGGTCGCGGGGTTGGCGACGAGCAATGCGCGACGTTTTAAGGCGGGAAGCCTATCGGAAAGTGATGTTATACAGGCCCGCGCACAGGCGGCGCAGCGCGAAGAGGCGATCCTGGTGGCGGAGCGCGCGGTGCGCGACGCGGATAATGCGCTGCGACAATTGCTCGGAGAAAGTAGATTCTCGTTAAAAGGCCCCCTTCTCGACATCGAGCCTCCTGAGCCAAGCGAGCCGATTGTGGCTGCGGAGGAAGAGCTGTCGGCGGCGCTGGCACGCAGACCTGATTATCAGGGCGCTTTATTGGACGCCACGAAACAACGAGCGACGGTGTCGTATGAGCGCAACCAACTCCTGCCACAGCTCGATCTGGTGGGCAGTTATGGCTATGTCGGCAGGGATCAGGAGTTCTCGACCAGTCGACGCCAAGTGACGGAACAAGAAAACCGGGCTTATTCGGTAGGGGTGGTGGTGCGCGTGCCTTTGACTTTTGCCGAGGGTCGCGGGCGCGTGCAGGCCGCCCGGTTTCGTACGAAGCGGGCCGAAATGGATATAGAGCGCCTGGCGCAGGAAATTGCGTTGAGCATCACCCGGGCGGCGGGGCAGATAGATACCACACGCCAGCGAGTCACGGCCACGGAGATTGCGTATGAACTGGCCAGCCAGGCACTGGCGGGGGAGTTAAAAAAACTGCAGGCGGGCACGACCACCACCTTCGTCGTGCTCAATCTTCAAACGACCCTGGCGACCATTGAAACCAATCGAGCACGTGCCAAGGCGGACCATCGCCGGGCTATTACTCTCTACGAACAGGAGATCGGCGTGACGTTGACCCGGCACAACATTGATCTCGCTCACTAAACCAACTTGTCTCGCGGCGTGGTGATCGACCGGCTATCCACCCTCTCACCGCACGAATCACCGCCTACTTCCGCCCCTCTTCGGCGTCTTGCAGGTCAAAGGTCGTTTGCAGGTCCGCCCGATCCGCCCAGCCGCGTTTCGCCTTGGAGGCCTGGAGTTTCTCCGAGTTTTCATCGCGCCAGCCACGCTTGGTCATGAAAGCGTTAAAATACTCGCACTCGTCCTCAGCGGGGCGATGCCCGGACAGAACAAAACACGCTTCCAACACCGCTAAATCATCAGGTTGATTGCGCACCTGCTCCACTACAGTCTCATAGGGTAGTTTAAGAAAACGGCACATGCGTTTATCCAGCCCGCCGCCTAAATTATAACCCTCGGGCAGTTGTGCGTCCGCGTGGAGGCGGATTTTGTCTAACATCCGGGCGAAAAAAACTAATCCGCCGATTTTCTCGTGGCCAGATTTGGGAAAGCGCTGGGTAGTCATCGTTGTTGCCGCACACTAATGCAGTGTTGTTAAGGACCGATTAAAACCGCGTGAATCCTTTCGACAGTGCTATATGCGTGAGAACGTAACCGCGAATCGACTGCCCTCGCCAAGACGACTCTTCACCTCGACGCGGGCGTCCAACACTAGCGCCATGTGCTTTACAATACTGAGACCAAGCCCGGTCCCGCCCTCCGTTCGCGCCCGCGCCCGGTCCACGCGATAAAAGCGCTCAAAGATGCGTTCCAAATGCTCCTCCGCGATTCCCACTCCGGTATCGCTTACCACCACCGTTATCTCCTCAGCCGCAGACGTGAACTGCACCGTCACTCGGCCACCCTTCATCGTATAACTCAGGGCATTTTTAAGCAGATTATTAAAAATGAGGCTCAGTGCTTCGTCATTGCCTGATATCCAGAGTTGCACCGGGGAAAGTTCACAAACCAAGGCCACGCCTTTCTGTTTCGCGATTTCACCAAAATCCTGCACGCAGGCTTCAACGACCTTCGCCAAGTCCAGTCTTTGGCGTGTCGGCACTTCGACATCTGACTCCAAACGGGAGATGGCCAAAAGATCCTGCACCAACTCATAAAGACGCGTGTTTTGATGTCGTATCCGTCCCAGAAACCGACTTCGCGTCTCCGCTGGCATGACGGGGTCGTCAATCATGGTATCCACCAAAGATCCGATGGCCGTTAACGGCGTCTTGAGTTCGTGCGATGCGTTCGCAGTAAAGGTCCTGCGCGTCTCTTCCAAACGTCGGATCTCGGTCAGATCATGCAAAACGAGCAGCACACCAAATGGGGCGCCGTCCTCATCGGTCAGGGGAGTTGCATCGATACGCACTACGCGTTTGCCGCTTGCCGCCGTAAATCGAGCCTCGCGACAAACACGACGAGCGGCCGAAACCGTCTCTTCATAAACAGCGCGCACTTCTGGCCAGACCAATGCCTCAGCCCAGGTTTTACCCGCCACTCCTTCGGGCAGACCCAGCCACTCCGCCGCCACACGATTTACATAAGCGATTTCCCCGCGAGCACTCACTGCCACCACGCCATCGGCCATGACCGCGAGCAGTGCGGCCAAACGTTTACGCTCCCGGGACTCCTGGCGTATGCGTCGACGTACTTCTCCCGCCATGCGATTGATCGTATCGGCCACCACACCGATTTCATCAGCCACTCGGATCGGAATGCGTTCCTCAAAATTCCCTGCGGCGAGGTGACGACAGCTTTCACCGATTTCCGTCAGCGGCCGCGTAACATAACGGGTATAAAAAAACCCCAAACCCAATGCGATTAGCACACTTATGCTAGTTCCTGCAAAAACCCGGTTCCTCAGCTCGACCTCACGCTCGAGAATTTTCGTCAGGGGCGAACCTATGCGAACATAGCCTATCACATCGACTTCAAACAAGATAGGGCTTACAAGCAGAAGATAATCGCCCCCTTTTGGACTTAGCGGCCGCCGAGCAAGCCCATAGTCCTTGCCCCGAGCGCTTAAATACTCCGGTGTTTCAAAAAGATTACTTAACTCGCTTCCGCCTTCTTCTTCGACCCCTGCCTGCGTGCCGTTGGCAAACCAAAGGGAGAGATGCAATCCCGTGTCCTTGGTGATTTCGACCAATTGCTTGGCCAACTGATCTGACCAAAGGTGCGTGGGATTAGCCGCTTCCACCGAAGCCATCAGGCGGGCGAGATTATATAAATCCGTCTCCGTGTCGCGCAACGCATTCTTGCGCAGCTTGCCCAAAACCAGCGTGCCTATCACCGCCGCCGCAGTAAGCACCAGAATGGTATAACTTCGAAAGAGTTTCCAAAAAAACGAGCCCCGTAACCGCAGCGGAGCCGTCGTATTTGTAGCTAGGGTCGGAATGCTCACGATTTCATCTGAAAGCGATAGCCCACCCCGCGAATCGTTTCGATGAGATCACGTCCGGCACCCAACTTGCGACGTATGGCCCGCACATGTACGTCGATATTGCGATCCACCACCACCGCGTGATCGCCTATTATATGATTCAACAACAGATCGCGGGAATAAACACGGCCCGGATTTAAGGCCAGAAATCGCAGGAGCCGGAATTCGGTTGCGGTTAATACCACCAGAGCTCCCGCCAAAGTGACCTCATGGCGCAGGGAATCGATGATCAGATCATCAATTCGCACCAGATTGCTCGACACTTCGTCGCGTAGTTTTCCTCGACGCAGCACCGCTTTTACCCGAGCGATCAGTTCTCCATTACGAAAGGGCTTGGTCACATAGTCGTCCGCCCCAAAACCCAAGCCGACCAAAACATCCGTTTCATCGCTTTTGGCCGTGACCATGATAACGCAAACACCCTTAAGCATCGGATCACTTTGCACGCGTCGACAGACCTCCAGGCCATCCATGCCCGGCAGCATCAAATCCAACAAAATCATATCGGGCGTATATTCACGAATCAGCTCCAGCCCGCGCATGCCATCGGCAGCCGACCACACCCGATATCCTTCATGTTTAAGACTATATTCAATTGCCTCGCGAATATCGGGCTCGTCTTCGACGATTACAATTTTGGGAGAGGTCGCCATAAATGGTCGGGAATAGTCGGCCAGGGTGGGTGCCCGCAAGTTCCCCAGGTTACTTTTATGTGATACTCCCGAAACTTTCCCAGAACTGTCAAACGCTTCGATGGCGTAACAGACATTACTTCGGTGCCACGTTTGCATGGCCGCGTGGTGCGGCAAACCCAGCGGCCAGAATGCCCATGTCTCGACGACGAGAATATCTGTTGCAACGCGGGCCCCGGCTTCATGCCGCCCGCTTTCAACGGAACACTACGATGCCTTCTGATATTCGAGAAAGCGTCGTGGCCGCGGGTAAAATTCACACGAACGCTATAAAAAATTTATGAGAACGTGACTTAACGAAGGCATTTTAACGGTGAAGTGACAAAACGCACAAAAATACTGGTGATTGAGGACGAACCTGACCTGCGAGATCTGCTCGTTTATCACTTAACCCGCGAAGGATTCGCCACCTTGGCCACCGGCGATGGCTACGAAGCGCTCAAGATCGCCCGGACCGAACACCCCGATCTCCTGTTGCTGGATGTGATGATAGACGGCCTGGACGGCCTAAATGTCTGCCAGCAACTCAAGGAAGATATCTTGGGTTCCGGCCTTAACATCATCATCGTTTCGGGTTTGGGCTCAGAAGCCGACATCACGCTTGGACTCGAAAAAGGTGCGGACGATTACATCCGCAAGCCCTTCAAAACCAAGGAAGTCATCGCCCGTGTTCGGACGGTGCTGCGTCGCGCCCGCCCCCTGAAACGCGATCCGGGCGACGAGGTGCTGGTGTCCCCGCCGCTCAGCCTGGACCCCGCCAGTCACGAAGTTCGCCTTTCGGGTGCCTCGCTCACCTTGACCGCATCGGAATACCGCCTGCTGCGCTATTTTCTTAGCCACCCCAACCGGGTGTTTACCCGGAACCAGCTGCTCGACCAATTGCACGAGCACAAACCCGACGTGATCGGCAGAAACATCGATGTTCATATTCGATCACTGCGCATGAAACTGGGTGTTCACGCTGGCATGATCGATACCGTCAGAGGTGTCGGATACCGATTCATAGGCAAAAAATCCTGAGGTTTTCCGTCACCGTAATTTAACGGAACTCAAATTACCTCTGTGGGATTTCGCATCTCGACCAGACTCGGAAAACTTTCACGGGGTCTTCATTTGGCCTTAACATGACTGCAGCACTTTGCGCCCCGTCTGGGGACGCCCTCGCCCCCAGGTACAAACTACATACAACCATATCACCTCCATGAATCCATTTTCTGGTTTCTTGTCAGGCACCGGCAGGTCAGCCCTGCTTACCGCGGCGATTGTCAGTTCCGCGTTCGGCCAAAGCGCCACCGGCCTTATTGAAGGTCGTGTCCAGGATAGCGTTTCAGGCAAAAATCTCCAAGGTGCGATCATACGCGTCGTCGGCCAGGACAACCTGCGCGCGGAAACCGCGCGCGACGGCCTCTTTACCCTGCGCAACGTTCCCGTAGGAACCTACGAAGTCGAAGTTGCGTACTTCGGTTATGCCCCGCGGAAAGTCTCGACCAAGGTCGAAGGCAACGGCAAACCCGCCCGCGTTGACGTGGATATGGGCGTGGCGCCCGACGTCGTCACGATGGAGACCATCACGGTCGAGGCCGAAGCCACCGGCCAGGCGCGCGCCACCAACCAACAGCGCGTCGCCCAAGCCATGATGAACGTCACTTCCGAAGAGATGCTCGGAACCATGACCGACAACAACATCGCCACCGCCCTCCAGCGCCTGCCTGGTCTCTCCGCCAATGCGGACACCTTCTCCGAGATTCCCCGTTTTGTGAACATCCGCGGCTTCAACGCCGACCTTAACTCCGTCCAGCTTAACGGTTCCCGCCTGCCCACCTCGGGCAGCGGCCGCGGAGCCACCCCGGGCGCCGGCGACACCGCCCGCGCCTTCGCCCTCGATGATATTCCCGGCAACGCCGTCACTTCGGTTGAAGTTATCAAGGCGCCTACGCCCGACAAAGACGGCGACACCGTCGGTGGTATCGTCAACTTGGTGACCAAATCCGCCTTTGACCGTACCGGTCGCAGCATCGAGTTCCAGAGCGGCTTTGATTACATCGAGCTGCGCGAAAAACTCGTCCCCAACTTCTCCGTGGGTTACAGCGACCTGTTCCGCGACAAGACCGTCGGTATTCGCTTCGATTTCAGCTACGCCAAGGGCGACGAAGGCTTCGACAACATCGACTACGACAGCCGCCCCTCGCCCGCCGGTCTGCCATCCAACTCATACCTCAACCTGCCTTCCGGGAAACTGGTCCAGTTCCACGAGGACACCGAGTACAACAACTACTTCATCGAGCGCGACCGCTACGGTCTCTCTGCCTCGCTCGACGTAAAAGTGAGCGACACCACTTCGCTTTACTTCAAGCCCGTCGTCACGAAGGAAGACCGCGTGGAGGACGATATCCGTTTCCACAAAATCATGGATAACCGCCACAGCCGCGATCTTACGAGCGCCGAACGCACCAACTCTGGCGCGGCGTTCACGGGAGCCTCGATTTTCAACGGCAGCAACCTGACTGCGGCTACTTTTACCGTTCCAAATATCGGCCGCGCAGTGCGCACAGGCACGGATAGCGCCCAGTACCGCACCCTCACCTCGCTGAGCGAGACCAATGCCACCACCTCGACTCTGCCCAACGGCCAAGGTCGCGGTCGCGCAGGTTACTTCCAGGCCGTCAACGAACGGGATATTCAGTTCTACTCGCTGGATCTTGGCGGCAAGACCACCATCAACGAATCCAACCTCACCTACGGCTTCTTTAATTCCAAGGCCAAGAAAGACGAGGACACCCAACAAGCCAGATTCTACCGCAACGGTATTCAGTGGCAGTATGACCGTACGGATGAGAAGCGCCCTCAATACAATCCTGTGGCCGGCTCTCCTGATCCCTACGCGTTGCCAGCCAATCAACTCTCCACCACTCCTGATAGATTTACCCAGATCAATTCGAGTACCTCTGAAAACACGGGTAACGGTGTTATCACAGCCATTCAGCGCGAGACCGAGGAATCCGTCAACCAGGGCCAACTTGACTTCGAGACTCCATTCCCGGACAGCACGGGAATCTTGGGCAAGTTTAAGACCGGCCTGAAGTACCGCACGATGGAGCGTACGTTCGATCAAAATCAGCAGTTCTACAACTTGGCCACGCCCGCAGCTTACAATAGCTTCAACTTCGCGTCGTACCTCAAAGAGAATGACAACACGGTAGCCGGGTTTGACATGCCCTACTACCCGGATGCAAAACGCCTGGTCGCCGCTGGTCGCGCCGGTCTGGATGGCCTGACTCAGCACACGGGGAACAGCCAGCGAGCTTCCTCGCTGAATGCCGATTATGAAGCCTCGGAAGATACGCTGGCCGGCTATATGATGGGAACCTTCGATCTTGGCTCGAAACTTCAGCTGACCACTGGTTTCCGCGCAGAGCACAACTGGTTTGAATCGGAAGTTCCGGTCTTGGACTCAAACAACTATCCGTTGCTGAACCGTGCGCCCGCCTTCTCCACCAGCGAGAATGACTACACGGTGTTACTGCCCGGACTCCACCTGCGTTACGAAGCCCGTCGCAACCTCGTCTTCCGCAGTGCCTACACCGAGACCTACGGACGTCCGTCCTTTACCGAGTTGATCGGCACGGCGGTGCTTAACGAAGCCGACAACACACTGACCATCGGCAACCCGGAGCTGGAGCCCTACACGTCCAAAAACTACGACTTCTCCGTCGAGTACTTCGGAGATTCCACCTACGTCCAGCTCGCGTTGTTCTACAAAGACGTCAGCAACTTTGTGAACGAGACCACCCGTACCCTCGACGGCCCCACGACCTTCAACGGCGTCACCCTTGCAGATGCCACCACCTACACTGTCACCACCTTCTCCAACGAGGACAAGGCCACCAACCAGGGCGTGGAGCTCGCCAGCCGTTACAAGTTCATCCACATCCCAGAACCGTTCGATGGCTTGTATCTGGACGGCTCCGTGACCTACACCGATTCCTACGCCCGCTACGCGGATCGTCCCGGCGAGAAATTGCCGACCTACGGCGCGTCGGAGTGGCTCTACAATGTCGGTCTGGGTTATGAGAAGGGCCGCATCGCCGCTCAACTGTCCTATCGCTATCGCAGCCCCTACCTCGAGGGACTCGACAGCATCGACCGTCAGAATCGTGACTCGGGATCGGGTCCCGACGCGCGAGATGATTGGTGGGGCGAGACGAAGTACTGGAACTGGGAGTCCAGCTACAAAGTCACCAAAAACTTCAAGGTGTACCTGAACATCACCAATCTGTTCGAGTTCACCAACGTGGGTTACCAGAGCCCCCAGGAAAACAACTACCCCGAGGACAGCTACTGGCACCAGCGCCGCTGGAGCTTCGGCGTGAAGGGCACGTTCTAAGCGCAGCCCTCTGCTTCATTGGCTGACCGGTCTTAACCGGCATCCTTGCAAACTCAGGCCGGTCCCTCGGGGGACCGGCCTTTTTATCGCCTCGAATCAACAGTGTCTCCGGGACGTCGTTGCCCAATCTTCACCGGGTCTTTCTCCGCACTTAACGAGGCGTCGCGATGTTGGTTACCGCCGCCCTCTTGAATGAACATCACCGTACACCACCTCACCCACCACTTCGGCAGCGGAGCCGCCCGGCGCGAGGTGCTTTCCGATTTAAGCCTGCACATCGCCCGTGGCGAAATGGTCGCCCTCATCGGCGCCTCCGGCGCGGGCAAATCCACCCTGCTGCGGCACCTCGCCGGCCTGCTCCCGGCCGATACCGGCGAGGTTTGCATCGGCGGACGCCGGGTGCAGCACAACGGACGCCTCGCCCGCGACATCCGCTCCGTGCGCTCCGGCATGGCCATCATTTTCCAGCAATTCAACCTCGTCAGCCGCCTCACCGTTCACACCAACGTGCTCGCGGGCCTGCTCTCCCGCCGCCCTTGGTGGCGCACGTGGTTTTTTATCTTCCCCCGCGCCGATCACCACGCCGCCACCGTCGCGCTGGAACGCGTTGGCCTGGGTGATCGTGCAGCCCAGCGCGCCAGCACCCTCAGCGGCGGCCAGCAACAACGCGCCGCCATCGCCCGCGCCCTCGTGCAGGGTGCCGGCCTCGTCCTTGGCGACGAGCCCATCGCCAGTCTCGACCCCCGCAGCGCCCGGCGCGTCATGGAACACCTCGCCCGAATCAACCGGGAGGACGGCGTCACCTGCCTGATCTCGCTCCACCAATTCGACTACGCCCTCGATTTTTGCCCGCGCACCATCGCCCTGGCCGGCGGCCGCATCGTTTACGACGGCCCCACCGCCGCGCTCAGCCCCTCCCAACTCTCCGAAATCTACGGCGGAACACCCGCGGTCACTCCAAAGACCGCGCAACCCGCCCCCGCACCGGCCTCCGCGCCCGCCGAAGCCCTCCCTCTTCCCTCATGAAAACTCTGCTAACCCATCTCCTCTGCATCTTCTGCCTGATCCTCGGCACGCTGCCCGCCGCCGCCGAACAAACTCCGCTCAATTTCGGCATCGTGCCCACCGAGAGCTCGATCAACTTGCGCAAAGACTACGAAGCCCTGCGCGCCGATCTGGAGCGCCACCTCGCCCGCCCGGTCGCCCTGTTTATGGCTCCTGACTACACCAGCATCATCGAGGCCATGCGTTTTAATCGCGTGCAGCTCGGCCTCTTTGGCAACCTCTCCGCCATCGACGCGGTGGACCGCGCCGGAGCCGAGGTTTTTGCCCAAACCATCGATAAGGACGGCAACCCCGGCTACTGGCCGGTCATTTGCGTGCCCGTCGCCAGTCCGCTCAAAACCCTGGCCGATCTGCATGCCCGCCGCGCCGAACTCACCTTCGCCATGAGCGACCCGCAAAGCACCTCCGGCACCTTGATGCCCGGCTACTACGCCTTCACTCTTTTCGGCATCAACCCCGAGCGCGAATTCAAAGCCTTCCGCCGCGCCAACCACGAAGCCAACCTCTACTCGCTCGCCCTCGGCCAGCTCGACGCCGCCACCGCCAACAACGAAGCCCTCTTCCGATTTCAAGGCGCCAAACCCGAGCTCGCCGCCAAGGTGCGCGAAATCTGGCGCGGCCCGCTCATCGCCTCCGATCCCTTGCTCTACCGAGCCGACCTGCCTGCCCAGCTGAAAACCCGCATCGCGGAGTTTTTTTACGGATACGGCTCCACTCCGGAAAACCAGGCCAAGATCGCCGCACTGAAATGGTCCGGTTTTCGCCTCTCGACCAACGAGCAACTCCGCCCCTACCGCCTGCTGCGCCTCATCCGCGAAGAGACCACGCTGCAAAACGACGCCACCGCCGCCCCCGAGAAAAAAGCCCGCCGCCTGCAAGAAATCGCCCGCGAACGCGCCGCCCTCGAAATCGCCCCGGCGGCCGCCCCGGCCCTCGCGCCCGTGCCTGCGGCCGCATCGCCCGCGCCATGAGTACGCCCGCCTCGCCTTTCCCCAGGCCGTTTTCGTTGCGCCGGACGGCCCGAAACGCGGGAGTGTTTTTAGGCCTTGTCGCGCTCATGGCCTGGGCCTGGCAAGGCGCGCAACTCCGTCCGGGCGAACTTTGGACCAACGCCCACCACTCGCTGGAATTTGCCCGCGGTTTCCTCTCCCCGGATTTCAGCGCCTGGCGCGAGATTCTCGCAGAGCTGCTCGTCACCGTTCACATGGCCTTGTGGGGCACCTTTCTCGCCCTGCTCGCCGCCGTTCCCCTCGGCCTGATCGCCTCGGCCAACGTGGCCCCGTGGTGGCTGCGTCAACCCGTGCGCCGCACCCTCGACGCGCTGCGCGCAACCAACGAGATGGTTTTCGCCTTCATCTTCATGGTCGCCGTCGGACTCGGCCCCTTCGCCGGCACGCTCGCGCTCTTCGTCGCCACCACCGGCGTGCTGGCCAAGCTGTTCAGCGAGGTGACGGAAAACATCGACCCGCGCCCGGTGGAGGGCATCCGCGCCACCGGGGCTTCGCGGCTGGAAGAAGTGATCTGGGGCGTGCTTCCCCAGGTTTTCCCGCTCTGGACCAGCCACGTGCTCTATCGCCTGGAGAGCAACGTGCGCGCCGCCTCCGTGGTGGGCATCGTAGGAGCGGGCGGCATCGGCCAAATGCTCAACGAGCGTTTCCGCATCTACGACTACGGCACCGTGGCCGCGATCCTCCTCGCCCTCATTGCCGCCGTCACCGCGATCGACCTGCTTTCCTCCCGCTTACGCCAGGCCGCTCTCTGAGTTTTTTGAGCAACGCAGCGCCTTGCGAAACGCGAACTGCGTCTTCGTCCGCTCGTAGCCGAGGCGCTCGTAAAAACCATGCGCGCGGGTGCGCAGCACATTGGACCGCAAGCCCAGCTGCTTCGCGCCGGCCGCTGCCGCCCAGGCCTCCGCCTGATCCACCAAGCCCGCCCCCACGCCGCGACTGCGCCGGCTTTCATCGACGACCAGTGCCAGCAACTGGGCGTAATCATCCGCCTCCAAAAGAGGCAGCAAAGCCACATGCGCGAAGCCCGCGATTTCTCCCGCGATCTCCGCCACCAACAACGCGTGGCCCGCCGCGACCGAGACAGCGGCGAAACGCGCTTGAAACTGAGCTTCCTCGGTCGCGTAGCCCAGTTGCTTCAGCAGCGCACGAATGGCGTCGCCGTCCTGCGAATTGGCTGGCCGGTAACGAATGCCTTTTCCGTAGGTGAATTGGATTTCCATAAAAAGTCTCCACACCTGGGTTAACGCGCTTTCTCACTGCGCTTAATCTTACCGGCATAAACAAGACGCACGGTGAGATTAAATTCCTGCTCCCTTCCGGAGCGCTCACGCTCACGTTGACTGGTTTGCAGATGCACCCCCGCCGCCACCCCGTGGCCCAGTTCCTTGCGGGCATAAACCTCAGACAAGGTTTCCCGGCGGCGATCCGCCCCATCCGCACCCCAGCCCAGGGCCAAACCCAGACGCCAATCTTCGCCGGGTGCCCACTCCAGCCCGCCGGCCACCAACTTCGACGTGCGCGCCAGTCCGCCCTGCTCCGTGCCTCCGCGCACGAAGGCGCCCCAGCCGCCGCCCAGTCCGACTTCGTAACTCGCCGACACCCCGTGGGCCTCTCGTCCGCCGCGCTCCGTGAACCACGGAATCATACGCGATACCTGACCCGGCGCCCAACGCGCCCGCCATTCCACCGCGTGAAACCACTCGCCCCTCAGCGTTCGCACCGGACTGAGCCGCGCCGTGCCATTTGCGTCGTTCACGAGGTAAAGAATTCGCGATCCGTCGCCAAACTCCCGCGACACCAGCGCGCCCAGTCCGGTGCCCGGATCCGCCACCGCCGTGGGCCGCACAAACGGACGCGCGATAAATCGCCCCGTCTTGTCCGAGGCGTAACTCACCTTGTCGAGGTGGCTCTCCGGCGCGAACCGTCCCACCCCCGTTCTCCAGCCCTCCGCCCAGCGGCGAAACCAAACCGTTTTCCCAACCTTTAACGCCGATTCCTCCCTCAGTTGGTTAAGCTGAAAAACATAATCCTCCACGCGATCCGGTGTGTTTTTATCATCATCGATACGCCCGCCCTCCACTTCCGCCACCAGCTCGCCTCCCGCCAGCGGCCAAATCGAGGTCAGCTCATAAAAAACGATGCCCGCCGGACGCTCGCTGCGGAGATCCTGTCCCATAAAGCCCAGCTCCCACTCCCAGTCGGCCATCTCCAGCGCCCGCTCTCCCCAAGACGCCTTGGCCCCGATTTCCGTCGCTTTTAAACCCACACCAGAAAGCCCCGCCAAACCCCACCAGAAAAGTGCGCAGAATCGCGACATAACCCCAGCTTCACCTTCCCGAGTTAAGCCCGGATAAAGATTCATGAATCCATTCCGCTCTTCCTTCGCTTCGAATACTCCGAAAAGCTCGCAAAAATTAACCGAATCTTAATCCGGCGGTCCTGCGTCTCTTTACCACTGATGCCCAAACTGCTCAGTCCCTTCCTCGCATGTTCAGCGCCTTTCGCCACGTCAACTTCCGCCGTTTTCTCTTCGCCCAGTCCTTTGCCATGACTGGGCATTGGGTGCAGCAGATCGCGCTCGGCTGGCTCGTCTATCGCCTCACCGACTCCGCCTTCTACCTAGGCCTGGCCGGCACCTGCAGTCTACTGCCCAGCCTCCTGCTGACCCCCTTCGTCGGCGTGCTTGCCGACCAGTTTGACCGCCGCCGCATTCTCCTCGCCACCCAGAGCGCCGCCCTCCTGCACTCCACCGCCCTCGCCGTCATGGTCTTCACCGGCCAGGCCTCCATCCCTCTCCTGCTGGCATTCGCCCTCTTCCAGGGAGTCATCCAAGGCTTCGACTGGACCAACCGCCAAAGCATGCTCGCCCAACTGGTGGACGACCGTGCCGATTTACCCAACGCCATCGCGCTAAACTCCACCTTCTTTAACCTCTCGCGTATCCTCGGCCCCACTCTGGCCGGTCTCGTCCTTCTATTCGCAAACGAATCCGCCTGTTTTCTGCTCGCCGCCGCCGGGGAAGCGACCGCGCTGCTCTTCACCCGCCGACTGCGCCTAGCGCCCACCGCGAAAGTCGCCTCGCGCCCCGCCTTCCTCGACGAGCTGCGCCAAGGTTTCAGCTACGCGTGGCAAGAGCCCGCCATTCGCCGCACCCTTGCCCGCACCGCCCTCTTCAGCGCCTGCGTTTTGCCCTACGTCACGCTGCTGCCCGTCTTTGCGACCAAGGTTTACGGAGGCGGCCCCGAACTGCTCGGCCTGCTCAACGCCGCCCCCGCGCTCGGGGCCGTGCTCGGCGGACTCCTGCTCGCTTCACGCCGCGACCAATCCGGCCTAGAACGCCGTATCTTTCTGGCGGGCCTGCTCTCCTCGGCCGCCGCCACCGGTCTGGCCTTTTCGCCCACCCTGGCCCTCGCCTTGCCCGCTCTGGCGGTGCTGGGCGCGGGACAAATCTTCCTGATGGCATCGATGAACACCCGCCTGCAAACCGTGGTGCGCGACGAACTGCGCGGCCGGGTGATGAGCTTGTTCAACATGTCCTTCATGGCCGCCCTCCCTGTTGGTCAACTGATCTTCGGGGCTGCCGCCGACTGGTTCGGTGTCACCCGCGTAGTCGCGACCGGCGCGCTGTTGGCCCTGGTCGGAAATCTCTGGCTGCACCGGCGCGCGCAGCCGGCGCGGGCCCTGACGCCTTGTGTCGCCGGTCGAGCTTTATGAACACGCCCCTTCAAGCCGCGTTCTTCGACCTGGATGACACGCTCTTCGATCATCATCACGCTCGGCGCGCCGCCCTGACGACTTTGCAGGAACAGTCACCCTGTTTCGCCAACTGTGATCTGAAGGAACTCACGGCCGCTCACGAGCGACACCTCCAGACCACGCATCTTCTCGTTCTCAACCGTCGATAAAGTGTAGTCAAAGCCCGGCTAGGTTGTGTTTCCGAAATAAATCGGGTCGGCGTGGGGGGGGGGAGAAGCAGGCTCGACCAAGGCGGCCGATACGGAGGCAACCCGGCGGGTCGTGCCGTCGAGGGCAACGCCGGCCCACCCTGCTTATCCTCTCACTCGCAGAGTTCGACGATCTGAGTTCTTTTAGAAACGCACCCTTACCACTTTGGACTATTTCTTCCGTCCGCCGCCCAACCGTTTCGGCACCTTGAGCCCTGCGGCCCGAGCCAGCGCCGACTGCGCGCCGTCCATCGTCAAAAACAGCTCCGCCCGCACCTGAACTGCGGTCGCCACATGCAGGACATCCAGCGTGCGATACCCTTCTTTGCGCGTGTGCGCCGCGCTCAAGCGTTCCGCCAGACTATGCGCGTCCGCCCATTCCACCTCGGTAAAAACGAAAACCCCTGCCGCCACGTTGGCGTCAAACTGTGCCAGCATCCGCCCCGTCTCCCGTTCCGGCCAGCCTTGAGTGCGATCCGCGTCGAATCGAAACGTCTGCAAACGCGCCGACTGCCTGAACTCAAACGCGACCAAGGTGGAGAGGGTGATCGTGCCCGGATTCTCGTGCGTATAATCCCAAGCCAGCGGAGAATTTCCCTGCACGTGAAGCAAGGCGCAGACGAACGAGGTGTCAGCGAAGACGATCATCCTTCCTGTCCCTCGTTCATGTAGTCCTCCATCGCCTGCACCTCCGCCGCCGTCATCGGCTTTACGTCGCCCCAGATCGCCCGCGCCTGAGCGCGAAAATCCGGCATGTTCAACAACTTCTTCCCCGTCCCGCCCGTCGCCGCGTCCGGCGGCACGAGCCGCGCCACCACCCGGCCACGCTTCGTGATCTCCACCGACTGCCCGTCCGACACCCATGCCGACACCCGGCGAAAATCATTTCTCAAATCGGCCACGGTCGCGGTTTTCATGAGAGAACTATCTATCACGAGTAACTACCCGTCAAGCGCCCCCAACGCCGCCTCTCCGACTCCTCCGCGCCTTCCTTGGTTTATCCCGATGAGCGCCACCGATCAACCATCTCCGAAACCGATCGCATCCAGCACGTAACGTTCCACCCGTCGATTCTCCCCCACCGCCGGATAATCGTGGATGTGCAAGGCCGGATTGAAATTCAGTTCCAGGATCGAATAGGCCGCATCCTCCCGCGCGTCCGCCACGTCGGGTATGATCATATCCAGCCCGCAAATGTTCGCTCCCGCCGCCGCCGTCGCCCGCTCGGCCAGTCGTTTATACACCGCCGGCATCGTATCCGTATAATCAATGCTGTCTCCACCTGTGCTGATGTTGGAATTTTTTCGCAGATAAACCGTCTCCCCGGCCCCCGGAACGCTCGCCGGCGTCAATCGCTGCCCGGCCAAAAACGCCGTTTCCACTTCGGCCAGGCGGATTTTCTCCAGCGGTTTCCGGTAACCTTCTCCGCGCTTCGGATCGCGGTTTTTTTCTGCCACCAGCGCCTCGATGTCGCTCACCCCGTCGCCGGTCACGTTGGCCGGCACTCGATGCAAAACCGCCCGCGTCACCCCGCCGATCACCAGAAACCGATATTCGCGCCCCTCCACAAAATTCTCCACCAGGACCGTGCGGTCCAGCGCGAAAGCTGCCGCCACCGCCGCCCGATACTCCGCCTCGCCCGCGTCGTCACCAAGCAGGGCCACACCATCGCCGAAATTGGTCGCGTTAGGTTTTACCACGATTCGTCGCCCGGCATGACGCGCAAAATCCGCGGCCGCCTCGCCCTCATCATCGTAACGCGCCCCGCCGGGCACTCTGAGCCCCGCCGCCGCCAGCACGTGCTTCGTCACCGCCTTGTTCTCCATCAACAAGGCGCTCACATAGGTATCGGCCGAGGTGCGCGTCGCCTGCTTCACATACTCCGTGCGCCCGTCGCGCGTGAGCACAATGAAGTTGTCCGCCGCGTCCAGCACCTCGACCGCCACCCCGCGCCGCAGCGCCTCTGCGATCAAGGCCTGGGTGGATAACTCCAAATCCGATGTATTCATAAGATAGTTACTTTGCGCGTCCGGGCACTGCCGCCATCGCCGCTTCAGCCGCGTATCCGCGGGCCAGCGCCAGCCCCGCCTCCAAGGCGCCACCCGGAGTGGCGGCGACCAATCGCCGCCACCGATCCAGCGGCCTGTCTCGCCGCCCCGCCCAACGCTTCCGCGCCGCCGTCACCGCCTCGCCATAAGCCGGCCGAAGTTGCTCAGCGATCTCCGCCATAAATTCCAGCAACGGTAAAACCTCCCGTGCCCCTGCGGCTCCCGGCGACGGCCGACACTCGCACCACAAGCCGCCGCACAGGGTGGACCACCGCCAGCGCTCCGCCAACTCCGCCCGCTCCTCCACCCCGATCAGCTCCGCCGGTCGCAACAAACTCGCCAGAACCAGCACATGGAAAAACCGCAAGGCCTCCAGACCCACTCCGTTCGCCTCGAACGGATCCAGGTCAAACACCCGAAACTCCAGGTAACCCACGCCCTCCCGCGCCAGCCGCCGCAACGACGCCCCCGCCTCGTTCTTTTCCTCGCCCGCGCCGCCTGCGGTCTCCGGGCTCGCACTCGTCTTTGGCCGCACCGGGCTGTAAAACTCACGCTCGTGAGCCAGCGCACCGCCGCTCCGCACCGCTGCCCCGAGCCGCTCCACGTAGCCGCCAAGCGAAGAAAAATCCACCCCCAGCGCCTCTGCCACACCCGGGGCCAGCCCGTAGCCGAGTGGACTCAACCGCACGCTCGAAATGGCCGCCGCGCACCGATCCGCCTCCGCTCGACTCTCCACCTCCGCCCCCGCCCGCAGGTCGCGCCAAAACGCCTTGTCCTCCGGCGGACTCATGCCCCAGAGCGCGTTAAACACATGCTGGTGTCGCAAAAAATTTCGCATCACCCCGAAGTAAATCTCATCGCGCCACTCCCTCTCGGGCCCGGTCGCCCCGCTAACCCGCCGCCAGGCCGCCAACAACTCCGCATCAAACGAAAAGTTGTAATGCACCCCGCTGATCGCCTGTCGCGCGCGCCCGTGGCGCCGCAACAACTCCGCCCGGTACGCCCGCGCCCCCGCATACTCCGCCCGCCCACCAAACTCCGCCGCGCGCAGCCTCTCCGGCTCATCCCAGCGCCCGGGCAAGCTCAGCGGCCAAAACAACTCCGCGCCCAGCCTCTGCCGCAGGCGGCCATGCGCCTCTCCCAATGCCGTCCATGCCGTCTCCGGCGAGGCGCAGGGTGCGGTAATCAGCTCCACCTGACACTCGGCAAAATCGACCGTGATTCCAGGCTCCTCCGCAGCAAACGGATGCGGGGTAAGCGCGGTCCGCCCTTCGCCATCCACCCGGAGCCCTTCGCGTTCCAGGCCCCACCCGCCTCGGCTCATCGCTTCCGCGCCGCCCGCCGCAAGCAAGGCACGCAGATTTTCACGAGCTTGCTCCCACTGACCGGCCGAAGCTCGCGCACCGTGAGGTCGCTCCGATTCGCAATCGCATAAAGAGGATGTCGCCAGTGCCATTTCCGAATCTAAGCACTTCGTCGCGAAAAGCGCCCGAAAGTCGCAATCAGTGCCGTTTTTTTTATTTGGTTAAAAACGATGGTAACTCACCCGGAAAAATATCGGCGACGTCTATTAAGAACCGATAAAGGGAGGTCCGAAAATCTTCGTCGGGGCTGCGCGGCGATTTTACCCCCCCTAAAGAGCTGCACCCGGAAACTCCCGGATCACGCGAAGAACCTTTACCAAATCTTCATTCAGCGGTCCGCCTCTTCTTTACACGCCGCAACTAGGCTTGGGGTTATGAATCTCGCCTCCACTAGCAATCTTGCCGAAGCCACCGGCCACGCCCTTTCCAACGCTTTTGACCTAGCCCGCCGCGAGCGCCTGAGAAATCGCTCCACCCCGCTCGCGCTGGACTCCATTCGCACCCAGTTCCGCGCACTGATCGACAAGGTCATGGGCGAAGCCGGTCTCTACGCCCCCGAACACGCCGCCCTGGCCTTGCGGCAGGCCGAGGGCGACGCGCTTGAGGCCGTGGTCATTCTCCGGGCCTTCCGCGCCACGCTTTCCCGCACTTACCTCTCCGCCATCATCGACACCCGCACCATGCGCGTGCAGCGCCGCATCTCCTCCGCCTTTCGCGAAATCCCCGGCGGTCAGGTGCTCGGCCCCACGCTGGACTACTCCCAGCGCCTGCTCGCCGCCCACCTCGCCCGCGAAACCCTCGGCTCGGTGGACACCTTTCTCAAAGCTTTCGATGAAAAACTCGACCGCTCCCGGCTCCGGCCCCTCACCACGTTCGGCAAAGTCACAGACCTGCTTCGCGACGAAGGCCTGCTGCGCCCGGTCGGTGATAGCAACGACACCCGCGTGCAGGACATCATCCGGGAGCCCTTGCGTTTTCCCGCGCCGCGCTCCGCTCGCCTCCAGGCTCTCGCGCGCGCCGAAACCGGTGCCATCATGGCACTCGCTTACAGTGGGATGCGCGGCCAGGGCGGCGACCATCCCACCATCGGCGAAGTGCGCGTGGGAATCGTTGCCGTCATCGTGACCGATCCCCGCGGTCGCTCCCGACGCCTGGGAGGCTTGCTCGTCACCGAGGCGGAAAACATCTCGAAAATCAAAGTGAAGAAAAAGGATCCCGTGCCCTACATGTCTTTGGGTTACGGCCTCTGCTTCGGTCAAAACGAGACCAAGGCGATTTGTATGGGCATTCTGGATCGGTCCATGCGTGTGGGTGGCGACAGTGCGCCCGCCATCAGTCAGGAATTCGTGCTCTATCACACGGAGGGCGCCGATGCCTGGGGCTCTATACAATCTGAAAAACTGGCGGATTATACTGGATTCCAAAGTGAACTGGTATTGCTCCGAGCCGCCGTGACCAGAAAAGAAGCAAAGGCCAAGGAATAGCCGCCCGGGGCCGCGAAATAGCCACGCTCGTTAAAGATTTTAAAGGAACGCATTTCGATTTTGCGCAGAAAAGTCACCCGCCCTTTATGCGTGGTTAACACAACGAGGGCATGCTGTCGGGGTCATGATGCTCCGCTCCCCTTTTTGCCTTTATATCATAAGATACGCAACGCTTGCCGCTCTTGTCACTCTTGCCGCTCAGGCCGCTCAGGCCGCCTCGACCCCAGCTCCTGCCCCATTTGTAAAACTCCCCGCAGTGGCGCCGGTCTCGCTCATTCCATCCGCGAATCTGGAAGGTCCCCCCGGTTCGCGTGAAATCTCCGGCTTGGTCGCCAGCAAAATCCATCCCGGAGTTTTTTGGGCGCATAACGACTCGGGGGACCAAACCCGAATCTATCCTGTCAATCGCTCCGGAAAAATCATTAAAAGCGCCAGAAGCGACGACGCCCCCGGTGTTTATATCGGCGGGGTGGTAAACAGCGACTGGGAAGACATTGCCCTCGATGCATCCGGCAGAGTTATCATAGCGGATGTCGGCAACAATAGTAACGCGAGGAAGGATCTTGTACTCCAGTATGTTATAGAGCCCGAGCCCACCGTTGGTTTTGCCCCTCTTTTTAAAAGCGTTTTTATACGTTACCCCGAGCAAAAGTCATGGCCCCCTGAAAAATCGGATTTCAATTACGATTGCGAGGGCATTTTCACCAAGGGCGACACGGTTTACTTCGTAACCAAACGACGCAGTGACTCACTCACGCGTCTATATCGATTAGATGCTCCTATAACGGGTGTCGTCAACGACCTGACCCCATTGGCAGATTTTGATATTCGCGGGCGCGCCACCGCCTCTGATGCAAGCCCGGACGGTAAGCGCCTGGCAATCTTAACTTACGAGGCAGTCTGGCTGTTTGAAGCCGCCACTCCTGGCGGAGACGATTGGTTCGCCGGCTCCGTCTGGTGGCTGCCCTTCAAAGACGTCAAGGGAGCCGAGGCTCTGGCCTTCGACGGCGAAGATACGCTGCTCATTGGAGCCGAAGAGGGAGCGGGAAAAATATACCCGGTGAAAATCTCCGATCTGCACCGGGTGCGTTAATATAGTCCGTCATTAATTTCCATATGCTTACAAAATTGTTTAATCACCGTCTAAGCGCGTATTCCGTTATTCTCCTGAGCGTGTTTTCAGGTCCGCTGTCCGCACACGAAGACCACTCACGCACGCCGGCACTTTATCCGGCCAAAGAGGCGCATCGCCCAACTCCCTTGCCCGATCGGGTGACGCTCACCTGGTCAGCGGATCCGGCAACATCGCAAGCCGTCACCTGGCGCACCGACACAAGCGTTTCCCACGCCGTGGCTCAACTTACCCTGGCGACCGACAGCCCCCTGAAGGCTCAACGCGACATCACCGCGACCACCCAGGGCTTTACCAGCGACCTTGGCGAAGCGCATTATCACTCGGTTGAGTTGACCGACCTAAAACCCGATACGCGCTACGCCTATCGCGTGGGTGACGGGGTCAACTGGAGCGAATGGCATCATTTCCGGACCGCCAAAAACGAGCCCGCACCCTTCTCGTTTGTCTATTTTGGCGACGCCCAAAACGACATCCGCACTCACTGGTCGCGAGTCTTCCGCGAAGCGGTTCTCGAAGCGCCTCGCGCCGCGTTTACCCTGCACGCCGGAGATTTGATAAATCGCGCCCAGAGAGATGCTGAATGGGGTGAGTGGTTCGCCGCGCCCGCGTGGGTGAATGCGACCATACCGGTCGTCCCCACGCCCGGAAATCACGAATACTATAATGTTAATGCAGGCCCTGAGAAACAAAGGATTTGGAACACCAAAAACGGCGGCCAGGTGGCCGTGACCGCGGATCTAAAAACACTGCGCGATGCTGCGGACAAGATCACGGGTTATGATTTGACCGCCCGGACCGCCGACGGTCGCTCCGCCTCGGCTCAGTTCGATGCTAACGAGAAATTTACCTCGGTGGATGCGGGCTTCACCGAACTTACCGGCTATGTCTTAACTGACCTGACAGGTCTGGAGGCGGACAATCCTCCGCTGCGTGATCGTATCGCCGAGCCAGGCATACGCACCTTGTCGTCGCACTGGAGGCGGGTTTTTACCTTGCCGCTCAACGGTCCGCCCGCCCTCGCCGAGTCGGTATATTATTTTGATTACCAAGGTGCCCGAATCATTTCCCTCAACTCCAACGAACGCCAAGAAGAGCAGGTGGCCTGGTTGCGCGAGGTGCTTTCCCGCAATCCGATGCGCTGGACCATAATCACCTTTCACCACCCCATATTCTCCCCGGCCAAGAACCGTGACAACCCGGCGCTTCGCGCGCTTTGGAAACCCGTTTTTGACGAATATAAAGTGGACCTTGTTCTTACCGGCCACGACCACACCTACGCGCGCAGTGGCGATATGAAGGGTAGGGAAAGGGTGGGCACCCAAAACTTACCGGCCGGATACAATCAAGCTTACGATGCCTCCATAGGCACTGTCTATGTTGTCTCCGTGAGCGGCCCCAAAATGTATGATCTCACCTCCGATGCATGGGCGGTGCGTGCGGCCGAGGACACTCAACTATTTCAAATTATTACAGTGTCCGGTCAAATCCTGCGTTTCGAGGCCCGAACCGCCACCAACCGGCTCTATGATTCTTTTACACTCAATAAAGTACCCGGATCCCCAAATGTACTCGTTGAAACACTGCCACTGGAATCGAGACGCCAACCCTCGAAATAACCGTAAAGAAAGACGCTTAAACAAACTTAACGATCAAAGTTCCCCGCACCCTATATTCATTGGGGAATTATTTGAACCAACCCTTCAGCAGAGCGTGAACACCGTCCCTTGTAAACCCATCTGTCTTTATCCATGATCATCACCTCCTTTTCAGCACTCCCGCCTATGGCCTTTCTCATGGGCTTGTCACCCATGGAACTCTTTTCCCACGGTGGCCCCATTATGTGGCCGATTGCGGCCGTTTCCTTTCTGACGCTGGCCGTGGTGTCCGAGCGGACCATGTTCTTAATACGCGAAAGCCGGAAGCGTAAGCCGGAGATGGTGACCAAAATCCTTGAGAAAATCGAGGCCAACGACGCCGAAGGTGCCCTCGCTTTGGGCAAAGCGAGCGGCGATTACATCTCTCGCGTGCTCGTTTACGCGCTGGAGCACAAGGAACACGCCCCCTCCAATGCGTTCACCCGCGCCGCCAACCTAGAGTTGACCCGCTTTCAACAAGGCATGGCGACTCTTGACACCTGCATCACCGCCGCGCCCCTGCTGGGTCTTCTGGGCACCGTCACCGGCATGATGGGCACTTTCGGCGCCCTCGGTGAGGCGGACATCGGCGCCAGCGCAGGTAAAATCACCGGCGGCGTGGGCGAGGCCCTTATCGCCACGGCGGCCGGCTTGGTAATCGCCCTTATTGCCTTATTTCCTTATAATATTTTAAGCGCCCATATTGAACTGGCTAAACACAACATTGCCGACGCCTCGCATGCGTTTGATCTGATCGCCAAAAAGCAGCGCCAGGGCGCCGAATCCGGAGTCTAGCCGCCCTGCGACTCACACCCTCCAACGTCCATGAGTGATCCCGCGAAACAGGCCCTTTTCGTCGGCGGCGCGAGAAAGAAGGCCCGCATCGAAATCATTCCCTTGATCGATGTGATTTTCTTTCTGCTGGCCACCTTTGTATTGTTTACGATTTCGCTAAATCCGGCCACCGGACTGAAGGTCAACCTGCCCCCTTCCAAGACCAGCCAAGCCCTGTCTGCCGAAGGAGCCGTTACCCTGACCCTCACCGCCGAAGGCACCATCGCCTGGGATAAAAACCCCGTCACCCTCGACGAATTCATCGCCCGGCTCCAGGCCTATAAACAGACCTCCGCAAACCCGCAGATCGTCATCAAAGGTGACGAGAAAGCGTTATTCTCCCAAGCCCGCTACATTATAAACGAGGTGCGCAAGGCGGGCATACGCAAAATCCTGATGGAGTCGCGCGCACTCCCCCCGGGCGCCTGACCGGACGCCCACGAAAGCACTCTTACCATGTCCAGTTCATCCGGCGGATCACAAACCGCGAACGGCCCCAAAAAGGCCCGCATAGAGATCATTCCCTTGATCGATGTGATTTTTTTCCTGCTCGCAACCTTTGTTTTGTTCACGCTGTCGCTGAATCGCATACAAACCATGCCGGTCGAGCTGCCCCAGGCCTCGGCCGCCCCGGCTTCGCTGACCGACGACGAAACGCTGGTCATCCAACTCTCCGAAGGCGACACCGCTTACTGGAACAAGGAGCCGATTCAGACAAATGAAATTCCGGCGCGTCTCTTGAATTATAAAGCGTCGGTCAGCCGTCCCCGGGTACTGATCTCGGGTGATGATAAAGCCTATTATGGAGCCGCCGTACAGGCCCTGGATGAAGTGCGCAAGGCCGGTATCACGCAAGTATCCATTGAAACCGCCTACCGGCCCAGCGGACGTTGACCATGAACAAAGACCTGCTGCTTGGATTTGCGATTTCCCTTTTTGTACACACCGGACTGATCGGGGTGGGCGAGGCCTTGAAGGCGAAACCGGCGATTATCACCCAGAAAAATGAGGAGGCCCCGCTGGTCGAGCTTTTCGATCTGCCTCCCGTACTCGAACTGGAGCCCCCGCCTCAGGAAACACCCCAAGAAGGTCCGGCGGAGGAAACCACCGCCCTGGCGCCACCCTCATTGACGGACACCCCGTCGCTGGTGATAGACTCCGCGTTCGTACAACGGCTCCAGCCGCCCCCGCCTCCGGGCCTGCCCAAAGCCACTGGACAGATAACCATCCCGCCCGGGCGACCTGCGACCGGTTCCCTACGGACCGGTCTCGGCAATGTCTTTGATTTGGCCAACTTGGATCAACGCCCGGAAGCTCGGTTCCGGGCCACCCCCGTTTATCCCGAACACCTGAAACGCGCCGGAGTCACCGGCCATGTCGTGGTTATGTTCATCGTCGATCCCACGGGCGCGGTGCGTGAGGCCTCGGCCGTGCGTTCCACCCATCGCGATCTGGAGACCCCCGCCCTGCAATGCATCCAAAAATTCAAATTTTCCCCGGGCCGTAAGGGCGGAGTAGCGGTTAGCACCCAAATGCGAATACAGATCGAGTTTACTTTAAATACAGGAGGCTAACCCATGTTTATAGTTAAATTTACTCATGGGTTCAGGATTTGTTGGCTGTTGCTGATCACCCTGCTCCCCGCCGCCTGCCTGGCCCAGCAGGCGTCGTCCGCCACCCCGTCCGAAATGGCTTCCGAATCGCTGGGAAAACTTCGCGCACTGGTCGCGGAAAATCAGCTCGACGAGGCCATCAAGCTGTTAAACACCGGCTTGTCCGCAGCCATTCCCAAGAGCTACGATGTGGCCCTCTTTTCCCGTATAAAAGCCCAGGCGCTTTTGCAAAAATCGGCCTATCTGGAGGCTGCCCAAGCCTTGGAAACCACGCTGGAGCTGGGTACGCAACCCGGCTTTTTTACCGCCTCCGAAATGCGGGAACAACGATACCTGTTGTGCCAGATATACAATCAATTGGCCAACGAAACGAAACCCGAGGAGACCGCCTTGAAGGCCCGCTTTCTGGACTTGGCTTACCAGAACCTGGAGACCTGGTTTAAAACCACCCCCAACGCGCCGCCCGACGCCTACCTTCTGGCCGTATCCCTCCTCTACGGACAGGCCACCGCATCCCCGAATTCGATCAACAACGACAAACTGCGAGCAGCCAAGGTGGCGGCGACACGCGGCACTTACCTGCAATTAAAACCGAAGGATTCCTTCTATCTCTGGTTTCTCACTATTTCCCAACAGCTTGGCGAAGATATAGAAGCGGCAGAGACCCTGGAATTGCTGGCACGGAATAACCCCGGAAATTCGACCTACTGGGAGCAACTCTTTGCCACTTATGTGAGCCTTTCGCTCGACGCTGCTGACGAGGACTCCATGTATAAATATCAATTGCGGGCCGTTCTTACAGTGGAACGAGCGCAAGCGCTAGGATTCTTAAAAACCACCTCGGATCGGGTCAATCTAGTTAGGCTTTATCTTGGCCTCGACCGGCCGCGCGATGCGGTGCGTTTGCTCGAAGCCGGACTCGCCGACGGCTCTATAGAAAATACTCGTGCCAACTGGGAAATTTTATCTGCAGCTTATCAAGAGGCCCATGCACCCGACCAGGCCATCGATGCACTCAAGCGTGCTACCCGCGCACTGCCTCGCGAGGGTGTGATCGAAGGAACGCTTGCGCAACTTCTCTACGACGCGGGCCGTTTAAAAGAAGCCCGCGACCACCTTCTTCGCGCTATAGAGAAGGGCAACCTGGATAAACCTGGGGCCACCCATGTGTTTCTCGCCTACACCGCCTACGAACTCGAAGATTACGCCATGGCGGCACGTTGGGCCAAGGTTGCGGAGACCCTGCCGGATGTACAAATCAACGAACTTGTCCGCTTGCAAAAAGCCATCGCCGAAGGGGCCAATGAAAATAACGCTAGTAAATAGTATTCCCTAATCATGAAGAAATCCTATCTCATTATACCCCTGCTGGCCATGCTTGTTTTGGGCGGTTTAAACTATAATCATCAATTGGAGGCAAAGCAACTTACTCAAGCCAAAGAACTGCGAATCAAGCAGGAAAAAGAAGTCCGCCTAAAAACCGAGGGGGAAGCTCGTGAAAAGGCTACGGCCGCAGCATTGCTAGAACAAGAAAGACGCAAACAGGCGCGCGCCCAGACGGAACAACGCGAATCGGCCCGTAAGGAATCACGACTGGCGCTCACCCAGGCGCGTGATCGAGCCCAACTTGAGTTGGAAAAACGCACCCGCCTGATTGAACTGCTCCAAAAAGAGATCGCCGCCGAAGAGGGAGCCGAGAAAAAAGCCCAGGCGAGACTAAAAACTTATAAAGCCCAGCAACAATTTCTCGAAACCCACCTCGCCCTTTCCCGTTCCAACTTGCGCCGACTAGAGGGTGTGCTGGGCAAAATCATGCCCTTGGATAACACCACAACTGGTACGACGACGGCTACTTACAACCAGAAACCCTAAACCCAAATACTAACCAGTAAAATATGAAGCCTTTTCATATCATAGCTCCGATTGTGTTATTTGGTATTTTTGGCGCTACCTACCTGCACCACAGCAGGACTACCGCCGCCGCCGAGCAAACCCGCTTGACCGAGATCACTCAGGCTGCCGCCCAAGCGGACCTTGCCAAGGCGCAGGCGGAGCAAAAGGCCCGCGACGACGCCGCCCGCCGCGCGGCCGAGAAACTGGCGGGCGAACTCAAGGCTCAAGCCGAACTGGATGCCCGATGGGCGGCCGATGATCTCCGGCTTCGTGCCGAAACCGACGATTATATAAAACGTGGCGAAACGCTGGAGCGGAAAATAAAGGACTTGGAAGTCAAACTGGGCGCGGTGCGCGCCAGCACCCAAACTCTGACCGACGAAGCCCACACGCTGGCCCGCTCCGTTGAACTCGCGGACATTGAAAAACGAAACACCGAACTCGAAACCCAGCGTTTGACGGAAATACTTGTAAGTAAGGCCACAGGCAGTTCCGTCCCGCCCGCCACGCAGCCCTAGCACTACTCCGTTAAGGATTAACGAAGAGTCGATGATGATGTCGGAAGGTGAGAAACGTGTCTGGCAGCGCGAGCACAGGCACAGAGAGAGGGGCTTCGATCAGCTGCGGCGGACTTCAGTCAGCGAGCGGAGTTTTTTGACCTACGCATCCGGACGAGAAAGCAGAAGTCCAGGAAGCAAAGGGCAAGGTGGTGGTGGTGGTCGCGCCATGAACGACCCTCGAAGTGATCCATGCCCAGTTCCTCTTTGATCTGTTGATAGCTTTGCTCGATGGCCCGGCGCTGGTGCGCCAGTCGCACCAGTTCCTCGGGAGAGGTATCAGCCGGGAGGTTGTTGAGGTGGTATTCAAACGTGCCGTCGCCGAGTTGCTCGATCAGCAGCCAGCGGCTGGCTCCGGGCTGGCGCGACCGCTCTTTTCGTTGGGACGCCTGGACCCGTAGCGCCACGGAACGCACGCACGCGCCATCGCCGCGGGGAAGCTTTACCTATCTCCAAGCGGCAGGTTGTTGCATCAACCGGTCCCGCCAGGCCGTCATCGTGAGCGGTTGCATGTCGGCGTATTGCACCTTGGCGTGCCTGGCCGGTCGCCCCCGCCCGGCCTGCGCCACTGCCGCCAACGCGTCCATCGGCCACGCCGCGATGTTCCCGGACACCTGAGCGACATGGAGCTCGCCTCGTTTTTCCAACTCGGCGGGCAGAGGCAGGATCACTCCATAAGCCGCATCGAACACCAGAGCCAGGTAGGCGGGCAACTGCGGCTTCATCTCAGCGAGCAATTCCAAAGCGATCCCCCACTTTTTCCTAAACACCTGTCTGTCCGGCAGCACTCCGGCATTGGTCATGCGCGCGGGGTCTTACGTCCATTCCGCCGGCAGATACAATCGCGCGGCCAAGGGCTCTATGGACTTGCTCTCTCCCTACCGCAGCAATCCCTCCAAATCCTTCCCGCACCAATGACGGCGTTCGCTCCGTCCAAACTCTGCGGCAAACTCCTCCACGTAGTCCGGCAGCTGTTGCCAAACCGCCTCGTTTTGCCGGGTGGTCATCAAGACGATTCAGCCTGACCACCCTTTTTTACTTTTCAATCTACTTGATGGAGTAGCGCTAGTGTTCTGACCTCTTAATGTCTTTACATATTACAGTTTTCGCACAGGCTCTTGTCATGTCGAGAAGAGCTATTCCCTTGGTCTTGGATGATGAGCAACTTGCGGCCCTGCGAGAGTTGGAGAGGGCTGACAACAC
>CAIRBK010000043.1 GCA_903876795.1 uncultured Verrucomicrobiota bacterium
GCGGGAGGCTATTGAGTTTCATGGGAGGAAAGAGGACGGGGCGGGATTTTATTGGCCGAGGGCGCGGCGGACTTTCAGGCCGCCGTAAACCCCCGCGACGAGGGCGGCGGCGAAGAGCCAGCCGGAGACAGAGAAGGCGTGGATGCCGGAGAGGAGGGTGCCGATGGAGCAGCCGAGCGAGATCAGGGAGCCAAAGCCCAAGAGCACGCCGCCGACGAGGGCGAGGACGACACGGAGCCAGGACGGGCGTTCGGGCTGGAAGTGGCCGGAGACCAGGCCGGAAGCGAGGGCGGCGGTGACGAGACCGAGGACGAAGAGGGCGTTGGGGGTGAGGACGGCGGCGGCGCGGTCGGCGGTGGCGTAGCGGGCGAGGTGGAGGGCCACGAGGTGTTCGCTGGTGAGGGTTCCGGAGGCGAAGGCGGCGCGGAGCGTGGGGATGGAGGCGGCGTCGAGAGGGAGCGAGGAGAGCGAAGGCGCGACAGGCATGGAGCGGGCGGTTTAGGGGGAGGTTTTGGTGGCCGCGATCCAGTCGTCGATGATCTGGTCGAGGACATCGAGGGGAACCTGGCCGTTGCGGAGAACAACGTTGTGGAATTCGCGCAGGGAGAAGCGCCCGCCGAGGGCGGCCTGGGCGCGCTCGCGGTTGGCGACGATGCGCAGGTAGCCGATGTAGTAGGAGGTGGCCTGGCCGGGATGGACGACGTAGCGTTCGACCTCGTTGGCGGGGATGCCGTAGTCGATGGCCTGCTGGCGGGTCCACTTCTTGGCGTGCAGGCCGGTGTCCACCACGAGGCGGCGGGCGCGGAAGAGCTGCATGTAAAGGTAGCCGATACGACCGACCGGGTCGCCTTCATACCAGCCGGCCTCGTCGGCGAGGCGCTCGGCGTAGAGGGCCCAGCCTTCGGCGTAGGCACCGATCGGGCCGAAAAGCAGGCGACTCCGAAACCGGGGCAGTTCGGTCAGCTCCTGCTCGAGCGCGACCTGGTAGTGGTGCCCGGGAATCGCTTCGTGATACGAGGTCGTTTTGGCGGCGGCGCCCAGGTGGATGAGGTCGGCGGAAAGGCGGGCAAGCGGGATGGAGAACACGCCGGGGCGCGTTCCGTCTGAAGCGGCAGGACGGTATGACGCAGGCTGGGTGGGCTCGATGGCGGCGGGCGGACGACGAACCTCCAGCGTGGCTTTGGGCAGGCGGTCGAAAAACAAGGGCGCGCGCGTCTCGGCCTCGCGAACGATGCGGGTGTAGTCGGCGAGCAAGGCGGGGCGGGGATCGGGCTCGGCGGGCGGGAGGAGGGTGGCGTTGAGCTTGAGGTAGCGGTCATTGATCGAGCCGTCGGGGTAGCCCTGGGCTCGCAACGCGGCATCCAGTTCGCCCTCAAGCCGGGCGACCTCGCGCAGGCCGATGTTGTGGATTTCGTCCGCATTGAGGCGGGTGGTCGTGAACCGCTCCAAGGCGAGTTGGTAGCGCCGGGCTCCGTCGGGCAGTTTCCAAAGGCCGGCGTCGGCGGTGGCCGTGGCGAGTTGTTCGACATGCAGCGCGCGCACTTTGGCCAAGGCGGGGAAATAGGACTCCGCGACGAGGCGCCGGGCCTCCTCCAGCGCGGCGTCCCGCGTGGCCGCGTCCAGCCCCGCCAGGGCAGCGGTGCGCTCCGCCAGACGCTTGACGAGCGGACTCTCCGCGGGAGCGACGCCAAGTTGGCGGTCGATGATCTCGACGTTTTCACGGAGGATAAAATCGGGCGGAACGATGCCCTGGGCCGCGCGCGAACGCGCCTCCTCGATGGCCTTCTCCAAAAGCGGGGCCAGGGCGGCGAGCCGGGCGAGGTAACTTTCCACGTCTTGTGATTGGCGGAGCGGGTGGACCTCGGTCAGGAACGTGGTCAGGTTAAGCGGACCGGTTCGATCCATCTTGTCGAAAACGTAGGGCAGCTCGGCGAAGGGCAGATCGGTTTGCAGACGCCAGCGGAGAATTCGCAGGGTGATCCGCTGATCCGGAGAAAGCGCGCGCGTCCCCCACGATTCCAGCTCCGCGAGCGCCTGACGGGCGAAGGCTTCGCGCGCGGTTCGGGCCGAGGACTCGACGGGGTAGAAGCCGTCCGGTCCCGCCCATATGCGATCAAGTCGGGCTTGCTCCTCGGACGAAGCGTATTGGTAGAGGGTGGCGAACGCCGGATTCGCTCGCGCGTAGGCGAGCGCGACCGTTTCCACCCAGGTGTCGAAGTCGGCGGCGGAGGGAGGCGCGGCGGTTTCTGCGCGGGCGACGAAAGCCGCAAACGACACGAGCGGGAGAAGCGGGAGGCTATTGAGTTTCATGGGAGGAAAGAGGACGGGGCGGGATTTTATTGGCCGAGGGCGCGGCGGACTTTCAGGCCGCCGTAAACCCCCGCGACGAGGGCGGCGGCGAAGAGCCAGCCGGAGAC
>CAIRBK010000044.1 GCA_903876795.1 uncultured Verrucomicrobiota bacterium
CCGGTCTCCGTGCTGGGTCAACGACTCCAGCGCTGCGTGATCCCCAAAGAATGTATATTGATTCAGGCTCATTGAGATACAGCCTATGCACAATTTATGCCATTGTTAATCAATGATATGCTAAATTTAGGAGTCCCCCTAAGGTTGCGCAAGCCCGCTACCATTATGAATAAAACCACAGAGTCCAACCATGCGCCAACGCGGATGCTTGTCACGGATCCTGCTACGCAAGCACCGCGCCATTCATAGTCGTGCCTGACTTCAAATGTCAGGCATGATAAAACAATAAAAGCCGCAGAATACTCAAATCCATGAACCTAATATACACTTGCCGGGGCGGTGCATGTGCAGGGCCGAGCCCTGGCCGCATAGGCATCAAGGCCAGTTGGCCTTTCTCACGGATTTCAATTTTCGCCAACGGTGACATCGAGGTAAGCCTTGCGATTCGACGTTATGTATTTCGTAAGTCTAATATCATCGAGTTAATTGAGGCCCCACATCTTTTCTCAGGAGGCGTTCGCTTTATACACACTGAAAGGAATATCCACCCTTACGTAAGATTTTGGTGCTTTGGATACCCCTTACTTTCCAGGTCCTTGAATGACGCTGGTTACACAATTTCGCCGTGGAGAAAAACAACCCTTGAGGAATACAAATAAAAAACTGAGCCTAACCAATCGCGAGAGCCAAGCCGGCTATAAGCGAAGGAAGACGTATTATAAGGGGTGTATGTTAGTGTGTTTCTGAAATAACTCAGGTCGTCGAGCTCCACGAGTGAGAGATAAGCAGGCTGGGCCGGCGTTGCCCTCGACGGCACGATCCGCCGGGTCGCCTCCGTCTCGGCCGCCTTGGCCGAGCCCGCTTCTCCTTTCACGCCGGCACGATTTTTTTCAGAAATTCACCCTAATCCCGTTTAACCTGCTCCAAGCCAGCTCAGGTGGCCTCGCTCTCGGGGGATGGCCTGCAAGGCGGTGATGAAACATCGCCCACAAGCAGTCTCCTACGTGAAGGTGTGGCGATGATCGCCGAGAGTGGCAACGCCTGTCCCGGGGCGTTTGGGTTGAAGGGGAGGAGCGTCGGGGGACGGACGCTGCTACAAGGGGTTATAGTTTAAACACACACCCTTAAGGTCGTGTTTTCCGGGATGTTTTCGGGGTGAATACCTACCTTGTTGACCCCTGATCGATAGCAAACCGGGAGTTTTTTCGTCCGACGACCGGTTTTACTCAAAATACACTCGGCACGGCGTGGAGGACGGCCTTTGTTTTTGCATGTGCGACCCTTGAGAATTCTTTTCGTCACTCCGGAAGTTGAGCCCTTTGTGAAGGTTGGCGGTCTCGCCGACATGACGGGCGCCCTGCCCAAGGAGCTGGCCGCCCTCGGTCACGATGTGCGCATCGTGTGTCCGGCCTACGGCTCGGTGAGGGTTCACGGCCCACGCACCGCCCGTCCCGACCCGCTCGGCGTGGATGTAGGCACCGAGGCCCACTGGGCCCGCACGTGGGAGACCACGCTGCCCGGCTCCAAGGTCCCCGTCTACCTCATCGAACACGACGGCTTCTTCGCACGCCACGAGGTTTACGCCGGTCCGTGGGGCTCCCACGGGGACAACGACCTGCGCTACGCCTTCCTTTGTCGCGGCGCGTTGGCCTTGTGCCAGCAGCTCGACTGGACGCCTGACGTGGTACACGGGCACGACTGGACCACGGGGTTGCTGCCGGTTTTTCTCAACACCACGCTGCGGGACACGCCGCTCGGGCGCACGGCGTCGGTCTTTACCATCCACAATCTGGAACATCAGGGCTACGCCGACCGTCGGGTGCTCGACTTTGCCCGCCTGCCCGCTTCGGAGTTCCGCGCCGACAGCCTGGAGTCGGTCGGAGCGGTCAACCTGATGAAGGCCGGCATCTACCACTCGACGAAACTGACAACGGTGAGCCCGACTTACGCCGAGGAGATCAAGACGCCTGGCGGCGGCTGGGGTCTGGACGATGTGCTGCGCTACCGCGCCGGCGATCTTTTGGGCATCCTCAATGGCATCGACACAGCAGCCTGGGACCCGGCGACCGACAAATTCCTGCCCGCGCACTACACGGCCGCCGATCTCTCCGGGAAAGCCGCGTGCAAGGCCGCGTTGCAGGCCCGCCTCGGGCTCGCGCGTGATCCGCACATCGCGGTGTTCGGCGTGGTCGCGCGCCTTGCCTCGCAAAAGGGTCTCGACCTGCTGGCCGAGGCGCTGCCGCACATCGCGAGCCGGATGCATGTGCAGTTCGCCATCCTGGGTTCGGGCGATCCCGGTTTGGAGCACTCGTTCCGCTGGGCGGCTTCACAGCACCCGGGCAAGGTGGGCGTCTATGTCGGCTTCGACAACGAACTCTCCCACCTGATTCAGGGTGGTTCCGACTGCTTTGTGATGCCGAGCCGCAGCGAGCCGTGCGGGCTTACGCAGATGTATGCGATGCGTTACGGCACGGTGCCGGTGGCGCGCGCCACCGGCGGGTTGATCGACACGGTCGAGCACTACGTCGAAGGCACGGGCAAGGGCAAGGGCACGGGTTTCCTTTTCAACGACGCCACCGCCCCGGCACTTTACAACACGGTGGGCTGGGCGTGCGCGACCTACTACGACCGGCCGAAGGAATTTGCCCGCCTGCGACTGAACGGGATGTCCAGGGACTTCAGCTGGAAAACCAACGCGGCGCGCTACGTCGATGTCTATCGTTGGGCCGCCGAGCAGCGCACGGGCGAGAAGCTTTAACCCGGGAAAACGCGGCCGGGGATTGAGCCCCGAGGTGGGGCCGCGACCGCCCCCGGAGGCGTTCCCGCAAACCAAACGCCCGGGGACGGGCGTGGCTACATCGTCAACAGATCGACACCTTCAGTTAGGAGCCTGCTTGCAGACGATGGCCCGGGGCCGGCCTGCGGGTCACGGGGGCCCGGGTTTGTCTGTGTTTCTGAAAAAACTCAGGTCGTCGAACTCTGCGAGTGAGAGGATTAACAGGCTGGGCCGGCGTTGTCCTCGACGGCACGACCCGCCGGGTCGCCTCCGTCTCGGCCGCCTTGGCCGAGCCTGCTTCTCCTCTCACGCCGACCCGATTTTTTCAGAAACACAACCTCGGGTGTGTTTCTGAAAAAACTCAGGTCGTCGAACTCTGCGAGTGAGAGGATAAACAGGCTGGACCGGCGTTGTCCTCGACGGCACGACCCGCCGGGTCGCCTCCGTCTCGGCCGCCTTGGCCGAGCCTGCTTCTCCTCTCACGCCGACCCGATTTTTTTCAGAAACACACCCTGACGGAGACGTGCCGGACGCAACCGTGACGGGATCGCGGGGCGATCCGCATCCTGCGCGAGACGAGCCGATCAGCACCCGCAAAAAAGCCGCCTCGGGCGAGGCGGCTTTGGGATTTCGGAGGGTCGGTTGGGGCTTGGGCGGGCTTACCAGCCCATGACGGCCTTCTTGGACTGTTTGGCGATTTCGCGTTCGTCTTCCCAAACGGTCAGGCCGGTCTTCACGGCGACCAGCGACATCTGGAAGGTGTAGGTGCGCTGGGTCACGCTGTTGATGCGCTGGTTCTGCTCGATGAGCTTGGTGTAGAGCGTGAAATGCGGGGCGATCACCTTGGCCTTTTTGCCGGTGGTCATCTCGTCGAGTTCGGCGGCCTCGGCCGCGACCACGGCACGCTCGCCCAGGCCCATGGTGTTGGTCACGGCGACCTTGCCGGTCTGCGTGAGGGCGACGCGGATCTTCTTGATGAGGAGATCGGTGTCCACCTGCTGGGTGGTGTTGTTGATGATGCGGTCCACCGCGAGGATGGCGGGCTGGGAAGGGGCCTTGTCGAGGGGGCCGGCGGAGAGCAGCGAGCCGACGAGCTGGTCGGCGGCGTTGGCCCAGTCCTGGGGGTTGATTTCCGAGGTGTTGATGGCCTGCGGGCTCTTGGAGTCCACGGTGCGGACCTGGTTGGAGGCGCAGCCGGTGAACACGAAGGCGACGGGCGCGAGCACGCCGGCGAGAGCGAGAGTCTTGAAGCGGAGGGTGGTCATGGTGGTGTAAGAGGAAACGGGCGAAGGTGGGAAACGAGCGGGTTTATTCGCTGAGTTTCAGGATAAAATCAACCGCGCGGGGGCTGATCGCGACCGAGGAGATCGTGGTGGTCTCGCGGCCCTGAACGATGAGCGTCTTCCAGGTCTCGTTGGGCGAGGAGACGGCCATGCCGGTCTGGTCGATCCACTCGAATTTGTAGCGGATGGTGCGCGGGTTGTTCTTCAGGTTTTCAAGGGTGGCCTGGACCTTGAGGAGGTTGCCGGAGACGGTGGCCTGGTTGACGGAGTTGACCCGGACGGTGCGAGCGAGGGTGTTGTCGGTGACGACGCGTTTGTCGGCCACATAGTCGGGGGTGGCCTGGGATTGGGCGCGTTCGACGGTGTTTACGTTGGTGGCGCAGCCGGAGAGAGTGGCGAGCGCACCGGCGGCGAAGAGGCTGCCGGCAAGGAGACGGGAGGCGGATTTCATTTGAGGAGGAATTGCGAGACGAGGAGCGGAGTCGAGGAGGCTACGCTTTTGACGTAGACCACGTTAACCGAGCCAGGGTCCAAAATAATTGTCTTGGCCTGTCCGCCGGCGGTGAGGGTGAGGCGGCGGTCGGCGGGGGTGGCCAGTCGGGCGTATTGGAATTCCTTGGGCAAGGTGATCCAGGTGCGGGTGTCGGCGATGTTGGTGGAGTAGTTGAGCGCGCCGAGGGCGAGGCCGCCGAGCAGGCCGGTGAGCTGGCCCTGGTCGTTGAGCTGTTTCTGGATGATGGCCTGGCTGATGGCCTTGGTGGCGGTGGTGACGAGGGTCTTGGTGAGGATGGCGGGCCACTCGTTTTTGAAGTCGTTGGCCACGACGCTGTCCATGCTGGCGACGGTGGCGGTGGAAAGCGTCTGTCCGCCGGCGGCGATGGAGAGGGAGGAGACGTAGTCGTTGTTAAACGCGAGTTGCGGGAAGGCGGCGCCGACGTAGGAGAGGCCGCTGCTGACGAGGAAGGTCGGGATGTCGATGCGCACCTCGTCGCGGGTCGGGCCGGTGCCGGTCTCGAAGATCACATAGACGAGGTTTTCGGGGGCCTTGCCTTCGGCGGCGGCCGCGCCGAGGGCGGCGTCGGCGGCGACGTAGGGGTTTTCGGGGACGAGGCCGGCGAGACGTTCGAGGGACTTGCGTCCGCGCTCCCAGTCGGAGCCGTTTTCACCGCGGATGGAGAAGAACAGGCCGTCGAGGAAGACGGCGAAGGGGTTGACGTAGTCGCCGTAGGCCTTGAGGGGCGCGGTGGAGGCGGCGAGGGATTGGGTGAGGGCGGCGCCGGTGACGGGATCGGCCTGGGCCTTGTCCACGTCGTAGGTGGCGGCATTGCCCTTCTCGTCGGCGATCTTGCCCTCGCGGGCCTGGGCGGCCTCGGCCTGGGCCTCGGCGATGCGCTTCTGGTTGAGCTCGACGGCGTCGCGCTGGCGCTGGAGGGCGCGGTTCAGTTCGACGCGGGCGGCGTCGGGCTGGCCGACCTGGAGGTAGTTGAGGGCCTTGTAGGTGTTGAGCATCACCTTGTCGTAGGCGCGACCGCGATAGGGGATGTTGGCCTGGTTGGTGACGAGGGCGAAGCTCTCCGTGGCGACCTTGATCCGGGCCTGTTCGTCCCAGTAGTTGACGCGCTCCTCGGCCTGGTCGAAGGCGGCGGTGGAGCGCTTGAGGAAGCCGGCGGCGCTTGCAGCCGGGGAGGGCTCGGCGGGCGGCGGGAGTTGGGCGGCATCGGCGAGCGCGCCGAGGCGGAGGGTGGCGCCTTGTTCGAGACGCCAGAGGAGCTCGTCCTTGCCGCCGGCCTTGGCGGAGGCCTCCTTGTCGGCCGCAGCCACGGCGCCGGTGATGTTGGCGCTGCGGAAGTTGTAAGAAAGGTCGGCGGACTTGTCGCTGTAGGTCTGGCAGCCGGAAAGGAGAAACAGCAGCGAGGAACCTGCGGCGAGGGTGGCAAGGGAACGCAGGGAGAAAGGGCGGCGGGTGGACTGAGTCATGCGGTGGACTGTGAGGAGAAGCGGAGGGAGGAAAAACGATGCGAGACGACGTGACCTAAAGGAAACCCCGCCCGCCTCGGTGCGACGAAGGCGGGCGGGCCAAAACACAGGCGCGGATTATTCGGCGGCGGGCTCGGTGACGTCGTCCTTCAGGCGGACGAGGGCGAGCTTGTCGATGCCGGTGTCCTCGACGATGTCGGCCTGGGAGTTTTGCGGAGTCACGCGGGTGACCTTGACCTTGCCGACGAGCACTTCCTCGCGGGATTTCTCGCCCGTGTCGGGATCGACGAGCTCCTCGCCGAGAATGAAGACCTCCCAGACTTGGCCGACCCTGATGCCGGAAGAGTCGTTGCGGTTGATGGTCACGACCTTGTCGCGCTTGGCGAGGACGCGGGCGGGAAACACGGCGTCGGCCACGCGGGAGGCGATCTTCTGGGCCATCTCGCGGGTGATGTCGGTGAGGAGGATGTCGCTGGATTCGCCGTTTTTCCCGATGGTGTTTTCGGAGAGCTGGTCGGCCTGGCGGCGGGAGACCTGGAAGTTGGTGCTGGCGATGGCGCGCTGGGTGGAGACCTCGGTGATCTTGGCGACGGCGGAAAGCTCGACCACGCGGGCGGTCACGGTCTTGCCGAGGGAGGCGAGCTTGCGGGTCTCGACGCGATCGTTGAAACCGTCCACGCGGATGGTAAGCAGGTAATCAGCCTGGTTAAACTGGAAAGCGGTGCCGGCGGCGGCGGACTCCTTGGCGAGGGCGTCGGCGTCGGAGCGTTCGAGAACCTCGAAGCGTTTGGTGCCGAGCACGCGATCATAGACCTGGGAGTCGAGGGCCTCGAGCACGCTGGCGAGGGAGAGGCCCGTGCCCTGGCCGGACATGCGGGCTTTCACGGAGTCGGTGGCGGCGATCCTGGTGACCGCGATTTTTTTCTTGGCGGGTGCGTCCTGGGCGGAAAGTGCCCCGGTGAAGGCGAGGCCGACGGCGAACAATGAGAGGAGACGGGCGAATTTCATGATTAAAAGAAGCTAAAACGTGGAATGACGAAATCAGGGGACACTCGGGATCAGAAGGTGAAGAGGGAGCGACCCTGGGCGTCCCTGCGGGAGTCGCGGGTGCGGTCGGCGGACTCGTTGACGATGGTGATGGCCGGGGCGTCCTTGGTATCAACCTTGAAGCCGCTTTGTTCGAGCGCCTTGGCCTTGCCCTCGAGGAACTTGACCTCGGCGTCGGTGAGCTTGGCCCCGTTCTTGAGGCTGTTGAGGAACGCCGTGGAATCCCTCCAGCGGTCGAAGCCCTCCTTGTTGAGTTCCAAGGCCACGGTGAGCGACTGGCCGGCGGTGAAATTGACGGTACGCTCGTAGGGTTTGAAGCCGGCGCGAGTGATGCGGAGTTTGCTCAGGCCGGGACGCACGGAGAGGGTTCCCGGGGCGGTGCCGACGGCGATGCCGTCCACTTCGACGGTGGCGGAGAGGGCGGAGACCTTCAGCTTGCTCTCGGAGATGGCGACGGTGTTTTCCAAGCCGATGCGGATGTCGGGGATGGTCAGGTCGGCGGCCTCGGTCTGCAACGTGACCGTGACCAGCGCGGCCGCCGCCGAGGGCGCGGCCACACGGCCGGCGTCGATCCGGGATTTGAGGCTGGCGGCGATCTTGACGGCGGCCTGGTCGAGGAGCCCGTCGAGATAATCGGAACGACCCTCGATGGCGTGGGGAGATTGCTGGACAAGTTTGGAGACCGTGACGGTGTCGGCGGCGAGGCTGACGCCGGTCTGTCCGTCGAGGAGCTTGTAGGTGACGCGCACGGTGCGGTCCTCGTTGACGGCCTTCACACCGTAGGCATCGACGGCGCGGACCTGGGTATCGTATCCGGAAAGCGTGACTTGCAGCAGGTAGTCGGCACCGAGGTTCTGCGCGAGACGCAGGGCGGAGGAGTCTTGCGCGAGGGCGGCGTCGAGGGCGTTGGAGTTGGCGGCGTTGTCGAGCTTGGCGGTGGCACCGGCGACCGTTTCACGGCTGATGACACCGACCCCGAGATCGGTCACGCGCGCGGTGACGTAGTCCTCCAAGGAGGAGATTTTTGCGTTGTAGTCGGCACCGGCGCGGTTGGCGACAAACACGGCGGCTTTGTAGTTTTTGGTGGCCGGCGCGGCGGGCTGACCGAAGACAGGGACCAGCAAGGCCGTCAAGGCGGCCCAAACGGCTATCAATCGAGGGGAGTTCATGGTGAGAGGAGTTAACGACAGGCGGGTGAGAGTGAGACGCGCCGTGCAGTCAAAAGTGGCGGGAAATTTGGCTTATTTGTGACGGGTGTCGGACGCAACCGGTCCGAAAGGCAGCAGGGACAACGCATCCCCGATCATCCCATTCGGGTCAAGAGGAGGCTGTTCCCGCCCCCCTGTCGCAAATGCCGCTTTGCAAATCCCCCCGGGGCACCCATGCTGCGTGCTCCCAAAACTCAGGCATGAAACACCCTCGCACCCTTCGACTCGCCGGCTCACTGGGGCTGATCGCCTCCTTCATGTTCACCGCATCCGCGTCGGCGATCACGCCCTCCGAGATGGAAGCGCTGAACTTCAAGGCCTCACGGGGCAACACCATCGCCCAATACACCCTCGGCCTCGCCTACGCCGACCGCCGCGAGCCGATCCACGATCCCGTGCAAGCCTACGTATGGCTCAGCTTGGCGGCCAGCAACGGCGCCAATAGCAAGCCCCTCGCCACGCTCACCGAGAGCCTTGCACCCGCTCAACTCGCCGAGGGTAAACGTCGCCTCGCCTCACTTGCGGCCAATCCCGTCGCGCCGGCCTCCTCGCCGATCACGGCCGCTCCTGATTCAGCCGCATCCCCTCCCCCCGCCACCGCAGTCCTCCGGGATGCGGAACAGGACCAGAAAAAACTCAGCGCCGAACTGGCCGCCGCCTGGAAGGAAACCGAGCAGCTCAAGGCCGGCCTTACCGCCCAACTCGCCGACGCCAACAAACGCATCGCCATCGCCGAAGCCGCCCTCGCCAGCAAAGACCGCGAAATCGCCTCCCTCCAGAACCGCCTGTCCGAGGCCGTCCGTGCCACCCCGGCCCCCACCGTTGCGGAAACCCCGTCCAGGGACCTCGCCGCCCTCCGCTCCGAACGCGACCAGCTCCAGGCCGCCGCCACCACCTCCGCCCGCGAACTCGCCGAACTGCGCGTCTCGGTTGCGAGGTCCTCTTCCGATCAAACCGCCCTCCGCGAAAAACTGGAGCGCGCCGTCCAGGAACTCGCCTCCACCCGCCGTACGCTCGCTCTCGCCGAGTCCGAGTCCGCCACCCTCAAAGCCGCCGCCGACCGCGCCACCTCCGAGCGCCTCACCCTCAACGCCCAGCTTGAAGCCGCCGCAGCCGAGCTCGCCGCCACGCGCGACCAGCTTGCCCAAGCCAAGTCCGCCCGGCCCGCTCCGGCCATCAACACCGAATCGGCGGCGCAACTCGCCGAACTCGAAAAATCCAAGGCCGAGACCGACGCCAAACTCGCCGCCTCCCTGCGCTCCTTCACCCTGCAACAAGCCGAGATCGACCGCCTTCAGAAATCCCTCGCCAGCATCGACGAGGAGCGCGCCGCCACCGCCGACAAACTCGCCGCCGCCTCCGCCGAGTTGAACACGCTCCGCCCCCGGGCCTCCCAGGCAGCCGCCGTCGCCGCCGAAGCCGAAAACCTCCGCATCCAACTCGCCGACGCCCAGCGCACCGCCTCCGAACAAGCCGCCGCCCTGGCCGCCGCCCGGCAGGGCCTGGCCGAGGCCCGCAAGACCGTGGACACGGCCACCGCCGAGCTCGTGGCCACCCGCGACCAGCTCCGCCAGTCGCAGGATCAAGCCGCCGCCGCCGCCGTCGAAGCCCAGCAACTCCGCACGCGCCTGGCCTTGGTTGGCCCCGCCCCCACCGGCCCCAGCCCCGCGCGCCCAGGCGCCGTCCCCGCCGTCTCGCTCAACCTGCCTCCCGCCGCCCCGGCCGCCGTCGCCCCGCCCCCGGCGGCCCCCGCAGTCAAGCCCCCCGCGCCATCCCCCGCTCCTCGCTTCCACACCGTGGGCTCCGGCGATTCACTCTCGAAAATCTCCAAGCAATACTACGGCACCGCCACCCGCTGGAACGACATCCTCCAGGCCAACAGGGACGTGATCCGCAACCCCGACGCCCTCACCCTCGGCACCCAGCTACGCATCCCGTAAAAGAGCGGTGCCGTCTTCACCGCGGCGAAACGGCCCGGCCGGCCGGTTGCGCGCGTCAGCCCATGCTTGCCCCTCCTTTTCCCGTCCTCCTTGCCGAGCCCGAGTGGCGCGAACGAAAGCGCGCCCATGAGGAGCGCATCGGCGCCTGGATCGAGCCCCACCTCGCCCGCGCCGCCCGCGGCGAGAAACACCCGGTCTACGACTTCCTCTTCAACTACTACTCGTTCCGGCCCTCGTGGCTGCGCCAATGGCATCCCGGCCCCGGAGTCCTGCTGACCGGCGAGGGTGCGCGCGAGTTTCTCCGCTGGCCCGAATACCGCGAGACCCGGGACGGCGTGAGCATCGACCCGGCGACCCTTTCGGAAAAACGCCGCGCCTCCCTCGTCTGGATGCGCGACCTGCTGGCGGCCATCACCGCCCGCCCGCCCGCCTTCGGCTGCTCCGGCCTCCACGAATGGGCCATGATTTACCGGCAGACCCCCGACGAAATCCGCCACCACGCCTGGCCCCTGCGCTTCCCGCCCGACGAACTCGCGCGCATCGTCGAAAGCCAGCCGGTGCGCTGCACGCATTTCGACGCCTTCCGGTTTTTCACCGCGCCAGCCCGCCCGCTCAACAAATTCCAACCGGAGCGCGCCACGGTCCCCGCTCACGAGCAAAGCGGCTGCCTGCACGCCAACATGGACCTCTACAAGTGGGCGTTCAAACTCGCCCCCTTCACGCCGGCCGAGTTGATCGCCGACTGCTTCGCGCTGGCACGCGACATCCGCGAGACCGACATGTGCGCGAGCCCCTACGATCTGCGCGCGCTGGGCTTTGGGCCCGTCCCGATCGAGACACCGGAAGGCCGTCTGGAGTATGAACGCCGCCAGCGGACCTTCACCGCCCGCGGCGAACCCTTGCGCGCACGCCTGCTGGCCCTCTGCGAGCGACTCCTAGATGATCACCCCGCCCCGGTCTAGCCGCGTCCGTCCCCGGACGCTCCCCCCTAACCCAAACGCCCGGTGACGGGCGTGGCCACACACGGCGATCATCGCCACGCCTCCCTGTAGGAGCCTGCTTGCAGGCGATGGTATGGCACCACCTTGCGGACCATCGCCCGAAGGTGTGTTTCTGAAAAAAACGGACTGGCGTGAGCGGAAAAGCGGGCGCGGCCAAGGCGCCCGAGACGGAGACGGCCCGGTGGGTCGTGCCGTCGAGCACCACCGCGCCTCTCCCGCCCGCTGGCTGCGATGAACGCCCAAGGCAGTCCAGAATCGAGTCGACCACCAGCAATGACATTGTCATTCGCAGCATTCGAGACTGAGGAGTCAGGTCGTTACATAGATACATTCATAAATTGAAACTTAAACAGAATGATTTTGAGAGAGATGGGCTAGGCAGAGCCCGGTTTGGACGCTATCCAGACATTGGGAGTAGATCTGTGTGGCGCTGACGAGGAGGCATCAGAATGTATCTTTGTAACGACCTGCCCCCTTTTTCTGACACGCCCTCGACCACCAAAAACGCGGCATCATGCAACAACCCCTGACCGGCCGTATCCGCGTCTCGCCCTGAACCGCCGCATATCCTAACCTTTTATAAACAAAACCGCCCATGTCCAAAATCGAAGGCTTTAAAGTCCGCAACTACCGCGCCCTGCATAACGTGCAGATGGGCAAATTCTGGAACGAAAACGACAAAGCACCCCTAAGCCCCATGACCGTCGTCATCGGCAAGAACGGCGTGGGGAAATCCAGTCTCTTCGACGCCTTCGGCTTCTTGGCCGATTGCCTCAAGACCGGTGTGGAAGAAGCCTGTGACGCGCGCGGGCGCGGTGGCTTCGAGCGCATTCGCTCGCGTGGCCAGTCCGGCCCCATCGAGTTCGAGGTGTATTATCGCGGCGACGGCAACGACCGCCCCATCACCTACGAACTCGCTATCGACCTCGACAAGGGTGGTCGTCCCTACGTCCTGCGCGAACGTCTCCGCCAGCGTCGCAAAGGCACCAGCACCGGCCGCCCGCTCTCCTTTCTCCGCCTTCAAGAAGGCAAAGGCATTGCCTGGAAAGGCGATGCGGCCACGGCGAGCAAGCAGCTCGATACCGATGACACAAACGTCAATATCGACGAGCTTATCCAAAAGTCGGAAAGCGCCGAGACCGAGGCCGTCCAGCTCGACGACAAACGTCGCCTCGGGATAGCAACTCTGGGCTCGCTCAAGCAGCATCCGCGTATCACCGCGTTTCGCCGTTTTATCGAGGGGTGGTATCTTAGCTATTTCACGCCCGATGCTGCGCGCAGCCTGCCCCTGGCTGGTCCGCAAAAACAGCTCAACGTGCATGGCGACAACCTCGGCAACGTGGTCCAATACATGGAACGCGAACACAAAGCTCGCTTCCAAAGCATTCTAGATCGTATCGCGGAAAAGATTCCCGGCATTCAGACTATCGATACGCTACCAAGTCCCGATAAACGGCTGTTGTTGCGTTTTAACAACAAAGGGTTCGTCGATCCCTTCTTCGCTCAGGAAATGTCCGACGGCACTCTGAAAGTTTTCGCTTATCTGCTCTTATTGGAGGATCCAAACCCTCCGCCTTTTATCTGTATCGAAGAGCCGGAGAACGGACTTTATCACAAGCTGCTTGAATCCTTGGTCGCGGAGTTCCGCGCTCACGCCACGAGCAAGAAGCATTCGTCACAGGTCTTTGTGACGACGCACCAACCTTACCTGGTGGATGCGCTCCAACCCGATGAAGTTTGGATTCTCGAAAAGGGATTGGACGGCTTTTCCACAATCCGGCGAGCCAGCGATCACCCGGTCGTAAATGCGATGGTGGAACAAGGGCTGCCATTAGGCGGCCTGTGGTATAGCGATTATCTCGACGGGAAGTAAGCCCATGCACTTCGCTATCCTCGTCGAAGACATCTCGGGCAAAACCATGCTCGACATCCTCGTGCCCAAAATTCTCGGGCCAGATACCCCGAACACGTTTGAGGTTCATTCCTACAAAGGAATTGGGCACATCCCCAAAGGAATGAGCCCCACGACCGATGCGGCAAAACGGATACTCCTCGACCAGCTTCCACGCCTCTTGGCTGGCTATGGGAAAACATTTGCCCGCTACGGTGCCAGTTACTCCGCCTCTGTGATCGTCGTCTGCGATCTCGATGATCGAAACCTTAGGGCGTTCAGAAGGGAACTCACCGACCTGCTGGACAAGGTGCATCCTGCTCCCGATACGGCCTTCTGTCTGGCTATCGAGGAGGGTGAGGCTTGGTTGCTCGGCGACATACCCGCCATTAAGAAGACATTCCCCAGAGCAAAAGAGGCGGTGCTAGATGGATACGAAAACGACTCCATCTGCGGAACGTGGGAAGTGCTCGCCGATGCCGTTTATCCGGGCGGAGCAAAAGCGCTCAAAGACCAAGGCTATCGCGTAGCAGGTGCGGAGAAATCCCGCTGGGCCCGGGAAATCGGCCCGCATATGGACATCGATAACAACCGTTCGCCTAGCTTCCGCGATTTCATGTCGGCCTTGAAACCAGTGTCTTCATGAACACCCCCAACTTCCTCGAATCCCACGTCAGCCAGATTTCGGCGATTCAGGTGCTCCAGCAGTTGGGCTTCTCCTACCTGTCGCCCGAGGAAGTCGCCGTCGAGCAGAGACGTGCCAAGGGGTCGGGTAGCCAAAGGTGTCAGGTTGTTACATGGATACATTCTTAGATTGAAACCCAAACAGCTTCATTCTGAGGCGGTTGGGCTAGGGATCGCCTTGTTTGGACGCGATCCAATCATACGGAACGGAGCCATGCA